>JAISTT010000011.1 GCA_031272445.1 Candidatus Endomicrobiellum mastotermitis | reverse complement strand
AAATAAAGGGTTTTATAACAAAACCGAATGGTACCAATAAGTGGCAAATAGATTATTCTAAAATAGAAAACTATTTAAAAGATGAGATTGGGAAAAATTAAGTGTGACTATAAACATAGAAAGAAATTCGTTACCAAGAAGTCATATGTTTATTGTGAAAGTAATGGTTGTTGTTTTATTGATTATTATACTTGCTTTTTCTAGAATTGTTTATGCTCGAGTGCACGATAATAAAATTGATGTATTTCTTGAGAAAATAGAGAAGACTAATAGAAATGTAAATACTATTAGCACAGATTACGTTCAAAGTATTTTTTTTGAATCTAAGAAAGAAGAACAAAAGATTTGTGGAAAACTATTTTTTAAAAAAAACTACGGAATTTACATAGATCAGAAAGTTCCACAGGAACAGCAAATATATTTTGATGGTAAAAATATAACTATTTATATTCCAAAAAATAGGCAAGTTATAATTGATAACTGGAATAGCATCATTAATGAAAATTTTACTTTTACTAGTATTTTAGGTTTTATGGGTGTTTATTATGGAGATTTGAAAAGGATGAATAAGACAAATATAGTAAATTTTGTTGATGAAAATGAGAAATATATTTTAGTCAAAGTTAACCTGAAAAGTTGTGATATGAAGATATGTATTTCAAAATTAAGTATGCATCCTGAGAAAATTATTTTAGATCTTGGTGGAGTTATTATGAAGATTGTATTGAAAAACTATATTATTAATTCTGTTTTAGATAATAATATATTTAGGTTTAGTAATATGAATAACGATATTGAAATGATAAAACTCAATTAGATATGTAATGATTTGTGTAGTAAATATGTTTTTAAAAATGAAAAGCTATGTAGTGATTACAATTAGGGTTTGAAATATGTGGAGAGAGTAAATGAATTTGGCAAATAAGCTTACTATAACAAGAATATGTATGGTTCCGTTTTTTATTTTATTTATGGAATTAGGTGGAATTTATAATAGTATATTGGCTCTAGTTGTTTTCTGTACTGCATCAGTTACAGACTTACTTGATGGGCAAATAGCAAGGAAAAGTAAAACAGTGACATCTCTAGGAATATTTTTGGATCCTCTTGCCGATAAACTTTTAATATCGGCTGCTTTTATATATTTTATTAAGATTCCAATACTTGGAGTTGCAGCGTGGATGGTTATAATAATAGTCGCGAGGGAATTTATAATGACTGGTTTGCGTTCTATTGCTGCTACTAAAAGTATAATAATACCTGCAGATAAAACTGGAAAATTTAAGACTACATCACAAATGGTAGCGATTATAGTTATAATGGTAATAGTAATTTTGGTAGTTAATAAAGCATTTTTTAAGTTTTTCGGGATAACACAAAATACTATGAAAAACTCTTATTCTACAATGTTTATCGTAATGAAAAAAACGCCATTTTGGGTGACTTTTGTTGTTGTTATGCTTACGGTCTATTCAGGAATAAAATATGTTTGGAAATATAGAAAATTGTTGATTGAAAACTAAAAAAGTGTACAAAGTAATAATATTTTTTTCTTCAGTTTCAGGCATAGGTTATTTAAAATGTGCTCCAGGAACATTCGGAAGTTTAGTTGGTTTTTTGTTTTGGATATTATTTGTGCCGAGTAGGTGTGTATTTCAGGTTTTTCTACTTATTGTAGTATTTATTGTTTCAGTTTTGTTTTCTTCTATTGCTGAAATTATTTATAATAAAAAAGATGATCAAAGAATAGTTATAGATGAAGTTGCTGGGTCATGGTTTTCAATTGCATTTCTACCAAAAACTTTGATAGTTTTAGTTTTTGGCTTTTTATTATTTAGGATATTTGATATAAGAAAACCTCTATTTATAAGAAACTTGCAAAAATTAAAAGGAGGGATAGGAATTACTTTGGATGATATTATAGCAGGTATGTTTGTAAATATTATATTACAAGTTATTATGTTATTATGGTGATAAAATGATAAAGATAAAAAAGATTGTATCTGGTGTTTTAGCTGAAAATTGTTATGTGGTATATGATTCTGAAAGTTTGCAAGCAGTAATCATAGATCCAGGAGAAGATGGTGGAAAAGTGATTTTTGAGTTAGTGAAAGATAAATTGAAACCTGAAATGATCATAAATACGCATGGTCATTATGATCATGTATTATCTGATGATCAAATACGTTCAGAATTTAACATTCCTTTGGCCATACATAAGCATGAATTGGAAGTACTTGCCAATTCTTTTAAAGGCGCTTCTAAATTATTTGTATTTCCAGATACTATTAGAGTGCCTGAAATAGCTCTTGAAGATAATCAAGAGGTGAAATTAACTTTTACAACTTTTAGAGTTATGCATACACCTGGTCATACAAAAGGTAGTATCTGCTTGTTATTTAATGATTTTTTGATTACTGGAGATACTCTTTTTGCAGGTACAATAGGCAGAACAGATTTAACTAGTGGGAATTACGAAGATATTTTAAATTCTCTTGATAAAATAAAAGGACTTAATCCATCTCTTGTTATTTATCCTGGACATGGAAGTAAGACTACACTAGCAAATGAGTTAAGGCATAATCCATATTTAAATAATAATTGAAGATTTAAGAAGAATGTTAAATTATGAAGGAATACTTAATAATTTTATTTCTTATATAACTGCAGAAAAAGGGTTATCTAAAAATACTGTTGCAGCTTATAAGACTGATGTTTTAAAACTTGTTAATTTTGCTAAAAAAGAGCAAATATTTCTTGAGGATTTTGAACATCACGATATAACTGATTTTTTGTGGAAGTTGAAAAATGAAGGTTTAAGTCCGAGATCTATTTGTAGACTTGTTGAATCAGTAAAACAGTTTTATAGGTTTTTAAGTTTAGAGGATTTGATAAAAAGTGATCCTACGTTATATTTGACGTCTCCAAAGGTATCTGAAAATCTACCATGCACACTTACTTTGGATGAAGTTACCCTTCTCCTAAATTCTGTAAATGCTAATGATAAAGTACATGTAAGAAATAAGGCAATGCTTGAACTTATGTACGCTACTGGATTGAGAGTTTCAGAACTTATAAATCTGAAATTTTCTAATGTGAATCTAGAAAGTTGTTTTTTAATGGTTTTAGGTAAAGGTTCTAAAGAGAGACTTATTCCTTTTGGACAAAAAGCTAAAAAGTTCATTGATATTTATTTAACGAAACGTAAACCCGCCCTAACTATAGAAGATAATATATTTATTTCTAGATTGGGCAAGAAACTTTCAAGAGTAGAATTTTGGAGACAGCTTAAGAACATTGCTAAAAGTATAGGAATTACTAAAAATATTACACCACATACCTTAAGACATTCTTTTGCGAGTCATTTACTTGCATGTGGAGCTGAGATTCGTTTTGTTCAGGAAATGTTAGGACATGTTTCGATTATAACGACACAAATTTATACGCATCTTGATAGAGAAAAAATAGTAAAACAGTATAAAAAATTTCATCCAAGATGGTAAAAAATTTTTTATAAAAAAATGAGCTAATTACTTTATTATAGTCTAAATTAGGTTTTTAATTTTATGAGTATACATTAGTGTTTCGTTCATGCTCCCAGTTCGGTACCCTAAAATGTCTATCGCAGTATAGATAAATCCTATTTTTTTAAATTGTTTATATATTTTTTCACGTTGATTACGTTTCATGAGAATATTAAGGCCATACTCATCAGTTTCAATACGCGCAAGACTTCCGTGGTACCGTACTCTGACTTGTCTAAGCCCAATATCTAAAAGCAATTGTTCTGCACGTTCTATCATTGATAGACGTGGCAAAGTGATATGTTCTCCATAGGGGAAACGTGAAGACAAGCAAGCAAATGATTGTTTATTCCATGTTGAAAGTCCAATTCTTTTTGAAAGCATACGAATTTCTTTTTTCGTGAGTTTTGCATAGCGCAATGGGCTTTTCACGTTGTATTCGTGTATTGCTTTTAGACCAGGACGATAATCATTATTATCGTCTATATTTGAGGCTTCAACTATGTGTTTTATATTTTTCTCTTTAGCTATATTACAAATTTTTGAAAACAACTCTTTTTTGCATAGATAACAGCGGTTAATAGTGTTATCAGAAAATCCTTTGATATTTAGTTCCTCTGAATCGCATATAATATGTTGGATGTTTTGTTTTTTACAAAATGTTATTGCTTCATTTAGTTCTCGTTGTGGAAAAGAATATGATCTTGCCGTTAGGGCAATAGCTTTATCACCTAAAACATTATGAGACGTTTTTAATAAAAAAGTTGAGTCAACGCCTCCTGAAAATGCGACAATTATATTACTTAAATCATATATATATTGTTTAAGTGTTTCATATTTTTGGTTTATTTTGTTCATATTCTTTTCTTTGTGAATCTATAATAACGTCGTTGACATCACTAAAAGACACATTATTTAAGCGTGCAGCCTTCATAATGTCATCATATTCGGGTTTAAATTTTTTTACACTATATCCTTCACCTATTTTTACTCTTATATTGCCATATAGTGTTCTTTGTGTTGAAATTTTACGCTTTAATGCATATTGATCACAAATATTTTTTCGCACACCGAAAGTAGTTGTGTGACGTAATATTAGTTTTATGAAAAAATTGGCTTTGTATTCATTACATATGCAAGTTAATAAAACTGCAGGACGATTTTTTTTTGCTTGAATGGGTATAGTAAAAACATCAAGTGCACCTTTTTCAAATAGTAAATCTATAGCAAAACCGATAGCTTCACCTGTCATATCGTCTAGATTACATTCTAATTTAACTATAGTGTGTGTGTCCTTAGTTCTTGGATCAGTCTCTCCAAAAAATGCACGTACACAATTTGCAATTTCAAAATTTTTTGCTCCCATACCATAACCTATTTTTTTTACACGCATTTTTGGCATTTGTTTAAAGTCTGTTGCAAAATACTTGATAATAGCTGCTCCAGTAGGTGTACATAATTCATCCTGTATATTATTGTTACTGTAAATTGGAATATCTTGTAGAATACGAGCTGTAGCAGGAGCTGGTACAGGCAATATGCCGTGTTGGCAACTGATAAATCCACTACCCACATTAACTGGTGATACTGCTATTTCTTCAGGGTTAAGGTATTCTATTAGCATGCATACGCCTATAATGTCCACTAAAGCATCGATATTACCTATTTCGTGGAAATGTACGTACTTAACGTGACATCTATGTACGTTAGCTTCAGCTTCAGCAATCAAACGGTATATATCAATGGAATTATTTTTAACTTTCTGACTAACTTGTAATTGCCTAATCGTAGTTTCAATTTTTTTAATATTTATATGATTGTTTTTATTTAAGTCGTAATAGTTCTTCTCTTCGTGTGTGTTAACGTGAATATTTTGTGGAGCAATATCTGCTCGTTTGCCCTTGATATTTATTAGTATGCGTGTTCCTATGATACCGCATTTTTTAACTGACTTTACATTTACTCTAAGATTTGGAAGCCCGAGAGAGTTTATTTGTTTTAAAAAATCTGTTTTATCTTCATCTTCAATTAGTTCTATTAAAGCTCCCATTAACATATCTCCAGCAGCCCCCATTGAGCATTCCAAATAGAGCGTTTTCATTGAATGCTATCCATCCTGTTAATGCGATTTGCGATATAACCTGCACCAAAGCCATTGTCAATATTAACAACTGAAACACCATTTGCACATGAGTTAAGCATAGCAAGTAATGCACAAAGACCATTGAGGTTTGCTCCGTACCCTATGCTTGTTGGTACTGCAATAACAGGGCAACTTACAAGTCCGCCGACTACACTAGTGAGAGCCCCTTCCATGCCTGCAACTACTATAACAACACGAGCCTTTGCAAGAATATTGTATTGTGATAGAAGGCGATGTAATCCAGCGACACCAACATCGTATAAACGAGTAACACGGCTCCCCAAAACCTCACTGGTAATAGCTGCTTCTTCACATACAGGTATATCACTCGTACCTCCTGATGCGACTACAATGGAACCTTTTAATTTTATTTTATTGTTACGTTTTACGATAGCAAGTTTAGCAACAGAATAATATTCTATATCTATTTTTTGTTCTACTAAAAAATCAACTATTGATTGGCGAATTCGTGTAATTATAATGTTACTCAAACCTTTAGCCAGCATATTAGAAATAATATCTTTAATTTGTTCAGATGTTTTATTTTGCCCATAAATCACTTCTCCATAACCTTGACGCAATACTCTATGATAGTCAATATTAGTATGTTCTAGGCTTTCAAATGGCATGGTCTGCAAATTCAGCAAAGCGTTATCTGGTGATATTAATCCATCTTTTACTTGGTTTAGTAGTTTTAGTATCTGTTCTTTTTCGTTTACTTTATTTGTAATATTATCCATTTACTTTATAAAAAATTTGACCATTTTATATAAAATATACAATAAAGCTAATCCGATTATACCAGCACAAAGAGAAGATAAGAATTGGTTACTAATGAAAGGCAAAGTATAATCATTAAATATTAAAACTATTTTTTTATATTGCTTTACAAAACCTTGATTTACTGCAAATGTTTCTAAAGTGTCAGGATATTTTGAGGAAAATAAACTCGAAGAAAGTATAATAAGCGCAGGAAATAGTGCAAGAATAGTTTTTTTATTCATTTTAGTTTTATTTACAGGCAAACTTCAATAGTCGTAGTAATACCAGAGTGATAACAGCTTCTAATAGTGCGACAATTAAATGTAAATGCATCATATTCTTAAATGATGCTGAAAAATGCACAGTTCCAGAAACACTAAGTTCAACTAGGCAAAAGAACGCAGCACTTAAAATTGAGAATAAACAAGATATAAATATGGCTAGATGATAATTTTTGTTTACTATTGCCTTGTAAATATAATATGAAATAAAAGAGCCTATAAAAGCCATATTGAAAATATTTGCGCCAAGTGCGAGTATTCCACCATCTGAAAAAAATATACATTGAATGATAAAAACTAAAGACATTACTAAAAATCCTGCGAATGGTCCTAAGATAACAGCGGCAAACACTCCACCTATTAAATGTGCTGAGATTTTTGATTGTACATGAATGTTAAACATTTGTAAGGCAAATATCCACATTGCAATAATTGTTAATTTCTGAATATATTCATTTGTGCCGTTGAAAAATTCAAATGTACAGATTCCAATATTTTTGTTACTTCCTGAAGTTATAGTTGAGACTGTAGTTGCAACTTTATAAACTCTTTTTAGGCAATAACTAAACACAACTGACATTCCAGCAAGCAATCCCATTGCTAGACTATTATTTAAAAATCCGTCACAAATATGCATATATCTATCTCTCAATATAAAATATAACTAATTTTGACGCATTAGCAAATTAGTTTATTCTATCAAAAATTTATTATTAAATAAAAGTTAAACCTTCATTATTTTTTTGTTTTGACAAGAACATAAATTCCTATTACTGTGAACGTAAAGATTGGTAACCAAGCAGCTACAAGTGGTTGTAATACAAAATTTTCACCAAGTGATGTTGCTATCACTTGTATACCCCAGTATACAAATGTGGCGATTAAGGCGAGTGTAAAATTCAATACTTTATTTAATTTTCTTCCTGGTCCTATTGCAAAAGGAATCCCAATTATCATGACTACAATATGAGAAAAAATAGTTGCATATCTCATATTAAAAGCTATTTTTTCTTTAACTGTTGCTTGTCCAGAAATTTCAAGATGGGTTATATATTTTTTAAATGCACGAGTGTTCATGGAATTGTAAGAAATTGTTTGTGTTACCATATCTGTTGGTTTCATACGTATGTCTAATTTGTGATTTTTAAAGTAAACTTCATTCCAAGTGTGGCCATTAAATTTTCTCGAAACACCATCTTTCAATAACCATACATTATTTTTCCATATAGCCTCTTTAGATAAAATGAAATATCTTACATTAAACTTATTTATATATTTTTCTATCACAATATCTCTCATTATTCTTTCATCAGTATTTAGATAGTCTGCTGTAAGTCTTGTACCATTAGGCATAAAAATTATTAAATTAGAAAATTCAGTTTTCTTTTGTATTTTTTCTTTTTGTATTTTTTCTTTTTGTATTTTTTTATTATATTTGTGTGTTTTAGGAATTATAAATTCTCTTACACTGAATTCTGTTACTCCTATGATTAAACCTACTATTAGGAATAATGATATAACTTTCCAAATGTTTATTCCTGCGGCTTTCATTGCTGTTATCTCGTTTTTTTTTGATAAATCTCCTAAAGAGAATAATAGAGCGATAAGGGTAATTATAGGAAGGGCTTGCATGAACCAGCGTGGTACATTTGAAATTAAATGTAGTAATATCAAGTAGAAAGGAGTTTTATATTCCATATAAAACTCCTTTTGTCTAAGTAGTTCAGATGTTATTCCTATGAGTATAAATACTAGCGATATAAATGTGAAAATTTTTGCAAAACTCCTAATAATATATATATATATAATTTTCATTATTATTTTCTCCTCATTTTTGTAAATAGATAAATTCCAAGTGTTGTAACAATAATATTGGGGAGCCACATTATTAAACTCGTTGGTATGTAACTTTTTTTACTTAGATCTATTACAAGCATAGTTAGCATGTAATAAATTAAAATGATACCTAAACTTATTCCAAAGCCTGTACTTCTCCCGTTTTTCCCTGCCATTATTCCTATAGGTAATGCGATAAAAGCGAATGCGACTGAGGCAAATGCGAAAGTCCATCTAATCCATAATTCAATCTCATACTTATTAAATGGTATATTTAATTCTTTACAGATTTTTATAGTTTTAATGATTTCCGGGGAAGACATTCCAAGTATGAGCAAATTATCATCTTTAACTTCATTATATAACGTTATAAAAAAACAGTAGGACTTGAAAGTAATATACGTCATACTATTGATATCCGAAGGATGTACATGCGATAGATAGCCATTATAAAGAGTAATTTTAATGGCATTTGGATAGGATTTGAGTATGGCTAATGATGCGTATATACTGTAAGCTTTTGTCAAAACATCTTTACTGTCATTATCGTTTTTGTTATCAAATTTATATATACTAACCTCTGAAAGTGTATTATTTTTATGATTTACTTTATTTGCATATAAACTATATCCCCCTATTTTGTTTATAGTTTTTTCTGTTAATTTAGATAGAGGTTTTTTTATAATAATTTCTTTGTAGAGATTTCTAAAATTTGAAGTTGCTGATGGTACCATAAAATGATTGCAGAATAAAAGAGAAATAAATATCACGTAAACTAAGGCTATTATTGGTGTTGTCAATGTTTTATAGTTTATTCCGGAAGATTTCATTGCTGTTATTTCATTGTCTTCAGATAATCTTCCGTAAGATATTAATATACCTAGGAGTGTAGCCATTGGTATTGTCGACATTAAAATTTTGGGGACTATAAGAATAAGTAATTCAAGAATTAAAATGGGAGGAATTCCTCTTGAAAGAAAAAGATTTATAAAATCAAACAAATTATTTAAAAGAAAAAAAATAGAAAAAACAGCAAGGCCAAAAAGGAAATAGCTCAAAAATTCTTTAATGATGTATAAATGTAGTTTTTTTAGCATTTTATAAGAGTAATGTCATAATGAAAATTTATTTATAGATTATAGTAAATTGTGGAATATTGCAAATGTCAAAGTAGAAATGTTTATTAACAAAAGACGCATTTAAATGTATGAAGTGCACTATTTTAATAAAAAAGGATAACAAATAAAAATGAGTTTATAAAATAGAGCAGTTAGTTTTGAGATTTCTATCTTCTATCTTGTAGCGCTTGAAAGTAAAAAGAAACGATTTAGCTATGATGACAAAGTTATACTTAACAATAGAAAGTGTGGGATGGCGAGATAAAGTTTATATTTAATGAAGAACATACACTTTTCTCTTGTTCATAATAATTTGACAGATATTCGCTTAGAGCGTAATTTTAGAAATTATTTGAGAGAACCTGAATAAGATATAAGTACTGTGTTATACGTGTAAAGAATATGTTTGGAAATATCGTTTACAGGATGAGGTCTGTTTATTTATATTTTATATGAGGGAATATTGAGAGACTTGATCTTGAAGCTTAAATATTTAGATAGAACTTTTCTCGAAGACATTTTGTTTTATCTATAGTGTGGTGTTGTGAGCTAATGAAACTATATGGATTTTTATAGAGGGATAGATCTTAAGAGATTGTCTTCATATTCTATATATAAATATGTATTAGAGAGAGACATATTATGTTATGGAAAATAAAGTATAGTACAAGCTAGGCAAAACTTATACTCTTGTTGGAGTGCATAGTTACAGCTTATACTACCATATCAATCTGCTAATTGACATTAAAAATGCAACACAAGAAAAGTTTGTTGTTTTGGCATTTGATTAGTTGCAAGTAATATTCATAATGTATGGTTGTGCAGAGAAATTATAAATAATTTGCTTTATCTTTTGAAAAAGAGTTCTATTAATAATAAGTGAATAGAGGATTCAAAAAATTAATAATATCAAAAAAATAATAAATAAAAGTATTATGTTTTTTCATAAATAAACACAAAATTACAACATAAAAATATAAAATAAATAATTTAGTGGGTATTTATGATAGTTTATTTTTAAATGAAAAATGTAAAATTCGATAATTCAGTAGTTAAAGCTAAAACTTTCTGAAAAAAAGTTTAAATAGTTTATATTAAAAATGAGTGCCAATAGTGCTTTTTTATTTGATAATTGTGAGTTGATTCACATTTTTGCGTTTTGATTTAGATATTATTTATTTTTGATAAAGAAAAAAATCGGATTGTGGAAGTTGTAAAATCGTTAAAACCTTCTAAAATAGCATTTTCAACGTGAAATGCAACTTTAATTCTTGAGATTCTCTCAACGATAATAATATGATGTAAAATGTTATTAGGCGAAAAATTAAATAATCTTAAGAGATAATTACCTTCACTCATTTATTTAAGTAAAAAATGATATAATGCCCAAGTTATTATTTTTATGGATATAAATATTAGTATTAATAATTTATTAATTAGTAAAAATAAAGGACAAAGGTAATAGTAATAAATGATAAAAAAAGAGCAAAAACATCAGTCAAATTCTATAGAGCACATAATTCAACTTAGAAAGCAAAAGGCAGAAGATTTTGTAAGCTCTGGGATAAATCCTTATCCTTCAAAGTATGCCTTGGATAAAAATAATTCTGATATACAGAAAGATTTTGTTTTTCTTAAACAGGGACAAATATCAAATGTAAAAGTTAGAACTGCGGGTAGGGTTATGACGTATAGGAACATGGGTAAAGTAGCTTTTGTAGATATAAAAGATGGATACGCTAAAATTCAAATATATGTTCGTGAAGATAAAATAGGAAGATATCAATATAGGCTTTTTAAGAATATGGTTGATGTGTCTGATATTATAGCAGTGGAAGGGGTACCTTTTAAAACTAAGACAAACGAGTTGAGTATAATGACTGAAAAGTGGGTTATGCTTACAAAAGCATTTAGACCTTTACCTGAGAAATGGCATGGACTCAAAGATATTGAAACAAGATATAGACAAAGGTATTTAGATTTGATTGTAAACGATGAAGTGAAAGATATTTTTGTAAAAAGGAGTTTGATTATTTCATCTATGAGGCGTAAACTTGAAGAGCTTGGTTTTGTAGAAGTAGAAACTCCTATTTTACAATCTCTTGCTGGTGGTGCGACTGCGAAGCCGTTTATAACGCGTCATAATGCTTTGAATATGGATTTGTTTTTGAGAATTGCCCCAGAACTTTTTTTGAAACGTCTAATAGTCGGAGGTATGGATAAAGTTTTTGAAATAGGTAAAAACTTTAGAAATGAAGGAATAGATAAGAATCATAATCCTGAATTTACTATGATTGAACTTTATAAGGCATATGCTGACTACAATGATATGATGAATATTGCTGAAACTTTAATCAAGACAGCGGCTAAGAAAATAGACTCAAGTGTTAACTTAGAATTTAAAAGAGTAAAAATGTTTGACCTAATAAGAGAATATACAGGGCTTGATTTATTACCATATATTGAAGATAAAAAAATGTTTGAACGAGTAAAGCATTTAAATCTTGATTTGCCAGAAAATGCAAGTAATAAAAAAATTTTAGATCAGATTTTTGAAGAAAAAGTTGTTCCAAATTTAAAGAATCCTACTTTTGTCTTAGATTATCCAGCTATTTATTCACCTCTTTCAAAAGTTAAGTTTAATCAACCTGAAATAGCCGAAAGATTTGAACTTTACATGAATGGAATGGAAATTGGAAATGCTTATTCAGAACTTAATGATCCTGAATTACAAAAAAAAAGATTTATTCAGCAAATGCAACTAAAAAGTAGAGAATGTGGTGAAGAAGAAGTCATGCCTTATGATGAAGATTTCATTTTTGCACTTGAGCAAGGTCTTCCTCCAACAGGTGGTTTAGGCATAGGCATAGATAGGCTTGTTATGATTTTAACTAGAGTTGAGTCAATTAAAGAAGTAATAATGTTCCCTACAATGAGGTAAATATTCAAATTATGAATAATATATTATCTGTAGAATTTTTTGTTGCACTTAGATACTTAAAGGCAAGAAGAAAAAATTTTTTTTCTATACTTACAACTTTTATTGCATTAGGAGGTACTGCTTTAGGGGTGGCAGTACTTATTATAACATTGGCGGTTATGAGTGGTTTTCAAAGTGATATAAGAAGGAAGATTTTGGGCATACAATCACACATAATGGTTACAAGAATTGATGGCAGGTCATTTAAAAATTATGTTCAAATAAAACGTAAAATAGATAATAATAAGAATATTTTGAGCATATCTCCATTTATATTTAGGCAAGGAATTATTAGGGGCTTAAATTCTAAATCCACAACTGGTATATTGGTTAAAGCTATAAATTATGAAAGTGAAAATAAAATGTTAAACTTTTCAAATCAGATAATTTTTTCAGATATAAATTTTGACTGGAAAAAAATAGGCGGGAAATCAATAATTCTTGGAAGCGAACTTGCTAAAAATATTTCTGTAAATGTAGGTGATAGAGTTATTTTAATGTTTCCAGATAATGTTTTTAATATTCCTAAAATGTATGAGTTTTTTGTTTCAGCTATTGTACAATCTGGAATGTATGATTTTGATTCTTCTATAGGTTTTGTTGATTTAGAAGAAGGACAGAAACTTTTTTTGATGCAGAATGAAGTAACAGGTTTAGATGTTTATATAAATAATTTTTACGATGCTTTAAAAGTTTCTTTACAGTTGCAAAAGGATCTATCTTATCCATATATGACCAAAACATGGATTGAAATGAATAAAAATCTTTTTTCAGCTCTTAAGCTTGAGAAAATAATGATGTTTTTAATTTTACTACTTATAATAATTGTCGCTGCATTTAATATAGTTTCAAATCTTTTACTTTTAAGTTTTCAAAAATCAAGAGATATAGGGATAATGTCTGCGATAGGTTTTTCAAGGCTTTCAATTTCAAAAATCTTTTTTTATGAAGGACTTATTGTTGGGTTTATTGGGATTTTTTTGGGTTTTATATCAGGTCTTTTAATAAGTTTCATATTGAAATGGTTTAATGTATTTAAATTACCGAAAGGTGTTTATTATATTGATAAATTACCTATTACCATAGTACCGATGGATGTAGTTATGGTTGTAAGTGTAGCATTTATTATTACAGTAACAGCTGGAATTTATCCGGCTTATCAAGTCTCAAAATTAGACCCTCTTGAAGCAATAAGATATGGTTGAAATAAATACTAAAATAAATAGTTTTACTTAACACTTAATTAAATGGATATAAAATCAGAAAACATAAATAAAACTTATGTAAAGAAAGGATTATTTAATATTGAAATATTAAATAGTATTAATATTGAAATATTGTCAGGGCAGAAAATAGCTTTAACAGGACCATCTGGGGCTGGTAAAAGTACTTTAATTCATATTTTAGGACTTATGGATAGACCTACATCTGGAAAAGTTTATATAGATGGGATTGATTGCTTTAAGAATAATGATAAATATTTATGTGCTATGAGGAAAAATAATATAGGGTTTATTTTTCAATTTCATTATCTTATGTTAGATTTTAGTGTTTTGGAAAACATTTTATTGCCAGTATGGAGTGAGAGGTATATAAGACTTAAGTATGCTAAAAGTATTTTGGAAAGACTTGGGATTTTAGATAGGCAAGATCATTTTCCTAATGAATTATCAGGTGGGGAACAACAGAGAGTGGCTTTGGCAAGAGCTTTAATAAATGATCCACGCATAATTTTTGCTGACGAGCCTACTGGCAATTTAGATAGAGTAACAGGACTTGAAATTGAGAGATTACTGTTTGAAATTTCTTCAGAGTCAGGTTCAACGCTCGTGCTTGTTACGCATAATGAAGAACTTGTTTCCAGAGCTGATAGGGTAATAAAAATAGTAAATGGTAAAGTATGTACTTGATATAAAATTATAAAATAATTAATTGATACTTGTAAGGAAAATGGGATGAAAATTTATCTTGATGGAAAACTTGTTGAAAAAGAAGACGCAAAAATTTCTGTTTTTGATCATGGTTTGCTTTATGGAGACGGGGTTTTTGAAGGTATAAGAGCGTATAATGGCAGAGTTTTCAGATTAAAAGAACATTTAGATAGACTTTGGGCTTCTGCAAAAACTATCAATCTTAAAATTCCTATTCAGCAAAAAGACATGGAAAAGGCAGTGATTGAAACCCTTTTATCAAATGAACTTTTTGATGCTTATATAAGACTTATTGTTACGAGAGGTTGTGGTGATTTGGGACTTGACCCTATAAAATGTACTATGCCGCCATCATTGGTAATTATTACCGATACTATTTCTTTGTATCCAGAAGAACTATATGGAAAAGGAATAGAAATAATAACAGTTCCCACAAGAAGAATGACACAAGATTCTTTAAGTCCTAATATTAAATCACTAAATTATCTAAATAATATACTTGCAAAAATGGAAGCAGTTAGAGGCGGTGCTATGGAAGCTATAATGCTTAATTCTGAAGGATATGTGGCTGAATGTTCCGGTGACAATATTTTCATAGTTAAAAACGGAACTCTTTATACACCTCCAGGACCAGAAGGAGCTTTACTAGGAATAACAAGAGATGCAGTTATGGAGTTGGCAAAAAATAAGTTGAAAATTCCAGTTAGAGAAGAACGTATAAGTATATATAACGTTTACAATGCCGATGAATGTTTTCTAACTGGTACTGCAGCTGAAATAGTACCTGTAGTCTCTGTAGATTCAAGAGAAATTTTTAATGGTGAACCTGGCAAAGTGACTATAAATCTCATAAAGGAATTTAAAGATCTTACAAGATCAACTGGAACGCCAATTAAATAGTTAGTTTTCAATCATTTTTACTGATTAATGAATATTTTTACTTTAATTCATAGCTTTGCTGCAATTGTAATATTTTAAAATAAGTCAATTCTTTTCAATAGTAACGAAAAATTCTAAATTTAAATTGATATTAATTGTATTAAAGAGATAAGGGATATATGGTTATGCAAAAATATCTGAAACATACGATATATATGCTTGTCGCTTTAGTTGGGCTGCTTTCTTTATGTTTTGCAAAAACATTTGTATTTTCACCTTTTATACAAAAGTATGTCCATGCTAAAACAGGGCATAATTGTAATTTTGATAATTTTTATATTTTACCTTTTAGTTTAACACTTGAAAATGTGACATTAGATGATTTAGTCACTATGCAAAGCATAAGATTTGAACTGAATCCTGCAAAATTTTTAGTTCGCATTATTCGTCCAGTAGTTTCCATAAATCGTATAGATATATCAAAAATGGAAGTTTCTTTAAGTGAGAATTATGAAAATGAAAATATTTTTCATTATTTTGAAAATAATATTATTAAACTTCCTAAGTCTGAAATTTCAATATTTATAGACGAAATCATAGCAAAAAACAATATTGACTTTGTTAAAGTTTCAAATGCAAATATAATAATTAGCACAGATCATGTTACTGTTGATCTTATTGTATGTGTTTTAGGTATTCCTATTAAGTTCAACTTGTATAGCAGACGAATGCTGGATGGCACTTTAGATACTTCATCAATTTTTGCCCTAAAAAATAAAATAAGTATGGTTATAAGTTTGAATGGAAAGAGTAATTTATCATCTAATCATAGTATTGCAATTGAAAAATTTGAGTTTGGTCATACGTTGAAAAATGAGACTAAAGTTATCTCTGAAACTGATATTTTGAAGGTTAATGAAGATTTGTATAGGAATAATTTGAGCTTTGAAGGTTTAAATATTAAAAGAATTTTTAATTTTAATTTAACAAAACTTTGTGCTTATAATTTTAATTTATGTGATTTTAGTTTATTGAAAACAGAGGATTATATTAGAGTTTATAATGTAAAATATATGTATGGCTCTGAAAAAAAAATGGAAATCAGTTATTGTAAAAATGGGAATTATGAATTAACACTTATAGTTAAAAATAAAGTTGTAGGAATTATTAAGGGTAATGCAAAAACAGGTGAGATTGCAGTAAATATAAGAAATATTAATATTGAGGATATTCCTATAATTTCTCTTGTTTTCAAAGACGTAAAAGGAGTTATTAGTGTTTTAGGGTCAATAAATAGAACTTCTGGACGTATTGATTTAAAATTCAAAAAATTTAGTCTATCTGATGCGGACGTAAATATACAGAATATAGGAGGAAGCATAACTCGAAATAACAATCTGTATTTATTTAATTTTTTTAAAGATAATAGTTCTGTCATCTTAAAAACTGTTGTTGAGAATGGTAAAGTGGCATGGGCAAATTTTGAGTTTAATGGTATTGATATGTCAGAAATATTTCATGCTTATAAGTGCCTAGCCCATAAAGTTACTGGTAAGATAAATGGATATATCAATTATAAAAGAAATACTCTTACTAAATTTGATATTAAAGCTTTTGAGGTGATATTGTACGATAATAAGTTTAAAAAGATTGAAGTTAGTGGTGACATGAATTTTAGTAAAGTGAATATAAAGAAGTTCGTATTAAGAGATAATTTTGGTAAAGTATCAATGAATGTAAGTGGAATGATTTTATTCAAAAAAGCATTAAATATATCGTCTATCTATGTCAATATGAAAAATATTTGCATATGTGGAGTGGAAACAACTGGATATTTAAAATTCCAAAATAATTTAAGAAATGACAATAAAGTTAATGGTATCATTAAAGGCAATAATATAAAAATATTTGGAATGTCATTTAAAAATATTCTAGCAAGTGTGGCTATTTCATCTGATAAATTTGAAATCTTTAATTTAAGATCTGATAATGGAGTGAGAGGTGCTATTCTAATGGACTTTAAAAAAGATAAGTTTTCAGGAAATCTTTACTTTAAAGATACAAATATTGATGGTGTTTATCCTGGTTTATATGGATTATTAAATTCTATTGTAAAGTTTTCTGGTAAATTAAGCAATCCATGTATTAATGTTGTAACCTCTTTAATAAGAGGCAAGTATTTATCTAATTTTTTTTCTTTCGCTTTGAGGTTGATATATAAGAATGGTATTAATACATTTGATGCCATGCTATTTACAGATAAAACGAAAATTACAATAAAAAATGATTGTTTGAAAAAAGATACTTTTTTATTAACTGTTGATAATTTAACTGAAAAAATAATGAGTATGTTTTTAAATTTTAAAATCCCGTTAAATGGGTGTTTTTCTGGAAGTGGAAATTTTACAGTAGTAGCTGGGGGGTATAATCTTGAAATGTGTTTAAAAGCTAAATATGCTTATATTGAGGCTTTGAGATTTAATGATGTTAGATTTGATATTGGAATGAGTTGTGGTAGTGTAATAGTAAACAACGCTTCTGCCAAAATTCTAGATAGTGAAGTAAAAATTGACAAAGGCTTTTTTGATATTAAAAACGGTAAATACGGATTTAATTTGTCTTTACTTAATATGCATATAGGTTTTATTGATTTG
Organism: Candidatus Endomicrobiellum mastotermitis; assembly: GCA_031272445.1. Classification (GTDB taxonomy): domain Bacteria; phylum Elusimicrobiota; class Endomicrobiia; order Endomicrobiales; family Endomicrobiaceae; genus Endomicrobiellum; species Endomicrobiellum mastotermitis. Next base: position 58,278 of record JAISTT010000011.1, on the reverse strand, counting down.
TTTGGAGATTTGAAGGTACTTGGCGAAATAACAAGAAGTGGAAAATGTTCTACACAGCATACTGGTATAGTTGATTTAAGCGACTTATGGATAAATAACTATCACTTATCTTGTCTTAGCTTTTATTATACTACTAAAAATAAAATTTTAGAATTTTCTCATAAAGCAGATAGTTCTAGCTCATATGATTGTTCAGGTCTTATTGCTTTAGATGGGATTGTGCCTATTAAGAAATTTAGTGTTCTAAAAGGTAAAACTACTTTTAATTTAAATGTGGATAGCTCTATAGATTATATTGATTTAAAAGCAAAAGGTTCAAACGTAGATTGGAGTTTTATAATTAATATCCTGAGTTTACCAATCTCTATGAAAGGAAATGCAAATATAGATGTACGTTTATTGGGTAATATTAATAACCCTAGGGGTGATATGGCAATAGTATCAACTAATGGTTCTATAATGGGAATTCCATATGATAATTTTGATGTTGAGATAGGTTTTTGGGATAACATTGTTACTCTAAAAAAAGTCGCTATGATTAAATTGAACGAAATGAGCGCGTATATTAGAGGTAGTTTGCCATTTTTGTTTAATGGGGTACTACTTAATGAATCTAAGAAGAAATATATAAATGTTTTTTATGATATAGAGGATAATAAGTTGAATATTATAAAGTATTTGTCTAAAGGATTTATTAAATGTAGTTCTGGAAAAATGTTTTTGAAAGGATCTGTCACTGGAACTTATGGAAAAGTAATTAATAATGCCGACCTTTTAATAATGGGGGGTTCTTTTGAACTAAAGAACTATGTTGATAAGATAAAAAGTATGTCTGTTGAAATGTCAATTGATGAAAATTTAGTTAGAATTAATAAATTTGATTTTAAATCCGGATGTGGAGGATTAAATGTTTATGGGCAAATTGGGATTAGTAATTTTAGTGTTGAAGATTTTGATATAAGATTTATTACTAATAATAAAGGAATTCGTTTATGTGTTCCGCAGTTACCAATACCTAGTAGTACGATAACAATAAATTCTAGATATCTATTGCAGGACTATTCTGCTGGTGAGCCTTACTTTGACATTAGAATACAAGGTACTCCTGAAAAGCCTAAAATTTCTGGGTTTGTTTTACTTAAGAATACGCGTTTTACATTTCCTGGAAATATTGGTTATATAAATAAAAACTCTGTTTTTCCAAAGGATACAGAATTTGACTTGGAACTAAGGGCTTGTGAGGGTACGAAATTTGAAAATTCTTTTGTTTCTGCATTTATAAGAGGATCTGTGTTTATCAAGGGCTTTTACAATGATATAAAAACGAGAGGAATAATTGAAAGCTCAAGTGGTATAGTAGATTATTTAGGTTATAGATTTAATATATTAAGCTCTAAAATGGAGATAATTGACTATGATAAGATTTATATTACTGCTGAGTGTGAAACAACTGGAGATTCAAAAATAGACGATGGACCAGTAAACATAAAACTTGTTATTCCAAGATGTAATATGTCAGATTTGAGATTCTATTTGAATTATGATAATCCAAAAAAAATTCTTGAAAAAGCTATAAAAACTGAACAGGACACAAAATTAAATTTACCTAACCCTGATCCATCTTTAAATTTTGAAATTAAACGACAGATTTTGCGTCTAATTGATCAAAATATTGCAACACCTTTTGCAAGGAATGTTTTACGTAAAATAAGACTTGCTGATAATTTTAAAGTTTCTTATACTCAAACTTGTAATTCTATTCCTACTATGGATAATCTTACTTTTGCAAAATTACTTTGTGGTACAAAATATTCAATGGAAAAGAACCTTACAGACAAAGTTCTTATTGGATATTCGGTTACTTTTGATGAATTTAATAAAAGTCTTGATTTGTATCATGATATTGAGATAAAATACAAAATTGCTAATGGTTTGTTTTTAAATGCTAGTTACGGACTTGATTTTGGAAGACAAACTTATCATCAACGATTTGATGGTAAGTTAATGCTTCAGTATCAATTACGCTTTTAGTCAATCTATTAAAGATGTGAGATAGAGATTCAATAAAGGTTTTATTATTGAAGTGAATTTTATTTATTTTGTAATTTTCATACTACAATCATAGGTTTAAATAAATATATAGATATAACTGGTTGCTGAAAAATACACTTAATAGTGGTGACTAAGATAGTTTGATGTAGAATTTAAAATCTATATATAATATAAAGAGGTTTAGTAATAATGCAAGATTTTGAACAGTTTATAGGATCATTTTCTTTTGACGGTAGACTTGCAGAAGTTGACATTAATAGTTCAATAGCTCATACAAAAATGCTCGTAAAGACTAAAATTATAGATAATTCAGAAGGGGAAAAAATTATTTCTGGGTTAACGAGTATTTTAAAAGATATTAAAGAGGATTGGCAACTTCCAAAAGAAGAAGATATACATTATGCTATTGAAAAAGAACTTATAAAAAGAATTGGTCCTATTGGTGGGAAAATGCACACTGCCAGGAGCAGAAATGATCAGATAGTTACAGATTTGAGAATTTATTTAAAACAGGAAATTAAAATTATTGTGAATCTTATAAGTGATTTTCAGAGAGTGCTTATTGTGAAAGCCGAGGAGAATATCGATATTATAATGCCTGGGTTCACTCACTTACAACCAGCTCAACCAGTTTTGGCAGCTCATCATCTTCTTGCTTATGTATGGATGTTGCAACGAGATAAAGAACGACTTGATGACTGTTATAAAAGAACTGATATTTTACCTTTAGGAAGTGCTGCTTTGGCAGGCACGTCTTTTAGTATTGATAGACAATACACAGCACAACTTCTTAATTTTAAAAGTGTAAGTGAGAATTCTATAGATGCTGTTAGCGATAGAGACTTTGCTATAGAATTTGTTTTCTGTCTATCTTTGACGGTTTTACACTTAACAAGATTTTGTGAGGAAATAATTTTGTGGATGAATCCAGAATTTGGTTATATAACGATAGGTGACAAATTTACCTCAGGTTCATCAATAATGCCACAAAAAAGGAATCCCGACGCTGCTGAAGTTGTAAGAGGGAAATCTGGAAGGATTATTGGTGATTTAATTGCACTTTTCACAATAGTAAAATCTTTACCACTTACTTATAACAGAGACTTACAAGAAGATAAACCATCAGTTTTTGATTCTTTAGATAACTTAAAACTGTGTCTCGAGGTTATGAAAAAAATGGTGGATAGTTTGAAGTTTGTCGAAGAAAGAGTTTTAAGAAGTACGGAAAAAGGTTTTATTGCAGCTACTGAAATAGCAGATTATCTAGCGAAAAATGATGTGCCTTTTAGAACAGCTCACGGCATAGTTAAAGATATTGTTTTATATTGTAAAAAAAAATCAAAGACTTTAAATGAACTTTCTCTTGCAGAGTATAATAAATTTTCAAAAGTATTTGAGGAGGATATATTCGAATATTTAAGTGCTAGGAGTATTGCAAATATGAAAACTTCTTATGGTGGAACTTCAAAAAAATCTGTTTTACATCAGATAGAAAATATTAAAAATAAGTTAAAACTTATAGAATAGGTATAAGTTATTTTATTTATAAAAATTTATTACTTTTAAGCTTTTATTTGGGTTCCAATTTTTCTGAATTGTGAGAGAGGTATTTTATATAATCTTGAGGCGTTTCTTGTTGTGTGTCTATGGTGGATAGGAAAAAAAATGCTTAATTTTAAAAATGAAGATTTATGTGTAGAGCAGGTGAAACTATCTGATATTGCAAAAAAATATGGTACTAGTACATATGTCTATTCAAGGAATCAGTTTATAAGTAATTTTGAAAACTATAAGAAAGCATTAGGATGTAGGGGTATTGTATGTTTTGCATGTAAAGCGAATTCAAATAGAGCAATTTTGAAAGTTCTTGCTGATATTGGAGCTGGAGCTGATACCACTTCAGGAGGAGAAATATACAGATGCTTAAAAGTAAATTTTGATCCTTCAAAAATAGTTTATGCTGGTGTTGGTAAGACTTCAGAAGAGATAGAATATGCGCTAAAAAATAAAATTCTTATGTTTAATGTTGAATCTCTCGAAGAACTTGACGCAATAGATAAGATAGCAAGTAGAATTAAAGTTAAAGCAAAGATTGCATTTAGAATAAATCCGTACGTTGATCCTGACACACATTCTTATATAGTTACTGGAAAGAAAGGGACAAAGTTTGGTATACCTTATGAAGACGCTGTGAAGGCATACTTGGTTGCTAAAAAAAAGAAAAATATAGTGATTTTGGGTATACATTCTCATATTGGTTCTCAGATTTTGGATATTGAACCATTTAAAATTGCAGCTCAAAAAATAAAGAAAATTGTTGATGATTTAGAAAAAAATGGCATAAGACTTGAGTATATAAATTGCGGTGGTGGATTGGGTATTGAATACACTAAAGACCAAAAAGCTCCATCTCCTGAAGATTTGATGTCAGAATTATTTTCAGTATTTGATGATAAAGATAAAAAATTTATTTTTGAACCAGGTCGTTCTATAATCGCTAATGCTGGGCATCTCCTTGTAAAGGTTATATACAGAAAATTTACTGACGAAAAAAATTTTCTTATTACTGATGCTGGGATGAATGATTTAATGAGGCCTACTTTGTATAAAGCTTATCATGAAATTATACCTATAAAAAAAATAAACGCTCGAAAAGTTAAAACTGATGTTGTTGGACCTATATGTGAAAGTGGTGATTTTATAGGTAAAGATAGAATGCTTCCGGTGTTGGCACAGGGTGAATGTGTTCTTGTAACTTGTACTGGGGCTTATGGTGCGGCGATGTCGTCAGAATATAATTCAAGACCTTTACTTGCTGAGGTGCTAGTTAACGGTAATAAAACTAGTTTGATAAGAAAAAGAGCAAAATGGGAAGATTTACTGTTAAATGAGGAATAGAAATGAACATTAGTTTTTCGAAACTTACTGCTGCTGGAAATGATTTTATTTTGGTAGATAATAGGGAAGGTATAATTTGGAGTGAGGATTATCAAAAGCTTGCAAGGAAGCTCTGTGATAGAAAATATTCAATAGGTGCTGATGGATTAATTCTACTTGAGAGAAGTGCATTTAAGGATTTTAAGATGAAGTATTTTAACTCTGATGGTTCCTATGCTTCTATGTGTGGAAATGGAGGAAGATCTATTGCGAGATTTGCATATGATTTGGGAATAGTAGATTTAGAAATGATTTTTGAAACTGATGCTGGAATCATAGACGCTGAAATTTTAGTGAATGATAAAAATAGAGTAAAACTTAATTTGTATGATCCTAAAGATTTGGTCAAAGATATAAAAATTATAATTGATAAAAAAGAATTTAATATTGATTTTATAAATACTGGTGTTCCTCATGCAATTATATTTATTGATGATGATATTAAGAATGTTAATGTTGTTAAGTATGGCAGAATCGTAAGATATCATGAAGTATTTGCTCCTGATGGAGCAAATGTTAACTTTGTTAAAATTATAGGTAATAATGTCCTTACTGTACGTACTTATGAAAGAGGAGTTGAAGATGAAACTTTAGCTTGTGGTACGGGAATAACTGCTGCTGGAATTATTTCTGTCCTTAGAGGTTTTGTTAAATCTCCTGTTAATATAATTACAAAAGGAGGCGATAGATTGTCCGTTTCTTTAAGAAATGTTGATAATAAAATTTATGATGTAGTGCTTGAAGGACCTGTTTATATATCTTTTAAAGGTGTGGTTGAAATATAATTTAAGATTGATTAAAATTAGTACTTTAGTGAAATAAATAATATAGATAAGGAAAGTTTTTATGTTTTCTGGAGTGTATACAGCGTTAATTACGCCATTTAAAAACAATAAAATTGACTTTGATGCGCTGGGAAAATTAATTGAAAGTCAGTGTAGAAATGGAGTAGATGGTATTGTTCCTTGTGGTACTACGGGTGAGTCATCTACTTTAACTTGGGAGGAACATGAGGAAGTTATAGAATTTTGTGTTAAAAGCGTAAAAGGTAAGATTAAAGTTCTTGCTGGGACTGGGTCTAATTCTACGCATGAAGCAATACATTCTACGCAGTTTGCAAAAAAAATTGGTTGCGATGGAGCCTTGGTAGTTTCCCCTTATTATAATAAACCAACGCAGAGAGGATTGTACATTCATTTTAAGAGTATAGCTGATATAGTAGATATCCCAATTGTTCTTTATAATATTGTGGGAAGAACATCCATAAATATTGAGCCTGTGACAATTGCAACACTTTTTAAAGATTGTAAAAATATTGTTGGTGTAAAAGAAGCCTCAGGATCTTTAGAGCAAATGAGTGTTATAAAATATTTGGCGCCAGATATAGACCTTATTTCAGGGGACGATGCTCTTACTCTTCCTTTGTTATCTATAGGTGGAGCCGGAGTTATTTCAATTTTATCTAACATTATTCCTGCGGATATGGTATTATTTATTAAAGAATTTAGGGATGGTAATATGAGAAAAGCGATGAATATTCACTATAAACTCTTACCTTTAGTAAAATCAATGTTTGTGGAGACAAACCCTATACCAATAAAAACTGCTGCTTCTTTATTGGGAATATGTGAACCGTCTCTTAGGCTTCCTATGTGTGATATGGAAGAAACTAATAGATTGATACTTGAAAAGGCGTTGAAAGATTATGGGGTTTTAAGATGAAAATATTGATTTGTGGTGGTGCTGGGAGAATGGGACAAGCAATAATTAAATTGGCGAAATTAGATAAAGAAATTCAAGTTTTAGGTGTTTTTGAGTCTGATACGAGTATGGCAGTTGGCACAGGTGATCCAGTTATACGTTCTGTGAGAGATTTAAAAATTTTTTTACCTGAAACAGACTCTCTGATAGATTTTACAAATCCTAGTAGTACTATGAAGAGTTTAGAAATTGTAAAAGAATTTAAAGTACCTTTAGTCATTGGAACTACGGGTTTCAGTGAGGAGCAAAAGAGCAAAATATTTGAGATGTCGAAAAGTGTTCCTATTGTTTTTTCGCCTAATATGTCTGCTGGTGTAAATATTTTGTTTAAACTTGTTGAAACTGTTGTTAAGAAAATTCCGGACTATGATGTTGAAATACTTGAATTACATCATAATAAGAAAAAAGATTCTCCATCTGGAACAGCTGTAAAACTTGCAGAAATTGTGGCGAGTTCGCTAGGAAGAAACATGAATGATATAGGTGTTTACAGCAGGCATTCTACGAGTACCCTAAGGAAGAGAGATGAAATAGGATTATTTTCTATAAGGGCTGGAGATATTGTTGGAGAGCATACAGTATATTTTGCTGGTGCTGGAGAGAGAATTGAATTAACTCATAGAGCGCATTCTAGGAATACTTTTGCATCAGGAGCTTTAAGAGCTGCGAAATGGGTAGTTAATCAGAACCCTGGATTATACAATATGATTGATGTGTTAAATATGAAGAGTACCTAGTATGGAGATGTAATGTGGAGAAAATCAATGAAAATAAAATATAACGAGAAATTGAAAAGATTGCCACCCTATCTTTTTATTGAAATGGACAAGAAGAAAAAAGAAGCAATTGAAAAAGGTAAAGATATAATATCATTGGGTGTTGGAGACCCAGATTTACCTACGCCAAACCATATAGTAAAGTCTATTCAAGAGGCAGTGATAAATCCTGCAAATCATCAGTATCCGTTTGGAGCCGGTTTACTTTCGTATAGAGAAGCTGTTGGAAAGTGGTATAAGAGAAGGTTTAATGTTAACCTAAATATTGATGAAGTTTGCGCTTTAATAGGTTCGAAAGAAGGTATAGGTCATATTCATTTGGGATTTGTAAATCCTGGTGACGTGGTTTTAGTTCCTGAGCCTTGTTATCCTGTTTATAACACGGGTACAATTTTTAGTGATGGTATTCCATATTTTATGCCCTTGCTTGAAAAGAATAATTTTTTACCCGATTTAGATGTAATTCCTAGAGATGTTCTTAAAAAAGCAAAAATAATTTTTGTAAATTATCCTAACAATCCTACTGCTGCAATAGCACCAAAAGAATTTTATATAAAACTTATTGAGTTTGCAAAAAGAAATAATATAATTGTTGCTTCTGATGCTGCGTATTCAGAAATATATTATGATGAAAATGAAAAACCGTGTAGCTTTCTTGAGTTTCCTGGTGCTAAAGAGGTTGGAGTGGAGTTTCATTCACTTTCTAAAACTTATAATATGACTGGTTGGAGAATAGGTTGGGTTTGTGGGAATAAAGATATAGTTGCAGGTATTGCAAAAGTAAAAGATAATTACGATTCTGGCGTTTTTCAAGCTATACAAGAAGCTGCAGTAACAGCTCTTAGTTCGTCGCAGGAGTGTGTTAAAAACTTCAGAAAAATATATAAAGAGCGTAGAGACGTTTTAGTGGAAGGTTTGAGAAAGTTAGATTGGGAAATTAGTTCACCAAAAGCTTCGTTTTATGTTTGGGCAAAGATTCCAAATGGCTATACATCTTCACAAGTTGTTTCTAGACTTCTTGACATAGCTTCAATAGTTTGCACTCCTGGGAATGGTATGGGTAAAAGTGGCGAAGGTTATGTTAGATTTGCTCTTACTGTTAGTGTTCCAAGAATTAAAGAAGCTGTAGAGCGCATAAGTTTAGTTAAATGGTAAAATGTATGATTATGATATGTTTTAGTTTTTTGTTTTTCAACTGAAAAGTAATAGATAATCACGTTAAGATCTATGTAGATTATACAAAAGGTAGGAGACTATAAAAGTTTGTTGTAAATGTGAAATGAAAAGTGGTTGTGGTTTACAAATAGTTTTCTAAAGGCTGTATTTTAAATTTATTAAATATTTTTAATAGACTAATAAAATTATGTTTCAAAAGAGTCAGAATATACACTTTGTAGGTGTTGGTGGGTCAGGAATGTCTGGTATAGCGGAAGTTTTAATAAATTTGGGACATAATATTTCTGGCTCTGATCTAAAAAAATCTGATATTACAGATTATCTTAAGACAATAGGTGCAAAGATTTATATCGGACATAATGAAAAAAATATAGAACTTGCTGAGGTTATTGTAACTTCTAGTGCTATAAGTGAAAATAATCCTGAAATTGTTATGGCTCTAAGAAAGAAAATCCCAGTAGTTTCGCGTATAGAAATGCTAGTTGAGCTTGCAAGATTAAAGTATGCTATAACAATAGCTGGAACACATGGTAAAACTACAACTACATCTCTTACTTCTCTTATTCTTGATGAAGGAGGACTTGATCCAACGATTGTTATTGGAGGTAGACTTAAAAATCTTAAAACTAGTGCTAGGTTAGGAAAAGGCGATTATATTGTTGCAGAAGCAGATGAATCTGATGGTTCTTTTTTGAAGCTTTCACCAGCTATTGCGGTTGTTACAAATATAGATAATGATCATTTAGATTATTATGATAATATGGAAAACCTTAAAGAAGCTTTTGTAAAATATATCAATTTTGTTCCGTTTTATGGTGCTGCAATAATTTGCTCAGATAATAAAATAGTGAAAGAAATAATCCCCAAAATCAGGAGAAGGTATATTACCTATGGTGTTATGGGTAATCCAGATATTAAAGCTCTGAATGTAAGACTACTAAAAAATTATACAACAAGCTTTGAAGTCATTTATAAGAATAGAAATATAGGCACTGTTTGTATGAAGACTTATGGGGAGCATAATGTGTATAATTCTCTAGCAGCGATAGGAGTAGGATTGTGGCTTGATATACCGTTTGATTTAATTGCAAAAGCTATAAATAAATTTGACGGTGTAGGTAGACGTCTTGAGTTAAAAGGTGAAAAGAAAGGGGTTATGGTTATTGATGATTATGGTCACCATCCCACTGAAATTACTGTTACTTTAAGAGCTATAAAACATTTTTGGCCTGAACGCAGACTTATTGTTTTGTTTCAGCCACATAGGTATACAAGAACAAAGCAACTTTTTAATGAGTTTGGTCTAAGTTTTTCAGATGCAGATATAATAGAAGTTTTGGATATTTATTCTGCGGGTGAACAACCTATAGAAGGTGTGACTTCGGACTTAATATTGAAAAGTCTTGTAAATAATGGGTGTAAAGCTGAGAGATTTTCAAGTTTAGAAAAAGTTTTACAATATCTTTCTGTAGGTGATATAGTGCTAACTTTAGGAGCAGGAGATGTTTGGAAGAAAGGGGAAGAATTATTGACTATAATTTGATTAAAGTGTTGTCTTATTTAGGCTGTAAGGTTTTAAGAGATGAACTTCTTTTAAAGCATTGTTCTTTTAAAATTGGTGGACCAGCTGATTTTTTCATTGAAGTTCCAAATGAATATGCTTTATTAGAGTTTTTAAGAATTGTTTCAGGTAATGATAAATACTGTATTTTAGGTAAAGGTACAAACGTTCTCTTTTTAGACGAAGGATATAGGGGAATTGTAGTTTGTCTTTCTGAAGATTTTGGAAAAAGTTATGTTCTAGAAAATCAAATTTCGTGTGGAGGAGGAACATTAATTTCAAATCTTTTAAAGACTGCTCTTAAAAGCAATCTAACAGGTCTTGAATATCTTGCTGGAATTCCTGGAACAGTTGGGGGAGCGGTGTGTGGAAATGCTGGTAGTAATGATGAATGGATAAGTACAAGTATAGATAGTATAGAAATATATAAAAATTCAAAAAAACAATCGATAAGTAAAAAAGATATTAGATTTGGGTATAGAAAAAGTGGGCTTGAAAATTGCATTATTACAAAAGTTAATTTTTCCTTGGAAAGATCAATAAAAAATGATAGTTTTAAAAAAATTTGTAGAAACATGCAAAAGCGTTTACAAGGGCAACCTTTAAATACGCCTAATGCTGGGAGTATATTTAAAAATCCAAGTGGTTTTAGTGCGGGAAAACTTATTGAATACGCTGGTTTAAAAGGAAAATGTATAGGTTGTGCGCAGGTCTCAGAGCTTCATGGAAATTTTATAATAAATAGAGGTGGAGCAAATGCAAAAGATGTTCTGTATTTGATTGACCTCATAAAAGAAAAAGTAAAAGAGAAATTCGATATAAGTCTTGAAACAGAGATAAAGATGATAAAATGATAGATTCTAGCCTTTTAATAAAATTGAACAAAAAAAAGATAGGTGTTTTATATGGTGGAAGTTCGAGTGAAAGAGAAGTTTCAATTAGATCTGGTAAAGCTATTTTAGGTGTGCTTGATAAGCTAAAGTTGGATATTTGTGGTATTGATGTTAACAATAATGTTGTTGAAGAAATCAAAAAGAAGAAAATAAATATTGCCTACTTAGCTTTGCATGGCAATTTTGGTGAAGATGGGACAATTCAAGGCATGCTTAAAGTGCTTGGTGTTCCTTATACTGGATGTGGTGTTTTGGCAAGTTCTATTTCTATGAATAAAGATATTTCAAAGAAGTTATTTAAGTATATGGGGATTTTGACTCCAGATTGGGAAGTATTGAAGAGACTTGATTTTATTCCTGAAATAAAGAAATATCCAGTGATTATAAAGCCTGTGTCACAAGGTTCCACGATAGGTGTAAGTATAGTAAAAGAAAGCTCAGAACTTATTAGCGCTGTAAAAAAGGCATTTAAATATGATGAAGATATTCTTATTGAACAGTTTATAGAAGGTAAGGAAATAACTGTAGGGATTATAGATGGTAAAGCATTACCTATTGTTGAGATAATTCCTAAAGGACAGTTTTACGATTTTGAATCTAAATATCAAAAAGATGGTGCAGAACACATAATTCCTGCTAGGATAGCTGAAAAGTCTTACAAAGTGGCTCAAAATAATGCCGAAAAGTTATATGAGGTCTTGAAGTGTAAAGGTATTTGTCGTTTTGATATGATTGTAGATTTAAATGATAAAGTTTGGGTTCTTGAGAATAATACTATTCCAGGAATGACAGAAACTTCTTTAATCCCAGATGCAGGTAAATTTGCTGGTTATAGTTTTGAAGATTTGGTTTTAAAAATTTTAGAGAGTGCGTTATAAAATGGGGAAAAAGAGGCACTATGTTTATAAATATGTCTCAGCTGGAAATAGGAATAGATATTTACATGCGCATGACAAAGACAAAAAAGTTGTCAGGTTGTTTTTTTGCTTTACGTTATTTATTATACTTGTAGTTTTAATTTGTTTTAGTATTAAAAAAATGATGAATCTTATTTACAACTCGGATAAGATAATTGTTAAAAGTATAGAAGTTGTTAGAACAAAGAATATTACAAAAGCTGAAATAAAAGAACTTCTTCCTTTTAAGGTGGGAGATAATTTTTTTAAAGTTAACTTATCTGAAGCTGAATGTGAAATTAAAAAACTAAAACCTGAATTAAAAAATGTAACTATTAGGAGAGGTTGGCAAAGGATAAAGGTTGAAGCTTATGAAAGAATTCCAGAAGCGTTTGTAGTAAGTTCTGGTAAGTTATTTGGTATAGATTTTGATGGTATATGTTTCCCATTGCGTGGTTTCATGAATGCAGTGAAAGTTCCAAAGCTTTTTTATAAATCAGATTATGAGAGAAAGAAACTTTTAAATTTTATTAAAAGGTTTAAATCTGTATGTGGGGGTAATTATCTTAATAATGTTAATGAAATGAGATTTAACAATACTAAAGACTTAATATTCATTATGAGCGATAATACACGAGTTCTCTGGGGTAAGGAAAGATCGGAATGTTTAGCTTATAAATTTAAAAAATTTCAAAAAGTTTATTTAGATGCATTATTAAGGTATAAACGATTGGAATATATAGATATGACTCTTTATGATATTGGGAGAGTATTTGTGAAACCTATTGTGTTAGATTAAAATTTTACAGGTTTTATGAATGTGAAAATGATTCTTAAATAAATTAATACAAAATACGTTAGACATCATGTTTAGAAGGGTTAATTAAATGGCAAAGCAAACACTTATAGCGGGTCTTGATATAGGTAGTAATAAAATTTGTTGTGCTGCTGGGGTATGTGATGATGAAGCAAGGTTGATAAAAATTTTTGGTGCAGTGTCAGTCCCATGTGATGGTATAAAAGCTGGTGCAGTTATTGATATACAAGAAACAGCAATATCTATAGGTGAGGTTTTTGAGAAAATAGAGAAGATTACAGGAAGTCGTATAGGAAATGTAGTTGTAGCTGTGCGAGGTAATTTTATTAAGTCAAAAAGTTCAAGAGGTGTTGCAAGTATAAGTCATTCTGAGAGAGAAATTACTCAAGAGACGGTTCAAAACGCTCTAGAGAGTGCCAAGAAACAAATAAAGATAGATTCAGATCAGGAGATACTTCAAATAGTTCCGCGCGAGTATATATTGAATCAACAAAAAGGTATACAAAACCCAATTGGTATGGAGGGTACATATATTGAAGTGGATGTGCATACTTTTGTAGTTTCAAGTAGTAATATGGGTAATATAGCTAAAGCCATGACTTCTGTAGGTACAAATTTAAATTATAGAGTTTATGGATATCTAGCTGCAAGTAGTATTTTGGTTACAAAAGAAGAAAAGGAACTGAGCTGCCTTGTAATTGATTTTGGCGGTCTTACTACAGGTCTTGTACATTTTGTTGATGGTATAGTTAGGCATGTTGATGAAATTTCTAATGGATCAGATTATATTACAAGGGATATTGGTCATAAGTTGAGGGCATCTTACTCTATTTCAAAAGAAATTAAGGAAATGTATGGAGCAGCTTTTGTTTACAAAGATTTTAAAAATGAAGAATTTGAATATAAAGGTGCAGATGGAAGGACCACAAGAAAATGTGATAAACTTGAACTTGTAAGTGGCATAATTACACCAAGAATTGATAGAATTTTGTATGAGATAAAAGAAATTGTAGAAAAAAATGATTATGGATGTGAATTTTTATCTGGAGGAATAATTCTTACTGGTGGAGGTAGTAACCTTTCTGGTCTTGCTGAAGCGTTTGAAAAAGTGTTTAATTGTTCAGTAAGGATTGGAGTACCTGATTCTAATAAGATCGTATGCCCAAATGAAATATTGTTGGATCCTTCTTATACTACTGCCATAGGTGCAATAGCATATGATTTTTTGAATCTAAGGAACTATTTTGATGATAAGTCATCTAAGAGTAATATATTTTTAAAAATATCAAAGTGGTTTGAGGAAATTTTTTAAATGAGTGTAAAAATATTACTACCTATAAAAGAAACAAGTACAGGGCAACCTGCAACAATTAAAATTTTGGGCGTAGGTGGTGGTGGGTGTAATGCTGTTAATAGGATGATTGCAGCGAATGTTGGAAATGTTGATTTTGTGGCTATTAATACTGATGCACAAGCTTTGCTTAGGTCTTCTGCTCCAGATATAATACAAATTGGCGAGAAGATAACAAAAGGACTTGGTGTTGGGGGTAATCCTGAGGTTGGCAGATGTGCTGCAGAAGAGAGTGCAAAGGAAATAAAAGAGAGACTTTATGGAGCTGATATGCTTTTTGTTACTGCTGGAATGGGTGGTGGAACTGGTACAGGTGCAGCTCCTGTAGTTGCAAAACTTGCAAAGGAAGCTGGGATACTTACTGTGGGAGTTGTTACTAAGCCTTTTGAACATGAAGGAAAAATCAGGATGGCACAAGCTGAAGAAGGAATCAAAAATCTAAAGGAATATACAGATGCTTTGATTGTTATTCCAAATGAAAGGGTTTTTAATGTTATAAATGAACGGATAGCTCTCGATGCTTTTTATCATATTATAGATGATGTTTTAAGACAAAGTATTCAAGCAATTACTGATGTGATAACTGTTACTGGCGAAATTAATAGGGATTTTGCTGATGTTAAAAATATTTTGATTAATTCAGGCACTGCACTAATAGGAATAGGAGAAAGTACGAGTTCTTATGTTAAAGAAGCTGTAAAGAAAGCTGTAACAAGTCCACTTCTTGATAATTATGATATATCAAAAGCTGAAAAGGCACTTGTTAATATAACAACAAATTCCAATGTTACTGCTTTTACATTGCAGGAAATATTTAATGATATAAAAAGCTATGGTATTAATGGACATGTATTTTTTGGTCATACCATAGATAATAGAATTGACGATAAAATTAAAATTACTATTATAGCTACTGGGTTTAAAACTAATAAGGCCGAAGTTGTAATAAAAAATGAAAATGAAAATGTACAATCTGATCTTTTTTCAAGGTCTAACTTAACTAATACTGAAGAGGTAGCAGATCCATCAAAACCAGCATATACTTATTGGAAGCCAAGGTTTCTTAAATGAAAACTAAAAAGGAATTTTTATTAACAACTATGTTATTAAATTAAAACAGTCTAAGTCTATATCAGAGAAGATTTTCCCACGCAAGCATTTTACTACTACTAAAATCGTGGGTGATATGAAAAATAAAGTTATAAGGACTGCTTTTTTACGTTCTCTTAAGTTAAACCCGACTAATTTAGTGGTTGCAAAGCAAGTCCATGGCAATAATGTAAGAATTGTTAATATTTCTAACAAGGACACAGTTATCGATGATTGTGATGGATTGATTACTACAGATAAAGCGCTGATGCTTGGAATTTATACTGCGGATTGTGTTCCTGTACTTGTATCTGCAAAAAATGAAGAGTTTAAAGCTGCAATTCATGTGGGTTGGAGAGGTCTTTATAGTGGTATAATAGAGAATACTTTTGAATTACTGAAAGATAAGTTTTGTGCTAAACTAAAAAAAGTTAAAGTTTATATAGGTCCTCATATACGTTCGTGCTGTTATGAAGTAGATCGTGAGATGGAGAGTAAATTTAGTATTAAACTTGATAATAACAAGTTAGATTTATCAGAAATAATTTGCAATAAATTAGGCAAATTTGGAGTTATTGATGTTTTTGATGTAAAGCTTTGTACTTTTCATATGGAAAATTTATTTTTTTCGTACAGACGTACTAAATGTGTTGAAAGGGTTATATCCATGATAATGTAAATTTCAAAAAATTTTTGGTGTATTAGTTTTGTGTGGTAAGTATAAGTTAAAAATGTTTTAAATAGGAAAATTTATGTCATTAAAGTTGCAACGAGCAAGGCAGTCTATTGATAAGTTGGATAAGGAAATAGTAAAGCTCATAAATAGGAGAGCGTCACTTGCTTTAGATGTGGCCAAAATAAAAAGTAAAATTAAGAATAAAGATAATAATATTATCTATTATGTGCCATCACGTGAAGAAGAAGTTGTTAAAAATGTTATTTCTGCTAATAATGTTTTAAGTGAAGAAGCATTTAAAAATATATATATGGAAATAATAAGCGCATGTAGAAATTTAGAAGTTCCTATAAGGATTGCATTTTTAGGTCCTTGGGCTACATTTACTCATCAGGCTGCGATTCGTAATTTTGGTTCAACTGGATGTTTTATTCCACTTTCAAGTCCTAATGAAGTAGTTGCTTAAGTTGAAAGTAATAAGGCTGATTTTTGTGTTTTACCAATAGAAAATTCTAATGAGGGTTCAGTGAATGCAACTCTTGATATACTTGTTAAAACTGAACTTAAAATATGTACTGAGGTAAGTTTGAAAATAGAGCAGTGTTTTCTTGTTAAGGATCCTAAGACTAGAATTACAAGAGTATACTCGCACGCGCATGCTTTAGCTCAAAGCAGGAATTGGATTTTGAGGAATTATCCCGATGTTGAGTTGATATCAGTTTCTTCAACGGCAGAAGCAGCGAAAAAAGTGACCAGAGAGGATTTTGCGGCAGCTGTTGCATCTGAAGTAGCTGCAAAAATATATAGCTTATATATTTTACAAAAAGGTATACAAGAATCTAAAGAAAATTTTACTAGGTTTTTTGTTTTAGGGAAAATTTTAACTAAACCAACAGGTCATGATAAAACAAGTTTACTTTTTACAATTAAAGATAAAGTGGGCACTTTATATAATGTACTAGGAATTTTTAACAAAAATAATGTGAATTTGATGAAAATTGAATCTCGTCCAACCAAAAAAAAGCATGGGAATATATGTTTTTTGTTGATTTTAATGGTCATACTGAAGAGCAAAATATATCAAACATGTTAGAAAATTTAAAACGCAGCTGTATGTTTGTAAAGAATTTAGGTAGTTATCCAAAATCTTAAGTAAAAAATTAATTGTATGAAAAAAAATAAAACATGTTAAATAAAAAAATGAAAATAACAAAAATAGTAAGAAAAGTTTGTAAAGACTTTGAGCCCTACATTGCAGGGAAGTCAATAAATACGATTAAGAGAGAATTTGGTTTAGAATCTGTTATAAAACTCGCTTCAAATGAAAACCCACTTGGAGCTTCTAAGAAAGCTCTCGAAGCAATAAAGTCAAATTTTGAAGATATATTTTTTTATCCTGATTCAAATTCCTACTATCTTAAAAAAACATTATCTGAAACGTATAATTTACCAATTAAGAACATTTTTACAGCTGCAGGTGGAGACGAAATAATAGAACTTATAGCAAAATTGTTTTTTAATCATGAGGACGAAATAGTAATTTCCAAACATTCTTTTATAAGGTATGCTATGGCAGTAAAATTGATGGATTCAAAAGCAGTTATAGTTCCAATGAAAGAAGAAGGACTCACTTATGATTTAATGGCTTTATTGGGAGCGTGTACTAAAAAAACAAAAGCAATTTTTGTAACGAATCCCAACAATCCTACTGGAACATATAATACAAAATCAGAGTTGTTGGAATTTTTGAGTGACTTGCCTCTAAATGATAAGTTTGGAATTAAACCTCTTGTTGTACTTGATGAAGCTTATTTTGAGTATGCTCTTTTAGAAAAAGACTATCCAAATGGTCTTGATTTTTTAAAAGGCAATCCTAATCTTATAGTTTTTAGGACATTTTCAAAGATTTATGGACTGGCCGGTTTAAGAGTAGGATATGGTTTTGCGGATGAAGAAGTAGTAGATTATATTGAGAGAATAAGGCCACCTTTTAATGTTAATTTTTTAGCACAAGTTGCGGCAGCGGCAGCAATACTTGATAAAGAACAAGTTGAGAAGAGTCAAAAGCTTGTAAAAGAAGAGAAGAAGTATTTATATAAAGAGTTTGAAAAACTTAAAGTAAAGTATATTAACTCTGCTGCGAATTTTGTTCTTTTTAGTTCCTTACCTTTTAAAGGTAAGGAACTATTTGGGAAATTTCTTAAAGAGGGAATTATATTAAGATCAATGGATGAATATGAGTTGCCTTATTATGTTAGGGTTACTATTGGCACTCATAAAGAAAATGAATTGTTTGTAGAAAAATTAAAAAAACTTATAAATTTAAATCGTAATTAATTTATAAAATTAGAATATGACAAATATAAATTAAGCATGAAGAGAGATTTAATATGATAGTAACATTAAGAAAAGGTGCTAGGAAAAGAGAGATTATAGCAGTGTCAGAAAAAAATAAAAGCTTTAGGATATAAACCTTATATTTTGGAAGGTAAGGATATTACTGTTATAGGAATGATAGGTGAGTACGCAGAGAAATACAAAGAAGTTTTTGAGGCTATGGATGTAGTAGAGCATACAAGTGAGATACAAAAGCCTTATAAGCTTGCTTCAAGAGAGTTTAAAAAAGAGAATACCGTAATCAAAGTGAGTAAAAATATTGAGATTGGTAGTAAAAGAATACACGTTATGGCTGGTCCGTGTGCTATTGAAAGTGAAGATTTAATGATTCATACTGCTGAGGCAGTTAAAAATGCAGGGGCAACAATAATTCGTGGAGGTGCATTTAAACCAAGAAGTTCACCCTATGCTTTTCAAGGACTTGGTGAAAAAGGTTTAATTAAAGTATATTAAGGAGTCTGGCAAGAAGTTTTGTATGCCTACGATTAGTGAGGCTATGACTGTTGAGCAAGTTGATTTGTTGTCAAAATATTGTGATATAATACAGATTGGCGCAAGAAATATACAAAATTATGATCTCTTAAAAGCAGTGGGAAAACAGAAAAAGCCAGTACTTTTAAAAAGAGGCATGGCTACAACAATAAAAGAGCTTTTACTTTCTGCGGAATATATTCTTTCGCAGGGTAACTATAATATTATGCTTTGCGAAAGAGGTATAAGAACTTTTGAAGATTCAACAAGGTTTACAATGGATTTGAACGCGGTTCCTGTTCTTAAAAAACTTACACATTTGCCTATAATTTTAGATCCGTCTCATGGAATAGGTATAAGAGACTATGTTGGTACAATGGCTAAAGCGTGTATTGCTGTTGGTGCTGATGGACTTATCATAGAAGTTCATCCTCATCCAGAAGAAGCACTTTCAGATGGTTCTCAAAGTTTATTGCCAAGTCAGTTTAAGGCTTTAATGGGAGAACTTAATTTGGTTGCTAAATCTGTTGGTAGGGAGCTTTTATCTAATGCGTAATGAAAGTTGTGTTATTATAAAAAAATAGTATATATATTTTGAGTATATTGGTAGATTTTTGAGTTTAGCTTTGAGAGAAAATAGCACAAATAGCTCTGATGTAATGAGGAAAAAGATTCTTTTAAAGCAGATTAAAATAAATATTACATATGCAAAAGTAAATGGAAATAAAACTTAGAAAAGTTAATTCAGTTTCAGGCATAATTGAAGTTCCGGGAGATAAGTCCATAACACATAGAAGTATCATGCTTTCTTCTCTCGCTGATGGCAATTCTGTTGTTAGAAACTATTTATTATCAGATGATTGTAGTAGAACAATTGAAGCATTTCGTAAAATGGGTGTAGAAATTAAAAGTGATAAGACTAGTCTTTATATAAAAGGTACAGGGTTAAAACTTACTGATCCAATGTGTAAAAATTATGATATTTATGCAGGAAATTCTGGTACTACAGCAAGACTTCTTTCAGGAATTCTTTCTGGACAAGACTTTGAGGCAATTATTACAGGTGATGAGAGTCTTTCAATAAGACCTATGCAGAGAATTATAGATCCTTTACTAAAAATGGGTGCTGATATTAAGTCAAAAGGAGGATTACTTCCTTTATTAATAAATGGTAGGAAAACATTAAAGGCTATAAATTACAAAAATGAGAGATCTACGGCACAAGTGAAATCTGCTGTTTTACTGGCTGGCTTATATGCCGATGGTCCAACGACGTACAGCGAATCCGTAAAATCTAGAGATCATAGTGAAAGAATGTTAAAGACTTTCGGCGTTAATGTTAGTGTTAAAGGCAATTCTGTTACAATTTATCCTACCGATAAGCTTGTAGCACAAGATTTAACGATTCCAGGAGATATTTCTTCAGCAGCTTTTTTTATTGCAGCAGCTGTAATTGTGCCTAACTCTAACTTAATAATAAGGGGTGTGGGTATAAATCCTACACGAAGTGGTTTAATTGAAGTTCTAAAACTGATGGGAGCGAATATTAATTTAGTTAATATTAGAGAAATTTCATATGAACCAGTATGTGATATAGTTGTAAAGTATTCAAGACTCAAGGCTATAAATATAGATGCTTCTTTTATTCCGCGAATGATTGATGAGATCCCTATTTTTGCTCTTATCGCAGCACAGTCAGAAGGTGTTACAAGAGTTTCTGGAGCTGAAGAGCTTAGAGTAAAGGAGGTCGATAGAATAGGAGCCATAGTTAGTCAGTTTGAGAAGCTAGGTATACAAATTAAAGCGTGTGAAGATGGGTTTTTAATAAATGGGTATAGTAAACTTAATATAACAGGTACTGTTCTTAATAGTTTTAAGGACCATAGATTAGCGATGACTTTAGCTATAGCTTCATTAATTGCGAATGGCGAAACTGTAATTAAAGATTCAGATTGTGTTAATATATCTTTCCCTGACTTTTATGAAGTATTAAAGAGTATATGCAATTAAAAGAAAAATCTTCAATTTTATTCTTATTAGGTAGACAGATATTTAGGTTAATATTTAGCTTATTTTATAGATGGCGTATTGAAGGGTTGGAAAATGTGCCATGCTTAGGACCCGCGATAATTGTTTCTAATCATATAAGTTTTTTTGATCCTCCATTAATAGGTTCTGCTATAAGGCGTCCTTTGTATTTTATGGCTAAAAAGGAATTATTTGATATTCCAGTTTTGAAATGGATAATAAAACAAACGCACGCTTTTCCTATTAAAAGAGATGGACAAGATATGATGGCTATGAGGAAAGCACTTTCTCTTTTAAAAGAAGGACATTTGCTTTTAATGTTTCCAGAAGGGACCCGTTCAAAAAATTGTGTAATGGGAAAAGCTAGAGCTGGTGCTGGCATGCTGGCTTGTAATGCTCAGTTGCCATTAATTCCAGTGAAATTGAGAAATACAAGTGTAATGTTGAAATTTAGACGAATAGATATAAAATTTGGAAAACCTGTATATCCTCCAAAAAGCTTTATGAAAGATGATTATGTAAATTTATCACAAAAAGTCTTGAATATAATAGCCAGTATGTAAGCAAACATCATAAAATATTTTAATGAATTAAATAAGTTTATGATACGTAAATTTTATAAACTATAACTTGAGATGGATTTGAAATCGAGATTAAATATTAAGATTGCAGATAGTGCCGGCTTTTGTTTCGGAGTTAAAAGGGCCATAAATTTAGCAGAGAAAGCTGCTGATAGAGAACGCAAAGTGTACACTTTAGGTCCTATTATACATAATCCGCAAGAAGTTGAAAGACTTGAGAAAAAAAGAATAAAGATTTTAACAAGTATCAATAAAATTAAAAGTGGTCTCGTAATTTTGCGTACCCATGGCATCCCTTTTAATCTTCATAGAAAACTTATAAAAAATAAAAATATTAATATAATAGATGCTACTTGTCCTTTTGTAAAAAGAGCACAAGTAATAATGAAACAGTTAAGTACGGATATAGAGTCAAAAGGTAAAATAGTGATAATAGTTGGCGAAAGAGTTCATCCTGAAGTTATTGCACTTATGTCATATAGTAGTGGTAAATGTGTTGTTATTGAGAATGTTGCAGAAGCGCAGAATTTTAAATGTATTGGAGACTTAAGTGTCCTAAGTCAAACTACTCAGACTCCTGAAAATTTTGAAAATATTGTAGAAGTTTTAAAGAAGCAAAATAGAGTTAGGGTTTATAATACAATATGCAAAGCAACTTTTGATAGGCAAAGATCAGCAGAAGAACTTTCAAAAAGTGTAGATTTAATGATAGTAATAGGTGGTAAGAATTCAGGTAATACTACGAGGCTTGCTCAAATTTGTTCTGTTAATACGAACACTTATCATATTGAGACAGTTGAAAGTATAAAAGAAGAGTGGTTTAGGGATATTAGTAATGTTGGATTAACTGCAGGAGCATCTACTCCTGATTGGGTAATAGAGGGAATAAAAAAAAAAGTAATGGAAATTAGTATGAAATAATCACTTCTGACTGAGTATCAATTATTTAAGGTCTAACCTTTTATTTATTAAGGAGAAGAAAGAGAATGATAGAGGATAAAAATTTAAATAGCACGTTTATAAGTTTTGAAGATAGTGAAAATTTAAGTATGAATGATTTAATGAAGAGTTATGATAATGATAAGGTTATTCATTTTGGAAAAGAGCTTGAAGCTGTAATTGTTGAAGAAAACTTGGATGGTTTTATGGTAGATCTTGGAATGAAATTTGAAGGAATAATTCCTAAAAAAGAATTTGGAGAAAATAAAATACCATCTGAACTTAAAGTTGGGGCAAAAGTAAAAGTAAAGGTTTTAAGCACTAGTGGTCAACCAGTTGTTTCCTACATGAAGGTTTTGGAAAAATCAAAATGGAATGCGATTGGTGAAGCTTTTAGAAATAACAAGTATGTTTATGGTAAAATAATAAAAAGTGTAAAGTACGGATTTATAGTTGATATTGGTGTAAAATCATTTTTGCATATTTCTCAGCTTGGCGTAGATTTTGTAGAAAAAGCTGAAGAGTTTATTGGTAATTCATACGAATTTTTAATAACAGAATTTGATGAGAGTAGAAAATATGTAGTTGTTTCTCGCAGGAAAATTATTGAAATTGAGAAAGGTTTTGCAAGAGCTTCTGCTTTAGAACGTATTAATGAAGGACAAGTGATCGATGGAACAGTATCAAGGATTACTAATTTTGGTGCTTTTGTTGACATTGGTGGAATTAATGGACTTTTACATATTAATAATATAGCTTGGTATAAAATTAAGAAGATTGAGGATTTGTTACGCTGTGGTCAGGTAATAAAAGTACAGGTTTCGAAAGTTGACAAAGTAAGTGGTAAAATTTCTTTAAATATGAAAAACCTTATTCCAAATCCTTGGGAATGTGTAAATGAGAAATTTACAGTGGGTCTTGTCGTGAGAGGAACTGTTAAATCTGTTATGGATTATGGTGTTTTTGTTGAGCTTGAGCCAGGGATTGAAGGATTACTGCATGTTTCTGAATACTCTTGGAGTGATAGTGAAGTGATGTTGAAAAAAGAAATTAAAAAAGGTCAGAGTATAGAAGTTAAGATTATAGATGTTGATGCTGCAAGCAAAAGAATCGCTTTATCTGTTAAAAGAACGCTGATAAATCCTTGGGACAAAGCTTTGAGAGATTATATGCCAGGAACTTTTGTTAATGGTGTAGTGAAAAATCTTTTACCTTTCGGTGCATTTGTCAAACTTCCTTGTGGTATTGAAGGGTTAGTACATATAAATGATTTTTCTTGGACTAAAAAGATAAAACATCCAGAAAGTGTTCTTAAAATAGGCGATGAAATTAAAGTTATGGTTCTTGAAGTAAATCCAAAAGATGAAAAAATCTCACTTTCACTGAAACACACTAGACCAAATCCTTATGAAAAATATAATGTTGGTGATGTCGTGAAGGGTAAAATTCTAAGGGTTGTAGATTCCGGCATTTTTTTAGAACTTGAACCTGATATAGAAGGTTTAATAAAAAATAATGGAAAATATTTTACAAAAATTTTTAATGAAGAAAATCAATCTGTAGTAAAAAAGGATATAGAGATTGAGGCTAAAATAATAAAAATTGATATAAAAAATAGAAAAATAGAATTGTCAGTAAAGAAATTAGAACTCGATAGAGAAAAAGCTCTTGTAAGTAAGTATATGAATCAAAATGACAATCCTACCCTTAAAGAGATTCTAACTGAAGAGTGACACACTACTATTTTAATACTCTTACTGTTTTAAAGTCAATACGTCTTTTGTATAAACACACCTTGGGTTCCATAAAAGCCAACTTTCTATTTTGTTATCATAACAGGCTTGTATTTGTGCTTTTATTTCGTTTTTACCATACTTATACCCCATGCTAAAATCTTGGAGCCATGGGCGGAGTTTTTCTTTCGGTATTCTCTTTAATGCTCCTCTTAAAGCCATGTAGACTATTTTATATGGTTCTTTGTTTGGCTCTGCAATTCCATAATTCCATTTTTCATAATGTGATGGGTAGACCATAGGAGATATGTAGTCAACCCATTTAGCCATTTCAACTATTCTTTGTCCTATACCCATATCATCTAATGCAGTTGTTGTCAGTCCAAAAACGTCAATTGATATTTTTGCCCCCTTAGTTTTTAAGCGCTTGTTGGCTTCTTTTAAAAAATTTACTAAGGCATTTGAAGCTTCGATTGTGGAATGAGGTTTACTGTAACGACAATTTTTTGTATTACCATCAGATGGAAAGCGAATGTAATCAAACTGTATCTCATCAAAACCTATGTTTATAGCTCTTTCAGCTATATCTATATTATAAGTCCATGCATATTTGTTATAAGGATCGAGCCAAGCTGAACCTTTTCTGTCTGTCCAAATTGTATTATAGTCAGGGTTTTTTATAGCAAACTCTGGTTTCTTTCTCGCCATAGTATTATCTCTGAAAACAACAATTCTGGCTATTGTATAAATACCTTTTTCTTTTAAATTAGAAATGTATTTTTCAAGGTCAGGTATTGCT
The DNA here is from genome assembly GCA_031272445.1 of Candidatus Endomicrobiellum mastotermitis. Classification (GTDB taxonomy): domain Bacteria; phylum Elusimicrobiota; class Endomicrobiia; order Endomicrobiales; family Endomicrobiaceae; genus Endomicrobiellum; species Endomicrobiellum mastotermitis. The sequence continues at coordinate 33,345 of JAISTT010000011.1, read as the reverse complement.
TCAACATAAGCACTATTTTTATTTACAACTCTTACTCCATTGATATATACTTTTCCCTCGTATTCTTTAATATCTATTACAACAGCGTTTAGTTCTGTGTTGTCGAGTAAGTCTATTAAAGGTTTTCTACTTTTTGGGGAACCGCTTACCCATGCTGAAAGGTGTATGCCTCTTATATATTTTTTGCTTATGTCTTTTTCTGGTTTTATATTAGATAAGACAGTTTGGGCTATTGTATCTATTAATAATTTCCCTTGAGATTGTTGCTCTAATCTGTTATTTGTATTAGAGTATGAACATCCGCCTGTTACTATAAGGAATAGAATTGTTGACACGTGAATAGAAAGGTCAATTATTTGTGTTCGTGTTCTCATGGTGAGAATTACCTAAGAGTTTGTTTAAGAATAAATAGATAAGTCTTTGCAAAACACTTATTGTTTTTCAAATTCGTTTAAAAAACTTTGTATTTTTTCTTTAAATTTTTTTTTATCTTCCTTTGTTAGCGTTGTTTGAAATGGACGTTTCATTTTAAGAAAATTAAGAAATTCCCCATTGTGCTTTATTCTGAAATCCAAATGTGGTCCTGTAGCGAGACCTGTACTGCCAACGTACCCTATAGTTTGTCCTTGAACTACTTTGGCGCCTTTTTTTATGTCTTTTCCATATTTTGAGAGATGTCCGTAATATGTTTCGTAACCGTTTACATGTTTTATAATGACTAAGTTGCCAAAACCACCTTTATCATATTGCGCTTTTATTATAACTCCATCCCCAACACTTGAGACAGGTGTTCCTTTTGGAGCCGCATAATCTATACCTAAGTGAGGTCTTGAATATTTTAATATTGGATGAAATCTACTTGTAGTAAAATATGAGCTTATTATTTTAAATTGTAAAGGAGATTTTAAGAATGCACTTCTTAGTGATTTAGCATTTTCATTAAAATAATTTCCATTTTTTGAATTTTTTGTTTTGAAGTAAAAGGCATTATAAGTCTTTGAGGATGTTTTATATTGTGCTGCTATGATTTTTAGTGGTAATTTTGTATTTTTTTTATTTACCTCTTTTACTTCGTATATTATTTTGAAGCTATCTCCTTGCTTGGTATCCGTAAGAAAGTCGATTTTCCATGCGAATATATCTGCAAATGAATGTATTATTTTCAGTGGTACGTTTTTAGATGTCATAGCTGCCCATAAAGACGAATAAATAGTCCCTTGTGCTTTACGATTTTTTGTAGCTGTTGCAAGCTCTTTCTTTTCAATTTTTATTCTATTATTATCAGAAATTTTAGTTATTAAGTAATACGAAACTCCTGGAGGATAATAACGGAAATCTTTCCATTTCCCAGTTTCGGAATCGTAAAGTATCTCATAGAAATCTCCTGGCATACAATGATTGACATTTAATAATTTTTTGAGTTCTTTGATGATTTCTAAAGAATCCTTAGACGAAAGTCTTGTGTTGCTTAATGTTGAAGTGAGAATGTCACCTTGTTTTATTGTTACTTTTTCAGTGTTTTGTTTGCTTTTGTTGTTACTAAGGGCTTTTTTTGTGCTTGTAAATGTTAACTTAGCAGTGACAAATATAGAAAATGAAATTAGTATAATAAAGGTAGAATAAATGGATTTCTTTTTTTTAGGAAATTTCATAATAATGACTCATTTTATCAGATTTTAAGTCTTTTGACAATATCGAGTTATTTATTATAGAATTTACTTTGATTGTAACTGATGAATTAATTATTAAAATTTTGTCAATATAGTATGAATTTATAAATTTAGCTTATCATTCGTAGACTATGGGGGAAATAATTATGGCAGGAATAAAGGCATTTCAAGCTATTAGGTTTTCAAAAGATGATATTACTAATTTTATATGTCCACCTTATGATGTTATAAGTTCTGATGAAAAGGAGAGACTTAAGAAGTTATCACCTTTTAATATAGTTAATATCGAACTTTCTGATTCTTTTTGCGAAAAGAATAAGTATGAAAACGCTGCTGACCTATTTAAGATGTGGCAAGATGAAGGTGTACTTGTGCATGATGAAAAGCCTGCACTATATTTTTATGAGCAAGTTTTTGATGATCATGGAATTAAAATGACTAGAGGAGGTTTTTTTGCGGCCCTGGAGCTTAGTGACCCTCATTCTGATAAAAGTTTAATAAAACCACATGAGAAGACGCTTGCAAAACCTAAAGATGATAGACTAGAGCTTTTAAGGGCAACAAAGGCAAATATTAGTCCTATTTTTTGCTTATTTGAAGATGAAAATTTTATAGTTAAGAATATTTGCAAGAAGATATGCAGAAAAGTACCTTCAGCTATTGCGAAGGATAAGGATGGGACTTTTCATAAATTGTGGATTGTTAATGATGAATGTATAATTAAAACTATAGAGCAATACTTATCATGTAAAAAAATGTTTATAGCAGATGGGCATCATAGATATGAAACTGCTTGGAATTATAGTCAAGAAAGGAAGGAAAAAGATGAAAATTACTCTTTACAAAAAGATTATAATTATGTTTTAACGTATTTCTGTCCTATGGAAGATCCAGGCATTTCAATTTGGCCTACTCATAGAGTTATTGAAGAACCTGTAGGACTTGAGTCAAACATTGACAAGTATTTTGATATACACTCATCAAAAGATTTTCAAAAACTTTCTAAGAAAGAAATCCAACCTATAATGATTTTTAAGAATAGTAAATACAGAGTTTTAACTATAAAAAAGGATTCGTTTCTTAAAAAAGCTATGCCAAGTAATAGTAGAGCTTACAGAAATTTAGCAGTAAGTATTCTACACAGTATACTTACACCAAATGTTGACGCTTCAGAATTTACTTATGTGAAAAATGATAAGGAGGCTGTGTTACTTGCCCAAAAAACTGGAAGTATTGCAATTATAGTCCCGCCAACGCCTGTTGAATCTTTAAAAGTTATTAGTCTAAATAATGAAATGATGCCTCAGAAATCAACATATTTCTATCCTAAGGTTGCAAGTGGTATAGTAATGCGGACAGTAGAATCTTGTTGATAGATGTCTTTTTGTTATTAAGCATAATTATAGTAGCGCGAGTGGGTTGGTCTATTGGTTTTACAAGGATTTTCTTTGCAATTCTTGCAGGATTTTTGGCGATTTTTGTTGCAAGCGAGTATTCATGCAGAAAAGGATTAAATTTATACTTAGCTTTTGTAATAACAGTTTTGCTTATTGTTGCAATAGGTTATTTCATTAAAAGGTTGGTTAATTTTTTATGCATAGATTTCTTAGATAAAATTGGTGGATTAGCAATAAATGTTTGTGTTTGGCTTATATTATATATGAATATTATAATGCCGACTGTTATGACCTGTGAAAATTATACTTTAGATAAGTCGAGTGGTAGAATATATAAAACTATATCTTGTTTTGTAAAATCTAAAATCCCTTTATTTAAAAATTATGGTTTTTCATATACTCACTTGAAATCAAAGTTACAAAATTTTAAAAATAAAACTTAGATAATTAGATAAGAGGTCTAATGAAAAAATTAAAATTAGGTTTTCCAAAAGGGAGTCTTCAAATTTCAACAGTTGAATTATTTAAAAGAGCAGGTATAAAAATAGATATATCATCTAGGTCGTATTATCCAGTATCTGATGATGACGAGCTAGAAATAATGTTAATGCGTTCACAAGAAATGCCCATGTATGTTCAAAATGGTTTTTTTGATGCTGGACTTACGGGTTATGATTGGATATGTGAAAGCGGTGCCAAAGTTAAGGAGATATGTGAGTTAAATTATGCAAAGTCAGGATTTAGACCAGTGAGATGGGTCTTGGCGGTGCCTGAGGATTCAAAAATTAAGTCAATAGAGGATTTACAAGGCAAACGCGTTGCAACAGAACTTTTAAATTATACAAAAAAATATTTTGCAAAAAAGAAGATTAAAGTAGATATTGAGTTCTCATGGGGGGCAACAGAAGCAAAAGCAGGAAAGTTTGTTGATGCAATAGTCGAACTTACTGAAACTGGATCATCTTTGAGAGCTAACAAATTAAGAGTGATAGATGAAATGTTTCTTTCAACTACAAGATTTATTACGAATGCTAGAACTTTAGATGATAAATGGAAAAGAGAAAAAATAGAGAATATGGCGATACTTTTGAAAGGGGCACTTTCTTCTGAAGGAATGGTAGGACTAAAAATGAATGTTCCTGTTAAATTCCTAGAACAAGTTGTGTTTGTTCTACCAGCTCTTAAAAAACCTACAATATCACAACTGAGCGATAAGGATTGGGTTGCTTTAGAGGTTGTTTTGGAAGAAAAAACTGTTAAAAAAATAATACCTGCCCTAAAAAGGTCGGGAGCTACTGGTATTATTGAGTATTCATTAAATAAGATAATTTATTAGTAAATAAAGTGAAAGTATAAGGAAGGGATTTGTACAATTAGTTCAAGTTTTTATTTTTTTTGTTGATAGCATTTATTATATGTTTTCTTGAGTTGACTTTTATTATGAGAATTTATGGCCAAAGTAGTATATCCGAGTATATAATAAGGAATAGTTAATGACTAATGTGAGAGTAAGATTTGCACCATCTCCTACGGGTGATTTACATATTGGAGGTGTACGTACAGCTTTATTTAATTGGCTTTTTGCTAAAAATAAAAATGGAAAGTTTATTTTGAGGATTGAAGATACAGATGAAGCTCGTTCCACTAGAACTTATGTTAAAGTTATTTTAGATGCCATGAAGTGGCTTAAACTTGATTGGGATGAAGGTCCAGGTAATGATGGAAATTTAAAATATTCTCCATATTACCAGATGGAACGTAAAGAAAAAGGAATATATCAAAAGTATGCAGACGAACTTATTGCTAAAAAATTTGCATACTACTGTTATTGTACACCAGAAGAAGTTGATACTATGAGAAAAAAAGCACATGTTAATAGAATCCCTCCTAAGTACGATGGAAGGTGTAGGTATCTTACACTTGAACAAATAGAGCAAAAAAAGAAAGAAGGCAAAATACCTGTCATAAGATTTAAAATGCCAAATACTGGAACTATTATTTTAAATGATATTATAAGAGGCGATGTTAAGTTTGATAACTTTTTACTTGATGATTTTGTAATTATTAAGGCAAATGGCATACCTACATATAATTTTGCATGTGTTGTAGATGATTATCTTATGGAAATAACTCATGTTTTAAGAGGTGATGATCATATTTCAAACGCTCCTAAACAAATGCATATTTACAATGCTTTAAATTGGAAAATGCCTGAATTTGCACATTTAGCCATGATTTTAGGCTCTGATGGGTCAAGACTCTCGAAAAGACATGGTCATATGTCTGTTTTAGAATATAGGAAAGAAGGTTATTTACAAGAGGCATTAATAAATTATTTAGCGTTGCTTGGATGGTCTACAGAAAATAGTCAGCAAGTTTTTACAATAGAAGAAATGAAGCGTAAATTTGCTATCGAAAGATGTGGAACTAGTCCGTCAATTTTTGATCCTATGAAATTACTATGGCTTAATGGTGAGAAAATTCGTTCTAAAGATCCTGAGGAGATTTATGAATTGTTTGTTGATTGGATAAATTATACAGGCAATGTTAAGTTAATAGAGAATTGGGACACTGAGTTGTTAAAAAAAGCTATTTTTTTGGAACGAGATAAAATAAGATTATTAAAAGATATTTTATCTCTTGTAGACTTTTTTTTCAATAAAGATGTAGATTATAAAGAAGAGGCAGTACAAACAGTGCTGACTGCTGAGAAGTTAAAAGACATTGCAAAAATTGTATTGACTGAAAGCTCAATAAGACTTTCCAAACATTATGATTTTTCAGCTATATCTTTAGAAAAATATGCAAGAGATTTAGCTGTTGAAAAGAATATTAAGACTTCTCAGGTTTTTCATCCTATAAGAGTTGCGATTTCCGGACGGAAACAAGGACCGAGTTTATTTCATATGATGGAAGTTATGGGTAAAAAAGAAGTTATTAGGAGAATAAATATTACGATAGATAAATTTTTTATATAGGAACTTAAAATGCTAAATACAGAAAAAGAAACTTTTAATATTGATGCAAGTTTTTTAAATTTGATAACAATGCTTGCTTCCTCAGTTTGGTGCTATCTTGGCAAAATGCCAAGCTCTGCTCTCAATAAAATAAATGTAGACTTACAAAATGCAAAAATAACAATTGATATGCTCCTTATGCTTCGTGTTAAAACTATGAATAATCTAACAGAGAAGGAGAAAGAGGTATTAAATTCAACAATTTCAAATTTGCAAATCAATTATGCTGAGGAAGTTGAAAAATCAAAATTAAACATAGAAAAAAGGTGAATAAGAAAACTGTAGCTATATCAAAGGAGATTATGATTATAGATTGTTTTAGTTTATTGGTAGAAATTGGAATAAAGATAAGGTACAAGATATTTTTTATTAATTGGATAAAATGTGGTTTATATTTTAACATGATTGTGAGTTTTTAAAACACATTTATATTATAACATTAAACATATTTTAGGGAATTATTATTTTCTTATTTTTAGTCATATTGCAAGATTTCATAAAATAAGGTATAATATAGGTACAATGTAAGGGTTTAAATTGTTATTTTTATTGTATCTTAGGGTGGATGGCGGAATTGGCAGACGCACAGGACTTAAAATCCTGAGACTCGCAAGGAGTCGTGAGGGTTCAATTCCCTCTCTACCCATTTTTATTTATATTTAGTAGTAAGTATGGTTACTTTAATGAAAAATTATATGTATTTTTTTTAGTTCGTGTTGAGTCGAAATAAAGAAATGTTATCAGTATTTTTTTTCTAGATATTTCTTATTTTTGTATTACATATATTACAATTTATAGTTTGATGATAGGGTAGAATAGATAGTGGCAAATTACAAAGGGTCTAGAAGTAAGATGAAAAGCCCCCTAAGTTTATTAAGAATAAGTTTGTTTGTATGGAGGAATTATAAATGTTAAGAGAAGGTGAATTGAGAATACCATCTGGATGTGCCATAAGTGGTATAATAGATAAAAAAGGCAAGAAATTTAATGGGAAAGAAATTATTAAGTCTATTGCATTAATGCATGATCGTTCGAATGGATTAGGTGGAGGATTTGCTGCTTACGGTATTTATCCAAATTATAAAGATTTTTACGCACTTCATATATTTTACGAAAATTTAAGTATTAAAGCTCAGACAGAAGATTATATTAAAAAACATTTTGATATTGAGAAAGCTGAAAGTATTCCTACTAGGTATACACCTAATATCATAAACGTACCTTTGATATGGCGTTATTTTGTTCATCCGCGTATAAATGTTTGTCTGTCAGAAGAAAATTTTATGGATGAATCTGAGTTTACGTCAAGGTGCGTTATAAAAATAAATACGGATTATAAAGGAGCGTACGTTTTTTCTAGCGGGAAAAACATGGGTACATTTAAGGGTGTTGGATATCCTGAAGATATAGGCGAGTTTTTTATGCTTGATACTTATGAAGCTCATATGTGGACTGCACATGGGAGATTCCCTACAAATACACCTGGTTGGTGGGGAGGAGCTCATCCTTTTACAATACTTAATTGGTCTGTTGTACACAATGGTGAAATATCTTCTTATGATGCTAATAGAAGATTTGTGGAAATGTATGGATATAAGTGTACACTTAAGACGGATACAGAAGTAATAACATATTTATTTGATATGCTTGTAAGAAAGCATAACTTGCCTATTGAGAAAGCTATAAGAGTAGTTTCTGCTCCGTTTTGGGATGATATTGATAGAGAGAAGAGTGAAGAAGTTAGAAGTGAGTTGAAAAGCATCAGAGCAGTTTATGCTAGTGCTTTAGTTAACGGGCCATTTTCAATAATTTTAGGTTTTGAGAAGGGGATGATAGCTTTGAATGATAGGATTAAACTTCGCTCTCTAGTTGCTGCTGAAAAGAATAATAGAACTTATGTTGCAAGTGAGGAAAGTGCGATAAAAATAATATGTGATAACCCAGAAAAAGTATGGTCACCTAAGAGTGGAGAGGCAGTTATTGTTTTGATGGAAGGAGAACAAGAATGAGTTTAAACTTCAATACTCCTGATTTTGAAGTAATAAGGGAAGAGAGTAGATGTATTCAGTGTAAAGTATGTGTGCATCAGTGTGCTAATACAGTGCATTCTTATGATGAGGAAGATAATGTGGTTTGTGCCGATGATACGAAATGTGTTAACTGTCATAGATGTGTTACTCTTTGTCCTACGAAGGCTTTAATTATAAGGAGACATCCTCTTGAGTTTAGGGAAAATTCTAATTGGTGTGGCAAGGCGATAAAGGAGATTTATAAACAATCTCAAACAGGGGGTGTTTTGCTTTCAAGTATGGGTAATCCCGAACCCTTTACTATTTATTGGGATAGGATTTTACTGAATGCAAGTCAAGTTACGAATCCTTCTATAGATCCATTACGTGAACCTATGGAAACGAAGGTTATGATAGGTAGAAAACCTGAAAAACTTGAATTTGACTCTGATGGTAAGCTTTTGACAAAAATGCCTCCAAATATTGAGTTAAAAATTCCTGTAATGTTTTCCGCAATGAGTTATGGTTCAATTTCAAGAAACGCCCACGAATCTCTTGCTAGAGCAGCAGAAGAGCTTGGTATATTTTATAATACTGGTGAAGGCGGTTTGAATCGGGAGTTTTATAAATATGGCAAAAATACTATTGTTCAGGTAGCATCTGGGAGATTTGGTGTACATAAAGAGTATTTAAATACTGGAGCTGCTATTGAAATTAAAATAGGTCAAGGTGCAAAGCCAGGTATTGGTGGACATTTGCCTGGTAAAAAAGTAGGAGAAGATGTTTCTGCGACGAGAATGATACCTGTGGGTTCTGATGCTATTTCTCCTGCTCCACATCATGATATTTATTCTATAGAAGATTTAAGGCAACTTATATTTTCATTGAAAGAAGTTACGGGTTATAAAAAACCTGTTTTTGTAAAAATTGCAGCAGTTCATAATTCGGCCGCTATAGCTTCTGGTATAGTAAGAGCTGGAGCTGATGCTATTGTAGTTGATGGCTTTCGTGGGGGAACGGGAGCAGCTCCAACTAGAATAAGAAATAATGTTGGAATTCCTATTGAACTAGCTTTAGCTGCAATAGATCAAAGATTGAGAGAAGAGGGAATAAGAAATTATTGTTCTCTTATTGTTGCTGGAAGTATAAGGAATAGTTCCGATGTAGTGAAAGCTATTGCTTTAGGGGCAGATGCTGTTTATATAGGGTCAGCTGCTGTTATAGCTTTAGGTTGCCATATGTGCCATTCGTGTTCTACTGGTAAGTGTAATTGGGGAATAGCTACACAATATCCTGAGCTTGTAAAAAGGCTTAATCCTGATGTTATGTATAAAAGGCTTGTAAATTTAATTTCTGCATGGAATCATGAAATTCAGGAACTACTTGGTGGGATGGGAATTAATGCTATTGAGAGTCTGAGAGGCAATAGACTTATGCTTAGAGGTGTAGATTTGAATGAAAAAGAATTGGAAATATTAGGCATAAAATATGCAGGAGAATAAAGCTATTTAATTTTAAAAATAAGGATGTTATGAGTAGTAATATATTATATATGATGGAAAAGTAGGAGAATATCTTGTGTCTAGCAATGATGAAAGTAAGAGGAAAATATGAGAAAAATTTATGCGTTCGAAAGTAAGTGCTTAGGATGTGGGTTATGTGAGATTTACTGTAGAACAGCTCATTCAAGGTCAAAGGATATAGTGAAAACTCACAAGCGGGAAAGTATAACTTCTGCAATAGTTGTTGAAGAAATTTTAAGTTCTAGTACTATTTCATATTTTGCGTTACAGTGTCGTCATTGTGAGAATCCTAAATGTATAAAAGCTTGTATATCAGGAGCAATGTACAAGGATGATAATGGTGTTGTACGTAATAATAAAGAAAAATGTGTGGGTTGTTTATCGTGTGTTTTGGTTTGTCCTTTTGGTGCGATAAAAAAGAATGATGATGGTAAAACTGTTTCAAAATGTGATTTATGTGTGGATTCTGGAGAGCCTTTTTGTATTAAAAATTGTCCTAATGCAGCTATAAAGTTTCTTAGTGAAGATGAAGCGAGGGTATTAAAATGAAGAGATACTTAATAATAGGAAATAGTGCTGCAGGAGTAAACGCGGCAGCTACTATAAGAGCAAATGATAAAACATGTAGTATAAAAATAATTTCATCTGAAACATTTAATTCTTATGGAAGACCTTTAATCTCTTATTATTTGAACGGAAAAATAAAACCTGAAAATATTTATTATCGTGATGAAAATTTTTACAAATCCAGCAATATAGAAGTACTATTGAACACTAAAGTTGAGAAAATAGATACGATAAAGAAAGAAATTATTGTGGATTTAGGTGAGAAAATTGGTTATGATAAACTACTTATTGCTACAGGCAGCAATCCATTTATACCGCCAATTAAAAATTTAAATTTTAATAGACAAAAAAATGTTTTTACTTTTTTAACTTACAATGATAGTATAAAACTTAAAGAGAAAATAACGAAAAATTCAAAAGTTGTTATTGCAGGTGCAGGACTTATAGGTTTGAAAGCAGCAGAGGGTTTATTTGGACAAGTTGCGAGCATAACAGTTATAGATTTAGCTGACAGAGTTATGGCGTCAGTTTTAGATAAATCGGAAGCTGATATTATACAAGCGCATATAGAACAAAGATTTATCAGTTTTAAACTTCAAACAAGTATTTGTGAAGTTCAAGGTGGAAGTAATGTAAGTGGAGTTAGTCTTTCGAATGGAGAAACTCTTAAGTGTGATATTTTAATAATAGCCGTTGGAGTTCGTCCTAATATAGCTCTTGCGAAAGAAGCTGGCATAAAGACTTTAAAAGGGATAGTTGTAGACGAATATATGCAAACTTCAATTAAAGATATTTACGCAGCAGGAGATTGTGTTGAGTTTTCTGATTTGCTTTCAGATGAAAGTAAAGTTTTTGCTTTATGGTCCAATGCTTCAAGTCAAGGAGAAGTGGCAGGTCTTAACATGACTAAGATAAAAACAAAGGCTCCTAAAGCTTTAGCTATGAATTCAATTTCATTTTTTGGATTGCAACTTATTTCAGCTGGTATTATAAGTAACTCTAAGTCAGGTAATAATTTTATATGTTCAGTGAAAAATAAGTTGCGCAAATTAAATATTTTTAATGACAACTTAATTGGATTTGTTCTTATTAATGATAACCAAAGAGCTGGAATATATACATCTCTCATAAGTGATAAGACGAAGCTTTCAACTCTTTCGTATGATATAACTTCAAGAGATATTGGATTTAATGTATATTCTAAGGATGAAAGAACAAGAAAAATATGGGATTATAAAGGAGGATATTAATTCTGATACAAGTCATATTTGTTGTACTTGTGCATTATAAAAACGCGATGTAAATTGTAATAGTTTTAATGATTTAGTTCTATAAAAAATTTTAAAAGTGCAAGTATTTCAAATATTTGTTTATATTGTAAACAAGATTATTGTGTATCAGGTTATAAAAATCATGAAAGTTATAGATGCTTTAAATGTTTATTATAGTGATTTAAACAGTTTAGTAGATAACTTAATTGAAACAGATAACAATGTTACTTTGAAAAATGTTTTTGGGCAAAGATATATAGGTAGAGGTTTGCCAAAAAAAGTTAAATTAAAGATTTATGGTATTCCTGGGAATGATATGGCAGCATATATGGATGGTGCTGAAATTGAAGTATTTGGGAATAGTCAAGATGCTATTGGGAATACTATGAATTACGGAACAATAATAATTCATGGTAATTGCGGAGATACTTTGGGTTATGCCATGAGAGGTGGTGAAATTTATGTTGAAGGAAATGTTGGTTATAGAGTTGGCATTCATATGAAAGAGTATAAGGAGATGAAACCTGTTATTGTTATAGGAGGGAGAGCCGGTGATTTTTTGGGTGAATATATGGCAGGTGGGGCTATTATTTTGCTTGGCTTAAATCTTGCAAAAAATGAAGATATTATTGGAAAATTTTGTGGAATAGGTATGCATGGTGGTGTTATTTATTTAAATGGAACTCCTGATAAATATAGATTTGGGAAGGAAATCGCAAAAAGTGTTAATATTACTAGCGAAGATATCTTATTTTTGAGAAAACATATTGATTTTTATAAGAAAACTTTCAATAATCAATTAAATAATTTAAAGGTAGAATCATTTTCAAAATATGTTGCACTTAATAAAAATCCTTACTCAAATATGTACTGTACTTATTAACAACAATATTATTGAATTTTTGACAACTTTTTGTGAATAATTTGAGTGTATAAAAATTATATGTTAAATGATATAAAATTGTGAGTTCTAGAGTGGTAATTTTTATAGATTAAGATGTAGAATAAAATATGACGGGTTAGATTTTAAAGTTTTTTTGTAAAAAGTTTAAATGATTGTACAAATACTTATTTATGTTGTCTCTTTTTATTATAAAGTTGTTTACAAATGAATATAAAAAATGTAAGAATTCTAATGGGCATACGTCTGATTGAGAGTATAAAGTATAAAAAATGTGTGTTTATAGTTTTATTGAGTGATAAGTAACAAAAAAGGAACGTAAGAATGAATAAAGAAAAGAGAATTTTAACTAAAGAATATAAAAAAGCGTACCTCGAACTTTCAAATGGAATGAAATTTGAAGGTAGTTCTATTGGAGCGAGTGTAAACGTAAGTGGTGAGATGGTTTTTAATACAGGAATGTTGGGATATAGTGAAGCTATGACTGATCCATCATATTTAGGGCAAATACTTGTTTTTAGTTTTTGTCTTATTGGTAATTATGGCATTCCTTCTTATCAAAATAAAGATTTTTTTATGTCTAAGGGTCATGAAAGCTCATCAATAAAAACACAAGGGATTATAGTTTCTGACATCTATGATGGTTGTCATCATCACGATGGTGGAATTTCTCTTGAAAATTGGATGAAGGATCAGAATGTGCCAGGGATTGCAGGTATTGATACAAGATATTTAGTGCAAATAATAAGAGAAAGTAAAAATCTTTTTGGAAAGATTATATCTGAAAATGCAAAGCCACAGGATAAAAATAAGTTTGAATTTTTAAAAAATTTTAAGAATAGTGAATATATTGATCCAGCAAAGTATAATTTAATGCCTTCTGTATCAACTAATAAAAAAATGATTATGGGTAAGGGGTTTAAAAAAGTTGCTGTTATAGATTGTGGTGTAAAGTGGAATATTATTAGGATGCTTATGGAAAGAAATTGTAAGGTTGAACTTCTACCTTGGGATGGTGATTTTTCTGAGATACAATGTGATGGTTGGCTTATAAGCAATGGCCCGGGAGATCCTAAAAATACTGATAATTTAGTTGAGAGAATAAAAAAATATGTTTTAGCTTTAGGTAAACCTATTTTGGGAATATGTTTAGGTCACCAATTATTATCTTTAGCTTCTGGGGCGAAAACTAAGAGACTTAACCATGGACATAGAAGTCATAATCAGCCGGTTTTTTCAATTCCTGAAAAAAATGCATATATGACTAGTCAAAATCATAGATATGCGGTTGAAAAAAGCTCTATACAACCTGGTTGGGAATTGTGGTTTGAAAATGCGAATGATGATTCAGTAGAAGGAATAAGGCATAAAACAAAACCGTTTATGTCAGTACAGTTTCATCCAGAGGCTTCAAGTGGTCCTAATGATACATCATGGATAATGAATAAATTTGTTGACCTGTTATAGTTATCTTATACATTAATTTAAGATTTTTTATTTCTTTACTTACATATAACGAGTGGTAAATTTAATTTGTAAATTATAAATTGAAAAATCAGGAGAATAAGATGACGCAATCTAATGAAGAAGGTTTGCAAAGAAGTTTAAGTAAGAGACATGTTCAGCTTATAGCAATAGGTGGGGCTATTGGCGTTGGTTTGTTTCTTGCTTCTGGAGATGCTATTGCTACTGCAGGGCCATCATTGTTATTTTCATATCTTTTAGGAGGGCTTTTTACTTATTTCGTTATGCGTGCTTTAGGAGAAATTGCAGTCGAGTACCCTATATCAGGTTCTTTTAGTGCTTATGCTCACAAATTCATAAGTCCATGTGCAGGATTTATTGTAGGTTGGACGTTTTGGCTTTTGTGGACTGTAAGTTGTATGGTGCAAGTTACAGCAATTGGAATATATTGTAATTTTTGGTGGCCTGAGCTACCTAGATGGATACCTGCTCTTGTTGCACTAATATGTATAACTGCCTCCAACCTTTTGAATGTAAAAAATTTTGGTGAAATTGCATTTTGGTCATCAATTATCAAGGTTATAACAATTGTGCTAATAATAACTGTAGGTACAATAATTTTGTTTTTAGGTTTAGGAAATGATGGGCATGCACCAGGAATATGTAACTTGTTAAAGTATGGTTTTTTCGCTAATGGATTTAAAGGAGTTTTTTTTGCTTTGACTATGGTAACATTTGCTTTTATAGGTGTTGAGTTTATAGGCATAACTGCTGGAGAGACAAAAAATCCTGAAAAAACCATTCCTTCTGTAATTAATAGGGTTTTATTAATAACATTATCTCTTTATATTGGTACACTTTTTGTAATTATGTGTATATATCCATGGCCTGAGATTGCACATGGTGGAGGGGTTGAAAAGAGTCCCTTTGTTTTAACATTTTCAGGATTAGGCATAAAGCAAGCTGCGGCAATAATAAATTTTGTAATAATTACTGCTTCACTTTCAACATCTAATAGTGGAATGTTTAGTAATGGTAGAATGCTTTATAATTTGGCTTTACAGAAACAAGCTCCAAAATTTTTATCTAAAGTTAATTCGAATAAAATACCGTCAAATGCTGTTATTGTCTCATTTATTGTTTGTTTAATAGGAGTAGTTTTAAATGTTGTTATACCGGCAGGTGTATTCATGATGTTAGTAAGTATTACGACTTTTCTAGGACTTTTTATTTGGGGTGCCATAATAGTAGTACAGATATATTCAAGGCGTGGTAAAAGTTTAAATGACGTGGCGAAATTAAAATATCCAATGTTATTTTATCCTTATTCAAACTATTTAGTTCTTGTCGCTTTAGTGTTTGTAGCTGGTATGCTTGCTTTTAAAAGTGAGACACGTACAACCTTTGTGGTAGGACCTATTTGGTTAATTTTACTTTATTGTATTTATAAATTTTTCATTAAGGAAGAAAAACTTAAATGAAAAGAAAATTCATGTTAAGCTATATATTAAGTTATTTATTTGTTAAAGATTAAGTTAAATAAGTATTTAAGAGGAGAATATGCCGATTTTAAATTTTTTGCTACCAAAAGATGCAAAAAAACAAAAAGTGATTCTTTTAGGATCAGGAGCTTTATCTATAGGTCAAGCTGGAGAATTTGATTATTCGGGTTCACAAGCGGTGAAAGCTTTGGAGGAGGAAGGGTTAGAGGTTATTATTATCAACCCTAATATTGCTTCTGTTCAAACAAATAGAGGATTAAATAAAAAAGTTTATTTATATCCTATTACTCCTTTTTGGGTAGAAAAAATTATTAAAATTGAAAAGCCTGCGGCGATTATTTCAAGTTTTGGCGGCCAAACATCTTTAAATTGTGTTATAGAATTGGGAAAAAAAGGAATTTTAAATAAATATAATGTAAAAGTTTTGGGAACTCAGGTTGATGCTCTTGAAATGTCTGAGGATAGAGAACTTTTTGCACAAAAGATGAAGTTAATTAATGTTCCTATAGCTGAAAGTCATGCTGTTTCAACTGTAGATGAAGCTTTAAAGACTGCAGAAAAAATTGGCTACCCTGTTATAACAAGATCTGCGTTTGCTTTAGGAGGACTTGGTAGTGGACTTGCTAGGACTGCTACTGAACTAAAAAAACTAACGCAAGCTGCACTTATGAGTTCTCCTCAAGTTTTAATTGAAAAGTCTTTGCATGGATGGAAGGAGATAGAGTATGAAGTTATGCGTGATAAGACGGGTAATACTATAACAATATGTAATATGGAAAATTTTGATCCTATGGGAATACATACAGGTGATTCTATAGTTATAGCTCCTTGCCAAACAATAAATAACATTGAAAATAATATGTTAAGAGATACAGCTATTAAAATTGCGCAAAGTTTGGGGATTGTAGGTGAATGCAATGTACAATATGCTTTAAATCCAAAAGACTATAGTTTTTATGTTATTGAAATTAACGCTAGGTTGTCACGTTCAAGTGCTTTAGCAAGTAAAGCTACAGGATATCCTATAGCATATATAGCCGCAAAAATAGTTATAGGATTTGATTTACTAGAACTTAAAAATCCTGTTACTGGAACTACTTCAGCATTTTATGAACCATCACTTGACTACGTTACTTTAAAAGTTCCTCGTTGGGATTTGAATAAATTTAGTGGAGTATCAAAAAACCTTGGGACGCAAATGAAATCTGTAGGTGAAGTTATGGCTATAGGAAGGAATTTTTGCGAAGTTGTGCAAAAAGCCTTGAGAATGGTTAATGAAAATGAAGATGGTATAACTGTAAATGTTTTTAAAAATGCTTCTGATGAAGTCCTTGAAAAAGAGCTTTTATCACCTACAAATTTAAGAATTTTTGCAATTTATGAGACATTTAAGAGGGGAAAAACTTTAGAGTATGTGTATGAAAAAACAAAGATAGACTACTGGTTTTTATCTCATATTTTATATCTTGCTAATGTTGAAACAGAGTTGTTGGATTTTTTTAAACTAAAAGTTAAAAGGGATAATGTTACAGTTCAGGAGATATATGATTCTTATAAACTGGTTACAAAAGATAAATTACAGCGTTTAAAATCAAGAGGTTTTTCTGATTTTCAACTTACAAAAGTATATCTTTCTGCATGTTTGAATAGTAAAGTAAAGTTGACAATAAAAGAAATAAGGAGTTTATCTTTCGGTGTAAGAGAATTAAGAAAAAAATTAGGAATTTTACCTGTTGTGAAACAAATAGACACAACATCATCAGAATATCCTACAAAGTCTAATTATTTATATCTTACATATGATGGCATACATAGTGATGTGTCTACTAAAAAAAATGAAAAGAGCATTATAACTTTAGGAAGTGGTAGTTATCGCATAGGCAGTAGCTTAGAATTTGATTGGTGTTCTGTTATGACAAGTAGTTATTTTAAAAACAAGAAAAATGATAGTGTTATAATTAATTGTAATCCTGAAACCGTCTCTACAGATTATAGTGCTTCGGATAGACTCTATTTTGAGGAATTATCATTTGAGAGAGTTTTGGATATTGTGGATATAGAAGATCCCAAAGGCGTAATTGCTTGTATGGGCGGGCAAAACCCTAATAACTTAATTCAACCTTTAAGTGAGGCTAAAGTAAATATATTAGGACATAGTCAAAAGAGTGTTGATAAAGCTGAAGATAGAGAGAAATTTTCTGCTATGCTTGATGAGCTTGGTATAGATCAACCAGAATGGATCTCAGCTATCTCTCTTGCAGATATAGAAAAGTTTATAAAGAAAGTAGGATTTCCTGTTTTAATTCGTCCTAGTTTTGTTCTTTCTGGAACTCTTATGAATGTTGCGAATGATCAAGAAAGTCTAGATTATTATTTATCTCTTACAAAAGATATTTCGACTGATTTTCCGGTCGTTATTTCAAAATTCATTCTTGATGCAAAAGAAATAGAATGTGATGGAATTGCTAAAGATGGAGAAGTTATCCTTTCTCTAATAAGTGAGCATATTGAAAATGCCGGTGTGCATAGCGGAGATGCTACGATGGTATTTCCAGCTCAAAAGATATATATACATACAGTAAACATTATAAGAGATATAGTGAGGAAAATAGTTAAAGGTCTCAATTTAAATGGACCTTTTAATATTCAATTTATAGCTAAGGATAATGATGTTAAGGTTATTGAATGTAATGCAAGAGCTTCTAGATCATTTCCATTTATCTCTAAAGTTTCTGGCGTAAATCTTGCTGAACTTGCATGTAAAGTAATGAATAGCGAAAAAGTAAAGAAGATTTTAATTGATGAAAGTGAGATCCATCACGTTGGAGTTAAAGCTTCAATGTTTAGTTTTCAAAGATTAGATGGAGCGGATCCAGTCGTAGGTGTGGAAATGGCATCTACTGGTGAAGTAGGTTGTTTAGGTGAAAAGTTCAACCATGCTTTTCTTCTTTCAATGGAATCAACCCAGATAAAAAGACCTAAAAAAGGAATTCTATTAAGTACAGGCAGAGAAAGAGATAAAGTTAAATTTATGGAAGTTATAAATAGTCTTTATAAACTCGCTGTTCCAATTTATGCGACGAAAGGGTCTGCCAAATATCTTGGAAGTAGAGGTTATGAGGCTAGTATTGTGCATTGGAATAGATCTCCTCGTGCAATTGATGTTATAACTGAAGGCAAAGTTGATTTTGTAATAAATATAAATAAAAATTTAAGTGTTGATGAGCTTCATAACAACTCTGAAATAAGAAAAGTGGCTGTTAAGTGTGGATGCTCTATTTTAACAAACCTTGAAAAGGTTATTGCTTATTTGAAAGCTTGTGATTCGTATGAAGAATTGCAGAATATTGAAAATTGCATCAGTTTATAAAAATTTTCCAAAAATAAATTTTGCTTTTTATAACCAAAAAAGATGTAAAAGATTATGAAGAATTTTGTAAAAGTATATCATAAAGTTTTAATGATTTATTCAACCTGAACACTCTGTCCATACGAGGTCTATACATTCTTAATAACTTTCACAATTAATTTGAGTTGATTTTATGTCATCAATTAAAAATTGATTTGAAGTGGCTACTGTGTATGATAAAAGTTGAAAATTATAAAAAGTTTTTATTGTTTTATGACTATTTGTAAAAGAGGGCAATTATTATGTGTGGAATAATTGGTATTGAGAATAATGAAGATGCTATGGTTTTAACTGCTGCTGGACTTCTTACTTTACAACATAGAGGCGAAGAGTCTGTTGGTATTACGTTGAGTGGAAAAGACAAAATGAAAACTTTTAAGTATATGGGCCTTGTCTCTAAAATCTTTGATGATGAAATTTTATTGAAAAAGCTTCCAGCGACTACTGCTATAGGGCATGTCCGTTATACAACTTCTTCAAAAAGTTCTTTGACAAATGCTCAACCCTTTCAAATAACCTGTATTCATGGGAATATTTCTGTAGCACATAATGGGAATATTACAAATTTTAATGAAATTAAGGAAATGCTTTTAAGAAAAGGTGCAATTTTTAGTCATACGTCAGACACTGAAATATTGTTGCATCTTATGGCAATGGCTAAAGGTGATGAGCTTACAGATATAATTGCGAGTTCAATACGTAAACTTGATGGGGCTTTTTCGCTTGTTATACTTAGGGATAAAACTCTTATAGGAGTAAGAGATAAAAATGGTTTTAGGCCTTTAGTTTTAGGTAAAATAGGTAATTCCTATATATTATCTTCTGAAACTCCTGCGATTGAAGTTATGGGTGGTAAAT
Organism: Candidatus Endomicrobiellum mastotermitis; assembly: GCA_031272445.1. Taxonomy (GTDB): domain Bacteria; phylum Elusimicrobiota; class Endomicrobiia; order Endomicrobiales; family Endomicrobiaceae; genus Endomicrobiellum; species Endomicrobiellum mastotermitis. The sequence goes on along the minus strand of JAISTT010000011.1, from coordinate 13,757 downwards.
ATGTGAGGGATATAGAGCCTGGTGAGATTATAGTGATAGAAAATGGAGAAATAAAAAGATCTTTTATATATGAGATTTCTAAGAAAAAAAATACTTGTATTTTTGAGCAAGTTTATTTTGCACGACCTGATAGCACAATGTTTGGGCATACTGTAAAAGAAGCTAGAATAAAGATGGGAGAATATCTTGCATTACAAATGAAAGATATAAAAGCTGACATTGTAATGCCTGTTCCTGATACGGGTTACTGTGCTGCAATTGGATTTTCAAGAGTTTCAAATATACTTTTTGAAAATGGTCTAGTAAGAAATTATTATGTGGGTAGATCGTTTATAAAACCGATGCAGAATTTAAGAGATTTGATTGCGAGATTCAAACTTCGCCCTATAAAAGAAGTTATAAATGGGAAAGAAATAGTGCTTATTGATGATTCAATAGTAAGAGGAACAACTTCAAGAAGATTAGTGAATATTTTGAAAGAAGCAGGTGCAAGGAGGATACATTTTGCCTTATCTTGTCCACCTATAATTAATTCGTGTTATTACGGTATTGACACTCCAAGTAGGAGCAATTTAATAGCCGCAAATAATTCAATAGAAGAGATAAGAAAATATTTGGATATTGATACTTTAACTTTCTTAACTTTGGAAAACCTTATTAAGGCCTGCTCTTTCGATGATAAAAAAAATATTGAGGAAGACAATAATTTTTGCACAGCATGCTTTACTGGAAAATACCCCACAAAAATTCCTAATAACATATGCAAGGAAGGCTGATGGAAAAATATATTTTTATTACTGGAGGAGTTGTTAGTTCATTGGGTAAGGGTATTTCAGGTGCTAGTATTGGAAAACTTTTACAGTTGCATGGTTTTAAAGTTACTATGATAAAGTTCGATCCTTATATAAACGTGGATCCTGGAACTATGAATCCTTATCAGCATGGTGAGGTGTTTGTAACTATAGATGGAGCAGAGTCAGATTTAGATTTGGGGACTTATGAAAGATTTCTAGATATCTATACAAGTAAAGCAAATACAAATACTGCAGGTGATATATATCAAACTGTAATTAATAAAGAAAGGAGAGGTGACTATTCTGGTGATACGGTTCAAGTTATACCTCATATTACAGATGAAATAAAGAGACGTTTTAGAGCTCTAAAGGATAATTTTGATGTTTCTATAATTGAAATTGGAGGAACAATAGGGGATATAGAGGGTCTTCCTTTTATAGAAGCAGCAAGACAGTTTCAGCTTGAAAATAGAAGAGAAGATATTTTTTTTGTACATGCTACTCTTGTTCCATATATTACTGGGGCTAATGAATTGAAAACTAAACCCACACAACATTCAGTCAATAAATTGAGAGAAATAGGCATTTCTCCTGATATGATAATATGTAGGACTGGGTATAAACTTAACAGTCCCTTAAAGAAAAAAATATCTCTCTTTTGCAATGTTAATGAAAATTGTGTAATTGAAGCTTTAGATAATCCTTATGTTTATTCTATTCCTGAAGCTTTACATAAACAAAATGTTGACTCATTAATAATGGAGAAACTCAATATAAAATCTATTAAAAGATTTGATAAAGAATGGTTTGTTAAAGTAAGATTATTAAGAGAATTTAATAAAAAAGTTAATATTGCAGTTGTAGGGAAATATGCTACTTTAAAAGATGCTTATAAATCTATTGAAGAATCTTTGAATATTGCTGCATCTGAATTAGATGCAAAAGCTGAGATACATTATCTTAATGCTGTAGATGATAATGGTTTAATTGAAAAATTAAGAAATTGTAGTGCTATTTTAGTGCCAGGTGGATTTGGTAACAGAGGTATAGAAGGCAAAATAAAGTCAATAACTTATGCGAGAGAAAATAAAATTCCTTTTCTTGGTATATGTTTAGGAATGCAGTGCAGTGTCATAGAAGTTTCAAGAAATTTAGCAAGACTTGAAGATGCAAATTCTACTGAATTTGATGAAAATACAAAATATCCTGTTATAAAGATTCTTGACGAGCAAAAGAAGATCAAGTATAGAGGTGGAACAATGAGACTTGGAAACTATAAATCTGAAATAAAAAAGGATACTATAACGTATGATTTATATAGAAGTGTAGAAATTGAAGAGAGACATAGGCATAGATATGAAATGAACCCCGAGTTTATAAGTGTATTGGAAAAGGTTGGACTATTAGTTAGTGCATATCATAAAGGAGTACTACCTGAAATTATTGAAATGAGAGACCACCCGTTTTTTATAGGGGTACAATTTCACCCTGAGTTTGCTTCCAGACCAATGAAACCTCATCCACTTTTCAAAGGTTTTGTTAGAGCTGCTCTTGAAAGAGAATCCACAAACTACTATTAATGTTAAAACTTGAAGTGAGTTCTTATACCGTATATAAACAAATTATTATTGTCATCTTTAGAATGTGCAATATATTGTAAATTAGGAGTAATGGCAATATTGTCATTTATCTCAAGTTTGTAGTACAACTCCATTTGTGTTTCTGTGTGGTATTTATAATTTTTATTACACTTTTTGAGATTAGATGTATATATTTGACCTATTGCTAATCCTATTATATCGTTTGCTCTTGACCATGATGAACCTTTAATTTGTGCTCCGACGCTCAAAAGCAATGATGGTGTTATAAAGTCACTGATATTATTACTATTCTCATTATAGTTATTAATAGTTGTTTGAATAGAGGGATCTTTGTAACCAAATCTAGCGAATATACCAATTTGTTTATTTATTTCGCGGTCTAGACTTGCACCTATTCCAAAAACTCTTGCTTTAAGTTTATTATCCTTTTTTTCTTTATAAATAAAATATTTTCTATTGTCCATCCATCCATAAACTCTGTAGTTTTCCTTTTTAGAAGGTTTATAACTTATCTGTAAGATGTTAAATCCATTATTGTCAAACTTATTTTTTATTAAACTAAAATAACCATAATCAATATCAAATTTACTAAATGTGTAATTCAATCTTAAACCCAATCTATCATCAAGGCTTTCGACTGTTTTGTTGGAAGCAAACGATCCTGTTAAAAATTGAGTGGATGTATCGTCTGCATAGGTATTTTTATCAAAATGCTTGCTAAGGCCAAATTTACCAAGATCTATATTAAATTTATTACAAAAAAAGGACTTATGATATATAGTTTCTATATATAAGTCTTTTGAATTAGCATCTTTATTTATAGTTGAATATGTTAAATTATTTCTATCAATTGTATAATTACTTATGCCACCTTTAAGACTTACTGTAATTTTAGCATTGTTTTTAAGTTCTTTTTCAATATCTAAACTTGTCGTGTACGTGTTATAAATACCACCGTAATTATTAGGTTTCTCTGCGGTCATTGCTTGTAGGATAAGTGTACCTTTTACTGAAATATTGGTTTGTAATTTTTCTGCAGCGTTATCTGATGCGAATATCAGTTTATCAGTGCCTACGATAGTTGTTAACAGTATCACTAATAAGATAATTGTATTCTTTTTCATTTTTCCTCCTAAATATTTATTCTGCCCAAAACGAGAATAACTGACGTAAATATCACTTAAGTTTTTATTTTAATTTTCGCCAATATCATTTAATTTTGTTAATGCAGTTTTCAAGATCTACATATAATCTTATATACTTATTATTAATGCTTTTCTTATGTGAACTTATACTTACATTGACAAAACTAGATAGAACTAAATGAAATAACAAAATACTGCAAATATTAAGCTTAACATTTTCTTCATCTTTATCTTATAATTTTGTATATGTGAATTACGCTGTATTGTATAGTAAAAATATAAGAATGTCAATGTAATCTCTCTTAAAACATAAAATTTTTGTTTGCCAAAAAGAGAGATTTATTAAAGTTCTTGTAAATAACTCTTTTTACTTAAAATACAAATAGTAATTATCGATTTTTTAGTATTTCTTTATGTAGTGTGAATATGAACACGAACAACTAATGGGACTTACTCTCACATTTTTATTCTTTCTTTAAGTTTAAAGATTTCTTACTTTATCTGCTCTCTGCTTACTAAAGTAATTTTTTACTATAATCACTATTCCATGAATACATCAATGTATCTTTTTCTATACATCATAAGAAACTTGCTCAAGTTTTTAATTTTTATTAGGCAACATAAAAATACTTAAAATATATTTGAATAAGGTCTCTTCTCTTATTCTTTTTGAGTAATTTCCATCTAATTTATTCTTACGTTCTTTTACATATTACATAAATATACATACTCTTCGCGTATACACAAACATCCTCTTAATAAAAACCTCTCTGTTATATACTCTTTATAAAACTCTCTTTCATTTTGTTTCCATAGTGTTTAAATATTATATATTTAACATTTATACTACTGTATTGATTGGTGTGGTATATATCATGGAATTGTAAAAATGAAGCAAAATATCTATCTATCAGTAAACATAAAATGCATTAATTGGTATAATGAAGTTAGTAGTTTAGTTTTTTGCATATCATTTATGCCTACTTTGATTTTGAACATACAAGTGCTATTGATTCAAAATAGGTTTAGTATTTTCTCTCTTCCAAGTAATGATGATGAATAATATTGCCATTACACAAAATATTCCGCAAGATATGAATATGCCGTGCCATCCCCACTTTTCAATGATCCAAGCTGCACCGATACCGGATAAAAATGCACCTAAATAACCGAACATTCCCGTAAAACCACAAGCGGCTCCGATAGACTCTTGTACAGTTATACGGGAAACTTGTACGCCACCAACAAGGTTTTGTGGTCCATCCACAAAAAAACCTACAAGAGAGAGAAATAATGCTATAAGCCACCATGGTGTTGATACATTGGTGAAATGATACATACCCCACAAACTGAAAATCAAGCAAAGTAGATATATGATACTAATAGGTGCGCAACGGCCTTTAAAAAATTTATCAGAAATCCAACCTGAAGATATGCCTCCTAAAGTACCTATAAGAGGCATAAACCCTAATAAAAATGCCGCATTTTTTTCCGATAAACCCCTTTCAGTCATAAATACGGTACCCCAGTCTAATGTGGCAAAACGGATAAAGTATATAAATGTATACGCTATTGCAAGTGACCATAAAAATGGGTTGAATAGAACATATTTAAATAAAATTTGCATATGGGAAAGAGACTTTTGTCCTTTTGTTTGTTTTTTTAAAGGTAAAGTGTCATTATGATAGATATCAATAGGAGGTAGTCCTAGTGAAGAAGGTTTATCTGTTAAAGTAAAAAGTAAAACTATTCCGGTTATCAGTCCTATTATACCGGGAACGTAAAATGTTGCACGCCAGTCTCCCAATCCTATACACCAAGCCGCTAATATACCTATGAGAAAAGTTCCAACAGTGTGAGAAGATGACCATAATGTCCATTTGGTTGCTCTTTCACTAGGAGAAAACCAGTATACAAGCCCTTTTGCTACCGGAGGAAAACCCATTGACTGCAACCCGCCATTTATTCCCCAAAAGAAAGTTATAAAAGGCAGTGAATAAAGAAATCCAAAAAAGAGGTTAATTATAGAAGATCCAATTAGACCTAGCGCCATGAAAGTTCTTATACTACACTTATCAGCGAATATACCACTTAAAAATTTTCCTACACCGTAAGATATATACGCTAGTGAATTTAAAATGCCAAACTCCATTTTTGTAATACCAACGTTTCTCATAAAAGCAGTTGCTACAAATGATAGATTTTTTCGCGTAAAATAGTACACTATATAACCAATATACATGCCTAAGAACATTCTTATGCGCCAAAATTTATATAAATTTGCAATTTGTTTTTCGTCTTTCAGTTGAATTTCTGTGTCTGGAAGAGGCTTCATCCAATTAATGAGTTTTGATAACATAAATATTGTTCCTTTTTTTATTTTATATTTATAATATTTTATTTAACTAACTTTATTGGAGTTACGAAACTTACGAAATAATACAAATAAAATTATACCATAAAAGTGCAAAGTATGGTAAGATTTCACTTTTGATTGTGATTATGTATATAACTCTAAACACAATATAGCGATTAATGTAGTAAATATTTAGTATTAGTTCATTTACTTATTTTAAATTTAGTCGGAGAAAAATTTGATACAAGGTCGAATTGTTTAAAATAGCTATTTTGATTTTGATATAATAACGAAAAAGTAAGAGAAGTATTAAATTAGTTTTAATTTGGAATAAAAAAATTTTTAAGTAGTTAAAAAATTTATAACTATAATAAGTAACTTTGTAACTTTATGGTAGATAAAATTATAGTTTCTTTCCTTTTTATTTTCTAAATATTCTTATTATTATGACATACATTTATTGTAAAGAAGGAATTTCTTAATTATTTATGAAGTATATAAATAAAGCGATTTTTATCAATTATTTACGTTGTCCTACTCTAGGATGGATGACAAAAAGAAATATAATTCCAAAATTTATAGGGATTAATAGTAGATTTTTAAAATTTGAAAGAGAAATTATTCTCGAAATGTCACATAAACTTTTTTCAAATGGTGTGAATGCATGGAAATCAAAGATTGATGTTGCAGCATTATATGCTAGGGAATTGATATTTAATCCTAATGTTAAAACGATTTATGAAGCTTATTTTATTGCGACTGATTATTTAGCAAAAATTGACATACTTAAGAAATATGATGGTAATGTATTATCCTTATTTGAAATTAAACCTAGTACTAAATACAAATTTAAATATATTAATGACATGTCTTTTGACGCAATGGTTTTGGCTAAGGCAGGTGTAAACGTGCAAAGGTATGCTCTCCTTCACTTATCTAGTGATTATCGTTTTGGTATGGATGTGTCAAGGTTTTTTAAAATATTAGATTGTACTGATAAAGTTGAATTAAAAATTAACGAGTTTTTAAATCTTTCTGATGAAATCATTGAAATTATTAAATCTAAAAATATGCCGAGGCCTTATTTAAAGAAAAATTGCAAGAATTGTCCTGTATTTAACACCTGTATAGGTAAGGGTATTAAAAATCATATATTTGACCTACCACATCTTTCAACTGCTTCACTTGAAAGATTAGTAACATCAGGAATTGATACTATTTGTAAAATTCCATCCGATTTTGAGCTTACTAAAGCCCAAAAAATAGTTAAAAATTGTGTTTTGACTGGTGCAAATTATGTTTCAAAAGATTTAAAAACATATATACACAACATAAAACAACCCTTTTATTATCTAGATTTTGAATCAGTGAGTACGGCACTGCCTTTATATGAACATGTTGGTCCTTACTCACAGTTCTTAACACAGTTTTCAATATATAAAACTGACATTGCAGGAAATATTATAGACCATTATGAATATATTGTTGATCAAAAAAAGGATTGTAGACGTGAAATTACAGAAAAATTTATTGAATATCTAGATATAGAGGGAAGTATAATGACTTATGCCAATTTTGAACGTAACATTATTTTAAAGCTTATGGATATTTTCCCTGATTTATCTGGAAAACTTGATGGAATAGTTAAAAGGATAGTAGATCTTGAGTTGATTATTAGAAAAAATTATTATGATGTAAATTTTCATGGTCGTTCATCTATAAAAAAAGTTCTTCCAATATTGATTCCTGAATTAGACTACTCTCACTTGAAGATAAAGAATGGTAGAGATGCTGTTACTGCTTTCGCTTTTATGGCAATGGGAGTGTATGGTAGTAAAAAAATAAAACAAACAAAACGTAATTTACTAAAGTATTGTGCGATGGATACTTTAGCCATGGTTTATATACATCAATTCCTTATTGATGTTGTGGAGAGAAATGAAAGTATTAATTTATAAATGTACTTTTATGAAAAAATTTAGAACAAAATAACAAGCTGATACTAAATGGAGGAAGAGTATGGCAAAGGATGAAAAACTTAAGGCGTTGGATTTAGCTCTTTCACAGATTGAGAAGGATTTTGGGAAAGAAGCAATTATGAGACTCGGTGACAAACGTTTAAAAGAAAAAGTTGATTCAATATCAACCGGTGCTTTACCTCTTGATATAGCTATAGGTGTGGGTGGAATTCCACGTGGTAGGATAATTGAGATTTATGGTCCTGAGGCGTCAGGTAAAACAACTTTAGCTTTATGTATGATTGCCGAAACGCAAAAACTAGGCGGTATTGCAGCGTATATTGATGCTGAACATGCAATGGATCCTGAATATGCTCAAAAACTGGGTGTGTGTATAGATAGCCTCTTAATATCCCAACCAGATTCTGGTGAGCAGGGACTAGAAATTGCTGATAAGCTTGTTCGCTCAGGGGCAGTTGATATTATAATTGTTGATTCTGTAGCAGCTCTTGTTCCTAAAGCTGAAATTGAGGGAGAAATGGGAGATTCTTTTTTAGGTCTTCAGGCGAGACTTATGAGTCAGGCTCTTAGAAAGCTTACATCAAACATTTCTAAATCAAAAACCTCAATAATATTTATTAATCAGTTAAGACAAAAAATAGGTGTAATGTGGGGGAGTCCTGAAACAACTCCAGGGGGACTTGCACTAAAATTTTATTCCTCTGTAAGACTGGATATAAGAAGAATTGAGTCTGTTAAAAAAGGTGATGAAATTTTAGGTAATAGAGTGAGGGTTAAAGTTGTAAAAAATAAAGTTGCAGCACCATTTAAACAAGCTGAGTTTGAAATAATATTTGGGCAAGGCATTGATAGATTTGGGTATTTAGTAGATATGGGTGTAAGTTATGGAATAATTGAGAAAACAGGAGCATTTTTTAGTTATAGAGATGAAAAACTTGGACAGGGAAGAGAGAATGTGAAAACTTATTTATCCGAAAACTCTACACTTACTGAAGAAATAGAGGTGAGAATAAAAGAAAGAGTTTTTGGGGGGATTGATAAAAAAGGTGAAGGTGTAGAGGAAGATATTGTAAAGGAAAAAAGAATATACAAAAGTACTAAGAAATAAATAAATATTTTTTGACAAAAATAAAGCAAATTATATGTATAATGCTTTAGTACGAAAAAATTCAGTACTTTTTATATAAATAAGGAAGTAGAGATAGGGGTTTTATGTCAGAAAGTCGTAGTTATTTTTTTACATCTGAATCTGTTACAGAGGGTCATCCTGACAAAGTGTGTGATATAGTTTCTGATACTATTTTGGATGAAATACTAAAACAAGATGCAGATGCAAGAGTTGCCTGTGAGACTTTTATTTCCAAAGGATTGATTATTGTAGGTGGAGAAATTACTACAACTGCAAGAGTTAATACAAAAGATATTATAAAGGAGACTTTAAAAAGGATAGGCTATAATAATTTATCCTTAGGGTTTGATTGTAATACGTGTGCCATAATTGACGTTATAAACACACAATCTCCAGATATTGCTATGGGTGTTGACATCGGTGGGGCTGGTGATCAGGGATTGATGATAGGTTTTGCATGTAAGGAAACTCCTGAATTTATGCCTTTACCTATAATTTTAGCACATAAACTTGCGATTAGACTTTCTGAAGTAAGAAAGAGAAATACTTTACCTTATTTAGGACCAGATGGAAAAACTCAAGTAACCATTGAGTACATAGATTGGCAACCTAAAAGGATAGATGCTGTTGTTTTGTCAACACAACATACTGAAGAAATTTTAGATATAACAGGGGATAGTATAACGAGTAAGTCTAAAAAAGAGATTTTTAATAATATTATTGAACCTACACTTGGACATCTGATTGATAAAGACACAAAAATATATATTAATCCTACAGGTAAATTCTTATTTGGTGGACCTGCTGTAGACACTGGTCTTACTGGAAGAAAAATAATAGTTGATACTTATGGTGGAATGGCTGCACATGGTGGAGGGGCATTTTCTGGAAAAGACTCTACTAAAGTTGATAGGAGTGCTTGTTATATGGCAAGACATATTGCGAAAAATATAGTTGCGTCGGGTATAGTTGATAAATGTACAGTTCAACTTGCTTATGCTATTGGTGTAGCTGATCCTGTTTCTGTAATGATTGATACGCACCATTCCAACAACAAAATTTCAAAGTTAGCGTTAGAACCTATTATAAGAAAAGTATTCCCGCTTACTCCTAAAGGTATTACGGATTACTTACAACTCCGTAAACCAATCTTTTCCAAAACTGCCGTTTATGGACATTTTGGAAGGAATGAAGAAGATTTCACTTGGGAAAAAGTTAATAAAGTTGATGAACTAAAACGAGAGTTCAAATGATAAAAACAAATATAAAGAATTTGTGGTATATATAAAAAAAGATTTATCCTTATAGATAGTAAAAACTTGTTGAGTTTGCATATTACTAAAACGTATGAGCATTTATTGAAGGTCTTGAATTCTTTGTGAGAGTATATGCAAAAATCTTATTTTAAAAAAAAGTTATATTATAAGAAAATATGGATATTTGGAAAAAGGTAAAACTTAACTAGTATAGTTTTAGTTAGATCTTTTTCAAAAGTGCAACATTGTATAATATTGCGTTATATATTGTGATTACTACATATGTGGTTGGAGTTCATATTTACATTAGCTTTTAATAATGAGAAGTTGTCTTATATTTAATTATTTAAACTACCATGTAGAAAAATTAGTAAAATCTTGGAGCCTAACGATCAGATCTAAGATTCTGTTTTGTATTTTTCGTCGATATAAAAAACAATAGATTGAAGAATAATGCTAAAGAATATAATATGTCATACGCCAAGTGTTGATATTTCGAGTGGTTTATAAAGTTTTTTATAAGTCACAATATCTTTTTTGCCTATAGTAAAGATAAAATATGTCTTCTTTATGTGACGACATTATTGTCAGTAATTTATTTTCTTTGTGATAAAGTAAGAATTTACTTAAAAGTTAAAGAATATTCAGCAGTTGGTATACGTTATTTCCTTGTCGTCATAATTCTTAATTGCCTGCAAGTACAATTATAGTAAATCAAAAAGAAGAAAACATTTTTATTAAATGATTCAAGGCATAAGTTTTACTTGGTGTTGTCAAATGTTTTTTTTCTATAAGCATGTATTTATATATAACCTATAACTTTTAGTGCCTTTCAGTGTTGATAATAAAATAGAGAGTAATAATACTACTTATAATTATATATAGATTGTAAAGTAAATAACCAATAATGCAGGTAGTTCTGCTTTTATTTTATCCATGCAATGAGGAGTTAAAATTTATAAGTAAGGATATTTTAATGATTTTAAGAATACGCAATAAAGTATGTGAGTATATAAAAACATATATATCTGTAATTATAAATTAGACACTTTCAGAGTCTTTAAAATGTGAATGCTGAGGAATATTGTGGTTTGGCCTAAAAATATAAAAAAGAACTTAAGAAAGTTAATTTAAGTAAGATTAAAGAGATAGTCATAAAAAATGATTAAGCATGATAGATAGCAAATTTTAATTTATATGTTAAAATATTATACTCAAAAATTTCAAAGCATAAAAAATATGTTATAATTACTTGGTTCTAACCAAAATAGGTTAAAAATGAGAAATATTAGGGAAAATATAGAGTTTATTAAAGATATTGTGAATTTAGCCAAAAGTTCGAGTACTTCTGTTGAAATTGTAGCTGTGACAAAAACTTTCCCATACCAAAATGTCTTAGAAGCTTTAAGGTGTGGAATAAAGCATATAGGAGAAAGCAAAATACAGGAGGCGCTACCTAAATTTGAGCAGCTTGCCTTTTCTCTTAGAGGGATTAGAAAACATTTTATAGGACATTTGCAATCAAATAAGGTAAAGAAAGTTGTAGAAAACTTTGATTTGATACACTCTTTAGATACTATGAGTCTTGCATATAATATAAGTCGTCATGCAAAGAATTTAAATAAACTACAAAATTGTCTTATTGAAGTGAAAGTTTCACATGAAATGTCTAAAATAGGTGTTAACCTAAATGAGGTGGAAGGTTTTTATGAGAAGTGTTTGTCAATCCACAATGTTTTAATAAGAGGGTTGATGGTTATAACCCCTTTTAGTAAGAATTCTAAAGATTCAAAATACTATTTTAAGCAAGTGTATAAATTATTTGAAGATATTAAGAAATCTTTTAAAAATTCTGAATTTGATATTCTATCTATGGGAATGTCTAATGATTACAAAATTGCCATTGAAGAAGGTTCAAATATGATAAGAGTAGGATCAGCAATATTTGGAGAAAGAGAATATAAGAAAAAATGAGTAAGAAACTTTTTTTTATTGGCTCTGGAAATATGACTCAGGCTATTATAAGTGGTATTTTAGAAGCTAGACTAGTAGCGCGAGAAAATATTATTTGTAATGATACTATTAAAGAGAAATTATTAAATCTTCGACAGAAATTTGGTGTATCTATAACTGATGATAAGGGTAAAGGTGTATTATTTGCTGATATAATTGTTCTTTCTGTTAAACCGCAAAATATGATTGAACTTTTGAGTGAGATAAAGAATTTAATAAAAGGGGAAACAATTATTATTTCGATTGCTGCGGGAATAACTACTAAATTTATTGAGAATAATGTTCTACAAGATACTGCGGTTATTAGGGCTATGCCTAATACTTCAGCTCTTGTTCTTTCTAGTGTTACAGCTTTATGCAAAGGAAAATTTGTTTCTAATGTTCAACTTCAGGAAGCAAAGCATTTATTTTCAGCTATTGGTAAAGTAAAAATTCTTGATGAAGAAAAATTTGATGTTATCACAGCTCTATCTGGTTCTGGAACAGGATATATATTCTATTTTTGCGAACTTATGCAGAAGGCTGCTAAGAAGCTTGGGTTAGATGAAGAGACAGCAAGAGAATTTGCAGTCCAAACGGTTTATGGTTCAGGCAAAATGCTTTATATTACAAGGGAATCTCCTAAAATATTGAAAGAAAGAGTTAAGTCTCCAAATGGTACGACTGAAGCAGCATTAAATTATTTTGACTCAGAAAATTTTTCAGATATTGTATATGGAGCTATGAAAAGAGCCATGGAAAGGTCTAAAGAACTGAGTAAATAAAATTTAGAGACCTCTAAATAATTATTATATGGTAGATATAGTGGGAGAATACTAATGATTATCAAAGTTAGAGTGATACCTAACTCAAAAAAGAATGAAGTTGTTAGTAGGGTAGGTTCTATTTTAAGAGTAAAAGTTGTAGCTCCTGCAGTTGAAGGTCAAGCAAATGAAGAACTGTGTGATTTTTTATCAGATTTTTTTGATGTAAAAAGGTCAATGATTTTTTTGAGAAAAGGTGAGAGAGGCAGAGAAAAAACTATTGAAATAACAGGTCATTCTGATCAGAAATTTAATGAGATTTTGGATACAATTCCATAAACATAAATATAATAAGAGCTATGCAGACAAACATGATCAAAGAGGAATAACGAAGATGTTGGGATTATCTAAAATATGTCTTGGGGCGAAGTAAAAGAAGGAGTAGAACGTGAAACCGTCACATTTATTTCGTATAATAGTGATGCCATGGCGTGTATTGCTAAGGATATTCAGGAGAAAAGTTTCAAAAATAAAGAATGTGCTGATGTCCCATACATACATTGCCTTTGGACTATTAAACGAAAGAGACAAGTGAAGTGAGAGATTGTGTTTGTTACAAGGTTAGGCCATTTATTAAAGATGGCAGTAAACTTAACTGCAAGAGCTATACAGAAAGTCGGAGAGGTAGTAGCAAAATATACAAAATAAATCAGTTAGAGATAGTAGAATAGAAAATCAGAC
>JAISTT010000009.1 GCA_031272445.1 Candidatus Endomicrobiellum mastotermitis | reverse complement strand
GTCTGATTTTCTATTCTACTATCTCTAACTGATTTATTTTGTATATTTTGCTACTACCTCTCCGACTTTCTGTATAGCTCTTGCAGTTAAGTTTACTGCCATCTTTAATAAATGGCCTAGCCTTGTAATAAACACAATCTCTCACTTCACTTGTCTCTTTCGTTTAATAGTCCAAAGGCAATGTACGTATGGGACATCAGCACATTCTTTATTTTTGAAACTTTTCTCCTGAATATCCTTAGCAATACACGCCATGGTATCACTATTATACGAAATAAATGTGTTCTGCTCCTTCTTTTACTTCGCCCCAAGACATATTTTAGATAATCCCAACATCTTCGTTATTCCTCTTTGATCATGTTTGTCTGCATAGCTCTTATTATATTTATTTCTTTATAAGTGTAAGGTAATAATCTAAATAAATATTTATTATAGAATTTCAATTGGGTATTGAAATGTATCCCTTTACTGAACTAGCTGCTGCTACTGCAGGGCTTGCTAGAAATAACTGTGATTTGGCATGTCCCATTCTTCCTACAAAATTTCTATTTGTGGTTGAAACACATTTTTCATTAGAAGCTAGCACTCCCATATGTCCACCAAGACAGGGACCACATGTTGGCGCAGAAATTATGGCTCCGGCATCTATGAATATTTTGAGTAATCCTTCGTTTAATGCTTGGGAATAAACTTCAGGAGTGGCAGGGATTATAATGGTTCTAACATTGGAATTCACTTTTTTAGCTTTTTTTATAATCGAGGCTGCAACCCTCAAATCTTCAATCCTACCATTAGTACAAGAACCTATTATCACTTGATCTATATAAGTTTTTTTAATATTTTTTACGGCTTTTGTGTTGGATGGTAAAAAAGGCATTGAAACTTGAGGTGAAATTTTGTTGCAATCTATCTCAATTATTTTTATATATTTGGCATCCTTATCGCTTGTGTAAAATTTATAATTTTTTTGTATTCTTTTTTCTAGTAGGTACTTTTTTGTTACTTCATCAGGTGCAAATATACCACTTTTTCCACCTGCTTCAATTACCATATTTGCTATTGTAAATCTATCTGCCATTGTAAGTTTTTTACACAAAGGGCCTGTAAATTCCATAGAATTGTAAAGTGCGCCGTCAACACCTATAATACCGATTATATAGAGGATTATATCTTTACCACTTACCCACTTATTTAACTTTCCTTTTAAAATAAATTTGATTGAGTTAGGAACTTTAAACCATATCTTTCCCGTTGCCATTGCAGCTGCAACATCTGTTGAACCTACTCCAGTTGAAAATGCGCCTAAAGCGCCACAAGTACATGTATGAGAATCTGCTCCTATAATAATCTCCCCTGGGACAACAATCCCCTGTTCAGGAAGCAGTACATGCTCTATACCAACACTCCCGCCTTCATAGTAATACTTTATTTTTTGTTCTCTTGCGAATTCTCTTACAAATTTAACGTGCTCTGCACTTAGAATATCTTTATTTGGTGTAAAGTGATCCATAACCAAAGCTATTTTATTTCTATTAAAAACTTTTTTTATTCCAATTTTTCTGAATTCTTTTATTGCTAAAGGTGCTGTAATATCGTTTGAAAGTATTACATCAATTTTAGGTTTTATAAATTCACCAGCTTCAATAACTTTCTTGCCACAATGTTCCGCTAATATCTTTTCTGTAATTGTACTACCCATTACTTAATTCCCTCTTTCGTCGTTGTTATCAAATAATTTTGCTTTATTGATTTGCCTGCATATAAGCTTTTGCACTTGCTTCAACTATATCTGTTGAGGTTCCTTTACCTGAATATGTAATTCCTTTATATTCTACTTTTAGTATGACTTCACCGAGAGCGTCTTCGCCTGAAGAAACTGAACGTAATAAAAAATCTGTAAGTTTAATATTTATGTCTATTATTTTATCTATTGCTTTATATACTGCATCAACTGGACCTGAACCGTGAGCTGTTTCGCGAAAAATGATTGGTTTTGCTTTCTTAGTATCACTTTTTTTTAATATTTCTACTGTAGCTGTTGGTATTATTCTACTACCAGCAGTAGCATTTAGGTAATCTAAAATAAAGATTTCTTTTCCATAGGCAGTATCTTCTTCTACTAAAGCGATTATGTCTTCATCAAAAATTGTTTTCTTTTTGTCGGCCAAAACTTTAAATTTCTCAAAAATTTGTTCTAAATTTTTATTTTCTAACTTATAACCTAGATCTTTGATTTTTTTAAAAAATGCGTGTCTTCCTGAATGCTTCCCCAAAACTAATGAGCTTTCAGGTATACCTACATCAATAGGAGTCATAATTTCGTAAGTTTCTCTATCTTTTAGGATTCCATCTTGATGAATTCCGGATTCATGAGCGAAAGCGTTTGCTCCTACGATAGCTTTATTTGCTTGTACTGAAATACCCGTTAGTCTTGAAACAAGTTTGCTTGTATTATATATTTCATTTATTTTAATTGAGTGTTTAAAATTATAATATTGGGATCTCACTTTTAGTATCATTGCAATTTCTTCAAGAGAAGCGTTCCCTGCGCGTTCTCCTATACCATTAATTGTACATTCAATTTGTCTTGCACCGTTTTCCATGGCAAATAAAGAATTTGCAACTGCAAGACCTAAATCATTGTGGCAATGAACACTTATAATTGCCTTATTGATATTAGAAACTCTTTTTTTGATTTCAGCTATTTTTTCTCCAAATTCAGTAGGAAGTGAGTAACCTACTGTATCAGGAATATTTATGGTAGTTGCACCAGCATCTATGACAGCCTCAACAACTTTACATAGAAAATCCATATTTGATCTTCCAGCGTCTTCTGCGGAAAATTCAATATCTCTGCATAAACTCTTACCATACTTTATGGCTTTTACAGCCAGGGCTAATATCTGCTCTCTAGTTTTGCCTAACTTTTTTTCTATGTGTAAATCGGAAGTTGCTAAAAATATGTGTATTCTTGGTTTCTTAGCATATTTTAAAGCGTCCCAACATGCATTTATATCTTTTTCTGAAGCTCTACATAATCCTGCAATTGAGGACGTTTTAATCTGCTGTGATATAGTTTTTACAGCTTCAAAATCTCCACATGGCTAGAAACAGGAAATCCTGCTTCAATAACATCTACACCTAGAGTTGCAAGTTGATCCGCAACTAATAGTTTTTCCTTTAAATTCATACTCGCACCAGGAGATTGCTCCACATCTCTTAGGGTTGTATCAAAAAAGATTAATTTATCTTTGTTGTTTTTGTTCATTTCCTGTTCCCTATACGTCTATTTTATACTATCTAAAATACAAAAAAAGTATCTTGATCCTACATGTGCAATGATATTTTTAATTGCTGTGCTGCTTATTTATGATCATAAATAAAACTCAATTGAGACTAAAAATGTGCCTTATACTTATATTAGATATATAAATAATACATATGCCTATATGCTAAAGTTATATTATTTTTCAATATATTAAACAAAATATTAAACAAATAAAATACTACACTACAAAATGAGCATTGAGTCACCGTATGAAAAAAATCTATATTTCTTTTTTATAGCTTCTTTATAAGCTTTTAGAATAGTTTCTCTTGAAGAAAAAGCACTTACCATCATAAGAGGAGTAGATTTTGGAAGATGAAAATTAGTAATTAAAGCATTTATTATTCTAAATTTATATCCTGGATGTATAAAAATTGAAGTTTCACCAGAATACTCCTTTATAAAGACTTTGCCATTTTTCAAAAGAAACCTCTCATTTACAGCAGATTCAAGTGCCCTTGCTGAAGTGGTTCCAACTGAAATAATTCTTTTATTGTTATTTATGGCTAGATTTATAATTTTTGCATTTGTTTTATCTATAAAGAATTTTTCTGGGAGCATATTGTGGTTATCTAATTTTAAAGTAGTTATAGGTTTAAATGTCCCCCATCCAACGTGAAGAGTTAAAGTGGCAATGTTTACGTTTTTTTTTTTAAGATCTTTTATTATATTTTCAGTGAAATGAAGGCCTGCTGTCGGAGCCGCTATAGCTCCTAAGTTTTTAGCATAAATTGTCTGATATCTTTGTTTATCAAAATCTGATAGTTTATGAGCAAGTCCATTTTTTCTTTTTATATAAGGTGGTAACGGCATAATACCATGCTTCTCTAAAAATTCTAAAACTTTAAGTTTATTAAATTTAACTGTGCTTTCTCCGAACTCTGTCTTTGATATTACTTCGCATTCATAATTATTTTCAAAATATATTTTTTTGCCAATTCCAATAGATGGCTTTATTAGGACCTTATATTTTTCATTTTTTTGACATGGGTTGAGAAATAGTAGTTCTACTTTCCCTCCACTGTTTTTTTTGCCGAAAAGTCTAGAAGGAATTACTTTTGTAGTATTGATTACAATGCAATCCCCAGCATTAAAATATTCAATAATATCAGAAAATTTTTTGTGGTAAAATTTTTTAGTTTTTTTATTGACGATAAAAAGTCTTGAATCCTGTCTGTTTTTAATCGGTTTTTGAGCAATTAGTTTTTTTGGTATTTCGTAACTGTAACTATCTAAAATATTATCATCTATATATTTTTCATTCATATGTAATTTTTTCAACTTTTGTTCCAGGGTAATAATAGTTTAATATCTGTTTATAAGTTTTTCCTTTTTTTGCCATGTTTTTTGCACCCCATTGACATAAGCCCACTTTATGTCCCCAGCCATTACCTTTAAAATAAAATTTATTACCATCTGTTTTTATGGAGTTAAAATTGTGACTTTTTATTTGCCATGCATCTATTATAAGTCTAAACTTATATGCGTTTATCAAAAATTTTCCATTAGAATGTAATATTTCTAGTTCCTTTGCGGTACCTGTGGATGTTTTCCCTTTGATTTTAATATTTTTGATCTTTTCTATATTGTTATCTGAAAGTTTTTTTCTAATAAGAATTTCATCTATGCTGCTTTCCCATTTTGCGTGAGGACTGTCATGACAATAGTCACATTTTAAACCTTTTAAGTAGGGAGGTGTATATTTCCAGTTCCATATATATTTTGGATTTTCTGTGTGTCCTCCACAGTTTGCATGAAAAACAGTTTGAGCAAGTTTTCCGTCATAAACTAAAACTTCATATTGAGTTTCTAAAATTGCTTTGTTGCATGAGTCAACTTCAACTTCTACCCCACCGTAAACTTGACAGTGAGTTGTAGAACAAACGTCAAAACCTTGATCAGAATTAGAATGTTTGTTGAAATTTGCAATAGAATATGTTCTACTTACTATAGCTTGTGTTTTTAATGCCTCTATATCCCAATCAGATCCTGCTTCTCTAGGTAGGACGCCTCTTAAGTAATCTTCAATATGTAAGACATTGATAATACTTATTTTGTTCCCTGTCTTTTTTACTATTAGGTGCCCTCTATAAGGTTTTGAATCAGCAAAAATTATACCGTTTAAAGGCTCTATCTTTAAAGGAGGAGATAAAATATATTTTTCCAAGCAAACACCTTTTTCAGAACAAGAAATTTTAACATTACCTTTAGTAAATTTTAATTTTTTACTTGATGCATCAGATACGAAGAAATCTTCAGAACTTCCTGTTGTAAAAGTAGCAGTATTAAGTATTATACCTACGTTCATGATTTTTTTCGTTGCATTTGCTTCGCCAGCATATAGGTTATTGTATTTGAATAAGATGAGTAATATTATAAAGAGTCTATAGACAGTTGTATTAAAACATTTTGCTGAGATTTTTGAAAAGGTTTTAATTATTTTGTATGTACATTTTGTGAAAAACGATTTAATTATTAACAAAAGTAAAAAACTCAAAAAGTTATTCATGGTTCTAGGTACAAAAAAACTCATTATGCTACCTCTACTTGACGTGATTTTACTTGTTTTAATGATTTGTTACAGCCACAATATTTTTGTATGTAGTATCCTCTTTTTTTTAAAGAATTTTTTGCATCATAGAAATATTTTCTAAAATCCTTGTATAAAAATTCTACAGTATATTTATATGTAAAATTTATAGCGATTTGTTTCACTATATCGTGTTTTTGATGAGGACTTGAAAGAAGGGAAGTAGAAAAAAAGTCAAATCTGTTTTTTTTTGCAAATATTGCAGTTTTTTCGATTCGCAATTTGTAACAAAAAATACATTTTTCAAAACTTTCATTTTTCCAATTAAAATAGTTATAAGAAAAATCTTTTTCTTCGTAAAATGGAATATTTAATTCTTCTGAATATTTTATCGCAGCATTTTTTCTATTTTTATACTCTTGTATGTCATAAATGTTTGGATTATACCAATAGAAAGAAATTTCATATTTATCATAAAGTATTTTTATAGTAGTTGCCGAACACACTGCACAACAAACATGAAGCAAAACCTTCTTTTTAGTGTCAAATTTAGTATTCATTTGCTTGTTAACTTTGATAACAGAAACATTTGTGTAAATATAAATATCGAAGTAGTATATGTTAATAGTAATTTATTTTATAAATTTTAATATAGCCATTTCTATTTAATAGTAACTGAGAAACCTATAAGAAATTTTTTGATTTTTTTTGAATACCAATATGCTTATATCCAATTTCAGTAACAACTCTGCCTCTTGGTGTTTTTGCAATAAAACCTGATTTGATGAGATAAGGTTCATAGATATCAGTAATGGTATCAGGTTCTTCTGATATAGCACTTGATATTGTATCAATACCAACAGGACCACCATTAAATTTTTCAATTATAACAGTGAGGATTAGTCTATCAATCTTATCTAGTCCAAAACTGTCAACTTCTAAAGCATTTAAAGCTTCTTTTGCTATTGTATAAGTAATTTTACCATCTCTTACTTCAGCAAAATCCCTTACTCTTTTTAGGAGTCTGTTTACTATTCTTGGAGTTCCTCTTGAGCGCCTTGCAATTTCTTGAGTTGCTTTTTCGTCAATAGCGATATTCATTGTTATAGCTGATCGGTTAACTATTTGTACAAGTTCTTTTATATCATAAAATGTTAAATGTCCTATAATTCCAAATCTATCTCTTAATGGGGTTGATAAAAGTCCTGCCCTTGTCGTAGCTCCTACTAATGTAAAACGGGGTACAGATAACTTGATTGTTTTTGCCGAAGGCCCTTGTCCTATCATGATATCAAGTTTGAAGTCTTCCATAACTGGATATAGAGACTCTTCTACAAGATAATTCATTCTATGAATTTCATCTATGAAAAATATGTCACCTTCAGAAAGATTTGTGAGTATTGCAGCTAAATCCCCTACTTTTTCTAAGATAGGACCTGATGTCATTTTTAAATTACATCCCATTTCTTTTGCGATTATATGAGAAAGAGTTGTTTTTCCAAGTCCTGGTGGAGCATAAAATAGACAATGGTCCAAAGGCTCTTGTCTTTTTTTAGAAGCTTCTATAAAAATTTTAAGATTATCTTTAAGTTTTTTTTGGCCTATAAAGTCATTAAGATTCTGAGGCCTTAAAGAATTCTCGGTTCTATCTTCTTCAGTGTGTTTTGAAGTTTCAATAATTCTCTTTATTTCATTCATTTCTTAACCTTTACTTATAGACTCTTTTTCATTTAAGTGTAATAACTATAAAGAATGTTTTACAAGTATTGTAGTGATTTTCTTATCAAATCTTCTAGAGTAATGCTATCATTACATTGTTCATAAGCATTTATTACTGCGATTTTTGCTTGTTGCTCTTTATATCCTAAAGCTATAAGGCTTGCTATAGTTTCTAAAATTATTGTATTTTCACTTATATTTACTTTAGTCTTTTTATCGTCTTCATTATAAACATTTATTGTAGATATTTTGTCTTTTAAAGCAATGATAAGCTTATCAGAAGTTTTTTTTGTGAAGCCAAATATCTTATTTAATATTGAAAAATTTTTTGAAATTATTGCAGTTTTGAAATCTGTAAGTGATATAGAAATTTTATCCATATATTCTAAAGCTTTTTTTGTACCTATTCCTGGAACTTTTTCTTTTATAAGTAAATACATCTCTCTTTCTTCTTTTGTTAAAAACCCATATAGACAGATAAGGCCACCATATATCCCTGATGTATTTTCAACAATGTATATTTTTACTAGATTGCCAATTGCTGGAAATCTTGGAAGAGTAGATAATGGAACTGATATGCTGTAACCTATTCCATTTATTTCAAGAGTTATGACCCCTTTTGACTTTGAATTAAAAATTCCATATAAATAATCTATCATTACGTATTCCTTAGAAGTACAAATAAAGCTGCGAAATTGAAATATAATATTTATTTGATCTATATACTACTGTTAATATGGCAAATTGCTATTGCAAGCGCATCTGCAGCATCGTCAGGAGTAGGCATATTTTCAAGCTTTAAAAGTGTTTTTACCATATATTGAATCTGACGTTTATCTGCCGATCCATACCCTGTCAATGCTATTTTGACGAGCTTAGGGTTGTACTCAAAAAGCGGTATCTTATTCAAAGATACTGTTAAAATAATAGCACCTCTCGCTTCTCCAAGAGACACGATGCTTTTTGATGTTTTAAAAAAAAATAATTCTTCAATAGCAACAGCTTTAGGTTTATAATTATTTATAACAAACTGAAGCTCTCTGTTAATATTTTGTAGTCTTTGTATTAGAGGTGTAGAGTGTGTTGTTTTTATACAACCGTACTCTATAAGGCTAATTTTATCTCTAGAAAACATATCAACAATGCCCCAGCCTGTGATAGAAAGACCGGGGTCAATTCCAAGTATTATCATTTTATATATTTACAAAAGGTAGTCAGACTTTTAATTTTTTCATATCTTCGCTGGAGATGTCAAAATTTGAATAGACATTTTTAACATCGTCGTGCTCTTCTAGTGTATCCATGAGGTCTAACATATGTATTGCATTGTCGCCTGAAAGAGATATATAGGTCTGAGGAATCATAGTAATTTCAGCAGATGAAATAAGTATTTTTTTTTCTTTTAGATTGTTTTTCACATCTTCAAGAATTGAAGGAGATGTGATAATTTCGTATATATCACTATTTATCTCGCTTTTAAAATCTTCTGCTCCAGTTTCTAGAACTGTGTTTATTACAACTTCTTCGTCTGTTACTGAAGATTTACTAATAGTTATATAGCCTTTTCTGTCAAACATCCAACCTACGCAGCCAATTTCGGCAAGATTACCATTGTGTTTTGCAAAAATTTTTCGTATATCTGATGCTGTTCTATTCTTATTATCAGTTGTCGCCTCAATGATTAATGCTACTCCAGCAGGACCATACCCTTCATATATCATTTCTTCATAAGTAGCACCTGGTAACTCGCCTGTGCCTCTTTGTATGGCCTTTTTTATATTATCCAAAGGCATATTTGCTTCTTTAGCGTCTTCTATAGCTTTTCGTAAACGTGTATTATTTTCAATTTGTGGACCACTTTCTTTAGTTGCAACTACAATTTCTCTAATAATTTTTGTAAAAACTTTACCTTTTTTGGCATCTGTTGCAGCTTTTTTGTGTTTAATACTAGCCCACTTATTGTGACCTGACATGGTTTACTCCTTAGTTCATGCTTATCTTAACAATATAAAATGTAACGAGTTATACTTTTTTATGTTTGAGTCCAAATCCAGATTTTAAGTCAATTGCAGATTTTTTAAGTTGAGATTCTATGCCTGTCGATATAAAGGTAAATTCTTTTCTTTTCTTTTTCATGTCGTTTGCAAGGCTTATTGCTTCTTTAATTTTTTTCATTCTTTCCTTATCGGATTGTACTGCAAATTCAGCGACTACATTGACATTATTATCTGCAACTTCTATAAAACCACCGCTGACAATAATTTTTTTTATACCTTTTATCGTATTAATTGTTATTTCCCCACTATTTAATTTTGTTACAATATTTGCATGTCCCGGTAATATTGTAATTATACCTCTCGTAGTAGGAAAAGAAACTGATATTATCTCCTCATTAAGTATAATACCTTCTGGCGACAAAATTTCTATTTTAAATTTATTCATATCTCTTTACTTTATTGATCTTAAATAGTCTATATATTTATATTAAAACATTAAAATAGCACCACATAGATAGACATGAAAAAGTCTCTTTTACTTATTATTTATGTTTTTAACTTTTTAGTTGCTTCTTCTATAGGACCGATCATGTAAAAAGCTTGTTCTGGTAAAGAGTCATATTTACCTTCTATAATTTCTTTAAATCCTTTTATTGTGTCTTTAGTTTTAACATATTTACCTTCCAGTCCCGTAAATGTTTCTGCTACGAACATAGGTTGAGTTAAAAATCTTTGTATCTTTCTTGCTCTAGAGACGACTGTTTTATCTTCGTCAGAAAGTTCATCCATGCCAAGTATTGCAATAATGTCCTGCAAGTCTTTATATCTTTGCAAAATTTTTTTAATAGACATTGCAGTATTGTAATGATCTTCACCAATAACATTAGGATCTAGAAGTCTTGAAGTAGAATTGAGAGGATTAACAGCAGGGTATAACCCTTGTTCCATAATTGCTCTATCAAGTGTGAGTGTTGCATCTAAATGTGTAAAAATTGCAACAGGTGCTGGATCAGTATAATCATCTGCGGGAACGTAGACTGCCTGAACAGAAGTGATGGAACCCTTATTTGTAGATGTAATTCTTTCCTGTAGATCGCCCATATCTTTTGCAAGATTAGGTTGGTATCCTACTGCAGATGGCATTCTTCCAAGAAGAGCGGATACTTCGCTTCCTGCTTGAGCAAATCTAAAAATATTATCTATAAATAGTAAGACATCTTCGCACTTTATATCACGAAAATACTCAGCCATAGTAAGAGCTGTAAGTGCTACTCTCATTCTATTTCCTGGAGGTTCGTTCATTTGACCGAATACTAGGACAGTTTTATCCATAACTTTTGATTCTATCATTTCCATCCATAGATCTGTTCCTTCTCTTGTTCTTTCGCCAACTCCGGCAAAAACTGAATGCCCTTTGTGTACTGTGGCAATATTTCTTATAAGCTCTTTTACTATAACTGTTTTTCCTACTCCAGCACCACCGAAAATTCCTATTTTACCACCTTTTGTAAATGGAGAAATCAAATCTATTACCTTGATTCCTGTTTCAAGCATTTCTGGAGTTGTTTTTTGATCTGTAAAAACTGGTGCAGATCTATGTATGGGATATCTTTCAATAGTATCATCAATTTTTCCTAAAGCATCAATAGGCTCCCCTAAGACATTAAATATTCTTCCAAGGGTTTTTTCGCCTACAGGGACTTTGATAGGAGCAAAAGTTCTTTTGGCCTTCATACCTCTCTTCATTCTATTTGTAGATCCCATGGCTATTGTTCTTACTTCTGAATTGCTCATCTCAAATATTGTTTCAAGGACCAAGTCATCTCCATTTGGCATTTTCAAAACTAATGCTTCATAGATTTCTGGAACGCTACCAATAAATTTTAAATCTACAATTGCCCCTTGAACTCTTATAACAGTACCTTCTAAGTTAAAGTTTTCTTTGCCTTCTTCCATTTTAAATTCCCTGTTGTCCATTAGCAAGATCTAGAATTTCGTTTGTAATTTTTTCCTGTCTAGATCTATTATAAATGTTAGCTAGATAAGTTGAAATTTCATTTGCATTATCTTTTGCATTTTTCATAGCTGTTACCCTTGCTGCTTGTTCTGAAGCATAAGCATTAGTCAGTGCACTATAAAATTCAGTTTCAAGGTAGTAAGGAAGTAATTCTCTTAAAATGTGTTCAGAATTTGGTTCAAAAATATAGTTAACCTTGTTCTCTTTTTTGAAGTTTTTATTAGATTTTATTGGGAAAATTTCTTCAATGATAGGTTCCTGTATTAACATATTTTTAAATTTTGTGTATATTATACTTACTTTTGTTACTTCATTTGAAAGATAAAATTTTTTTGCTATATCTATCATAGGATATATGTCATCATATTTTGGAAAACTCACTCCTACATCAAAAGATGCTAGTATATTATAATCAAACCTTACTGCATCATTCATAGCTTTCTTGCCTATAGCAATAATATAATCTTTAGATTGTACATAAGAAGCTACTTTTTTAGAGATATTTACAATAAGACTTCCACATAAACCTTTATCCGGGAAAATAATATAAACCAACCTTTTGCCATCTTTATCTTTTAAAAACTTTTCTATTTTTTCATGAAAATTTTTTTCTGTAAGGATCTTTTGGACTATATATTTAATTTTTTTTGCATATGGATTATGTTTTTTAACTAATTCTTGAGCTTTACGTATTTTAGATACAGCTATCATTTCCATAACTTTTGCTATTTGTGCTATATTATTTGAAACTCTTATTCTTTTTTTTAGTTGTTGTAAATTTTGTGCCATGATAGATAATTGAATTATATACTGTTCATCACAAGAATTAATAAAACATTTGACTGTTTTATTAAATAGTATTTACCTAATGTAAGGATGCTTTCCATTCTTTTATTCCTTTTTCAAGTTCATTTTTTAAATCTTTGTCTATTTTGGCTCCCAAAGAAAGCTTTTTAATAGTTTTAGGGTAAGTCTTTTTAATAAACTTTATCATTTGTTGTTCTAAAGAGGTAATTTTATTAATGTCAACATCATCAAATAGACCAGATGTTACAGAGAAAATTAATAGTACTTCAGAAAGCTCATCATAAGGTTTATACTGTGGCTGTTTTAAAATTTCATTAATCCTTTTGCCTCTCTCAAGTCTTTTCAGAGTTTCATCATCTAAATCATTTCCAAACTGTGTAAAAGCTTGTAATTCTCTAAACTGTGAAAGCTCAAGTCTTAAAGGTCCTGATAATTGTTTCATTAATTTAGTCTGAGCTGCCCCTCCTACACGAGAAACAGAGAGTCCAACGTTAATTGCTGGACGAATTCCAGAATTGAATAAGTCAGGTTCTAGGTATATTTGTCCATCAGTAATTGAAATAACATTTGTGGGGATGTATGCGGATAGATCATTTCCTTGAGTTTCAATAATAGGTAACGCTGTTAGAGTCCCTCCTCCCTTCTTATCGGACATTCTAGCGGCTCTTTCTAAAAGTCTTGAATGTAGATAAAAAATATCACCTGGATATGCTTCACGTCCAGCAGGTCTTTTGATTGAAAGTGAAATTTGTCTATATGCCCAGGCATGTTTTGTCAAATCGTCATAAACAACCAAAGCATCATCACCTTTGTCCATAAAGTATTCACCTATAGTACAGGCTGCAAGAGGGGCGATGTATTGCATTGAAACTGGATCTGATGCTGTAGCTGCGACTATAATAGTATAATCCATTGCGTCTTCATCTTTTAGCTTTGCTGCGATTGATGCTAAATTAGATTTTTTTTGGCCAATAGAACAATATATACATACTACTCTTTTTAAATTTATATCAAGTTTTTTCTGATTTATTATAGTATCTATTGCTATTGCTGTTTTACCCGTACCTCTATCTCCGATTATAAGTTCTCTTTGACCTCTCCCTATTGGAATCATTGCATCAATAGCTTTTATACCAGTTTTTAAAGGTCTATCCACTGAACTTCTGTGAATAATGCTTGGAGCTATTTTTTCTACAGGGTAGTAAGAAATGCTTTCGTGATTTAGTTCTTTACCATCTATTGGCTGCGCTAAAGTATTTATAACTCTTCCTATTATTTTGTCAGAAACAGCAATATTTAAGACTTTCCCTGTAAATTTTACTTTCATTCCATGTACAATATGACCTGAGTTTTTGAGTAAAACTATTGAAACGTAATCTTCGTCAATATTTAAGACAAAACCTAAAGATCCATCTTCAAATTCTATTTCTTCATAATACCCAGCGTTGGAAAGACCTGAAGCTTTTACAATTTCATCCTCAACACTTTCGACAACTCCAAAATTTATGAGTTCGGGATTCATCTGTATAGAATATAATTCTTTTTCAATTTTTTGTATTATTTCTTCTGGTTTCATAAATTCTCTTTTATATCTTTTAAGATTTTTTCTATTGTTCCTGAAATACTGTAATCCAAAATAAAATCATCATACTCAAAACGCACACCACCTACTATATTATTATCATCTTGCCTAAATAAAATTTTCTTGTTACGAAACATCATATTGATTTTCTTTTTATTTATATCACTTAATTTTCCAGAAAAACTTACTATTACATTATTATATTTAATTCCTTTAGATAATAAATTTGAAAATAGCTTAAGTTCCTGTCTTGAAAAATTGGAAAAAATCCAGTCAAAATATTTAGAGGGAAGGTGGCCATATTTTACAATAGAATCTACAAGTTCCTTAATTCTTAATTTTTTCATCTATTTTTTCTAAAGCTCGTGATATAAGTTTTTGTTTTTCATCATCAGTAAATAAATCTGATAATACTCTTAGTATAATTTTTTTAGAAACATCAACAGACATTTTTTCTATTTGATTATTCATAATTTTAAACTCTGCTTCAGCTTTTTGCTTGGCGTCTGCTAAAACCTGTTCTGAATGATGTTTTGCTTCCATAATTATTTTTTCTTTTGTTTCTGCAATTGAAATTTTTGCAGTTTCTATCAATATATCAGCACTATTTTTAGCTTCAAAAAGTAACTTTTTCTTCTCTTCCTTCGCATTTTCCAAAATATTTTTTGTATTGGCAGTCTCTAACAGAGATTGTTCTATCTTATGTTTTCTTTCATCAAGTATTTTTTTTAGTGGTACATATAAAAACTTTTTAAGAATAAAAGCCATCATTAAGAAGTTTACAACTTGAAATAAAAATAATTTTGTTTCTAAACCAAATTTCTGTATTATTTCCATTTTTTAAAGAGCAAGAATAAGAGAATAAATTGCTATTGCTTCAGCAAATGCCATTGCTATAAGCATGTTTACCATTATTTTGCCTGCTGCTTCAGGATTGCGACCAATAGATTCAACAGCTTTTGCACCGATATAGCCAATTCCTAATGCTGGAGCAAAACCACCGATTGCAATTACGATTCCACCTGAAAGTGTAAAAGTCATTTCCCCTCCTTTAATACTTATTGGTTAGTGCTGTTTATCTGTCATTATGTGCATAAACACCATTGTTAACATTGCAAAAATCATTGCTTGAATGATAGCAACTAGAAATTCAAGTAACATGAAAGGCAGCGGTAATCCAAACGAGAATATATTATACATAGTTGTCATAATTTTTTCTCCAGATGAAATATTGCCAAACAGACGGAAGGAGAATGAAATAATTTTTGTTATTTCATTTGAAAACTCTAAAATGCCGACAAACAAAAATATAGGAAATACTCTAAAAGTAATAAATCTTGTAAAATAAGCTTTAATTCCAGTATGTTTTATGCTGAGATAGTGTGTTAAAACTACAGAAATAACTGCGAATGCAAGAGTAAGGTTTAAATCGCTGCTAGCAGCTTTTAAAAACGGCACTTCATTTTGGCTCTTTTGTATTGATGTTTTAAATATTATTGAATCGAAGCCTGGAAGCTGTGCAATTAAATTTGAGACTAATATGAATATAAAAAATGATAAAACCCAAGGATATATTAAAAAAGCTCTTTCACCAGCAACTTCTTTAGTAGTTTTTATAAAATAATCAACAACTATTTCAGTTGCATTTTGTAGTGTATTTGGGTTCAATGAAATTATTCTATTTACTATTAAAATGAATAGAATGATAACAATATCGGAGATAGTCGTAGCAACAACTGTATTTGTTACAGGGAAATTTGCTATTAAAAATAGTACGTCTGGTTTTATTTGCATTAAAATTTACCTGACAATATAAGCAAAGTAGGTATTGTGGAGGATACACTAAATCTTCAGACTAAAATTATATTTAAAATTTAGCTTTTTACCATGAAAAGTGTGTTAGTTATAAAAATACCCACAATGTATATATATGTATATGACACCTTAACTATCAGTAATTTGCACTTTTAAATTGTAACTTTTTATTAAACAGCCTTGATTATACTTGTTAAAAAATATTTAGTCAATATCTAATAAATATAAAGCCGATGAGAGGACTTGAACCTCCGCCCCATTGCTTACGAAGCAATTGCTCTACCTGCTGAGCTACATCGGCATCTTTAAAAAAATAAATAAAGATAATAGGTTAAATTTTATGAATTATGTAAAAGAATATGCTGAGGGACAGAATCGAACTGTCGACACCAGGTTTTTCAGACCTGTGCTCTACCGACTGAGCGACCACAGCATATTTTAAAACGCTAATTATTTTGCAAAATTTATTGAGAGAATTCTTTGGTTGATTAATCCTTTTTACTAAGCTCTTCAAAAACCTTTTTTCCAGTTTTAAGAGCTTCACTTATTTTATCTTTTCCGGAATATATTTTACTACGACTTCCTTCATAAAACTTTTTGCTAGCTTCTTTGAAGTCTTCACTCAAATCATTAACTTTGTCTGCTATTTCTTCGCCTAATTTTTTGATACTATTTCTAGTTTCTTTTCCTGATCTAGGAGCATACAATACTCCTAATACAGTTCCTAATAGACCACCTAAGATAAAAGCTAAAAAAGACCCTCTATTGTTACTCATTTTCCCCTCGTCTATTCTTCTTAATAATCTTAGAAAAAGCATAAAATAAAATTGATGAAACTGAAGTAAGTAAAGATGAGAATTTACCACATATTAACATAAATTTGTTTGAAGTTCTATTTACAAAGTCCAACTCAATATTAACTTTTTTTACTGTATTTTCAACTTCTCTAGCGGTCTTTCTTATTTGAACTAAAGTAATAATCAGATAAATTGTTCCCACTATTATGGACATACCTAACAAAAAGAATAATATAGTAATGACTAACGACTCTATCGGTCTCATAATCAACTATTCTAATAAAAACTTATATTTATGTCAAAGCACTTTTTAATAATTATTTTTTATGTTTAAAAAGTTTATTAGATTTCATACTTTTTAATTCAAACATCTTATTCTTAAGAGCAGATGCAGATTCAAAATCAAGATTATCGGCAGCTTTTTTCATTTGTAGTTCTATGTCTTTTATTATTACATCGATATTTTTAGGAGTCACTTCATAATCGTTTTGTTTTTTGGAAATAATGTGATTTATTGATTTGTCTCTTGATAAGTTTTTAAATTCATTAAGTTCCTGAATAGATTTAATTATTGATTTAGGCCTAATATTATTTTTTCTATTATATTCAAGTTGTTTTTTACGTCTTCGGTTCATTTCTTTTAAAGCACTTTGCATTGAATTTGTTATGATGTCTGCATAAAAAATAACTCGTCCTTCAATATTCCTTGCTGCTCGTCCGCAAATCTGAATAAGTGTGGACTTCGAGCGTAAAAACCCCTCTTTATCAGCGTCTAAAATTGCCACTAATGATACTTCTGGTAAATCTAATCCTTCTCTTAAAAGATTTATTCCTACTAAAATATCAAGATGTCCTAGGCGTAAATCTTTAAGTATTTCTATTCTTTTTAAAGTGTCTATTTCTGAATGAAGGTACTCAACTTTAAATCCTTTTTCCTTTAAATAAGTTGCTAAATCTTCAGACATATTTTTTGTAAGTGTTGTAACTAAAGCTCTACATTTTTTCTTAACATTTTTTTGTAGTTCTTGCATTAAGTCTTGTATTTGGCCATTTGTAGGACGTATAATAACTTCTGGGTCTACTAGACCGGTTGGTCTTATGATTAGATCCACTACTTGTTTTTTACTTTTTTTAAGTTCATAAATGCCTGGAGTTGCTGAAACCATCATAAATTTTTTTATGAGTTTTTCAAATTCTTGAAATTTTAGTGGTCTGTTATCTAAGGCAGATGGTAATCTAAAACCAAAGTCTACGAGTGTCTGTTTTCTATTTTTATCTCCTTCATACATTCCTCTTATTTGTGGAAGTGAAATATGTGACTCATCGGCTATTACTAAAAAGTCATCGTTCCATTGTAAGAAGTAGTCTATTAAGGTTGTTGGTCTTTTCCCAGAAGGATTTCCTGATAAATGTCTTGAATAGTTTTCGATTCCGCTACATGAGCCTGTTTCTTTTAGCATTTCTATATCATATTTTGTTCTTTGTTCAAGACGTTGTGCTTCAATATATTTGTTTTGTGACTTTAATAAATTGAGTTGTTTGTGTAATTCTTTTTGTATGTTTTTTAAAGCTCTATTGATCTTACGTTTGTCAGTGACAAAAAGCTTTGCAGGATAAATATACACTTTGTTTTTTTTATAAAGTGTTTGACCTGTTGTTGGATCAAATTCTTTAATACTTTCAACGATATTGCCATAAAATTCTACTTTTATAGCGGTTTCAAGATAAGCTGGAAAAATTTCCAATGTATCGCCTTTTATTCTAAAAGTTCCTCTTTTAAATTCGAGTTCGTTTCTTTCATAGTGACTTGCAATTAATTCGGACAAAAGTTGATTTATAGATTTTTCTTTTTCAACAATTATTTCAATGCACATGTTTTTGTAGTTTTTTGGAGTTCCTAAATTATATATACAAGAGACAGAAGCAACTACAATAACATCTTTTCTTTCAAGAAGAGAAGTAGTTGTCTTTAAACGTAACATATCTATATGATCATTTATTGAGGCATCTTTTTCTATATATGTATCGCTTGAAGGAACATAAGCTTCTGGTTGATAATAATCATAATAAGATATAAAATACTCTACGGCATTATTTGGGAAAAAAGTTTTAAACTCAGTATATGTTTGTGCTGCTAGAATTTTATTTGGGGATATTATAAGTGTAGGTTTCTGAAGTTTTTCAATAACATTTGCCATAACAAAGGTTTTTCCAGAACCTGTAACACCTAGTAAAACTTGTGAGTTTTTACCATTTAAGTAATTACAACATAATGAATCTATGGCTTGTGGTTGATCGCCCGAAGGCTTCAATTTTGAAGTCAGTTTAAATTTATTTTTCACAGCATTAACTCAATCTATCCATTATTGTGTCTGCAACTGAAAAATTATTAATTTTTATATATATGAACCTGTTATTACACATTTATAGCTTTATTTTTTTTATTAGCTTATAATCTGTTTGATTTATCTGCAGTGGAGTAACTGAAATGTACCCTTTGCTTACTGTGTGTATATCTGTTTTTCTGTTATTGTAAGAAGGCATATATTTGCCGGATAATTTATAGAATGAACTTCCTTTTTTATCAACAATGATTTCAACTTTTTCATTGTAATCATTTAATCCTAAAGGAACTATTTTTATGCCTTTGTAATTTACTGGAATGTTTATATTTAAGCATATATTTTTGAAAGATCTTTTTCTTTTTAATATTACTTCAGCTATCTTTCTTGTTGCAATTGCTGAATGACTATATTCTCTTGTGTCTGTTTCTGCTGCTGAAACTGCAAGTGATGGAATTCCTTTTAGTGCACCTTCTCTTGCTGCTCCAACTGTTCCAGAGTAAACTACATCTTGACCAAGATTAGGACATGTGTTTATTCCAGATATTACTAAATCTATTTTGCTTTTGAAGAAGAAATTTAAGCCATACTTTATACAATCAACAGGGGTACCACTTTTTATTACATAGAAATTTTTTCTAATTTTATCAATTTTTTTATACTTTTTTAGTGTTATACTATGTCCAGTGCCTGACATTTGGCTCTTTGGGATTATGATATGTATTTCAGCAATTTTAGAAAGCTCTTTTATTAAAGGGTTAAGTCCTGGACTTTTTATACCATCATCATTTGAAATTAGGATTTTATACATTTTATTATTTCCTTAATTATTAAATCTTGCGGAAGTTTAATGGTACCTTTAGCTGTATTATTACTTGTATTTCTTTTTATTCTATATATAGCTTTGTTTAAATTTTCCTCTGTAAGATTCTTTTCCTCAATTATTATAACCTTATCACTTTTTTCTATTTCCTTTGCGTTTAAATATTGATGATTATTGGTAGCATAAGGATAAGGAACTAAAATTGCTGGTTTATCAAGAACTTTAAGCTCAAATATGGTGCTTGCACCTGAGCGACATATGACAATATTGCTTGTTATATAAGCATTTGCTATGTTATGCATATAATCAAAAACTCTGTAATCCGAGTTATTTTTAGCCTTTTCTTGGATTTTAATATAATTTTTAGACCCAGTTATATGTAAAACTTGAAATTTATTTTTTATGTGTAAATCTAACAAGACTTTGCATATAATTTCATTAAATTTAGTTGCACCAAGACTTCCACCAAAGACTAAAATAGTAAAAACTTCGCTTTTCAATTTAAGTTCTAATAGTGCTTTTTCCTTTGATACTGTTAATAGATCTTTTCTGATAGGGCAACCTGAGATGATGGTATTTTTGAGAATTTTTTTAGAACTTGAAAAACTTATAAATGTTTTATTTGCTATCTTATTTAAGAGTGTAGTTGCTTTACCAGGAATAGCATTTTGCTCATGTATGAAAGTTTTTTTGTTTAATATTTTTGCGGTAAGAAATACTGGAATTGTCATATATCCACCAGTGCCAATTGTGGCTATAGGATTCAGCTTTATAATTTGTTTTAACGCTTTTAAAAAGGAAAATCCCATTTTAATTAAAAATATTAAGAATGCAAATGAGATCTTTCTTGGCATTCCTGATATATTAAATTGAATATATCTGAATTGACTATATTTCAATATATCCAGTGATATTGAGTTATTACTTATAAAAAACACAGGATCATATCCTTTATTTTTTAATTCTTCTGCTAATGCTATGCCAGGATAAATGTGACCTCCTGTTCCGCTTACGGCAATAATTATAGTTTTGTTTTTCATTGACTTTTCCTTATTAAATTGTGTCATTTTAAACCTTTAATCACAATATAACAAAGTTATTAAAGACACATAAAGTAAAGATATAATAATTGCTCATTTTGTAATTTTCATTTTTCTTTCATATTGTGACAGATTTATTAGTATTCCTGTAGCTGCCATAGTTATAACAAGTGATGTCCCACCGAAAGATATAAATGGTAAAGGTAGTCCTTTTGCTGGGAGTACTCCAGTAGCAACAGAAATATTTATGATGGCCTGAAAGACAATTAAAAAAGTTATTCCTAAACATAAATATTGTGAAAAAATGTCAGGCATATATTTGCTCATTTTCATACCTTTTAAAAATAAGTAAATAAAAAATGCTAGAATTATGCTAGTGCCAATGAAACCAAGTTCCTCTCCAATTATTGGAAAAATAAAATCAGTATGTGCTTCTGGAAGGTACATAAGTTTCATTTCACTTTTACCTAGTCCTTTTCCAAAAAAACCACCAGAACCTAACGCATTTAGTGATTGTCTTACCTGATAAGAAGACATATCAATGTGTACAAAAGAAGCAATGTAATCCTTAAATCTTATGAGTCTATATGGTTTTCTTATGATTTCTTCAATTATAAAAATAAATATTGCTATACATCCATTAAATACAATTTTCATTTTTATTCCTGCACAGAATAACATTGCAAAACAAACACTTCCTATTAGAACAGGCGTTCCTAAATCAGGTTCTATAGTGATTGGAAAAACTATAAGTAAAATGGTAAATAAAAGTACTATTAAATTTTTTTTTCTAGATATGGAATTAGCTGTAATCAGTATTACAGCAATTTTGGCTAGCTCTGAAGGCTGTATGCTAAAGTAACCTATTCCCAGCCATCTTTTTGCACCCGATCGCGAACTACCTAAGAATAAAACTGCGATAACTAAAATCAATGAAAATAAGTAAATCCATTTTGCATGTTTTTTATAAAAATTATGATTAACAAAAAAGCTTGTTATGAACATTAATATGAATCCAACGGTAATCCAAAGCATTTGTTTTAAAAAAAGTTTATATGGATTTGCCCATCTTAACTCTGCCATAATATTACTTGATGAAAACACCATGAATGATCCGAAGATAACACACATACATATAACAACTATAAGATTAAAATCATATTTATTAAAGTCAATTTTAAACATTACTTTTATTGTAAGTATTAAAGTTTATAAATATTACTAGTTACTGTAAATTAATTTTTCAATCCTTTTTGCGAACATTAACCTAAATTATGTAATAAAATTACGTGATGGTTATAAAATTATATGTGATGTCATTCAAAGCTTACATCAATCACAATAAGTAACTTATGTATCTAAACTTAACACAGCTTTTTTAAATACTTCTCCTCGTTCTTCAAAATTTTTAAACTGGTCAAAAGAAGCACATGCTGGAGAAAGTAAAACCGTGTCTCCTCTAACAGCAGTTTTAAATATTTGTTTTACAGCGTGCTCTATATTGCCACAATCTATAAAAGTAGTATAATCGTTTAAGTCTTTTTTTATTTTACTGGATGCCTCACCGATAAGAAAAATTGACTTAACTCTTTGCTTTATAAGTTCTTTTATAGAAGTGTATGCATTTCCTTTATCACGCCCACCCATGATAAGTAAAATGTTTTTACTAAAAGATTCAAGAGCGACTTTAGTTGAATTAATATTTGTTGATTTTGAATCATTATAGTAGTTGACTCCGTTCAAAGTTCTTACAAATTCTATTCTATGCTTCATGCCTTTATATTTTGAGATAACTTTCTCTATAATTAATGGATCTATTCCTAGTACGTAAGATGCTGCTGTTGCGGCTAAAATATTTTCTATATTGTGCATGCCAATAATATTAATGTTAGGTTTTATTACAACATTTTTACCTTTGACATGTATGATTATATTCCCGTTGTTATAAAATATTCCATTTTTTATGTAACTCTTACTAAAAAAAATTACTTTTGCTTTAGTCTTTTTTGATATTTTTCTGCAAATTTTGTCATCATAATTTATTATTGCAAAATCTCTAGATTTTTGGTTAATTAATATCTTTTCTTTTGCTTTTATATATGCATTGATTGTTTTATGATGTTCAAGATGATCAGGAGATATGTTTAATAATATAGCTATATTTGGTTTGAAATGTGGAGTATCTTCGAGCTGATAGCTTGAAAGCTCAATTGTAATAAGAGTATTTTTTGTAGTTTGTAAAGCTTTATCTGATAATGGGTAACCTATATTTCCAGAAATTATTGAATCTTCATAGACTGCTTTTATTATTTTTGAAATTAGGTCAGTTGTAGTAGTCTTTCCATTGGTGCCAGTAACAGCTATGACTTTTTTACATTTTGAATTTTTAAGAGAAAAGGCAAGTTCACTTATAATTTTTATGTTTTTTTTTCGAGCTTTTTTTAAAATAGGAATATTTAGATTAATTCCAGGACTTTTTATAATAATGTCTGAACTTAAAATTCTGTCTGAATGACATCCAAATTCTTTTATTATTTTTTTGTTTAATTTTTTTATTTTTATTTCTTTGATATCACTTGCAAAAACATTATATCCTAATTTTATTGCAAGATTTGCAGCTGCAATACCGCTTTTACCTAAACCCAAAACTCCTATATTTAGTTTCATTTTTATACTTACCTCAATTTCAGTGATGCAAAAGAAAATATTGCAAGAATTATACCTGTTATCCAAAATCTTATTGTAACTTTTGTTTCAGATATTCCAAGCATCTCAAAATGATGATGTATCGGTGCCATTTTAAATACTCTTTTTTTTGTTCTTTTGTAATAAAATATTTGTATAAGTACAGAAAGTGCTTCAATAAAAAAAACACCTCCTACAAAAACTAAAATAATTTCTTGCTTTATAAATATTGATGTTATACCTAGTACTCCACCTAAAAATAAACTCCCTGTGTCTCCCATGAAGACTTCTGCAGGATGTGAATTGTACCATAGAAAACCAAGGCATGCTCCCACAACTGCAAATAGAAAAATTGATATTTCTCCGGCTCCTGTTACGTTTATAATTTTCAAATAGCTTGATATATACAGGTGACCAGCAAAATATGCAAACAAAGCTAGGGTAAAAGCTGCAATGGTTATATTACCTACTGCAAGTCCATCGAGTCCATCTGTTAAATTTACAGCGTTTGAACTACCTACGACTATAATAACTACTAACACTATATATAGGCAATGAAGGTTTATAAAAAAGTTTTTTAAAAAGGGAATATTTACTAATGTTGTAAATTCAGAGTTTTGAGGAAAGAATGCTAAATATATAGCTAATAACACAGAAAAAATTGTTTGGCCAAGAAGTTTACCTTTCTTTGAAAGTCCTTTTGTATTTTTTTTCTTAATTTTTAAGTAATCATCGTAAAATCCTAAAAAAGCAAGCCACGTAGTTCCTACTAAAAGCCAAATAATAAATCTATTATCAAGTCTTGCCCATAATACTGTGGACACAATTACTGATAAAAATATGAGAATTCCTCCCATAGTTGGAGTCTCACTTTTTTTAAAATGCATTGTGGGTCCATCAATTCTTATAACTTGTTTTATTTTAAAGTTTGATAATTTATTTATTATGTAAGGGCCAGTAATAAAACAAATTAAAAGACTTGTTAAAATAGCTCCACCAGATCTAAATGTTATATATTGAAAAATTTTAAATGATGTAGCTGTAAATGTATTGCTTAAATAAGAAAAAATATGATATAGCATAACTAAGTATCTCTTTGCTTTAGGATGTTATGAAATTTTGTATAAATTTCTTCTAGTTTTATGTCTCTTGAGGCTTTAAATAAAAATATAGAAGCATGATCAGTAGGGATCTGGCTGAGTTTTTTTAAAATAATGCTTGCTTTTTTTGCATGAAAAACGTTTTTTTTAGTTAAAGCCTCTTTTATATATGAACTCATTTCCCCTATAAGATAGACAGAGTCTACGTTTTTTTGAGCATTGATAAATTTTCCAAGCTCAAAATGATAATCAATTGATTTATTACCAAGTTCAAGCATATCACCGAGTATAAGATTAATTTTTTTATCTATGTAATGTTGTGACACTGCTCGTATCGTTTCTCTCATTGAAGATGGGTTTGCATTGTAGGTATCATTTATTAAGACTACGCCCTTTCCAATTGTAATGGTTTCCATACGCATTTTCGGTAGCTTAAAATTCTCTATTCCGTATTTTATTTCATCAAGAGAAAAACCAAAACTAATTGCACAGGAAGCAGCAGCTAAAGCATTTGATACGTTAAATTTTCCTTTTGCTGGCATTTCAATTTTTACTGATTTTTTATTATAAAATAGTT
>JAISTT010000018.1 GCA_031272445.1 Candidatus Endomicrobiellum mastotermitis | reverse complement strand
AAAGTCATTATAGGAGGAGCTGCTGTCACCGAAAAGTTTGCAAAAGAAATCAGAGCAGACGCTTATGCCAGAGACGCTATAGAAGCTGTTGCATATATAAAAACACTACAAAAAACTTCATATTTGTATTAGTCTTTGAGTTTTTAACTTTCCATTATCTCTTATCCTTACCATTTCTTACTAATTTAAGAGTTTCTTCATATCATTTTTAATCTTACATATCCTTTACAGAAAAATCTTTCTTGTTTCTATTAATTTCTTGAAACACACTATGCGTCTTTTTACATGTTTTTACTTTTCTTAATCAAAATAAAGAGTTAATAACCTTCTTTGCGTAACCTTATAAATTTAAGCTTATCCAAAATACCGTTAATGAATTTACCTGAATCTTTTGTAGAATACTTCTTAGAAATCTCAACAGCCTCATTTATTATGATATTTATTGGAGTATTTTTGTTAGTCATAATTTCATAAACCGCAAGACGTATAATATTGCGATCAACAACTGCCATTCTGTCAAGTTCCCAGTTTTTTGCATACTGACTGATGAAAAAATCTATCTTTTCTTTATTTTCGCAAACTCCACTAAATAAACTTAGCGCAAACATTCTGTAAACCTTGCCTTTAAGAAAATAACCATCAAAAAATCTATGTACATTTTCAATTGACATTTTACAGTTATCAACCATGTAAAGCATTTTCAAAGAACATTCTCTTGATTCTCTACGAGTACTCATAATTAGCCATAAACACGTTTACTAACCAAAAACTTTAAAATTATAGACACACATTTTTCAATATCCAAGCTGTCCACAAGCAGCATTAATATCATAACCTCTTGCTTGCCTTATATTAACCGTTATTCTATTAAATCTTAAAATATCTTTAAATTTTTGAATTGACTCATATTCTGGAGATTGAAATTCTATATTGACTAGAGAATTAAAAGGTATTAAGTTCACATTAACGTTAGAATTTATAAGTCCATATCGCTTTAATAATCTTGCAAGTTTATGCGCATCTGTTACAGAACTGTTAATTCCCTTTAGAAGAATATATTCTATCGTAAGATGCGAATTTGTCCTTTTAATATAATATTTCCCAGCATTTAAAATATCTTCAACTCCAAAACTAAAGTTATTTGAAATTAATCTTTTCCTTAGTCTCTCATCAACAGCGTGTAAAGATAAGGCAAGACGAACACCGAAATTTTTATCTGCGAGTTTTTTTATTGCTGGAACAACTCCAATGCTTGAAACTGTTATATGCCTCTTTCCTATACAGAATTCCTTATTTGATAAAAGCGAATTCAAAGCAAAAACAACGCTGCTAAAATTCAGCATGGGTTCACCCATGCCCATAAACAAAACACCTGAGATTTTCTTCCCAGTATCATTTTCAATCTGCAAAATCTGTTCTAATATCTCTCCTCTGCTTAAATTCCTCACAAATTTAACTTTGCCAGAATAACAAAAGGAGCATGTTACCGGACAGCCTATCTGAGATGAAATACAAACAGAATTCCTACCTTTGTCAGAAAGAAAAACAGCGAAAAAGTATTTTTTATCCAAAGTTTGAAAAGTATACTTTATAGTATTGTCAATTTTAGAATTTTCTTTATTTACTATTTTCAAAGCTCTTAACAAAAACCTTCCATCAAGTTTTTCTCTAACTTCTTTCGGCAAATTCGTAAAGTTTTTAAAAGAAACCGCTTTCTTTTCATAAATCCATTTCCTAACCTGATTTAACCTATAGTTCTTATCAATTATAGATTTTGTGGCCATCTTAAACTGATTTCCAGTCATATCTAACACATAATTTTTCATATTGTGACTAATTTTTATTAGATTTAAAAATCTTTATTAAACCACTTGTAGAGCTATCATGCTTGTTGTCAGTTTCCCCTTTAAGATCAAGCAAAATAACATTCGCTAAAACTTTTCCAAGTTCAACCCCCCATTGGTCAAAACTGTTTATTTTCCACATAACCCCCTGAGTAAATATTTTATGCTCGTATAAAGCAATCAAAGCTCCAAGTGTTCTAGGAGTAAGTTTATTAATTAATATGCTATTTGTAGGTTTGTTTCCATCAAAAGTTTTATGAGGTGTCAAAAGTTCTATTTCTGACGAAGAAATACCTGCTTTTCTTAAGTTTCCAATAACTTCATCTTTTGTGAGACCAAAAGCCAACGCTTCAGGTTGGGCAAAATAATTAGCCATAAGTTTCTCATGATGATCTCCAACTTTCTCAAGAGGATTTATAAACCCTATAAAATCGCACGGAATGAACTTTGTGCCCTGATGAATAAGCTGATAAAAAGAATGTTGACCATTTGTCCCAGCCTCTCCCCAGATTATAGGACCTGTTTCATAGTTAACTCTATTTCCCTCAAAATTTATAGTTTTACCGTTACTTTCCATATCTACCTGCTGTAAATATGCAGGGAATTTATGTAAGTATTTACTGTAAGGTAAAATTGCATACGTTGATGCCCCAAAAAAGTTATTGTACCAAAAACCCAAGGCAGCCATAATTACAGGTATATTTTTCTCATAAGGACTATTCAAGAAATGCTGATCCATATAATAGGCACCTTCTAAAAGTTCAACAAATTTATCAAAACCTATATAACAAGCGATTGGTAAACCTATTGCTGACCAAAGGGAATATCTACCTCCGACAAAATCCCAAAATTTAAACATATTATTCTCACTAATCCCAAATTCTTTGACCTTTTTAGCATTTGTAGAAAGAGCGACAAAATGTTTCACAACTGCACTATCTCCAAGTTTATTAGTAATCCATCTTCTTGCAGTTAAAGCATTCGTTATAGTTTCAATAGTTGTAAAAGTTTTAGAAGCTACTATAAAAAGAGTTGTTTCCCGATTTAGTTTTTTTAGCACGTCACATATATCCACTCCATCAACATTAGATACGAAATAGACATTTGGACCATCAGCATAATACTTTAACGCTTCACACACCATTCTAGGACCTAGGTCAGACCCTCCTATACCTATATTCACAATATCCGTAATTTTTTTACCTGTCGCACCACGCCACTCCCCACTTCTTAAATCATTACTAAACTTTTTCATTTTCTCAAGAACAGCATTGATTTTTGGCATAACATCTTCCCCATCAACATAAACAGATTTATTACCTCTATTTCTAAGAGCCGTATGTAAAACAGCTCTTTGCTCTGTCCAGTTTATTTTCTCACCAGAAAACATTTTTCTAGCACATTCATTTACTTTTGCCGCCTTTACAAAATCCATTAACAGTCTGAAAGTACATGAATTTATTATATTCTTTGAATAATCAAAAGTTAAGCCTAAGTCATTATCACGTACAGAGAATTCACAAAATCTATTCTCATCTTTAAATAAATCTCTTAAATGAACTTTTTTCAGTTCCTTATAATTTTTTTCAAGATTTCGCCATTGAGGCGTACTTCTAAGCTCAATCTCGTTCATCTGTTTCTCCTTGACCAAAAAAATACCAAAGATAAAAAATAAAAGTACAAAAAAAATACCAATAATTAAAAATTTTAACCGCATTATTACTCCAAATTTTTATATTTGAAACCAAATAAACTAGCCCTTGCAAAATCAACAATATTGCCATTCCTCAATTCACACCTCAAGAAATATATCTGATCTGGATATATCTTTTTTGACATAAGTTGTCAAATTTTAAAACACATTTTACTATAAGCTTAAAAGTTTAGTAATATAAATTTATGATATATTTGCATAAAAATTCTACAAAATCCTAAGTAAACATATGATAATTAAAAGTACTAGAAATAAAATTTTTAAATACGCTTTAAAATTACAAAACAAAAAAGTCCGCAGTAAAAGTAGATTATTTCTTGTAGAAGGTAAAAAACAGGTTAAAGATATCCCAAAAAATTGGAATATAAGACAAATTTTTATATCTGAGAGATATAAAGACATTATTACGGATTTTAAAAAAACTACAATCTTCTCAGATTATTTATTTAATAAACTGTCAGTAACTAAATCTCCTCAGGGAATAATGGCACTTATTGAGAAAAAATACTACAACACAAAAGATGTTATAAAAAATTATGGAAAATTCATAATTTTGGAGAACATACAGGACCCAGGAAACCTCGGAACAATCATACGTTCTGCAGACGCTTTCGGAATAAAAGCCGTATTCGTATCAAAGGGAAGTGCAGACTTATACTCAGACAAAACTTTAAGAGCAACTATGGGATCAATATTTCATCTACCAGTAATAGACAATATTGAAGTTAAAGACATTTTAGACTCAATGAAAAACGAGAAAATTCTTACGCTCGCCGCATCACCAAAAGGAAAAAAATATCTAAGTGAAATTAGCCTTAAAACCAAAAGCGCTTTTATAATAGGTAATGAAGCACGCGGCATTAAAAACGAAACAGAAAACT
Source organism: Candidatus Endomicrobiellum mastotermitis (assembly GCA_031272445.1). Classification (GTDB taxonomy): domain Bacteria; phylum Elusimicrobiota; class Endomicrobiia; order Endomicrobiales; family Endomicrobiaceae; genus Endomicrobiellum; species Endomicrobiellum mastotermitis. The sequence goes on along the minus strand of JAISTT010000018.1, from coordinate 105,165 downwards.
TAACAGATATATCAGTTAAAATATACATGTCCGGAAAAACAAAATCTTTAAATGCTGCCATTGCAGCTTCAATTATTATGTATGAAATATCAAAAAAGTAAGAAACATGATGTGTGTGTGTGTGGAAACTTTTATTTTGTAGCACAAAAAGTTCCAAAACAAATATTTTTATGTAAAATCTCAAGATTCCTAAACCCTATTTTTTTCATAATATCTAATTGATATGTAATTGATCTAGGGGTATCATTTTTTTCAATACAATTAAATATTTCCTGAGCGTATTTCCTATTTTCAATTTTTTCTAAATAACTAATATATCTCCTCATCATATATTCTGTCAATAAGTCGTTATCATGAGTCACAAAATCTGAAATTATTAAACAACCACCTATATTAAGAAGATTATATAACTTAATAAATACGCTTTCCCAGTCCTTATCGTCTCTTAAATGATGTAACACAGCACACGACAAAATAATGTCAAAATGATTTTCCTTAAGTCTAACAGTCCTAATATCACCTTGTATTGTCTTAACTTCCCTTTTCGTTTTTTCTGAAACTCTTTCTAGCGCCTTACTCAACATTGACTCACTCAAATCCACTAATGTGCACTTAAGATTTGGCATCTTTAAAAGTACAGCTAACGTGTAATTGCCTGCACCACAACCAATATCTAGTAAGTTTATCGCCTTAGGTACAATTATTTTTGTAACTTCCGCAACAAGATTCAAAGAAATTTTTGCATCAATTACTGAAGTTTGACCAAAAATAAGATTTGAAAATTCTTCAACATCATTGTCAAACCGATTTTTAATTTCTTCTATAGTCGCTTTATTCAATTTATCCTACTCTCGACACAAATTTTATTGCGATACATTACACTTAATTCACAACTAATAAAAACTCTCACCAAAAAACCTTTCTCATACTTTTTTTATTTATTATAATAAGGAGAGTGCAGTACCTCTGTATTTATATAAAATCTTCAACTAGTTTTTCCATATACGCTTGAGGATGCAAACACGCCGGACACTTATTTAAAGCTTCTTTGCTTTCATAAACATAACCACAATTACGACATCTCCATTTTACAATAATATCTCTTTTGAAAACTCTACAGCTTTCAATATCCTTTATAAACTTTATATACCTAGCCTCATGATACTTTTCGGCAATAGCAACCTTTCTAAAACACTCCGATATTTCAGGAAAACCTTCGGTGTCAGCAATCTCAGCAAATTGCGGATACACTTTTGAATGCTCTTCATTCTCACCCACAGCTGCAAGTCTCAAATTCTCAATCGTATCTTTTACACTTCCAGCAGGGAAAGTCGCAGAAATTTCAAGAGGACCGCCCTCTAAAAACCCAAAAAACCTTTCTGCATGTTCTTTTTCATTATTTGCAGTATCAGTAAAAATTGCAGAGATTTGTTCAAAGCCGTCTTTTTTTGCTCTTGAAGCAAAATAAGTATATCTCATTCTTGCTTGAGATTCACCTGCAAATGATTTTAACAAATTTTTCTCTGTATCTGTTCCTTTAACTGATCTAGTCATAAATTACCCCTTTTAGCTATAATTCAATTCATATACAATGATAAAGTAACAAAAATTATTTCAATACAAACTCTTATGTTATACCTTTTATTAAATACTTTTCATTTATTTTATACAAACTTCATTAAACCACTTTCCGTGCAAGTTACAATTCCCTATAACTTGAACTTTACCTATTATATCACCCTTTAAGTGGATAACAGTAGCAGCATTTATTATATTAGGCGTAAACATAACATTTTCTACAAACTTGTTATTAACGTAAAAGGTTATTTCGGTTATACAATGCTCAGATAACATAGGATGAGTAACCTCCCCGATTTTCACATGTACATCTAAACATTCTGATTCTGGAATTAAATCACATTTTTTGACTATCGTAAAAACAGGTATATGTTTCTTTTCAGTTTCATTCGCAATCTTCTCAATATCTAACATTTTATAATTATAAGCATCCTCTTTCATTTGAAACACATCCTTCGCTTTACAAACAGGACATTGACTTTCAACTTCACTTAAAGAAACATAACCACACATTTTACACACCAACCCTCTCATATGTCCCCCTCCACTATTTAAAGACAAAATTTTGATTCTCCACGATTATTTTCAAAAAACCAAAATCTTTTATAGTATATTATATTTCATTTTTTATTTTCAAAGCAAAAGCTTTACCAAATTCGAAACATTTATCAAGCTCCACATCTGTAGGGTTAAAGACGACTTTCAAAGACGGGCAGTTCAACGAACTGACGCTAGAAACGATATCTTCTATACATTTAACTGCTTCTCCACTCCATCCATAAGAACCGAAGGCAGAAGATATTCTTCTCATGGCCTTCGATCCTCTAAGAAAATGCAAAAAACCTGCAATAACAGGGAGCATCTCAGCATCATGAGTTGACGAACCAAAAATCCAACCTTTAGCATCAAGCATATACGAAGCAATATCTGTCCTATCATCTTTTGTTACATCAAACAAAGCGACCTCAACATTTTCTGAAATTATGCCTTCAACAATTTTCCTTGCCATTTTTTCAGTAGACTTCCACATCGTTTCATAAACAACTGCAATTCTATTTTTGCAAGAATGTGACGACCAATAAAAATATTTACGCATAACTTCAGATAAATACTTACGCCATACAAGTCCATGACTAGGAGCTATGAGCTCAATATCAAGATTTAGTTTGCTTATTGCAGAAAGTTTAGCAGCAACAATTGCATTAAAAGGCCAAAGTATATTTGCATAGTATTTCTGCGCTTCATCCATTAAAAGAGTAAAATCAACCTCATCGTCAAATACCTTACTTGTTGCATAATGTTGTCCAAATGCATCATTTGAAAATAAAATCTTATCGTAAGCTGAATATGTAAACATACTATCTGGCCAATGCATCATAGGCGTGTCTATAAAATTCAAAGTTCTTTTACCAATATTTAAACTTTGCCCAGATTTGATCACATTCCAATTACCATTTACACCATAATATTTTAAAATTCCTTGTCTAGCCCTTTCGGTCCCATAAACTTCTACATCCGGACACAATTTTAATATTTTAGGGAACGCACCAGAATGATCTGGCTCAATATGATTAACTATTATTGCGTCTATTTTAGAAATATCTATCACAACATCTTTTATATTTTCCAATAACACTTCTTCAAAGCCTTTACGCAAAGTATCAATCAAAACAATTTTATTATCCACGATTAAATAAGAATTATATGTAACACCTTTCCTTGTCACATAAGTATGACCGTGAAAATTTCTTTCATTCCAATCAACAGCTCCAACTGAATAAACTCCCTCTTTTAACAACCTTGCTGACATAAAATAAAATCCCCTTTTCAATTAAAACTAAAGAATACAACTTAATTCACAATCTTATAAGTAAAAACTTACTTATCTCTTTTTTTCTCCATTTTTATTTTGTGATCTTACCATCAAATCCTTATAGAAACAAATTATCGTTTTTCTCGCACGCTACAAGCAGGACACTTGATATATTCATGTACATATTCAGATTTACAAACAGGACATACCTTGACGTCGCTATTCCTTTTGTTAACATGACAAGGCTTACAAAACTCTGGACTTAAGCAACCCTTCTTTAACTCTGTCTCACAATGCGGACAGTAGCAATCCCGATAGTCAAACGCGTTATTTTTCATATTTTTTCCTCAACGCAAAACATTTTTTTATATTTAAAGCTCATAATCAATTACTTAATATACCATTTTAAGATAACTAATTAACATAACTAAAAAATACATATTCTTAAATTTTTTGCCTCTTATAGTTCTCAATAGCTTTATGCAACGCATCCGCCCCTAAATTAGAACAATGCATTTTATTTGGAGGAAGTCCACCTAAAGCTTTAGCAACATCTGCATTTGTAAGAGCCATTACCTCTTCAATAGTCTTCCCAAAAGCCATTTCCGAAACTATAGAAGAAACAGCTATTGCTGCGCCACATCCAAACGTTTTAAATTTCACATTTTCAATTCTATTATTATTAACTTTTATATAGAAAGTCATCATATCCCCACATACAGGATTTCCAACCTCTCCAATACCATCAGCATCCTTTATCTCACCTACATTCCGTGGATTTTTAAAATGCTCCATAACTTTTTCTGAATAAAATGCCATATCATACCTCCAACGCAAAAAACTCAAACAATAAATCCACCACACAACTTAAACTACAGTGAAAATAATGCAACACAAAATTGTTTTTACAAGTCACAACGATAATGCTTGCCAAACTTTGTCACAGATCCGACAACTTTTCTCTTACCAGTCTGTACAAAATGCGAATACAATGGTGATATATATCTTAATTGCTTAACAATACCAGGAAACTCTTCTAAGACATATTTTATCTCTTCTTCTGTATTAAATTTTGATAAAGTAAACAGAATTGAACCCTGCCCAATCGCAACGTCAACATTTATAGCTTTTAAAACATGGGAAAGCTTGAGATCTTTACTAGCACACGCAGAGCCGCTAGCTACCATAACACCTTTAGCATCTAAAAGCAAAAACAGAGCTTCTCCTTCAACAAACTCTATTGAAAAATTTACATTACCGGGTAAACGGTTTTCTTGAGATTGAGGTCCATTTAAATAAATATACTCAACCTCATTGAGAAGTCCGCTAATGAGCTTGTCTCGCAATTTATAAATAAATATACTTTTATCTGCAAGTTCTTCTTTAGCTATTTCACAAGCTTTCCCAAAACCTACAATGGCTGGAATATTTTCAGTTCCTGAACGTTTAGAGTTTTCCTGAACCCCACCATCTATTTGTGGGTTAATTTTTAGGCCTCTTTTTATATACAAAGCAGCAGCACCTCTAGGCCCATGTATAGTTGAAGCTGAAAAAGTTAAAGCGTCTACTCCCAAATCTTTAACATCAACTGGAACTGCTCCACAAGCACTAACTGCATCTGTATGAAAAGCGATAAACTCACTAACATTTTTATTTTGTTTAACAATAGACACTAGCCTTTTTATATTTTGTACTGTGCCAATTTCAGGGTTAGCATATTGCATAGAAACTAAAATAGTATCTTTTCGCAACATTTCTTCTAGTTTCAACTCATCTATGTTGCCCTTATTGTCAACAGGAACAAAGCTCACCTCAAAACCCTCTTTTTCAAGTCTTCTCACAGAATTTAAAACTGAAAAATGCTCAATTGAAGAGATGATAATATGTTTACCGTTAGATTTTAAAGCTCCGGCAATTCCTTTTATAGCCAAATTATTTGATTCTGAACCACACGAGGTAAAAATAACTTCCTCCGCATCTGCATTAATTAAACTCGCAGCTTTGTATCTTGCCGATTCAAGAGCATCTTTAGAAACAACTCCTAAAGAATAAATACTTTGAGGATTTCCGTAATATTCAATAAAAAAGGGTTTCATACTATCAAACACTCTTTCGTCGAGTCTAGTATTCGACTGATTGTCTAAATATATTTGTTTCATAAAATTTTATATATATCACTCTTTTTTAAAATCTTCCTTAGGAACGCCACATAGCGGACACACCCAATCATCAGGAAGCTGTTCCAAAGAAGTTCCTGGATCAATCCCATTATCAGGAATACCTAAAGTTGCATCATAAACATAACCACATACTGGACATTTCCATTTTTCCATAAAAATACCCTCCCTTATATTGCATTCCATATCATTAATTTTCTTCATAACATAGTATTCATTATCTATATTTATAAGTTTTTTTGCAACAGATTTTAATATCAGAAATAAGGACTTTCAATAAACCAAGGAGAAATTAATAAAAACTCGAAGCAAACTATTTATATAACCTTTCTACTAGTATTTCTATATAGCTTCTTTCATCAATAAAAGAAAAAACTTAAAATGAATCAAAAAAACCATGATCGTGCGGAAAGAGAGAGGGGATTTTAGACAAAAATTTATAAAGATTTAACTGAAATAGAAGTATTTACAAGCATAACTGATAAACTCTGTGCTACATAACTTTATTCACTCACCACAAAATTCTCCAGAATACCGTTTACTCTTTAACGTCGTAGGAGTCAACAACAGAATCGTCAATAGATTCTAAGTCAAGAGAAATTATAATATTGCAGTTCAACTTTTCAGCAACAAAATTATAAACCCATAGTATAACAATACCAGAAAGCGTCATAAAAACTGTATATATCAATGTAAAACTAAGAGACGACAAAAGTCTTACATTAAAATCAAGACTTGTAGTAAAACTATTAAATAAAAACAGTATAGCTCCTAATATAATGCCAGAAAGCGTAAAAATAATAGGAAATATCCTAATAACCGAAGAAATCTGTATCTTTTTTAAGTTGTAAAGCGACATTCAAAAGTTCCTTTTAATTTTAAATTTATTTAATAGACCTCTTATATGCAACTAAATCCCAACACCTGGTTATAACTTACCTAGACACATACTGTTTCTTCATATCTTCAAGAGATATAGGAGAGTAATCCTTTGCGTGTCCTGAAGTTCCAAAATCTTTCATTTTTGCAACAATAAGACTTGTAAGAGCAGTCCTTGCAGGCCCCAAATAATCTCTAGGATCAAATTTTTCGGGTGATTCCATAAAAACTTTTCTTATCGCAGCTGTAATCGCGAGCCTCCCATCAGTATCAACATTTATCTTTGAAACTCCAAGCTTAATTGCCTCCTGAAGATTTGAAATAGGCACGCCAGTCGCACCTGATATTTTTCCACCGTATTTATTCACCTCGTCACTTAATTCTTTAGGAACTGACGACGCACCATGTAACACAATAGGAATATCTATCAACAACCTTATTTCTTTTAATATATTAAAAGCAAGATTAACACTTCCCTTAAATTTATACGCTCCATGTGAAGTTCCTATTGCAATAGCTAACGAGTCAATGCCTGTCTCAAACACAAATCTCTTTGCTTCTTTAGGATCCGTCAAATGCATTTTTTCAGAACCTACTCCATCCTCTATACCACCAAGAGTTCCAATCTCAGCTTCAACTGAAACACCCCTTGCATGTGCATATTCTACAACCGAACGTGTTACCTTAACATTATAATCATAAGTGGAGACTGTCTTCCCATCTTCCAACAAAGAACCATCTATCATAACTGATGAAAAACCAAGATTTATTGCTTTAACAACTGATTCTAAGGAGTTACCGTGATCTAAATGCATTGCAACAGGGATATCGGGATTCTCAATAACGGCAGCCTTCATCAGATAACCTAAATATGTGAAATTAGAATATTTCAATGCTCCTCTGCTTGCCTGTATTATTACAGGAGACTGTGTTTCTTTAGCGGCGGCCATAATCGCTTGTATTTGCTCCATATTGTTAACATTATAAGCACCAACACCATAGCCTATCTTTCTCGCCTCTTCCAAAATTTGCTTTGTCGATACTAATGCCATCTATTCCCTCCTTTTATTTATTTTAAGTTTAAGTATTAACTCACTTTAGACTTTTTACTAAGCTTACGACTAGTTCTATAATTTTCTTTGGTGTCTTCTTTATAAATACCTATATTTCTAAATTTTGAATATCTCTCATCTAAAATTTCTTTAGAACTCTTAGATTTATAATAACGCAAATACCTATTTAAAGCAACCTTTATATTCGCTGCAGTTCTTGTCGAATCATAATGAGCTCCGCCTAGAGGCTCTTTTATAATCTCATCTATAACATTTAAATTAAGCAAATCTTTAGCCGTTATTTTCATGACTTTTGCAGCCTCAGGGGCTTTAGAGCTATCCCTGAAAAGTATAGCTGCACACCCCTCTGGAGAAATAACAGAATAGTAAGCATTTTCAAGACATAAAATTTTATTTGATACTCCTATCCCCAAAGCTCCGCCAGAACCACCTTCGCTAATGACAACTGCTATAATAGGAACTTTTAAGTTTGACATATCTCTTAAATTTCTTGCGATAGCCTCAGCCTGCCCTCTTTCTTCAGCTGCAATGCCGGGATATGCACCAGACGTATCTATGAATGTTATTATGGGTTTATTAAATTTCTCAGCAAAATTCATTACTCTTAACGCCTTTCTGTAACCTTCTGGATGCGCCATACCGAAGTTTCTACTCATATTTTCTTCAAGAGTTCTACCTTTTTGATGACCTACAACAACAACTGATTCGCCGTCAATTGTAGCAATACCACATAAAATTGCCTGATCATCACCAAAAACTCTATCCCCATGAAGTTCCAAAAAGTCCTTGAAAATAAGTTCAACATAATCTAAGAAGTAAGGTCTCTTAGGGTGTCTAGCTATTTGTACTCTCTGCCAAGGCGTTAAAGAACTATAAATTTTTTGCTTTAATTCATTTCTAGTCTTTTCAAGATCTTCAATTTGTTCAGATAAATCTATATTACTAACTTCAGAGGATTTTTTTAAATCGTCAATTCTTTTATTGATTTCAACAATAGGTTGCTCAAAATCAAAAGACTTCTCCATGCCATCCTCACTTAAAATTTAATGGTATAATTTATCCTAAATATTCTCTCATTAAAAAATCTATCGTTAGTTTTACTACAGCCTTTTTTCCAAAAGCAACAATCTCTAACAACATAATCTATATTTATACATTCAGTCAAAGCAAACTTAAAACCAAAGTTTAATCTCGCATTCGGCAAGTAACTTATATTACTGCACTCTGCTATAAAATACAAGGCTTCTCTATATAAAGGAATCAATAAATTTATAAACCAATTAACTTTATTATTAAAATTAACACCAATATTAATCATCAAATTTTCAATAAAAAATTCTCTACCGATAACAAAATAAAACCCAAGCCCTCTCTGTAAATAATTGCTGTTATGCTTTTTACACTTCCCATCAAAAAAACAACCCTGACCATCATAACCTACTGCTATTCCTGGGTAACACATATTCCCATCATAAGCTTTAAATTTAATTTGCAAAGCTGGAAGCGCAACCTTTAATCCATCACCACTTTTTCCTATAAATCTAGACAATTCCAAGGACATGCCTACATTAAGTCGCTTAAAAACACCAAAATTTACACCGGAAAGAAGATTGCCATTTGAAAAAAATTTAAGTCTAATATCTCCAAAACCACAATCTAATATATCCACAGTAGGAGTATCTATTACATAATCTTTACTCGCAAACGATAAAGAACTAAAAGTGAAAATCATTACTAGTAAACTCAATATCTTTTTTTTTAACATTTATTTTCACCATACAACAAAATTTTCATAACAGCATCGTTACTTAGTATTTCATCTACAACTTCAGTAGGCGTTAATTTATCCGTATTGAAAGAAAAATCGCAATTATTATAAGAACTTTCTCTAATATTTAAAAGTCTTTTTATTTCTTCTAGAGGATTTCTACACTTTAGAAGCGGTCTATTATTCTCATTTTTTGATCTCTCATAAATAACTTCTGCAGAAGCATAAAGGTTAATTATTATTCCTCTTTTTCTCAAAAACACAATATTTTCAGAATTTAAAACCACGCCTCCACCACATGAAATCACAATTGAATCATTTTTTGAAACTTCCTCTATAACTTTAGTTTCAAGTTGCCTAAAACTGGCTTCCCCTAAATTTTTAAAAATATCAAGTATTGACAAGCCAAATTTTTCCTCTATTAAAACATCAGTATCAACAAAATTGAATCGCAATTTTGTTGATATAATTTTTCCAGTTTTTGATTTACCTGTACTCATAAAACCGGTAAACACTAAATTCATTATAGCGTTTTCAATCTCTCCTTGTATATATTCACATTATTTTTCATATCTTCAAGAGAATCACCACCAAATTTCTCTTTCAAAGCTTTTGCTAACTCAATAGCAACTGCAGCTTCTGCTACAATACCAGCAGCCGGAACCGCACATACATCGCTCCTTATAGCTTCAGCTTTAGCAGATTGTTTTGTAGCAAGGTTTACAGAGTGCAACGACTTACTCAGAGAAGGAATGGCTTTCATAGTACATGTAATAACAAGAGGTTCTCCATTACTCATGCCTCCTTCTATACCACCAGCCATATTTGTATTTCTATAAAATCCCTTAACTTTATTATAAAAAATTTCGTCATGAGAAAAGGAACCAAAAAGTGAAGCAAGTTTTGTTCCCTCTCCAAACTCTACGGCTTTTATAGCTTGAATTGAAATCAAACTCTGTGCAAGACGACCATCAAGCTTTAAATCCCATTGTGTATGACTCCCAAGTCCCACTGGAATATTACTAACTACAATAGTAATTTTACCGCCAAGAGTATCACCTTTTCGTCCAGCCTTTTTTATCAATTTAACCATTCTCCTACTTGCACTCACGTCAGGACATCTAACATAAGAGGCTTCCGTCCTATGCCGCACATCACTTTCCTTAATAGAAGATATATTCGCTAAAACATTTCCTATCTGTATCGTGTAAGATAATATACTTATTCCAAAAGCCTTTAAAAGCAATTTACAAACGGCTCCCGCAGCCACTCTTGCTGCAGTTTCTCTTGCTGACGCCCTTTCTAATATATCTCTAAAATCACCAACACCATATTTCATAAGTCCAGCTAGATCAGCATGTCCAGGACGCGGTTTCAAGAGAGTTGTTCCATCCAAATCAACAGATCCAGTAGACATTATATGCAACCAATTCTTAAAATCTCTATTTGAAATATACATAGTTATCGGAGAACCAATTGTCTTTGCATAACGCACGCCTGAAAAAATCTTGACACAATCTGTTTCTATATTCATTCTTTGACCCCTGCCACAACCTTTCTGTCTTCTAGCAAGTTCCAAATCTATATCTTCAGAATTTACTGTAAGTCCCGCGGGGATACCCTCAAGAATGGCAAAAATTCCTTCTCCGTGAGATTCACCCGCTGTAGTAAACCTAACCATAATTCCACTCCCAAAATAATGCAATCACATACACCATTTATATATAATAAAAAAGAGCAGCTTGAAATCTTATCTGCTCTCTTGTAATTTACTAAAAATTTATGCCTCGTAAGTAGATTTCGCTCTACGTTGTAAAAAAATCCATTTCTTATCCACATTTCTCTGAATTTCTTCAAGAATATGAGCATTGTCAGGCTTGAATAAATGCTTAAATCTTACTTGTAACTTTAAAAATTCAGTTACAGGTTTTTTCACTTTAGGTTCAACGTTTATTTTATATACACCATTTTCAACTTCGTAAGAAGGCCACATACAAGTTTCAACTGCAAGTCTTGCAATTTCCATTGTGTCTTCTGGTTTATAACCCCAACCTAACCTACATGGGGTCAAAATATTTATAAAGGATGGTCCTTCGATCGCCAAAGCTTTTTGAACTTTAGTCATAAAATCATTCCAGTTTCCGACATAAGATTGTGCTACGTAAGGAATATTATGAGCAATCATAACTTGTGTTAAATCTTTTTTATCCTGCGATTTACCTTGATATTTCTTCCCAGAAGGAGCAGTTGTTGTATGTGCTCCTTTAGGTGTTGCTCCAGATCTTTGAATTCCAGTGTTCATATACGCTTCATTATTGTAGCAAACATAAAGCATTCTGTGTCCTCTTTCCATTGCACCAGATAAAGACTGCAACCCTATATCATAAGTTCCACCGTCACCACCAAAAGTTATAAATTTGATGTCTTCTTTAACTTTGCCTTTGGCCTTTAAACTTTTATATGCAGCTTCAACACCACTGCAAGTTGCCGCAGCATTTTCAAATGCGCTGTGAAAATATGGACTCCTCCATGCACTATAAGGGAAAACCGTAGTTGAAACTTCTAAACATCCCGTAGCGTTTATAATGACAACTGGCGTACTGCCAATGGCTATCAAAGTCTGCCTCGCTACTATCCCTGCCCCACAACCTGCACAAAGGCGATGCCCGCTTGTTATACGGACTTGGTTTCTACTCAATTCTTTTAAATTTGCCATTTTATTTTTCTCCTAAGAGTCAACATCCCTTTACACTAACATTACAATGGCATTTACATACAAAGCCATCTCATTTTTACAACAACAAAAAAAACTTTTTATTTTCAATTACTTTATTCTCACGTTTATATACTCAACCTCTCTAGAATATTTTTCTAAACCTGCTGCAACTTCGCCAAGCGTTTCATAAACCTTAACTACCTGTTCATCACAAAACTCCCTACCACCTATACCGTAAATATAACTTAAAACCTTAGGACCCAAGACTCTTGCAGAATACAAAGATGCAGTAACATCAGAATAAACAGGTGGAAATGCTCCAGAACAAGAATCCGACCTATCCATAACTGCAATCACCTTAACGTGTGCTAAATCTTTTACTATCTGCTTCGCAGGGAAAGGCCTATAAACTCTTATTTTTAAAACCCCTGCCTTAATTCCTTTTTCTCTTAACTCTTTTACTACAGCTTTAACATTTCCTGCCGCTGAACCTATAATCACTATTGCAACTTCTGCATCGTCAAGCATATACTTCTCATAAAAACTATATTCTCTCCCAAAAGTTCTCTTAAATTCTTCCGCAACATCTAAAATTATATCTCTAGCATCTATCACAGCTTGAGCAAGTTGATATCTATGCTCAAAATAGTAATCTTGCAGATCAATTGAACCCAACGTATAAGGCCTTTTAACATCCAAAAGATATCTTTCGGGTTTATATTCGCCAACAAAAGCTTTCACATCAGCATCAGGGTAAGTTTCTACAACCTCCATACAGTGAGAAGTAATAAATCCATCCATAGCCACAAGTGCAGGAAGTTTAGCCTTCTCGGCTATTCTTGTAGCCTGAATTATATTATCATAAGCCTCTTGAGAATTCTCTGAGTATATTTGAATCCAACCTGTATCTCTCGCACCCATTGTATCAGAATGGTCAGCATTAATATTAATAGGTGCAGAAATCGCCCTATTAACTTCTGCCATAATTATTGGAAGTCTTAGTCCTGAAGCTATATAGAGCATCTCCCACATAAGACACAATCCTTGTGAAGAGGTACTTGTCATAGCTCTTGCACCAGCAGCAGAAGCCGCTATTGTCGCTGATATAGCAGAATGCTCGCTTTCCACTGCCACATATTCGCTCTTTACAGTACCGTCTGCAACAAATTGTGAAAATATTTGCACTATTTCCGTAGCTGGAGTTATAGGATATGCAGCCACCACATCTGGCTCTATCTGACGTAAGGCTTCGGCCATGACCTCATTGCCAGTTTTTGCAACAAGATTACCTTTTGAATATGCTGTCTTCATCATCTTTATTAGCTCCTTATTAAGCACACGTCATTTTTCAAGAAACATCTCTACTAAATAAGTTAGGACTTTTGAGATGTCAAAATTTTTAAAATACACATTATTTTTTTTTACGTACTTATTTCCTTTCTTGTTCAATAGCAATAGCACTAATTTTAGTTGGACATTCTTTTGCACAAATTCCGCAGCCCTTGCATTTATCATAATCTATACCATTAACAACACTAGTTCCTTTTTCATTTAGGACAATTTTAATAGAACCGTCAGGACACGAAATCCAACATATTAAACAACTAATACATTTATCTTTATTCCATACAGGTCTTTGAGAACGCCAACTTCCAGTATGAAAATTAATCGCAGTTCCCGCCTCAACTATTCCACCTACAGGAAGCTCAGCAGCTGTCAATTTTTTATTTTCTTCTTTTCTCACTATATACTCCTCTCTCCAAGAAACTCATCTTTTTACACAATTTATTTCAATTTTACAACCACAAAAATCTCTGATATTCACAAACTTAATTTGTAAATAAATCTGATGGAAACACTTTTTACAAAACTAGCTTTTTACCTCATTAAAAGCCATTTTTATAGACGCAAGGTTGCCTTCCACAATTCCAGGTTTATGTCTAAATTTTACCATGAGTTTAGTCTTTACATTCTTCAAAACACCATCAATATCCAATGTTCCTATAACTTTTACCAAAGCACCAAGCATAGGAGTATTAGGTATATCTTTTCCTATTGTCTCCAAAGCAATTCGACTTGCGTTTACTACATAAACTTGATTTATACTTATATCAAGTTTTTCTGCAACTTCTGACGTACTCAAAGAAGTATTCACTATAACTTTTCCACTTTTATCTAAACCGTCTGTTACCGGAACTGATTCTATAAGAGATGAATCTAAAATAACCACATAATTTGGAACTTTAATCCCTGAATGAATTATAATAGGATCTTCACTTATTCTATTAAAAGATTGTACAGGAGCACCCATTCTTTCAGGTCCATACTCAGGAAACGCTTGAATGTACATACCTGTTGCCATTATCGTTTCAGCAAACAAAAGTGCAGCAGTTTTTGCACCTTGCCCACCACGTCCGTGCCAACGAATCTCAATCATCTTTGCTGACATTACTTTGCTCCTTTATTCATATGCGTGACTTACACGAGAATACACATAAGTTTTAAAAACACACTAGACATTTTAATAACGTTTTTCTTTTGCTCTTCTGTATTTTTTTAAAAGCATAAAACCTTTTTACATCTCTGTGCGACCCACAATGGCACGAGAAATAGTTACTTCATCAGCATACTCAATATCGCCACCAACCGGTAAACCATATCCTAATCTTGTGACCTTAATGCCTAACTTTTTTATAATTTCCGCCAGATAAACAGCAGTCATTTCACCTTTAGAGTCTGTATCTGTCGCAATTATAACTTCGCTCAGCTTACCATTTTTTAATCTTTTAATCAATTTATCAATTCTTATATCGTCTGGACCAACAGCATCAAGAGGTGACAAGGCACCTCCAAGCACAAAATAAAGCCCTTTGTAATTTTTAACTTTACTAACAGCTATCAAATCCTGTGGGGTTTCAACAACACATATAATATCTTGCTCTCTCGTAACATCGGAACATATAAAACAAGGATCATACTCACTTAAGTTGTAACAGATATTACAACATTTTATCGTTTGCCTAGCTTTTTGTATAGAACCTATAAGCCTTTCAACTTCGCCGTGAGACATTTTTAGTATATGGTAGCTTAAACGCTCTGCCATTTTAGGTCCTACACCTGGCAGTTTTTTTATCACTTCAACCATTTTCTCTACAGGTTGAGGTCTGTTCATATAAATAAAACCTCTACATATTAATTATTTTATAGGATCTATATCACATCACTAATAATGCAGAAAAATCAATAAGATTACAAAGAAAAGATGAAAGAATTACTCACTACTAATGTGAAAAAACCTTTAAACTTTTTTAGCAACAGCACCGAAGTCTTTAGCTATTTCTTCTATATACTTAGGTATTGAGTTCTTTTCATCTTTAATAGTATTTCTTTTTAAGCTACAAGTAGTATCTGGTACTCCCACCCCTTCATTAGTAACCACATCTTCCTGAATTGTTGCTTTATTTTTGATCATTTTTTTTTTAATAAGAACTTTAATTTCTATATTTGAACCAGTTTTCTTTTGGAAAAGTTTCAAAATCTGATCCTTAAATTCCAAAACTCCATCATAATCAAACTGTTTTAAAACTGTCATTTGTATAGACGAAATACCAACCGTTTCAACTAACGCATTTTTCAAAGATGACCCTCTAAGCGGATGCTTTTTTATTATCTCAGAAACAATCTCACCCCATATAGCTATCAAATTTTTAGAATTTTCCACAGGATTTGAAGCTTTATTAGCAATAAGTTCCTTACACTTATATTGATTCTCGGAAATAGATTCAACCTTATCATCAATCTTAACATTCTTTTCAAGCTCAATAATTCTATCTATAAGTTCACCAACATTATAATACGGCTCTGACATTTTAAGGAGATAAATCTCAATAAGAATCCTAGGCTGATCATGCCAACGCATTTCTTCGAGAGCTTTTGACAAAAGATTATTCATACGGATATGACGTGAAATAGAAAACAAAGTTTTTTGAACGTCAAAAAGTTTTTTGTCATCAGACGAAATTTCAATAACTGACGGATTTATAGAATAAACCATAATTTTCCTAAGATAATCTCTCAAATCTCTTGCAAACTGTAAAATATTATACCCTTGCTCAAAAATTTCTCCAACAATTTTTAAAATCTCTTGCATATCACCACTTGAAATACTTTCGGTAACAGAAGCTAAAATATCTCTTGGCAGAAGTCCAAGCAATTCTCTCACGTAAGCACCTGTTATTCTAGATGAGTTAGAAGACACAGCTTGCTCTAGTAAACTTAAAGCGTCACGCATAGAACCACCAGACGCTGAAGTTATTATGTCTACAGCCTCGTCATCTATCTCAAAACCTTCTTTTTGCCCTATATTTTTTATAGCAAAAGAAATTTCAGCATTTGATATAAGCTTAAATCTATACCTTTGACATCTCGAGAGAATAGTGACAGGAATTTTGTACTGTTCAGTTGTAGCCATAATAAAAACGACATGACTGGGAGGCTCTTCAAGTGTTTTAAGCAAAGCATTAAACGCTTGTGTGGTTATTTGATGAGCTTCATCTATTATGTAAATTTTATATTTTGAATTAGCACTTGAAAATTTTACATTTTCCCTCAAAGCTCTTATCTCATCTATACCGTTATTTGACGCCCCATCAATTTCAAAAACATCTACGCTAGCACTTTTTGAAATCTCCAAACAATTTTCGCATACACCACATGGTTCAGTAATCGGCCCTTTTTTGCAATTTAAAGCTTTGGCTAGAATCCTGGCCATAGTAGTTTTACCACAACCTCTAGGTCCACTAAACAAATAAGCATGCGCAATGCGTTTTTCAGAAATTGTATTTTTAAGAGTTTGTGAAATATGTTCCTGCCCTATAACTTCATTAAAATTTTGAGGTCTGAATTTTCTAGATAAAACAAGATATGACATAAAGTGCAAACCCCTTTAAAACGATATGTGTAAGTTTTAACAAATATACAAATTTATGTTACAATTACAATTATGAATTATGTTCAATCAACGTCTTTTATTTTATATATAGTATATATAGCTTAATGCATTATAGTTAGTCATTTAATGTAAAATAAAGTATTGATATGATATCACATCAACCATTTTTATCTATTTACCATTATGTATAAAGGGGCCATAGTTAAACGGGAGAACATGTCGTTCGCAACGATAAGATGTGGGTTCAATTCCCACTGGCTCCATTTTAAAAATTTATTTACGTTTTAGTTCACTGCTTTATTATCATAACAAAATTATTTTATCTTTTAATTATATTAAATCTTTAAGTATAAGTAATAAGAGCTCTTATTACTTATTTTCAAATTACAACTACGGCCATGATACGAACCTCTTTCGTTTCCTTACTTTACATTTTGCAACAACAATAACCTTTTATTAAGTGTTAAATGTCTTAATAAAATTACAATAGCAATTATTAAAACTAAAATTAACGTTATACTTCGTAACATTTACAAATCCTCAAATGATCGACTTAAGTCAAATCAAGAATTAAGTAAAAACGTAGAAATAACGAAATACCAATTTATATGTATCCTTATTTTAGCTCTACTTAACTATACACCTATTTCCAACAGCATCCCCACTTGAAAAACAATAAATGAAGCTATCCACGCAAAAACTGCATTTCCTACAACAATAAGCGAAAGCCATTTGTAACTTGAACTACTCTCTTTAAAAAAAACTGTCAAACAAGCTGTACACGGCGTATAAATTAAACAAAAAATAAGAAAAACTAAGCCTTTCAAAGGTGACCAGCTTTTGTCACAAGCAATTTTTTCTCTCAAAGATTTAGAATTACAAGAATCAGATTTTTCAATAGAGTAAATCGTACCCAAAGTGCTAACAATAACCTCTTTTGCCGCAAGTCCAGCCACTAACGCAACTACTCTATTGGCATCCATACCTATAGGTTTAAATAAAGGCTCTAAGATTTCTCCAGCTCTTCCTGCTAAACTATATTTTAATTGTAACATAGCTTTTTCATTTTTTGTCAAATTTTTACTCACAGGAGCTTTAGGATAGGTAAATACAGTCCATATCAAAACAGATATAAGCATTACTACGGTTCCGGCTTTTCGCAAATATAACCAACTCCTCTCCCACATCTTCAAAAGTAAGCCCTTAATTTGAGGCATGTGATAAGGAGGAAGTTCCATAACAAAATGAGCTGGTTCGCCTTTCAAAAGTGTTGTGCTTAATAGTTTCGCAGTGACAAAAGCAATAATAACGCTTAAAACATATACAAAAGACATAATACTTGCTTGGTTTTTTGATGAAAAAAAAGCACCAGTAATCAAAGCAAATACTGGAATTTTAGCTCCACATACCATAAACGGCACAACAAACATAGTTATAAGTCTGTCACGTTTAGAATCTAAAGTCCTAGTAGCAAGAATACCAGGGACAGCACATCCATTAATTGAAATCATTAATGGCAAAAAGGATTTGCCATGAAGACCAAACCTGTTCATAACTTTATCCATTACGAAAGCAGCTCTAGCCATATATCCAGAATCTTCAAAAAACGCTATTGCGAAAAACATAAACAATATTAATGGGAAAAGTCCTAATATTCCACCTACTCCGCCAATCATTCCATCAACAACCAAAGATCTAGTCGATTCTTCAGAAATAATGCTTCCGACAATATTACCAAGCCATTCAAAAAACATTTCAAAAACATTTATAACAGGCTCTGAAAAAACAAACGCAAACTTGAAAATTATATACATTATAAGTACAAAAATAGGAATTCCAAGATATCTATTAAGCACAAAATTATCTATAATCTCACTTATATCAGCTTTTTTTTTACCTGTTTTTTTTACAACTGTCTTTATAACAGAATTTGCGAAACCATAGCGTTTGTCGGCTATTTCAATCTCAGCTTCTTTACCGAAATGTTCTTTAATATGACTTCTACTTCTCTCAAGTTGACTCAAAATAACACTCTTTTTTTTCGCTTCACAAACAAGCTTTAATGCCAAAGGATCATTGTCTAAAAGCTTTATTGAAAGCCAGCTTTTTGGGAATTTTGAAAGTTGAGAATCTTTCAGTATAAGTTTTTCAAGTTTATCAATTTCTTCTTTAATATTTTCACCGTAATCAACTTTAGCTATCATTTGTTTTTTTAGCTTCCCTTCTTCCAATACGTTCACAATATAATCTAAAAGACTAGTTATCCCTATCCCTTTATTTGCCGATGCTGCAAATATAGGAACTCCTAAGAGATTCGACATAGTTTCCTTATCTATAGTTTTACCCTGCAATTTTAGAATGTCAATCATATTCAAGACTATCATAATAGGAACATTCAGCTCCGCGATCTGCGTAAATAAGTAAAGATTACGCTCTATATTAGAAGCATCAATAACATTAATTACGATATCGGGTTTCCCGTTGATTAAAAAATCTCTCGCTACTATTTCATCATCAGAATACGCCGAAAGACTGTATGTGCCAGGTAAATCAATAAAATTTATACTATACCCTCTGTGATTTTTTAAGCCTTCTTTTTTTTCCACTGTAACGCCGGGATAATTACCAACGCTTTGATTAGCTTCTGTTAAACTATTGAATATTGTCGACTTACCACTGTTAGGATTACCCACTAGAGCAACAATAATATCTCTTTCTAATATACTCAATTAATTTTCTCCCTTACCAAAATTTTATCTGCAACCTCATTACTTAAAGCAATTTTAGCACCTTTTATTTTAATCATCACACCTCCATTTGGAGCACTATTACTAATAACAGTTAAACCTTCACCTGGAATAAAACCCATTTCAAGAAGTCTATATTTAAGTTTTCTATCACAATAAGTCACAAGTAGTTTATACTTTCCTGGATTAGCACAACTTAGCTTAGTAAAATTGTCAACTATATCTTTGTTAAAAGAGTCAAATCCATGAATAGGCTCATGAACCCGAAAATGGTTACAATCAAATGATTTACCTTCTATGCTCCTATGAATATTATGTCTATAAATATCCTTACAACAGTAAAACTTTGCTAAGTATCTATGTAAACATCCGTAAATATAACGTAAAACTCCCATGTATTGTTTCATATCATCTCTTCTCCTTTTAGTTAAATGCAATTATTTTAGTTCAATCTAACTTATTGCTAAAACAAACTACATTTAACATGTTGTTGCATAATTACTCTTGCTATCTATTTTATTACTATTTTTCCAAATACTCTTTTAAATTGACAACATCCTCTTTCTTTTTAAGAAAATTCTTTTCTAAAAGATTATGCAGTTTTTTAAGCCTTTGTATAGTTTCTACTCCAACTAAATGCTCTATTTGGCAAGCTTCTTTATAAGCAGTTTTGCCATTTATGAATAATAAACTATTCAGAAATCTATACAATATGTCATGCTTTGTTTGAACTTCTAAAGCTATTTTTTCTCCCTCATCAGTCAAATCTACATATCCGTATTTTTCATGTATCACAAACCCGTTTTCAGCTAAAAAGCTAATAGCAACATTAACACTTGAACTCTTAACATTTAAAGATTTTGCGATGTCGCCTATTCTAGCATATTTTTTTTCTCTTTTGAGTACTGCAATAGTTTCAAGATAATTTTCAAGGGAAGCACTTAAATTACTAAAACACCTTCTTTTTTTAATATTTACCTTTACCATTCAACATCCTCAAACTCTGCCAAATATAAGTTGCAAATAATTGTTATTGTTTTAGATTAATATAAAATTTTTAGTCTAATATCAAATACGAAACACACATTATCTTATATAATATTATAATGTCATTAAGATAAGTTAACTGTTAGGTAGGAGATTAAAAATGATAAAAATTATGTCTTTCTTAGTTTCATTTTGTTTGTTGAATTCATGCTACTCGTTATCAAGTTTTTATACTCCTTATGTTGATACAAGAAATTTAAATGACGTAACACTTCTTACACCTAATACTGAGCCAGAAATACTTTTATCAAATAATTTAAAAGACGATTTTCATGAAATACTCTCAAATCATTATTACTGTATAGGTTGTACAAGTTTCAACGGACCTAAAAAAAGTAAGAGAAATATAACACGCATTATAAGACGCCAATGCAAAGCAACAGGTGCTACGCTTGCAATATACAGCGTTAATTATACACATAATGGAGTTGGGGCAAGCTATTATCTTCATACTAAACCTAAAAAATATTACGGATTAGTTTATCTCTATGGCAACGATAATAGTAACTCAAATTCATACACTACCAACTATACAACTAGATTAAAAAAACATAACGCCTATGTTTACACCGTGCCAAAATATGACTATATCATATACTATTTCGTTAAATTTACATCAAAATCAAAGTTAAGTTTTGGAATAGAATATACAAATTTAACAGCCAAAATGAGACAGAAATATAAGCGCAATAATGGTATCTTTGTAAAAGTCGTCTATAAAGGCACTCCTGCATTTAGCAAAAATATTCTAATTGGAGATATCATAATAAAAATTAATAACCAAAATATAAATAATGTAAACGATATCAATAAAATGTTAAACCAATTAAACAGTGGAGATATACTTGAAATAGTGCTTGAAAGAGATTATAAAATACAAACAATTAAACTAAGGCTTAATTAATGCTAAGCACTTATATCTCTTCTCAGAACTCTTTTAGAATTAAAAGTTGTTGTATAGAATTAGAAATAAATAGAGAATTAAATTTAATACTAAATACACGTGCATTTTCTATAATATTAAAAGTATAAGGTTATTTAAAGTACTTCTATTCCTAAATCCAAGAATACTTTTTTAAGTACCAGACAAAACCATAATAAACTTCTACATGTAAATTAAATGTTTCATACGCTCTTAACGCAGTCTTTTTCCTTTTATATTATAATTTAGCTATTGCTTTGAATAGTAAATAATTTCCATTTTGTTCATTGTCATCTTTTTAAGAAAGTCTCTATAAGTTTTCTTATAATCCAATCACTTTACAAACTTATTATATTCTCTCTGATATTCATATATTTTAAGTTTAACATGTTACATGTTAGTCCTAATCTTTCGCTTTCGAGATCAGTTTATCATAAAAAGTTCCACATTAATACATTTATAGCATTAGCACTCTCAACAAGAATTGTTCGTGAAAATAATCCTTACCATTACAAAAAGTTTTTTATGATTATAAACGACGTCATGCCTTAATTGTTTATCAAAAAAAATAAACATAAAAACTATTGACACCCGGATAATTAGAAGGCACTGGTCCCCCTTTCATAAGTTTATCTAAACACTGTTGGTTTTTACACATCTCATCTCTTGCTATCTTTTTTAAAATTAAGTATAATAGATTTTCATCTTGTTCTATTTTTTATCATAAATCAGATAAAGCAAATACATCTTATTAAAATCATTTTCTTTCTTTTTCACTCTATGAAAATTATAGAACTCTTTTTTTATATGTTCTCACTGTCTAATTTTTAGGCAAATCAAAATCATGAGATTTTTTAGCTTACTAGTCCAAGAATTAAAATTCATAAATAATCTACACACCTTTTTTATTTCCTAACTAGACCATTTCTCACATTCATACATATATATTTTTATGTTATTCTCTAATTGCCAATTTAAATTAGTAAAAATACACAATACACTAAAAACTACTACCAACTACTAATTTGTCAGGCAAGTTTATATTATTATTATGATTATGTTACAATGAAATACACATGAAAAGTATAATTATACCTCAATGCTACAAATCAATAATTCATAAAATTTCTATTACCGCACTAGAAAACAGTTTTGAAGCGTACATAGCAGGCGGATTTATAAGAGATTTATTTATCAATAGAGAACCCAAAGATCTAGACATTATAGTTTGTGGCGGTAAAACAGAAATGGACAAAAAACTACCTGGGATCAACTTTTCTCGAATCTTGGCAAATAAGTATAAACTCTCAAAACCAATCTTATTTGAAAAATTCGGAACTGCTAAATTATATCTTGATAATAAGGAAATAGAATTTGTCATGCCTAGAAAAGAGTATTACAATATGAATTCTAGAAATCCTTACACTCAACTTGCTTCTTTAAAACAAGACGCTTTAAGACGTGATTTTACAATTAATGCCCTGTTTTTAAGACTAAGTGACATGAAAATATTAGATCTTACTCACCAAGGTATCAAAGATATTAAAAACAAAATTATAAGAGTAACTGATACTGCAAATGCTGAAATAATATTTAAGCAAGATCCTTTAAGAATTCTACGTGCTGTGCGCCAAAGTTTACAACTTAATTTCAAAATTGAACCTCAAACTTTCAATGCAATGAAAATGTCAGTATCACGTATTAAGATTGTTTCATCAGAACGCATAAGAGATGAGATTAATAAAATTTTAACTGCAAACAACCCGTCAAAAGCATTTATACTAATGTTAAAAATTAATTTATTAAACAATATTTTACCAGAACTACAAAAGTTAAAACAAATGAAAAAATATCAAGCAAGCGATTTTGCTCGCACTATGGATATTATGGACTGCATGAGGAATGATATAGTTTTAAGAACGGCAGTTTTAATGCATGGTATTACAAAATATCCAAAATGTGACAAAACTTATCCATATAAACACAATAATGAAAATATCAAAGAAATTAAACTTATTTTACGCAGATTAAGATATTCAAAAAAATTCATAAAAAAAACCGTATCTGTTGTACAAAATAGTATATATACCAAAACATACTCAAGCAATTGGAGTGACGGTATGATACGAAAATTCGCTAAGAAATGTGGAAATGAATTAGATTTAACAATTGAATTTTCAAAAACATACTTTAAAAACAATAATCTTATAAAAATCAACGAAATTAAAAAAAGGATTAAAGATCTAAAATCAAAGAACATTTTATACAATAACCCAATTTTAACTGGGAAAGAAATAATAAGAATATTTGATAGTCCTGCAGGGAAGTGGGTACAAAACGTAAAAAATAAAATAGAGGAAATACAACTAGAAAACCCTAAACTCACAAGAGAGCAAGCAATTAAAATAGTAAAAACCATATCTAATAATAATAAAAGATATCATAAACAAAAAAAACAAACGGGAATTGACAATTTAGCGCAATAACAATAAAATGAAGAGCGACCACAATATTAAAGAGAACTAAAGGCAAATTGGCACAACCTAAATAGTCTCTTTTTACGTTATATAATATATGTTATCTCAATATCTAGAAATGTGGTTATTGTGTAACAAAGTTAAAACAAAATAAAGGGAACCTTACATAACCTTACTATATTTTGTACATTATTCAGTCTTCTATTATTATCGTCGCAGAAGTTGACTCATTCTCCCAGACTTCAACTTCATAAACTTTTGCACTTTCCGTTTCTATACATTTAAGCTGCTCTAATATAAACGCACCTATATTTTCAGAAGTTGGATTAATTTTATCAAAAGGATCAATTTCATTCAAAAATTTATGATCTAAAAATTCCATGATTTTATTGAGACGCATTTTAATATCTGTGAAATCTATGAGCATACCAGTAACGTCAAGTTCATTTCCGCAAAAAGTAGCTCTGACTTTCCAGTTATGTCCATGCAAGTTCTCACATTTACCCTTATATTCTCGCAAACAATGAGCTGAAGAAAATTTTTTTTCAACCGAAACTTTATATTTCATTTTTATACCTCTTAACAAGCCATCTCTATTTTTTTAACGTTAAGAATTTTCTTAGAAAAAAAACGACTACCTATAGTCTTGAATTTATCAGGATTGTCACTCACATAAAACCTTAAAAATTTTTTACTTCTTGAATTTGCAAAGAGACATCTCTTATACAATGTATTTCTAATCTCATATGCAGTAGCTTTTGCAGAATCTATAAGAACAACCTTTTCCCCCACATTTTTTTTCAAAATATGCTTCAAAAGAGGATAGTGTGTACATCCTAAAACCAGAGTATCAATTCGCTTATCTAAAAGAGGCTCTAGATACTTTTTCACTACAATATCTGTAATTTTATCATCATTCAACCCCTCCTCAATAAGTGGAACTAATAATGGACATGCTTGCTGATATACTCTACATCTAGAAATTTTATTTATTTCTCGCAAGTAGGATCTGCTATTTATAGTACCCTCCGTCCCTATCACACCTATTTTTTTATTCCTAGATGCAAATACCGCAGCTTTTGATCCAGGTTTAATTACACCTAAAACAGGCATTTTTAAAGTTTTTTTTAAAAATGGTAGGGCAAAAGCAGATGCTGTATTGCACGCTACTACAATCAGTTTAACTTTGTATTTTATTAAAAAAGCAGTTATTTCTTTAGAATATCTTATTACAATATTTTTTGACTTTGACCCATAAGGAACGTGAGCTGTATCACCAAAATAAATAAGATTCTCTAAAGGAAGAGTTTCATTGATCGCAGACATTACTGTAAGTCCACCAAATCCAGAGTCAAAAATCCCTATCGGATTGTTATTCGTAGTTTCGTTTTTTGTCTTTATTCGCATAATACTTAACTACACCTTCATATACAGAATTAGCCACTGCTGCAATAAACTTACTGGAAGAAACAAACTTTGCCTCTTGAGCATAATTGCTTATATGAGCACTTTCCACAAGTACAGCAGGCATATGAGTTCCTCTCAATACATAAAAATTGGCTTGTTTGGGATCTTTACTTGGAATCTTAAGCCTTTGTTTAGTTTCATAAACTATAAAACCGCATAACTCTAGAGAATCATTTAAGTACTCATTTACACCTAGAGACCAAAACACATTCTGGACTAGAGTATGGTTTTTAGTCCGCACCTTCTCAATTTCTAAAACAGAATTTTCAAGAACCTCAGTTGCAGCAGCTCTAGAATCATTGGCTTTATCAGAAAGAACATAAACTTCAAAACTATTTACACTTCTATCAAAGTTTGCATTACAATGCACAGATACAAATAAATCAGCTTTTCTATCGTTAGCTATATTAGTTCTTCCAGCGAGAGGAATGAAGGTATCGTCTTTTCTCGTAAGAACCACTTCGTAATCATTATTATTGTCAAAAAGAGTCTTGAGTTCATAAACTATAGCAAGATTTATATCTTTTTCCTTCGTACCATTTGGACCTATAGCACCTGGATCTTCGCCTCCATGCCCAGCATCAAGAACTATAATTTTTTTACGTTTATTACTATTACATTTCTGCTGCTTAGGTATGACTCCTGCAACTGTATTTTGAGTATCGTCAATCATTGAAGAACTATCATCAATTATGTTATTATTCTCAAATTTTGCAACAGATATTTTTTTAAGATCTTTATTATCTTCATCATTTTCAATTAAAGGTATAGTTTCGTCCATTTGTGTTTGTCCACATTTTTCAGGGGAAGTTAAATCGCCATTAATTACCTTTTCATCTAACGAGACTTCTAGTTCTTTTTTAGGCTCAACAATAACTGTTTCCTTTAAACTAGCCTCTAAATCGACATTATTAGAATGCACAATATCAACAGATACTCTATCAGGTCTTGAAAGTAGTGAGGTTTTAATAAGTTTTGGAGGTTGTTGAAGACTGATTTTTATTAAGGCAAACTTTCCTTCGGTACTACACATTATATCTTTTATAACACCGTTATTTACGTGTATTAAATTGCGCCGTACTCTACCTCTTGATATTTTTATAACTAAAGCTCCAGAAGATTTCAAAACATTATAAGATAAAGGCGCTTCAAGCTGAATAACAATTTGAGTACTTTCTGGCATTGTAAAATATTGCACAGACGAAATATTTGAGTGATGTGTTATCTTTAGTAGCGAAGATGTAGAATTCCATATAACATCAGCTCTGGCAATTTTTGCAAACTCTTTTGAGGTAAGAAATTCTGGTGGGACATAAATATCTTTATTTATAAACCTTGAAGGAAGAGACATTTTTTTTTCTTGCTTACCCATAACAACTCTAGCACTGTTCGCATTAATATCTATTTTACTATTGTTTAGATACATCGTCACTTGAGAACTTACAGGCTTCCACTTAAGAACAGCATTATACATCCTAGCAACTTCCTTTATAGAAAAATAATTCGTTTGCTGAGAAACTTTATAAATACTCACACCTAAAAATGGTTCCTCATCAATAAGTACATTAATAACTTTTGATGAAATACCAGACCGCCTTTCTGCACTTCCTACATGCAAATAAGTTGAAAAAACCATGGCCAAAAGCAAAAAAAATAAAACGATAAACTTTTTTTTTATCATATCAAAAGAGATTTTAGTGCCAGTCTCGGGCTTTCAGCTGAAAAAATATAACTCCCACTAACTAGTACATCTGCACCAGCATTAATACAAATTGAAGCAGTCTGAGAGTTAATCCCACCATCAACTTCTATAAAACAGCTATGGTTATTCTCATCAATGATTTTTCTTAAATCTTTTATTTTATAAACCATATCATTAATAAAAGATTGTCCTCCAAAGCCCGGTTCAACCGTCATGACTAAAACTAAATCAACATAAGGAATTAAATACTCTATGTCTGAAATAGAAGTTTTAGGTTTTAGAGATACACCCACCTTAGCACCTGATGATTTTATATCATCTATTAACTTCTTTTTGTCAGTTAAAACTTCAGTATGAAAAGTTATTAAATCTGCTCCTGCTTTATAAAATTCCAACCAATATTTCTCTGGATTGGCTATCATAAGATGTACATCAAATAGTAGTTTAGTTACATTTCTTAATGACTTTACAACTAAAGGACCTATAGTAATATTTGGCACAAAATGCCCATCCATTATATCGATATGTACCCACTCCGCTTCAGAATTTTCTATCATTTTTACATCATATTCCAATGTAGCAAAATTTGCCGATAAAATTGATGGGGCTATTATAATTTTTTTCATTCACTCATTTAGAAATTAAGTATATTAAAATCTATCTACAAATTAATTACTTTACTAGAAGAACTAACCCAACCATAAATCAATATTTTTAAAACTTGTTATATCTTCATCAGGCTCTGGAAACTGTTTTACAACAATATTAGGTTTAGAAGAAACATCACCACTATCTGCAATAATATTTATGTTTACACCTCGCTGAAAAGCCCAGGTTCTAGCCTCACCAATATTTTTATTCAAAAAGCTTGGCATAAGAATTATTCCTTCCGGAGGAGCACCATCTGAAACAACAACGTTTACAACTGAATATTTGCCTATCGCAGATCCAGGCTCAACATCCTGCGAAATAAGTATACCTTTATTTACCATAATAGAATACTTCTTTGAAACCTCACCAATAACTAAAGCTGCATTTTTCAAGGAAATATCTGCAGATCGAACAGTTTGACCAACAAGATTTGGAACATAAACCATCTCTCCGCCCTTACTTATAGAAACTCTAACAACTTTCCCTTCTTTGACTATCATACCAGCAGGAGGATCTTGTCTTAAAATTACTCCAGAAAGCACATTCTGGTTAAATTCTTCACTTTCTTTTTTTAGACCGCAACCCACACTTGAAAGTTCCTCTAATGCTTTATAAAGATTTTTTCCAACAACATTAGGTACAACAATCTCTTTTTTATTGCGAACTAAAGACCCAATAACTATATTAAAAGCAAAATAAAAAGCTGTACCAATAATTAACACTACAATAAACAACTTCAATAATTTAAACAATAAAATCTTCACCTCGATATTACCACAAATACAGTCCTATTTAAGTTTGTTCCTTTAATTTTTACTTTTTATCCAAGCCATCTGAGAACGTAGTCTCGCCCCAACTTTCTCAACCATTCTATCATTTATTTCTTTTCTTAATTTAGCAAAAGATGGTCTACCAGCTTTATTTTCTTTAAGCCAATCTTCTGCAAATTTGCCAGACTGGATATCAGCCAAAATTCGCTTCATTTCCTTCCTAGTAGTATCATTTATTATCCTTTTTCCACTCACATATTCACCGTACTCGGCTGTATCTGAAACAGAATAATTCATCTTACTAAAACCACCCTCAAATATTAAATCTACAATAAGTTTTACTTCATGTAAACATTCAAAATAAGCTATTTCAGGTTGATAGCCAGCAGCTACAAGGGTTTCAAATCCAGAGTTTATCAATTCTACAAGCCCGCCACAAAGAACAACTTGCTCGCCGAACAAATCAGTCTCTGTCTCTTCAGCAAAAGTTGTCTCTAATACCCCCGCTCTAGTACCTCCTATACCTTTCGCATATGCAAGAGCTAAATCCTTTGCTTTCCCGCTTGCATTTTGCTCTATAGCTATTAAACATGGTACACCTTTACCTTCCTCATACTGTCTCCTCACCAAATGTCCAGGACCTTTAGGCGCAATCATAACTACATCTAAGTTCGGCATAGGAACTATCTGCTTAAAGCGTACATTGAAACCATGCGAAAAACTCAAAATTGCTTCCTTTCTAATATTCGGTTTTATGTCTTCTTCCCAAATTTTTTTTTGAACCTCATCCGGCAAAAGAATATGAACCCAATCTGCTTGTTTAACTGCTTCAGCAACACTTAATGGTTTCCAGCCATCCTCTATAGCTTTTTTATAATTATCCCCACCAGATCTTTGCGCAACTATAACATTTAAACCAGAATCTTTGAGATTTAAAGCATGTGCATGTCCTTGACTCCCATAGCCTAAAACAGCGATGGTTTTACCTTGCAAAAAATCCAAATTAGCATCACTTTCATAATACATTTTCGCCACTGTCATTTCCTTTCTCCTCATTTACTTTCATTTTCATACTTCAACTTTATTTACTCACTTTGATAATATTGTGACCACGACCTAAAGCAATAACACCCGTTCTACACATTTCTTTTATACCATAAGGCATAACCTTTCTTATGAAAGCACTAATCTTATCTTCACTACCAGTTACCTCGACAATGACAAAATTCTGTGATATATCAATAATTTTTGATCTGAAAATTTCTACCATGTGCATAATTTCGTTGCGATTAGACCTGCTTAAACTTACTTTTACAAGACAATTGCCCCTCTCAACATATTCAATATCATTAAATTCATTAACCTTTATTACATCAACAAGTTTATTAAGCTGTTTTGTAACTTGTTCAAGAATACAGTCATCACCTTTTACGACAATAGTCATCCTTGAAATTGCCGGATCTTCAGTTTCACCTACCGCAAGAGAATCTATATTAAATCCACGTGCTGCAAAAAGAGTAGATATCCTTGCCAGAACACCGAATTTATTTTCAACTAAAACAGAAATTGTATGGCGCACATATCCTCCTCTCTAAACAAACTCACTAAACTAATTCAAAACAATAATTTATAGCAAAAGAGCAAATTTTAGTTACCCGTTCATGCGCATAATAATACTATCAAGAGACGCACCTGCGGGGATCATAGGGAGAACATTTTCTTCCATTTCAATCCATACATCAAGAACGACAGAATTTTTCGTCTTAAGCATCTCTTTTAAAGCAGACTCTACATCTTTTTTTTCAGTTACACGTATTCCCGAAGCACCATAACTTTGTGCCCACTTTAAAAAATCAGGAACATAAACTGGACAGGTATCCCTTTTTGGTGAATTACACCATTTTTGACATCTCTTACGTTTTGCAAGACAAGTATGTGAATATCTTTTACTGTAAAACATTTCTTGCCATTGACGCACATTCCCAAGATATTGATTATTTAATATAACAACTTTGACATTAATATCATTTAATACAGCTACAGCCATCTCCTGCATATTCATTTGGAAAGAGCCATCGCCCGCCACAACTATAACTTCCTTATCAGGATTCCCAAACTTTGCTCCGATACCAGCAGGATAACCAAAGCCCATAGTCCCAAGTCCTCCAGAGCTTAAAAATAAACGTGAATTCTTAGCCCTATAATATTGCGCTGCCCACATTTGATGTTGTCCAACTTCCGTCACAACAATTGCTTCTCCTTTTGTAAGTTCAGAAATTTTTTCAACCACATATTGTGGATGAAGTTTATCATCATTCCTGTTATACCACAAAGGATGTTCAGTTTTCCATGCATCAATTATATTAAGCCAATCTTTTCTATCTTTACTATCTATAAAAGCAATCATTTCCTTTAAAACAGTTTTTGCATCACCAACTACAGGTATATCAGCATCAACAATTTTCGATATAGCTGTAGGATCTATGTCAATGTGAATTTTTTTAGCCTTTTTAGCAAATTCACAAACTTTCCCTGTACACCTATCATCAAATCTTGCACCGACAGCTATAATAACATCTGCCACTTGCATTGCCTTATTGGCATAAAAAGTTCCATGCATTCCTAACATTCCCAAGCTTAAACTCGTGTCAAGTGGATATGCTCCAATAGCCAATAGAGTATTTGTTACAGGAATACTGGCTTTTTTTGATATTTCAAAAATTTCATTTTCTGCATTGGAAACAATAGTACCAGCACCTATGTAAAGTACAGGTCGCTCACTCTTATTTATAGCCTCAGCTGCTTTCTTAATCTGTACTGGATGTCCATTATAGTTAGGTTTATAAGAGCGTATATCAACTTTGTTAGGATAAGCAAACTCGCAAGAAGCACGTTGTACATCAATTGGAATATCAACTAAAACAGGACCTGGTCTCCCAGTAGTTGCAATATAAAACGCTTCTTTCAAAGTTTTTGCTAAATCACTTACATTTTTAACTAAAAAATTATGCTTTGTCACAGGTCTTGTAATACCTGTTATATCTGCTTCTTGAAAGGCATCTTGACCAATAACACTAGTTGCAACCTGTCCACTAATCCCCACCAAAGGAACAGAATCCATATATGCATTACAAAGTCCCGTAACTATATTTGTAGCTCCTGGACCTGAAGTAACTATAAATACTCCTGGTCTACCTGTAGAACGAGCATATCCATCAGCCATATGTGAAGCCGCCTGCTCATGTCTTACTAAAATAAAATTCAATTCTGACTCATAAATCGCGTCAAACACTGGCAACACCTGTCCACCAGGAAGTCCAAATACTACTTCAACATTCTCTTTTAATAAACTTTCAACCAAAATCTGAGCTCCTGTCCTCTTTACCATACCAGTATTTCATCCTTAATCATCTATTTAAACTTAAAATAACTCATAACTTTGTGACTCTATTTTAACACACACATTGTCAAACATTGCCATGTCAATAAAAAATCTCTCAAAAACTTAAACATTAAGTGCTTTAGGCAAAAACACATCACTTATGCACCACAAATCTTACTCTTTAGTAATAATTTTATGTTATATATGTTATAAATACTTATGTTAGATCCTTACAACGCAAAATAGAATACTTCAAAAAGTTATCATTTAAAACATTGCTTTAATTAATAGAATAATAGAAAAAAACGACTCTTTTCTATTTTAATATAGCACCAGTATCTGCCGATTGCACTAATCTAGCATAACGCGCCATATAACCAGTTTTAATTTTAGGTTCCGGTTTTATAACTTTAGCAATTCTTTTCTTTAATTCAGAACATGTCAATTCAACATTTAATGTCCTTTGCGGTATGTTAATGTTTATTACATCACCCTCATTAATTGCAGCAATCGCACCACCTGCTGCAGCCTCTGGAGAGACATGTCCTATACATGGTCCTCTTGTGCCACCTGAAAACCGTCCATCTGTAAGAAGAGCGACAGAGTCGCTCAAGCCCATACCATGTAACGCACTTGTGGGACTCAACATTTCTCTCATCCCAGGCCCTCCTGAGGGTCCTTCATATCTTATTACAACAACATCGCCCGAAATAATTTTTTTAGCAAGTATAGCCTTCATAGCGTCATCTTCACAATCAAACACTCGCGCTCTACCTGAAAAAACCCTCATATTATCACTCAAAGCAGCTTGTTTAACAACGCAACCATTAGGAGCAATATTCCCTCTTAAAACTGCAATACCACCTTCAGACTTATAAGGATTTTTTAATCTTATTACATTTTCATCTAAAATCTCAGCTGACTCTGCAATTTCAATTACGTCACGCCCAGATACAGTTTTAGAATGAACCAAATTTTTCTTAATTGCAAAGAGTACAGCTGGCACCCCCCCAGCATCCTCCAAATCTTCCATATAATGGTCACCAGCTGGTTCTAGACAAGCAATTTGTGGAATCTTCCTAGAAATTTCATCAAATAATTCAAGCGGCAACTTCATATTCAACTCGTTAGCTATTGCAGGAAGATGCAATACCGTATTTGTAGAGCCACCTAAAGCCATATCTACAGAAATTGCGTTTTTAAAAGCATTCATCGTCAAAATATCGCAAGGCTTTATATCCTTCTCTATAAGCTTTACAACTCTTATACCAGACTCATAAGCAATTCTTTTCTTTTTTGCGCTAACAGCTAGAGCAGTAGCACAACCTTCCATGGACATACCCATTGCTTCAGTTAAACACGCCATAGTATTAGCAGTGTACATACCCTGACAGGACCCCGCTCCTGGACATGCTGTCATTTCCAATTCTTCAAGTTGTTTTTCAGTAATTTTACCACATTGAAATTGCCCAACCGCTTCAAATGTATCTCTTACCATGGAACGTCTTTTTTTCTCATGCATACCTGTCATCATAGCACCCGCAGTAACAACAAGTGAAGGTATATTAAGTCTTGATGCCGCCATAAGCATTCCAGGTGTAACTTTATCACAGTTTGACAAAAGAACAAGACCATCTAACATATGTGCGTTTGTGACTGTTTCTATTAAATCTGCAATTATTTCTCTTGAACCCAGCGAATAATACATGCCACTATGTCCCATGGCTATACCATCACAAACAGCAGGAGCCGAAAAAATAAAAGGAACTCCACCACCTGCTGCAATACCTCTTTCTATATATCTTTCCAAATCCCGCATTGTAATATGACCTGGAACTAAATCAGTAAATGACGAAACAATTCCCACAAAAGGCTTATCTAAATCTTTCGGACTCATTCCTGTAGAGTATAACAAACTTCTATTTGGCGCCCTTATCACACCCTTCTTTATCTGGTCACTCCTCATCTCTCTTAAACCTCACTTATTTAACCATTTTTTAACATTTCAGTCTTTAAATTCTTCCAGTCATTCATTCATTTTACATTTACATTTTTACACCATAACCTGAACTCATAACATAATATAAATCTACACACATTATATTACACATACTCTTGTATTATAACACAATCCAACAAATATGTAAAAAGCACAATAAACAAAACCAAACGAACTTTAGTAATAACCTGAAAATTGAACTTATAATATATTATTTTAATCAAGCATTATATTAATTATTACCTTTGAAATTTTCTTTAAAATTAAGTATAATCAATGTGGAATTGAAACTTATTCATGCCAAAAAAAACAAACACGAAATATAATCATGGTAAATTCCGACGTAGCTCAATGGTGGAGCAATCGGCTGTTAACCGATTGGTTGCTGGTTCGAGTCCAGCCGTCGGAGCTTTTGTTCTATTTAGCTATAGTTCTGTCTATATTATAATAATAACTGTTATGCAATCTTAAAACGTACAATAACTAAATAGTACAAAATATAATATAACGTATGTAACGCAAGCATAAAATGGAGACAAAATGGACATAAAACTCTTAAAAGAAGCTTTAACTTTTGATGACGTCTTATTAGTTCCGCAACATTCAAAAATACTTCCCAAAGAAGTCAATCTTACAACTGATCTTACTAAAAAGATTAAACTCAATATACCTATAATGAGTGCCGGCATGGATACTGTAACAGAATCTAAAATGGCAATAGCCATAGCAAGAGAAGGTGGCATAGGAATAATACATAAAAATATGTCTATTGAAGCCCAGGCTACAGAAGTTGATAGTGTTAAAAGAAGCGACAACGGAGTTATTTATGATCCTTTTTCTTTAAAAAGAGATAATACTCTTAGAGAAGCCAAAGAATTTGCCACAAAATACAAAATCTCAGGTGTTCCAATTATAGAAGACAATGGAAAACTCATCGGTATAATTACAAATAGAGATATGTGGTTTGAAACAGATGATAACAAAAAAATTTCAGAAATAATGACAAAAAAAGATAACCTTGTAACTGCTAAAATAGGTACCTCCATTCAAGATGCGAAAGAAATATTACAAAGCAAAAAAGTAGAGAAACTTCCCTTAGTCGATGAAAATTTCATCTTAAGAGGCCTCATCACTATTAAAGACATAGAAAAAGCTATACTCTTCCCAAATTCTTCAAAAGATGAAAAAGGCAGACTCCTCGTAGGAGCAGCTCTGGGTATTACAAAAGATACTATTAAACGAGCAAAAGCTTTACTTGATGCCGATGTTGACGTTTTAGTAGTAGATACAGCTCATGGACATAGTCAAGGCGTTTTAGAGACAGTACAAAAACTTAAAAAAACTTTTCCTCAAATACAGATAATAGCAGGTAACATAGCTACAGCAGAAGCCGCAAAAGATCTAATTAAAGCGGGAGCCGATGCAATCAAAGTTGGCATAGGACCAGGAGCCATATGCACAACAAGAATTGTAACAGGGATAGGCGTTCCTCAAATTACTGCAATAAACGATTGTGCTCAGGTTGCCGCAGAACATGATATTCCTGTTATAGCTGACGGTGGAATAAAATATTCTGGCGACATTCCTAAAGCCATAGCAGCAGGTGCTTGTGTATGTATGCTAGGATCTTTACTTGCAGGAACAAAAGAAAGTCCGGGAGAAGATATAATTTATAATGGCCGTGCATTTAAAACATATAGAGGTATGGGGTCCTCATCTGCAATGACTGCAGGAAGTAGCGATAGATATTTTCAAGATAACACAAAAAAACTAGTAGCCGAAGGCGTAGAAGGACGTGTGCCTTATAGAGGCACCGTAAATGATGTTGTTTATCAACTAATCGGAGGATTAAAAGCCGCAATGGGCTATTGTGGTACTAAAACAATACAAGAACTAAAAGAAAAGGGGAAATTCATTAAAATAACTGCAGCAGGACTTGCAGAAAGTCACCCTCATGACATACTAATAACAAAAGAAGAAAGTAACTATTACAATATTGGAAAAAGTTAGGGTTTTATACCTAAAAGTAGAAATAGAAAATATTTAAAAAATTTAGCTAAAAACTATTTAAAATATCAAGTATGTTTGACAATATTATATCACTTTTTGTAATGGCAAGTTTGGGCGTGTGTTTTCAATTGAAAAGACCTGGCAATATAAATCCCAACACGGCAAGGCATGTGATTAATACAAGTGTAATAAAATTTTTCTTCCCGGCACTGTGTTTTAAAGCCATATCTGCAGCAGATATAAATAGAAATATTCTTTTACTACCTCTATCTGCAATAATAACAATTTTTTTATCTCTTTTAATATCTTTTGTAACTTACACAATAATTGAAAAGCTAACAGTCTTAACAAAAAAAGAAAAAGGTGTATTAATTTTAACATCTTCTTTCGGAAATATTACTTTTTTAGGCCTTCTACTCCTTACAGATTTATATGGTCAAAACGCAATAGAATACGTCCTTATCTACGACTTACTCGCAGTAAATCCCTTAATATGGCTTATAGGACCAACCATAGCTTCTTACTACGGAAGTGGAGAAAAACCTGCAATTAAAAAAACCCTTAAAACAGTACTAGAACTTCCTCCAGTTTGGGCACTCTTCGCTGGGTTTATAGCAAATTTTTCAGGACTGCGTTTACCAAATTTTCTGACAAAAACTCTAGATCTTATATCTATGCCTATAGTTCCGCTCATGATATTTAGTATAGGACTAACTCTTGCAATACCAAAGTTAAAATACTTAGCAATTTCAATACCTGCAATCTTAACAAAATTATGCTTAGTCCCACTAATAGCTTTCGGAATCGCTTTGCTTCTGGGTATAAATGGACTTATTTTGAAATTGACGGTCATGGAGGCAGCTATGCCTACAATGATTCTAACCCTAATAATATCTTCTCAGTATAAGCTAGATCACAATCTTAACGCATTTGTAATTCTATCTACAACAATAATATCAATAATAACTCTTCCTATAACAGCTTGGCTAATTCAAAGATATTAAAAAATTTATAATTATATATAGCTGTGGGATAAATATTATATAGTAATTGAAGACTTTTATTTATCAATGTTACAAAAAAACTACATATTTCTAAATTACTGCTGATAAGACAAGAGGCATATATTTAACTTAATATTACACAAACACAATAATACTTATTTTTTTTTAAAATTCTTGGCAAAGAAACAATATTAGTCTTATAATCTGTCTGAACACACTAATAGTGTACCAAAATCCATAAATATTATTTATCTTAATCTTTATATCTCATTTAACGTTTTGAGAACTGGAAGCGTTTCCTTGCTTTTGGTCTACCAGATTTCTTCCTTTCCACCATTCTAGGATCTCTTGTTAAAAGACCTTCCCTTTTTAACACTGCTTTTGACAATTTATTAAGCTTTAAAATTGTTCTTGCTAACCCATGGCATATAGCACCTGCCTGTCCACTTACTCCTCCACCACTAACATTAACATAAAAATTATAATTTTTCACACCATCCCAAATACTGAAAGGTTTTAAAACTGTTTTTTTAAGTCTTTCTAACCCACCAAAATATTCATCCAAAGTTTTTTTATTAACTAATATCTTGCCATTACCTTCTAAAACTCTTACTCTAGCAACTGCACTCTTTCTACGTCCTGCAGTTATGTAAGAAACATTATCCATTCTTTCCTCTCGCAACAATTTGTGCATTATGCTTATGTTTATCATTCTTAAAGACTCTAAGTCTTGTAATTTGCTTATTTGCAAGCTTATTTTTTGGAAGCATCCCCTTAACTGCAGCAATCAAAGCTTTCTCGGGTTTGGTAGTCATTAAAACAGAATAAGGAGTCAACTTTGCACCACCAGGGTAGCCAGAATACGTAAAATATGTTTTCTGATCTAGCTTTTTACCAGTAAGAGCAATTTTACTTGCATTTGTAACAACTACAAAGTCTCCACAGTCTATATGATTTGTATAGAAAACTTTATTTTTACCTCTTAAAAGTTCCGCTATTTTAACGGCAAGTCTTCCTAGAATTTCCCCATCAGCATTTATTAGGTGCCACTTTCTTTTAATCATATCTTGCTTTGGTAAATATGTACTTCTATTCATACCTAAACCTACCCTATGATATAAGATAAACCCTTCTTACACTTCAGTGATAAAAACCACTAATTTAGGAACTAACTTTTCTCATCAGCTAATTAATAAAGTAAGAATGTAATACTACAACTATTATTATACATGTTAAAATAATAAAAAAGCAAATTACTTAAACATTTTAGAAAAAAATATCAACACTAAAAGATATTACGATTTTAGACTTTAATTTTAACAAAATTAATTTTATTCCCAATCAGAAGTCTATTTGACCATTCATTTTCTCATATAGTCCAATAATCTAAACTCCTTAACACGCACTTCAGTTGCATAATAAGGCGTAATAAAATAGCTTGCCAATCTACTCACAGTTATAACTTTATAGTCATCAGAGTTAAAGTTATTTTCATTTTTAATTTCTTCAAATTTTTCTTTAAACTGCTTCTGAGGCATAAGTAATTCAACTGCGAATCTATTAGCATCATGTTCTTTTTCATCATCTGGATTCAACAAATTTTCCCTATAATCTACTATCTCACCATTTTCTAAATGCTTCAAAACAATATGACCTATTTCATGAGCTAATGTAAATCTCTGACGCATATTAAAATCTAATTCATTTAACAAAATTTTCTTTTCATCATAATTAACTATACCTGATATATCAAGCGCTTCAAAATTAGATCTAAATCTATATACTGTATATCCAAGCTCCTTTGCAATACTTACTAGCTGGACAGGTATCACTTCCTTTTTAATACCATACAAACTATCTACTATTTGTTTTCTAAATTTATCCATAATAAAATTCTCTCCACTTCTTTAACTTACAATCAAATGAATCCTTTTGATATCTCATAAAGAATAATAGCTGAAGCACATGAAACGTTCAATGAAGAAATCGTACTTTTCTGCGGAATCGATATTAAAAAGTCACAATTTTTTCTTGTTAAATTGTGAATTCCCAATCCCTCGCTTCCTACTATTACTGCAATAGGAAAGCGCAAATTAATTTTGTCGAGCATGTATTTATCACTTCTAACACCAGCAATTATCCAAAATCCCTTTTTTTTTAACAAATTCAGTGTTTGATTAATATTCGCAACTCTTGATACTGAAATATGTTCTACAGATCCTGCAGAAGATTTTGCAACAGTCTCATTTATCCCTACAGCTCTCCACTTAGGTATTATTACACCGTTTGCTCCAAAAGCCACACAATTCCTTATAATCGCACCCAAATTATGTGGATCTTCAATACCATCTAAAACTACAAGTAAAGGTCTAGGAGAACCTTTCGCCTTCTCAATTAAATCACTTAAATCCACATACTTAACAGATGAAACTTCGGCAACTATTCCCTGAGAATCTTTAGAAAAATTGTCTAACCTTTTTGGCAGAATATTATGTATAGCTATACCTTTCTGTTTTGCAAGATTAATAATTTCAGAAATCGTCGTTCCTCTTGCTGTCTTAGAAAGCATTATTTTATTTACGCTTCGTTTATCAGCTTTTAAAAGCTCCAAGACAGGATTCCGTCCATAAACAATACTTTTTGATGATCGCTTATTATCTTTATTAAATTTAGTACGCCACATTTTTAAATTTCTCATAATAACACATATGCATTGTTGTGCCCTGACTAAATAAATTATATTCTTTCCACTAATACTGAACTACCATCTTTATTATCTATTACTTTACAGCCCATCTCATATATAAGTTTCCTAAGTTTATCAGATTCTACCCAATTTTTATCCTTTCTTTTTTTTTCTCTTTCCTTTAAAAGATCCTGTAAGTCTAAATCCATATAAAGAGTTTTCAACTGAGGGAGTCTTTCTAAAAAAAATTCTTTTAACGCAATGTTCTTCAACTTATAAAGATAATATAACTTTCTTGGAAAACCAAAATTATCATTAAGAAGAAGTAATAAGCTCTCCTCTTGTAAAATGAGTAAATCTCTATCAGTTACTCCTTCTATAAGCTTTTTAATAGAATAAACAAGCTTAGTATAAGATTTGACTATTGCCTGTAATGCACTTTTAGCATTTGGCAAAGTAACGCCTAAAGATATCTCCATAAAATCTTCTAACTGAAAAAATTTTTCCACAATTACATCAAAAAATTCTTTTAATGCGACATAATACAACTCATAAAAAAAAAGATAAGACAAAGTTCTTGGAAAACCAAAATTATCATCAAGAGAACTTAAAAAGTCTTTATCAGTTATTTCTTTTATAGACTTCTTAGCAGAAACAATAGATTCACTTGTTATATGCAATTTATTTCTAGTACTTGGTAAAGCAATATCTAAAAATGTTTCCATAAAATCTTTAAAAAGAGTTTTTAACTGAAAGAATTTTTCCACAATTATAAAAAGAGGGTTCTTTAAATTCTCTTCTTGCAAAATGAGTAAGTCTTTATCAGTTATTTCTTTTATAGACTTCTTAGCAGAAGCAATAGGTCCACCTGTTATACATAACGTTGTATTAGAGTCATATTTTTTTTGAAAAACACTTTGTAAATCTAAACTTATATTTCGTTCCCTGGGTAAACAAATACCCAAAGATATTTCCATAAAATCTTTAAAAAGAGTTTTTAACTGAGAAAGTCTCTCTATATCCTTGTAAGAAGATTCTTTTGATACGATATCCTTTAACCGATTAAGATAAGACAAAGCCCTTGGAAAATCAAAATTGTCATCAAGAGAACTTAAAAACCTCTCTTTTAAAATCATTAAATCCTTATCAATTACTTCCTTTGCAGATAACTTCTCAAGTTTAGTAGTATAAGATTCATCTATAAATCCCAAAGTATTCTTAGCATTTTCAAGACCTTCATATTCAGAAAAATCTAATGGACTTGAATAGTGTTGTGTTAAAAGATAATAGCGTATAACGCGTGGCTTATATTTTTCAAAAATTGTTTTCAAACTAAAAGAATTATTTAACGATTTTGACATCTTTTCTTTATTCATTGTAACAAAACCGTTATGTATCCAATACTTAACAAATTGTTTGCCGTTCCTCGCTTCACTCTGAGCAATCTCGTTTTCATGATGAGGGAATATTAAGTCTTGACCTCCTCCATGTATATCTATTGTCTCGTCAAGTAATTCAGACGACATTACTGAACACTCAATATGCCAGCCAGGGCGACCCTTACCCCATGGACTTTCCCATATCACATCCTGAGGTTCTCCTTCTTTCATTTTTTTCCACAAGACGAAATCAAATGCTGATCTTTTTTTATCATTTCTTACATCTATCCTTGTCGCTATTTTTAAATCTTCAAGGTTTCTTTTTGATAACTTTCCATAACCTTTAAATTTTTCAACTGAAAAATAAACATCTCCTCCTACTTCATAGGCAAAACCTTTACTTACAAGTTCCAGAATAAAACTAATTATTTCTTTTATCATCTGCGTGACACAGGGATACTTTTCAGCTTTTAAAATGTTTAATCTGTCAGTCTGCTCAAAATAATCTTTTATATAAGCCTGGACAAGCACAGAAGGACATACGTTTTGCTCTTGTGATCTCTTAATAATTTTATCGTCAACATCTGTAAAATTTTGTATATGTTTTACTTCATAGCCTCTTTTTAATAAATGTCTTTTTATAACGTCAAACACTACATAAGCTCTTGCATGTCCCAAGTGCATATTATCATAAGGAGTTATACCACACACATACATAGAAACAAGCTTTCCTTTTTGTGGTTTAAATTCTTCTTTCCTGTTCGTAAGAGTGTTATAAATTTTTATCGTCATCTTTCTTACTCCTGTCAATAGAAGCAACTGCCATAGCAGCTATACCCTTACATCTCCCGAGAAAACCTAATTTTTCATTGGTAGTCGCTTTTATTCCAATCCTTTCCTTCTCCAATTTAATAGTTTTGGAAATATTTTGCTTCATATCATCAATAAAGGGATATATTTTAGGAGCTTCTGCCACAACAACAACATCAATATTGTTAACATAGAAATTTTGTTTTCTCAACCTTTCATAAACAAATCCTAAAAGAGACATACTAGAAATATTTTTATATTTTGAATCTGTATTTGAAAAAAAATGACCTATATCATTAAGTCCTGCAGCACCAAGCAACGCGTCCATCAAAGCGTGAACAAGAACATCAGCATCACTATGACCATTAAGACCTCTAGAACTTTTTATTATAGTGCCACCCAGAACTAGCAATCTGCCCTTCTTAAATCTATGAATATCATACCCCAAACCAGTATACATATCTGCCATAACACCTTTACTAGAAAATTACAATGCCTTAAAATTTTAATAGCTATATAACATATACAAAAGAACTTTTTTTAATTAATTTTTATAACTTTACTTATTCTATTTTCATTTATTTTTATACATAACTTACTTTTAAATGCACAAAAAAATAAGCAGATAAATAAACTTTTCAGTAATTTTTTAACTTTAAAAGCATTGAATTATTTGAAGACTCTTGATTTAAAAGCAAAAAGAGCTTCTGCTATTTTAAAATCTTGTTTTGTTGTTATTTTAAAATTTGGAAATTTTGTTTCAACAACAGACACTTTAACTTTTAATTTTTCCACAAGCTGCGAATCGTCAGTCACAGTACTAGATATTTTCTTTATTAAGTAAGCTCTCTTAAGAAGGTTAAACTCAAAAATTTGAGGGGTCTGCGCATTCCTTAAAAATGTTCTATCCAAAGTTTTTAATACATATCTTCCAGTTTTTCCACAAACACCCGACACTAATTTAATAGTGTCTTTCGTTTTTTCAGTCGCTATGGCAGCTCCCGTCTTTTCAGCACTTTTTAAAACCTCTAAAATATCTTCCCTTGATATAAGCGGCCTTGCCGCATCATGCAACGCTACAAAATCAATGTCATTTTCAATAATAGAAAGAGCATTTTTCACTGACTCAAATCTTTCATTCCCACCCGAAACAAAAACAAAACCTAGCTTACATTTCTCATATTCTAAGGACAAGGTCTTAACCATTTTAGGCGGTACAGCTACAATTATTTGTTCAAAACTTTTTATTGACGCAAAAGTCTCAACACTCCATAAAAATACTGGCTTACCATTAATGTTTAAAAACTGCTTAAGAGTCCTATCCTTAATTTCACTAGAAGTTGAGTCCAAAAATCTTTTTCCAAATCCAGCTGCTAATATTACTACGGCATTTTTCATTTAAGTTACCAAACCAAAATAAATACAAAATTCTAATTTCATTCAACAAACTTTTTCAAAAAAGTTTCAGCAAACTTTATATCTGGGTATTTTCCAGTCCATATTTTAAACCCACAAGCACCCTGCCGTGCAAGCATCCCCTCAC
Organism: Candidatus Endomicrobiellum mastotermitis; assembly: GCA_031272445.1. Lineage (GTDB taxonomy): Bacteria > Elusimicrobiota > Endomicrobiia > Endomicrobiales > Endomicrobiaceae > Endomicrobiellum > Endomicrobiellum mastotermitis. Next base: position 61,614 of record JAISTT010000018.1, on the reverse strand, counting down.
CAGTGAATACTTTCAATTTTTTCCTTTTTGCAAATTTTACAAAAGGCGTTACCTTATTAAAAATCAAATCATATATAACCAAACTACTTTTTACTCTAACAATATCATTAAAAGGAAGAACATCACTTTTTTTTAACCCGCATGAAGAAGCGTTTACAAGTAAATCTATTTCTGGAAGGAGTTCCTTCACTTTAGTAATGTCAAAAACATTTAATTTAAATATATTTGCAAGTTGCTGTGCACCTCTCAATGTTCTGTTTGATATATATATATTACCAGCCTCGCTGTTTTTCAAGGCATATACTATTGCTCTTGCAGCACCGCCTGCCCCTATTACTAATACATTTTTATTTTTTAAGTTTATTTCTTTCGCTAATAAATCTTGACTAAACCCTAAATAATCAGTATTATAGCCATAAATTTTATTATTCTTAAAATCTAAAGTATTTACGCTTCCCACTTTCTTCGCAGCTTCATCTAAAAAATCAACATATTTCATTATTTCAATTTTATGAGGAACGGTTATATTGACACCATAAAATTTAAGAAGCTTCAAAGATTTTACCGTTTCCTCGAGATAGTCAGGATGTGATTCAAAGGCAAGATAAATACAATTTAAATTTTCTTTTTTAAACCACTCATTCTGCATTTGAGGTGAAAGAGAATGCTTTACAGGGTACCCTAAAATCGCAAACAATTTTGTTTCAGTATTTATTATCATTTCAACACAACTTTTAAACTAAAGACAGAAGTCTTATTTTACTACAATACAAAATAATTATCAAATCAAACCTCTCGCACATAATTATATATAAAGTATAAATAAAAATTACTGTTATATTGCACATTTTTTTTCTTGCTAAAATGAACTAACTTTGATAGCATTATAACTGCGATCCTGGGATACTAGTATCACTAAAATGTTTGAGAATATTTTATTAAATTTTACCAACCTTAACTTACGAACTTTTTTCGCAGCTATTATTTACATATCTTTATCTGTAGGAGCAAGCATACATATATTGCTACATAAAGACGATGTTAAAAGTTCAATAGGATGGATAGGGCTTGTTTTTTTATCTCCATTTATTGGGACTATTTTATACATATTTTTAGGAATTAATAGAGTAAAAAGGAAAGGTGCTCGTTTGAAAAAAAAAAGTAGCACACATACAAAATATTCTATTCAAACAATAAGAAATGTTTTCAAGAACTTGCCTAAAAACTACAAACAATTTTTAAATTTCGGATACAATGTATACCCACAAAATTTTGTTTTTGGGAATTCTATAGTCCCCTTACAAAACGGCGTTGAAGCTTATCCAGAAATGATTAAAACTATCCAAAATGCAAAAAAAGAAGTTTTAATCTCAAGTTATATTTTTGATTATGACAGTGAAACAGTAAAATTTATTGAAGCTTTTAAAAAAGCAATTAAAAATGGAGCAGCAGTGAAAATCTTAGTTGATGGCATAGGCACTTTGAAATTTTTTCATCGCTCAATAGAAAAAAAACTTGCACAAATTAAAGGTTTGGAATATGGTGTATTTCTACCTCCTCAAATTCCAGTTACAATGCCTTTTGTAAATCTAAGAAACCATAGAAAAACCTTAATAATTGATGGAGAAACAGCTTTTTTTGGAGGAATGAATCTTTCAAAAGGAAATGTTTTAATAGATAATTTGAAAAAAGGTATTTTAGATATCACTTTTAAGATCAAAGGTCCTGTCATACAACAGATATCAGACATATTTGAAGATGACTGGGAGTTTGTCACCGGTAAAAAATTTCAATCAATATCTAAATCTAAAACATCACATAATCGTAATACTGAATTTGAACTAACTCCTGCAAGATTAATCCCAGATGGCCCTGACAATAAAAATGACATAATAGAACTTATTGTCCACGGAGCAATAAATGCAGCAATAAAAAAAATCCTCATAACAACACCTTATTTTCTACCAGAAAACAATATTTTAACAGCTCTTGAAATGGCATCTATGAAAGGTGTCAATGTAGAAATAGTAATTCCAGATAAAAGTGATTATACTTTTATAAATTGGGCAGTTGAACCAAATTTTTTACGTTTAATAGAAAGCGGTGTTAAAATTTATCGTACACCGCCACCTTTCGATCATAGTAAAATTTTTTTGATCGATAATGAATGGGTCTTTATAGGATCAGCAAATTGGGATGTAAGAAGCTTTAAACTTCATTTTGAATCCAATATGGAAATATTTAGCAAAGATTTAGCAAAAGAGCTTAGTGACATCATTAAAACAAAAAAGGAAAAAGCAAAACTTACCACTGCCCAAGAATGTATAGATATGCCATTACTAAAACGCATTAGGAATAATGCGTACAGACTTCTAACACCTTATAGTTAATAAAATTCTCTAATTTATAAAACACATACTCCATCTATTTCATTTTAACATACACTTTATATATAATATCTGTAAGTATTTCCCACAACTATTTTAAAAATATGTTTGTAACCATAATGAAAGATATAAAAACATTTAACTACACTGAGATTCTAGGTTGGTCTATTTCAAGATATGAAAAATTTTCAAACTGCAAAAGGCAATACTTCTACGATTATTATGCAAAGTTCGATAAAGAAATGCCTCTTGAAAAAATACAATTTTTAAAAAGTTTGACCTCCAAACCATTAGAAACTGGAAATATCGTACACGATATTATAAGAGATTTACTTAGAAGATACCAAAAAATCACAAAACCTGTAAACATGGATAAGTTTTTAAAATATTCTTTCAAAATAACTGAAAAATATTGTTGTTCAAAAACTTTTTTTGAACATTATTACAACGGCGAAATCATACTACCATCTAAAATCTACGTGAAAGTTAAAGATACATTAGAAAATTTTCTTAATAGTTCAAGATTTACATGGATTAAAAAAAACGCAGTGCCACAAAGCTTTAAGTGGATTATAGAACCTGAAGGTTTTGGAGAGTTCAGAATAAAAAAATATAAAGCATTTTGTAAAGTGGATTTTTTATTTCCCATTCTTGATAAAGTATATATTATGGATTGGAAAACAGGAAAACCAGATGTAAAAAAACATTTAAAACAACTTACAGGATATACACTTTGGGCAAGCTATCATTTCAATAAAGAAGCCGATGATATTGTACCTATTATAGTTTATCTTTATCCACAATATAAAGAAAATAATGTTAAAATTGACAGTAACTCAATTTTGGAATTTGAAAACATAGTAGTATATGAAACAAAAAACATGTACGAATATCTTGCTGACATAGAAAAAAACATTCCTAAAGATAAAAAAGAGTTCCCCTTTACAAACAACTCAATTTTATGTAGATACTGCAACTACAAAGAAATATGCCCCGGCGGCAGACTTTAAAACTAAGTAAGCTTATGTGTAGCTTTATGTCAACGAACTTAAATAAATTTTCGTTTGTGAAATTAATTGGTTACATTTTAAATATAAATTAAAGTTTAAAAGAGACGTTTCTTATGAACATAATAATTTTAGTTTTATCATTTTTGTTCGGAATAACACTAGGGACTTGCTTATCTATATATAAATATGTATCTGCAATAAAAGATAATGCAGCTAAAGAGCAAAAAATTAAAAATCTAACTGAACAAATTGAAAAACAATTAAAGCTTAATGGAAGTTTAAAAATAGAATTTGAAAACATAGCTTCAAAAGTATTAGAAGAAAAAAACACACAAATTACAAACTTAACCAAAAATTCTTTTGAAAACATTGTAAGTCCTTTTAAAGCAAAAATAGATGAATTTAGAAGTAAGATTGAAAAACTTCAAATTTACGAAGCTGAAAAAATGTCAGAATTACAAAAAGAATTGGAAAAATTGATAAATCTTAATAAAAATATAAGCGAAGGAGCAAATAATCTTGCAGAAGCTTTAAAAGGCGAAAATAAAATCCAGGGAATGTGGGGAGAATCAAGCATTAAAAGAATTTTTGAGTGCGCTGGAATGACTGAAGGGGTAAACTATATATCTCAAAAACAATTTAAAACTTATGACGAAAAAAAAATCCCAGATTATGTAGTGATTTTACCAAACAAAAAACACATCATAATAGACGCCAAAACTTCACTTGTAGCTTATGAAAAATATTATAACTCACAAGATGAATCCGATAAAAAAAGTTATTTAAAACAACACTCCGTAAGCATAAAAAGACACATTGATGACCTTGTTTCAAAAGATTACGTAAATCTGCCAAAACTAAGCCAACCAGAATATGTTTTGATGTTTGTATCCATAGAGGGAGCAGTTTCTCTTGCTATAAAAGATAACCCTGACCTTATAGCCTATGCTCTTAAAAAAAATATAGTAATTACAACTCCTTCAACGCTTTTAGCTACTTTAAAAACTATTGAATACATATGGCGCCAGGAAAATCAGAAAAAAAACGTACTTGAAATAGCAAAACAAGGTGGTAGTCTTTACGATAAATTTGTAACGTTCATACAAATTCTAGTGGAAGTTGACAAAAAAATATCTGAGGCAAAAAATAAAACGCAAGAAGCTATAAAAAGACTTCACTCGTCCGATAAAAAGGGCGACAGTCTTATAGAAAGAGTACAAAAATTAAAAGAACTCGGAGCTCCGATAAAAAAAGAAATTCCAGAAGAAATCTCAAAATTTATAGAATAAATGGCGCAAGATATTTAGAGGAAAGCAGCAATAATGTTGTATAAAAACGAACTCAAAAATAAAGCTTTAGAGTTACAAAACGCACTTAAAAAACAAAATATAAACATTTTTTTTGACAACACCTATTTTAAGGATTACTCTGTTAAGCTTGAAATTTCTGCAAGTAATAAGTTCTATGGAAGGATTTTAATTTACTATAAACCCACGAGAAATACTTACTCCATAAAAAAACAATTATACACTCCTGAAATTGACGCAATTATAAGTTCAGAGTGGAACAAAATAAATAATTTTGAAACTTACTCAGCGGAGAGTAACATTTATGAAGCTTTTGTAGATGGCTCATATATTGCAGGTGTCACAGGTTATGGTGTAATCATTTATTTAGGAAACGAGATAAAAGCTGAGATTTCAGGTACTATTCCAAACACACAATTCAGACAATTTGGCGGAGAATTAAAATCAGTCATTGAAGCAATAAAATGGTGTCAGAATAATAGTGTAAAAAGAGTAAGAATTAATTACGACTATCAAGGCATAGAAAGATTTGTGTCAGGTAAATGGAAGGCAAAAAATGCTCTTTCAAAAGAGTACGTGAATTTCATTTTAAAAGCAAAAATAGAAGTTGAGTGGAGACATATAAAAAGTCATACTGGAAATCCTAAAAACAATAGAGCTGACTACTTGGCACAAAAAGCTGCAAGGAGCAAATAAATCCCTAGCTACAAAATTGACTTAAAATATAAAATTTGTATACAATAGTAGGTATAAATTCATATAAAGTTTTTCTAAAGTATGTTCTATTTATTAAAAAAAAGAATAATTTTCATTATTTCTCTAATTTAACAATCCTTGTAAACTTACAGATTTTTAGACTCTTAATACTACAAATAAATTAATAAATACAGAGAATTGTTAAAAACCAGTTAGTGAGTTTATATCTTATATTGTTTGTCGCAGTAATACTTCTAAAAAGAACCATTTTAGATGAAAATATATTTCAACTAGTTTATGTGCATAATTATAATCTAAAAACTATTTGTTTTAGTTATTTCGTTATATTTATAAATATTAAATCTAATAATCAAATTTTTCATTTTAAAAGAAAAGTTTAAACAACAAAAGGAGTATAAAGTGAGTAAGACAGGAATTATTTGTACAATGGGTCCTTCAACGCGTTCTCTCAAAACTTTGAAAAAAATGTCAGACAGCGGGATGACAGTAGTGAGACTTAACTTTTCACACGGAACTTATGAAGAACATGAAAAAGATTTTGAGTTAATAAGAACCCTAAACAAAAAATACAAGAAACACATAAAAACTCTTGTGGATCTTGAAGGTCACAGGATAAGAATTGGTAAGATAAAAGAAGGGAAAACAGAAATAAAAAAAGGACAGCAGTTAATTCTTACAAATAAAGAAAATGAAATTATGGGTGATAACAAAAAGATTTTTATAGACTACCTAAACACTCTTACTGACGTCAAAAAAGGATCGAATATATTTATAGATGACGGCAATCTTACACTTAAAGTTTTATCCTCAACAAATGATGAGCTTGTTACTGAAGTTCAAATGGATTACATTCTAAAAGAAAATAAAGGCGTAAATATTCCTCAAGCCGACCTTAAATTTCCATTAATGGAAAAAAAAGATAGAGAAGGAATGATCTATGCACTGGAATGCAACGCAGATTTTGTTGCAAATTCTTTTGTCAGAGATCAATCTGATATGGAACCATTAGTAGATATCTTAAAATCAAAAAACAATAAAAACTGTAAGCTCATTGCAAAAATCGAAGATAGAGCAGGAATTTACAACATTAAGTCCATCCTTAAAATCTGCGACGGAATAATGGTCGCAAGAGGTGACATGGGAATTTCAATCCCAATATGGACAGTTCCTATAGTACAAAAGCATATAATAAAAAAATGTATGGCGCAAAAAAAATTTGTAATAATTGCAACGCAGATGCTTGAAAGCATGGTTGAAAATCCTATACCAACAAGAGCTGAGGTGAGTGATGTTGCAAACGCTGTAATAGATGGGACTGATTATGTTATGCTCTCAGCAGAAACAGCTGTAGGTCACTACCCAGATAAAGTTGTTGAAGTAATGGGTAACATAATAAAGTTTACAGAGAAAAATTACTATATTGTCCAGTATCCAGATAAAGTTGTTGAAATAATAGGTAATATAATAAAGTTTACAGAGAAAAATTAATTATATTGTACTCAAATAAAGCTGAAATATGTATGTGTTGTTCTTAATATGAAATCAAAAACGTTCACTATCTTAATTGTCAGCCTGATGTTAATATTCTTACAGACAATAGGAGCTTTCTATTCTAAAAGTTTTGCCTTACTTTCTTATGCGGGCTTAATTATTATAAACGTTTTCTATTCATTCTTAAAATTTACATGCTCAACTGAAGCTGACAAAAGCTTACAAAGAGCACAGATTGTTTCAATTATTTTGAATTCACTGACTCTTTTTATTCTAACTTTAATTATAATAAGTAAAGTCTCAATCTCTATGAATATTCAATCACCAACAATTATAAATATTACAAATATCGCAGAAATAATAACAACTATAGTATCCATAGGATTTATTTTTTGCTCTTTCATCGAGAGACAATTCATTTTTATAGCTTTATTATCGCTTTTGATAATATTAGGATTTTCGCAGCAAATTTTCGAAAGGATAATTTATTTAGATTATTATCTAAGCATATTTTTTACTGTATTAATTATGATACAAACAATACTATTGATAAAAAAATCTATCAAAATGTTAAAAAATAAAAAGAGATATTCTTCTCTCTTATTTCCAAAAAAATTGGAACATAACATCATTAAGAAACTTTGAGAAAGGAAAAAAATGGAAATTATTTATTCACTCATAGCGGCAAGTGCAGCAATGATAGGAGCTATTTTAGTATTGACTTTTCATAAATGGTCTGAAAAAAACTCTTTCCTTATAATAAACTTTTCAGCTGGCGTAATGCTTACTTTAGCATTTACTCACCTAATACCTGAAAGCTTAAGTATCAACGTCAATTCTACTAAAATAATGATATATGTTCTTTCGGGTTTTCTGACTATGTTCTTTTTACAGTTTGTAATCTTGTTTCATCCTTGTCATGATGATAAATGCTCTAAACATATAGGCCTAACATCAATTATAGGATTTTCTTTACACTCAATTACCGATGGACTTATAATTGCCGTAGGCTTTGAAGCAAATACTAGCATAGGAATTCTTACAGCTCTTGCAATTCTTTTACATAAGCTGCCTGATGGAATAACAGTTTCAGGTATCTTATTGCATAATGGAGCTTCCAAAAAGAAAATTTTTGCTTTTTCATTTCTTACAGCCTGTTTTACTCCGCTGGGCACGTTTTTAGGTATGTTCCTATTCAAAAACATATCTATGAACGTTCTCAGCGCATTTCTAAGCATAACTGCAGGTACTTTTATCTTTCTCTCTGCTTCAGATTTAATCCCAGAAACTCATAAATGCAAAAATAGACTTACATATTTTATGCTGTTTGTAGGTGTGTTTATTATTCTTCTTCTTGAACGTATTATATAAATCAACTAAACATAACTCTAGTATCTAAAGAAATAAAGCATACTCTCTACGTCTCTATGTATAAGAGATCTTGAACCTTAGTCCAATTTGATATTTACAAATAAAGTAAGTTATCTTCAAAAATCATTAAGAAGAAGTAATCTGCTATGAAAGCTACTTCTTTTTGAGTTTTAGCTTTAGATCACAAAAAACACATCAACTAAGTTTTTTTATCAGGAACAAGAAATTTAATATTAACTTATTAACTAATTAGCAGTAAAGAAAATTAAAAAGAGTCAAAGACTATGTTCTGATATAATTTAAATCTAGAGAAAATCATAATTGTACAAAATAACACTCCTATCACAAACTCTTTACTTAAACACAAAAAAAACTTAATAAACATTACTCGTCCATCACATACAAATACGTAACTATCTTATATCGCTCTTCTTTTGTGTCTAGCAATTTTATTAATTACATTTTCAAATATTCAAGCCAAATTTTCAATATACTTTTACCGTTAACCGTTAAGAGCATATCTTTTTACTTCAAAAAATTGTAATTTAAAAACAAAACACCTTCTTATAACCTTAGAGCAATTAAGTCAATATCTCTTTTTTCACTTTTTCTTGAAAATTTGTTCTTATACATTGTAAAAGAACTTATACTATTATAACCCCATTTTTTATTAAGACCTCAACATTATTTTCATTATGAGATTATAAAACTCTTTTTTATATGCTACTTTAATTGCACCACATTTTATAATTTCTACCTCTTTTACTTCTTTAAGTCTTTTTCTTGTGCTATCTAATTTTATTTATTTTTCATCATAATTAACATTATTACTAAACATACTACTAGTCCTAAGTTTAAAAAATCCATCTTATGATGAATAAATACTTGAAAAGCAAATGTAAAAATGCAAGCGCTTGTTATCATCTCTATAATCTGTTTCATTTATTAACCTGGTTATCCTCCATTTTTAACTGTAATTACTATTCTTCTTTAAAATATACAGTCCTAAATACTCTTTTTTCAAATTCATATTATCTTCTTTATCAACCTACACATTAATTTAAAGTTTTACTTATCCTCCTTATCGAAAAAGACTATTGACTCAACCCTCTATGGTTAGAAGCTCATATGTAACTCTTCTGATTACTACAGAATAACTTCACTTATAAGCTCTATATTATACTAATTTTACACTTACTTTTATTAACACACCTACTCTTAAATTATTTATCCACTAAACTTCCATCCTGTACCATTATTCCAGCTTCTTTACAAGCTTCCCATCACAGCTATCTTGCTTGGCATTTTATTAGTATTGTGATACACTTGATCCTTCTTTGTATCAAAACTTAACATTACCATCATCTTTACCAATTTATTCCAATACAATTTAATATCTAAAATAAACATTAAAATTCAAAGATTTACTAAAGAGAAGTTCATATTGCATCTGTAAAACATAGCTTATACTATCATGTTTTTACTATTAAAGGTGACTTAATTTTAAAAGTTCACTTACAGTAACTATTTCGTAACCTGATTTTTTAAGTTCATCTATAAAATCACTTAAAAACAATAAAACTTTACTGCTTTCATTTAAATCGTGCATTAAAAATATAGCCCCATTTCTTACGGCTTTTCTATACTTATTGTGCATCTCTTCAACAGTTATTTTTTTCCAGTCGCATCCAAAACTCCAATTTATCACATGACAGCCATATCTTCTTGCCACTTCTACAGCATCCGATTTTGAGTAGCCGTATGGAAAACGAACTAAAAAAGTTTCAACATTAGTAATTTTTCTTATTGCATTCTTGCCTTGTAAAAGCTCTCTTTCTACTTTATCTGTTTTATTTTCCACATTATAAGAATAAAAATTTATGTGCTGATAAGTATGGTTTGCAACTTCGTGACCAGCGGAAACAATTGCTTTCACTATATCTGGATTAGCTTCAACTCTTATACCAACTAGAAAAAACGTGGCTCTAATACCCTTTTTTTTTAATATAGCTAAAATTTTTTTTGTCGCCTTGCTAGGCCCATCGTCAAAAGTCAAAGCAATTTTTTTAACATTTTTAGGTCCATCAGAATAAAATATTTTTGTTTGAGCAAAACATACACATAAATTAGTAAAAAAAAGAAATATAAACACAACTATTCTTTTCATCTATCTCTTATAACTTTTTTAATTATATTATAGAATACAAAAGTATGTCAATATATCATTATTTTTGACAAAAATGACAAAAATCCAGCATTAATTATCTGCATCCAAAAATTGTCATTTATTTTCCAGGGTATCATTTCAACTATAGTTGCTACAATAGCTCCTATTAATGCAAACTTCCAGTTAAAGATAAAAACTCCTACTACAAAACAAACTATCAAACACATCAAACTACCTTCCAAACTTTTCCCAGCAAAAATCTTATTTTTTCCAAAAACTTTACCTATTAAAGCTGCAGAAGAATCACCAAAAGCAAAGTAGAGAAAACTTGCAAAGACCATATATTTGTTATTAAACATTAAAACAGTAAATAATGCTCCAGACAATGTACCAATCAAACCACTAATTCCATCAGCTTCTTCAGGTCTGTAAAAACCTTTAAAGTTATCTTTGAAAAAATTATTAAATTTAAGATTTTTAAATCTAAAATACTCAAAAAAAACAACCATAACAATTGCACTCAAAAGTCCACAAATAATCACAACTTTTGAGATATACCAATAACCAATTATATATATAAGAGATAACAAGTGAAATATTTTTCTTTTTATTTCGTCTTTTGGAATACCAGCCATACTTCTAATGCTCCGTTATACATGGATTTATAAACATTTCTTATATTAACAAAGATTTGAAAAGATATTTCTTTAAAATTCACCTCTTTAGGAAAAACCAGAGCCGCGATTACAGTAAACATAACAACATTTACTGCAAAAATTACAATAAAAGAAAAAAAAACGCCGTAAATTTTTAAATCCGGTTGCTGTGTTACAAGCACATATACTGTAAGGACGATATGAAAAGCTATCGAAAAACCAATAAGAAAAAGAAAATACCCATAAAAGCTTTTTATACCTACGAACCAATCTAAAAAAATGTAAATTATTATTATTGCAAAAGTATATATAGGAAAAAAATAAGGCGCAAGAGCTATACAAACATTATCTTCAGTTAAAACTACACTCCCAAACTCTTTGTCAACTTTAAATTTCTTGACTTTAGCTCCACTCAAAATCCCTACTATTGCATGAGAAAGTTCATGTCCAAACACATAAATTCTCATGGGCCTGTAAAAAGCAGCCTGAAATATTATATAACACACAACACCTAACCAAAAAGGGGCATATTGACTTTTGGCAAAGCCTACTAAACATAACAGATACTTACTAAGCACATAACCTGCAGCTCCAATTGCAGGTATTAATAAAAATGCAAAAATATTTTTTAAAAATCTCATTTTTTGTATATAAAAGATACTCTAAATATTCAAGCACTCTATCACATTTTAAATTTACAATAATAAGCAAGATGCGGCAAATTACTTATGCATATTCAATTGTTACGCAAAAATACTTTAGCAATACTAAACTTACAACTGGAATATAATCTATTTATTTTCTACAAGTTCTTCTTTAACTCTTTTAACCTTTATTTTTTCGCATACCTGCAAATGATTTTATTACAACTAGAACCGCAGCAATAAAAAATATCAACGCAAGAATGGCATTCAATATACCTTTCAAATCAAGTGCTAATGCAAGTTCTAAAGCAAGAAGTCCAAAAAGTGTTGTAAATTTAATTATAGGATTCATTGAAACTGAAGAAGTGTCTTTAAAAGGGTCTCCCACTGTATCTCCCACAACAACCGCCCTGTGAAGCTCGGTTCCCTTTTCGCGCAAGTCAACTTCAACATATTTTTTCGCATTGTCCCAAGCACCACCGGCATTTGCCATAAAAATTGCTTGAAAAAGACCAAATAGAGCTATTGAGGTAAGATAACCTATAAAAAAGTAAGGTTCTATAAACGCAAAAGAAAGCGTTGTAAAGAAAGCAACTAAAAACAAATTTATCATACCTTTCTGAGCATATATTGTACATATTTCAACAACTTTTCTAGAATCTTCTATTGAGGCCTTATCTAAACTGCCATCAAGCTTTATATTATTCTTAATAAATTCCACAGCACTATATGCACCACTTGTCACAGCATGATTAGAAGATCCTGTAAACCAATAAATTACAGCTCCACCTGCAATTAGACCTAACAAAAAAGGAGCATGTAATAATGATAAATTTGTAAGACCAAACTTAAGCCCATCAGTAAGTACAAATATTGTTGAGAATATCATAGTCGTTGCACCCACAACAGCAGTTCCTATAAGAACAGGTTTTGCCGTAGCTTTAAACGTATTTCCAGCACCATCATTTTCTTCAAGTAATATTTTTGATTTACTGAAGTTAGGGTAAAACCCAAAATTTTCTTCTATTTCTTTACAAATACCAGGGAGACTTTCAATAAGTGAAAGTTCATACACTGACTGGGCATTATCAGTTACAGGACCATAAGAGTCAACTGCAATTGTAACAGGTCCCATACTTAAAAATCCAAACGCTACAAGGCCAAAAGCAAACACGGCTGGAGCTATCATAATTAAGCCTATACCACTTAAACTAATTATGTAAGCAATTCCCATAAGAATTATTATTACCATACCCATTAAATACGCACTAAAATTCCCAGCTGTAAACCCTGCGAGAATATTAAGCGACGCTCCACCATTCTTTGAAGAAGAAACAACATTCTGTACAAAAACACTTCTTACAGAAGTAAAAATTTTTACTACTTCCGGGATAATTGCACCTGCTATTGTTCCACAGCTTATAACAAACGAAAGTTTCCACCATAAAGTTCCGTTACATAAATCACCTATCATAACATTAGAAACTGTAAAAGTTAATATAATTGATATTATTGAAGTAATCCATACAAGAGATGTTAATGGAGTCTCGAAATTCATTTTTTCAAAAGCAGCATACTTTACTTTCATTATAAATGAACTAACCCAATAGGAGAAAGCACTAGCCACAAGCATTGCTAATCGCATTGCAAAAATCCACACTAAAAGTTTAACTTGCAAAACTGGATCATTTATAGCTAAAACTATAAATGTTATTAGTGCTACTCCCGTGACGCCATAAGTTTCAAAACCGTCAGCAGTAGGACCTACGGAATCTCCAGCATTGTCACCTGTACAATCTGCAATAACACCTGGATTTCTCGCATCATCTTCTTTGATTCTAAAAACTATTTTCATCAAGTCTGAACCAATATCAGCAATTTTCGTAAATATTCCACCTGCAATTCTAAGAACCGAAGCACCCAAGGATTCACCAATTGCAAAGCCTATAAAACACGCACCAGCAAGATCAGAAGGAATAAAAAGAAGAATTATAATCATTATAAACAATTCGATACTTATCAAAAGCATGCCTATGCTCATACCTGCACAAAGCGGTATTGAGTAAAGAGGAAATGGTTTACCTTTTAAACTTGCAAAAGCAGTCCTTGAGTTTGCAAAAGTATTAATTCTCATGCCAAACCATGCCACAGTATAACTTCCTAGAATACCTATAATACTGCAAAATACTATCATAGCAACCTTGGTTATTAAAAAATGCTGTAACAACCCGAAATATACTATCATTATATTTGCTAGCAAAATTTCAAGTATAATTATGAATTTTCCTTGACTTATAAGATACGTTTTACATGTTTCATATATAAGTTCCGATATTGATTCCATTGACTTATGAACAGGAAGATTTTTAATGTTAAAAAAATGATAAAGTCCGAACAAAACTCCAAAAGTACAGATAAAAAGACCATATGTCAAGAGCGTCTTAGCATTAACAGTGTTACCAAAAAAACTGACTAAATTTAAATCAGGAATAATCAGGTTTGCTTCGCTTGCAAAAGATTGATTAACACCTAAAACCATAAATATAAAAAGTACCAACATTTTTTTTAACGAAAAAATCCTACTTAACCTCAACATAGTTTCTCCTCTAAAATTATCTCTTAATTTTCACACTTAATTTATAAAAACTTCACTTACCTTTTCTAAAACCAGCGATTTTCTTCAAATCTTCAAAATTTTATCGTAAGCTCTTGTTGAAAAATTTAACTTTTCAATATTTACTCTTTAAGCATATTAGAAGCTTTTTTTATCTAAGATACTCACAACATTTTACTTCTTTTGATCATTTTAGAATTCGCATGATTTGTATTCAAAATCTAACGTTCTGAATCACTCTTGCTTTTATAACTCTCTCTCTTACACAATAGTCAAATTCTCCCAATTATCCTTCAAAGTCTAAAAATTTTTAAAGCAGGCAACATTAATCTGTCCATTAATAAAGACTCGGAAATTTTATTTTGATATTTCTTTGTCTGATAAAAATTGCAAACACATTCTCCTTTCTATATCATCATAATCATAAATTTCCACTTCCACAGCAGTACAGATTCATAATTGCAACAACAAATATAAAGAGAAGCTAGAAAAATAAAACATTTTTTGTTTTTCAAATCATTATCTTCTAGTAACTACTGTGGAAAACTCAAGAGTATATCTTTATGCAATTCTGCAAATAAATTCATTTACTGCTATTTCACAACAGTCCTTTTATGTCATAGAAATCATCCAACCAACAAAAAAAACAAAATTCCATTATAAAATTACAAAAGAAACTCTTTTCTGGACCTAGAATATCTCTTCTTGCCAAAAGCCACAGAAAATGAAATATGAACGGATAAGGATCTCTACACGCTCAACTCGCAGTCCTTTATTATAAAAAACACTTTACAAGTCTTTAACACAGCTACTAATCCACGTCAAAAAGTCATTAGATGAATGATTTTCTATGGATTTGTTATTTTACATTACAAGTACTTCTAAAAAAATTTAAGCAAATTAAAAATGTCGCTTTATTTTTTAACATCTACTACAGCCACAATAAAAAACCAAGTATACTCAATGAATTTATGTGTTTTAACTTATTTCTGATTCTGCTAAAGTCAACTGCAATAGAATAAATAAAGAAGGCACTAAAAACTCTTCAATTTTTTTGTTATCATATATATTTATTCACATTATTATAAGATAAATAAAACATTTAATTATAAAAAACTATAAATGAACGTATAAAGGGCTTAAATTAGAAAAAAAAGAGAGTAATATATATATAACAAAACTTTCTTAATATTTTATGGGTAAAAGGCCCTTTCCCAAAAAAAAAAAAAAATTCACACCCTCATAATTATTACATAATATTTTATTCAATTTATTTTTATAAACTATTTTTTATTATTTCCGGTATATATTCTTCAATACCTATTGCCATGATATGGACACCATCAGCAAAAGAGCGAAATTCCTTAATAGTTTCAGAGCAAATTTTTATACCTTCAGCTAAAGCATCAGAAGCAGAATTTATTCTATCTTGAATTTTTTCAGGTATATTTACACCTGGAAGTGATTGCAAAAACTGCATAAATTTTTTAGACTTAATAAGAATCACTCCAGGCAAAACCTTTACTTTCAAGTGTTTTACTTTATCAAAAAAAAATTTGTATTCCAATACATCAAAAACTGCTTGCGTTTGAAAAAACTCTGCTCCAGCCTTAATCTTTTTTTTAAACATTAAAGTCTGCAAACCGCTCGGTCGAGCCGAAGGATTAACAACCGCTCCAGCGCAGAATTTTGGACTACCGTTTAATTTCTTTCCTGCCAAATCCATACCCCTTTCTAAAAGTCTCGCAGTTTTTATAAGTTGTATAGTGTCTAAGTCATAAACCACTTTTGAGTCACAATACTCACCAATACTTGGATGATCACCACTTAAAAGCAAGACATTTTTTATACCCAAAACATTAGCACTTAACAGTTCGGACTGTAGAGCAATTCTGTTTCTATCTCTTGTAGTAATCTGTAGAATAGGTTCTATCGATTGTTCTAGTAATATTCTACTCATTGCAAGAGAACCAACTCTCATAGAAGCTCTTTGATTATCCGTAACATTTACAGCATCAAGATTTAATAAACAATTAGCTCTGCGTAAAAAAGAAGAAATATCCACTCCTTTTGGAGGAAACAATTCCGCTGTTATTAAAAACTTATTTGATTTTAATTTTTCTTTGAAATCCAAATTTTATTTCTCTATTTCCTATACTTAAAAACTTGTTTTTTAGGTTCCACATACTTATTAACAAACTCTTCCAACTTCCCACTACTTTTGAGTTTTTCATAAATTAAAACCCATACACAGTCTTTTGTATTAATTACTTCACACTTGCCATTAAAAAAACTACCACAGGGACCGTTAACAAATCCCTTAGAACATCCAGTCATACTACTTATATTATGAGTAAGAGATTTTTTTAAGACTTTATTGTTAAATTTTCTTCTATCATTAATAATTTTTTTCATTTTTTATTTGCAATTTTTGAAACTGCCTTGTCAAGTCCAAATACACATACATCATCAAAAAAACTAATAACAGTTTTTTTCATTATATCTATCTTTTTTTTATCATTATTCTTAAATTCCGATAATACATAATCTTTGGATTTCATAAAATTCGGAATAGTACCAAATATTCTAAAACTCTTACTAAATCTCATTCTAGGATCTCCTATACCAAGCTTCATTCTAGGAAAATTTTTCCCTATTCGAGCTATTATAGAATTTATACCGTTATGTCCTCCTGAAGATCCAGACATCCTTATTTTATACTCCCCTAATGGTATTAAAAAATCATCACAAAAAACAAAGATTTTTTCAGCAACAATTTTATAATAACTCATAAAAGAATAAACTGCATCTCCCGAACAATTCATAAAGGTCAAAGGTTTCAAAAGATATATTTTATTACCCTTTTCTTCGTGAAAAGAAACTAGCATATTACGCCAAGTTCTAAATTCGAGTTGCTTTGATTTTGCTAATTCATCTAGAACAATGAATCCCATATTATGACGAGTATTTTCATATTTTATCCCAGCATTCCCAAGTCCCACAAAAAGCTTAACTCGCCGCTTATCCATCATCATATTAACCACATCACATTAGACAAATTATTTTTTTATTCCACTTGCTACATTATTACCTGTTATTGGTGCAATCTCATCATTTTCTTTATCTTTTTTGCCTTTGCCTATCACCTCAGGTTGAACTGTCACTATTCCTTCCGCATTTACAGCAGACTTTTCTTCTTCAGATGAGACTGTTACAATATGGATTATTAATGTTGATGGTTCTTGAAGATACTCTACTCCGTCAATTTTAGGTAAATCCGCAATAGTTATTCCTTGTCCTATAGCTAACGAACTAACATTAACATTTATTTTTTTAGGAATATTTCCCGGTAAAGCTTCAACTTTTATTTCTCTAACCACAGACTCCATAACACCACCAAAATTTTTAACTCCATCAGCAACACCTTCAATATGTATAGGAACAAAAACTTCAACTTTATCTTTAAGCGAAATCGCCTGAAAATCTATATGTATAGGACTCTGACTCAAAATATCCTTTTGAACTGATTTCACTATTGCTGACTTTCTCTCATCTTTAAAATTCAAATATATAATTGCATTTATCCCTTTTGTTTCTAATATTGAAATAAAAGTTTTAGAGTTAACGGCAATGGCCTCCGCTTTAATTCCTTTTCCGTAGAAAACAGCTGGAATTTTTCCACTCTTTCTTAAAAAGGCAAGATTTTTCTTAGAGCTTACCGCTCTCGGCTCTATATCTAAAATTACTCCTTCCATTTAAATTGTAACCTCTCTCTTATTTAAACTATTTTACACTACTCAAAGATATATTCATTCCTCTTAACACAATTTCTTGGATGAAACTTAAGTCAACACCTAATAAGTAATTTATCTTTTCAATTCTCTAATTAAAAAATAAAGCACTTATAGATTCATTATTAGAAATTCTCTTTATTACCTCAGCTAAAATTGGGGCAATACTTAAAACCTCTATTTTTTCCGTCAGATCGTCTTTTAACATTGGGACTGAATTCGTTATGACAAGTTTTTCTATACATGAATCTTGTATTTTTTTCTTAGCATCTCCAGAAAGAACGCCATGTGTTGCAGCTGCAAAAACACTCATAGCTCCTTCCATTTTTATTGCCTCAGCAACTTTCGTCAAAGTCCCTGCAGTATCAACTAAGTCATCTAAAATTATACAAGTTTTATTTTTAACTTTCCCTATGATATTCATAATAGATGCTTCATTAGGTCGAGGTCTTCTTTTATCTATAATTGCCAAATCGGCGCTAAAATGCTTAGCAAAAGACCTAGCCCTTTCAACACCACCTGCATCAGGAGAAACAATAACAACATCTTTTAATTTCTTAGATTTAAAATAATTTAAAAGCACTGATCTACCATAAAGATGATCAACAGGAATGTCAAAGAAACCTTGAATTTGCCCAGCATGCAAATCCATTGTCAAAACCCTTGTAATACCTGCTGTAGCAAAAAGATTCGCAACAAGTCTTGCCGTAATTGGAACCCTAGGTTCAGCTTTTCTATCTTGTCTACCATACCCATAGTAAGGAACAACCGCTGTTATCCTTTTTGCAGATGCTCTTTTCAACGCATCCGAAATAATTAAAAGCTCCATTAAATTTTCATTAACAGGCGTACTTGTTGATTGAACTACATAACAACTTTTTCCTCTCACATTTTCAACAATTTTAACTTGTATCTCCCCATCACTAAAACGCCCTACCTTTACTTCACTTAATTCAACTCCAAGCTCATTAGCAATTTGCTTTGCAAGTTCAATACTAGCATTACCAGAAATAATTTTATATTCCACAAATAACCTCTTTAGTATCTATATTATTTTTTTATTTAATCAATAAAATAAGCTTTACATAACTAATTTCAAAGGTACATATACTCTTTTATTCCTCTATACAACATTGATATTGACTTAAATTCATCACTACATACAATTTTATATTACGACAAAATTTCAATTAAGGCGAATTTTTACTGTCTACGGTCGATTTTTTCCTTTCTTTACTTCTTTGTCTTGCTCTTGCAATAGCAAACTGTCCAGAAGGAACATTATGTGTAATAGTAGAACCCGCTGCAATAAAAACACCTTCCCCTATTTTAACAGGAGCCACAAAATTCACATTAGAACCTATAAATGACCCTGAGCCTATAACAGTATCATGTTTTACTATTCCATCATAATTGCAAGTTATTGTTCCTGCACCTATATTCACATCTTTTCCAATCTGAGCGTTACCTAAATAAGAGAGATGATTAACTTTAGAATTTTCCGATATCATACTCTTCTTTACTTCTGAAAAGTTACCTACTTTAACATTTTCTTTTAAAATAGAACTTTCCCTTATATGTGAAAAAGGACCTACTTTAACTTTTTCACTTATAACAGTATCTTCTATATAAGAATATAATATTGTGCTTGCATCACCAATCCTAGAGTTCTTTATATAACTACTACCCTTTATTATACATTTTTTACCTATTGAAACGCCAGTATCTATAAAAACACCGGGGTAAATAACTGAATCCATACCAATCTTCGCATCGTAAGATATATATACATTATTTATATCTATAATAGTAACACCATTACTTAAAAGTTCTTTTATTTTTCTCTCTTTAAGCATACTTTCAACTTCACAAAGCTCTGTTCTGGTATTTATACCTTTAACCTCATAACTATCTTCAACCATAACAGAAGAAACCTTTTTGCCAAGTTCTCTTAGAATAGAGATAATATCAGTTATATAATATTCCTTCTTTGCATTATTTGGTTTCAGCTTCAATAAAGCTTTCCACAAATTTTCGTCAAAACAATAAACACCTGAATTTATTTCTTTTATTTGTTTCTCTACTTGAGTAGCATCTTTCTCCTCAACTATCTTTTCTAGATATATATCATCTTTTAAAATAATTCTGCCGTAACCAAAAGGGTTATTAACTCGCGCAATTAAAACAGTAGCTGAAGCTCCTGTTTCTCTATTATTTTCTATTAAAGACAATAATGTAGATGACTTTATTAAAGGAACATCTGCATTTAAAACTAAAATATAACCTTTATAATCCCTTAAAATTTTCCCTGCTTGTATTAAAGCATGTCCAGAACCAAGTTGCTCTTCTTGATAAACAATTTTTATATTATTACCAGATAAAAAACCTTCAATAACCTCAGAACACCAACCAAGGACAAGAATTAAATTGTCTGGCTTTAAAATAGAAACACTATCTACAACCCATTTTATCAAAGGCTTGCCTGAAAGCTTATGCATAACTTTAGGTAAAGAAGAATTCATTCTTTTACCTAAACCAGCTGCAAGTATAACCACCGAAAAATTCTTCATCAATTAATCTAACAAATCCTTATATAAACCTAAAAGAAACTAAAAACCTTTACCAAAAACTTTTAGATTCATACTTTCTATCCTATATAAGTTTAAGCTAAAGAGAGAGATCATACTCCAACTTTATTTCTTAGCTTTTTTAAATTTTGTCTTTCCACCTCTACTCATAACTGATCTTGAAATATCTCCATCCTTATCAACAAAATATAAGTGTCCCTTTTCTTTTTTTAAACCTATTTTTTTTACTTTTAAGGGTTTTCCTATTCTTTTTCCACCTCTTGCCATAGAAGTTCTTGAAACATCCCCTTGTTTATCAATGAAGTAAAGATATCCAGATTCTCTTTTTATTCCAACTTTCTCTACTTTTTCAGACATCACATTCCCTCCTCACTCGATTATATGCTCAAACTTCTATCCTAATTAATATAATATTATCATTGTCTTATCGCTATCTACTTGATCCACATCTTTTTGTAATTATCTTATCTTTGAGCCAATTATCAACAATATTTTTTGAAAATCTATACTGTCTCCCTATTTTCGAAGCTGGAATTTTTTTCATTCTTATTAAACTGTATATTTTAGATTTCCCAATGCCTAAGTACTCTGAAAGCTCTTTTATATCCATTATTTGCTTATTCCGCATATCTATATATTTTCCATTTATTGTTAATTATATAATCATTTTATTATATTTTGTCAAATATTATTTTCCATTACTCATTAATTCAGCTTATATAAGCTAGTTTACAAACATAAATTTTAGTATTTATATAGCAGAGAAGATCTATGTAAAATACATATATTCTTCTTTATACATATTCACATTACAAAATATAAATATATATCTTTATATATCTTTGAGACCGAAAAAAAATAACGTTATAAACATCTACAATTTCTCTATAACCTAAGTTTACTTCAATGCCAAAAGCATTAGCTATGCTTTTAAGTTTATTAGAACCAAAACAAAATATTGGCATAGCAACTTTCAAAATATCAATATAATAAACAATATTCCCTAAGCATCAAAATTTTCAACCATTTTTGCTACATTTTTAGAATTAAGCTATGGTTTAGTCTCAGTATCTAAAAAACTAAATTATCATTGAGTTTGTCAAAATTTGTTCGCATTATACGTACAACATTATAATTTCTAGTACACAAAGAACCTATTCTTCATAAAACTTTCTCTTACTTAATTTAAATACTTACCCTAAACTCTTATACGAAAATTTATTTATCTCTAAGTATATCTTTTTATGTCTTCCTTAAAAACCATAACCATACATGGTGCGGGTTTTTATTTTGAAGTAAAAATCCATATTATTTTCTGCATACATTAATAGATAAAATCAACAAAATAAAAATTGCCACGATTATTTCTCGCATGTTTTCTCTTATTTATTTGTCTTCACGATTTACTTAACCTTTCCGCTTCATTTGAATTAAGTTCATAATTACACAAAAACTCAACTTTTACATCTTGTCCAAAGTAGAGACTCCTAAAAGATTTAATCCATTTTTAACAATTATCATGACACCTTCAATGAGCTTGAGTCTCGCAGATGTAAGATTACTATCATCTGTCAAAACACGACACTTTTCATAAAATTTATGATATATATCCGCAAGCTCAATTAAATAGGTTGTAAAATGATGTGGACTCATAGTTTTTTCAGATATAGCAAGTGTATCACAAAATGCTGAAAGTTTTTTTATTAAATTCCTTTCTTCCTTAGTATTAAGTAGAGAAAAATTTATAGCTTCAATATCAGAAATAATATCTTTCCTATTTTTACCCTCCCTAATAATGGAATTACATCTTGCATTAACGTATTGAACATAAAAAACAGGATTCTCATTTGAACATTTTTTAGCCAATTCCAAATCAAATTCAAGCGGAGAGTTAGGATCACGCAATAAAAAGAAAAATCTACACGCGTCTTTTCCAACTTCATTAACAACTTCTTTTAAAGTTATAAACTCTCCACTACGTGTTGACATAGTCACAGATTGTCCGTTTCTTGTTAATGAAACAAGTTGATAAAGAATAATATGCAATGCTTCTCCATCGAAACCTAACATTCGCACACAAGCTTTTATTCTTGCAACATACCCATGATGATCTGCACCCCACAGATTTATGAGTTTTGTAAAACCTCTTTCAAACTTATTTTTGTGATACGCAATATCTGAAGCAAGATAAGTGTATTCGCCATTGCTTTTTCTTAAAACCCTGTCTTTAGTATCGCCAAATTTTGTAGAAGAAAGCCATAGCGCTCCATCCTTCATATAAGCTTCATTTTCATGAAGCAAACTTTCGCATACCTTGTCAATTTTTGTCTTTCCATTTTCATCTTTAACAATAGCTACTTCACTCTCAGAAAACCAATTGTCAAATTCGATTGCAAAATTTTTCAAATCATCCTTTATCGTTTTTAAAATGTCTCTAACTGCTTCATATTTGAAATCTATTTTATTTATGTCTCTGTCTTCAGAAAATAAGCGCTTTGCAATATCAATAATATACTCACCTTGATAGTAATTTACAGGAAAATCAATTCCCTCATCTGTCACTTGCTTATATCGAATTTTGGTAGATTCAGCTAAAACAAGCATTTGATTTCCAGCATCATTCAAATAGTACTCTTTAGTAACATTATACCCCAAATATTTCAATATTCTCGCAAGAGAATCACCAATTGCAGCACCTCGTCCATGTCCAATATGCAAAGGTCCAGTAGGATTTGCTGAAACGAACTCCATCAAAACTTTTTTTTTATTATTTTTTTTAGGCATACTACCATACCTATTCTTTTCTACAAGAATTTTTTTAAGTGACTTATAAACAACTTCATTTTTAACGTACAAGTTAATAAACCCATTTCCAGCTATTTCAACTTTTTCTATAATATTGGAGGCTTCTTTCAATATAATTTCTGCAAATTCTTTAGCAATGATTTTTGGATCCGTTTTAAGTTTTTTTGCTATGAGCATAGCCGCGTTTATAGCAAAGTCGGCATTAATATTTTTCGGTGGAATCTCTAAGACAAAATTAAAACTATCGCGTACTCCCTTGCTATGTAAATATTTTACAAACATACCGACTAGACTAGTTAGTACTTGTTGTCTTATCATTCCCAAGTCTCATATTTAATCTTTTCAGGCTGCCACCTATTTTTTGGAGGATTACTATCCGTAGATTTCCCTATGACCACAATAGAAAAAGCTTTAATATTTTCTGGAAGATTAAAAAGCTTTTCAACAGCTTCTGAAATCTTTTTATTTGAATAAACACCACACCAGACTGATCCATAACCTCTCGCAGTGGCTGCGAGAAGAATATTCTGCGTTGCAGCCGAGCAATCTTGTGGTAAATATTCTTCAAAAGCTACATTTTTATCTCCTACAACTAAAATTGCCAATGGAGCCTGCAATATCATTTGCGCAGCATGATGTACCGCGGCAATTTTTCTATGAATTTCTTTGTCTTTTATTGCTATAAAAGAATAGCATCTCGTATTCCTTGCAGTAGGCGCAGACATCGCAGCATGCAGAATGTAATTCAAATCTTTTTTCTCAACATCCTCATTCGTATATTTGCGGACGCTTTTCCTTTCAAGTAAAATGTCTACCATGTTATCCTCCATACAAACTGATTTCTTCAATGCACAGCAGCTAAAAACTCTTATGGAAAATATTTATCAGCTTTTTCATTTTTAAGGCATTTGGATTCTATAAAATTATACAAGCCAACACAATCTTAGAAGTGAAGATATGTTTTTAGCTAGCAGTCTATTGATTATTTATTTTTGAATTATATCAAAAATTTTTAGATATAATATAAATCTCAAAATGAAAGAATTTTTAACTAAAAATTTAAATTCGTCTCAAATAGAAGCTGTTCGCTGCATAGAAGGTCCTTTAATAATTTTTGCAGGGGCAGGAACAGGTAAAACTAAAGTTATCACACACAGAATAGCGTATTTGCTTTCTCTAGGCATATCCCCATGGTCCATATTAGCGGTCACATTCACAAATAAAGCTGCTAGTGAGATGAAGAAAAAAGTGGCTAATTTAATCTCACAAACTTATAAAAATGTATGGATATCCACATTTCATTCTTTCTGTGCACATTTTTTACGTGTTGAAGCCTCAAAAATTAATTTAGATCCCGACTTTCTAATATACGATTTCATGGATCAAAAAAATACAGTCAAAGACTGTATGAAAGAGCTAAATATTGACGAAAAAAAAATCAAAGCCTCAACAATAGTAAATAAAATAAGTCGAGCTAAAGATGATCTAAAAATTCCATCAGATATAACATCAGAAGTTAAACGGTCAGACTATTTCCTTGAATCTACAACATCAAAAATTTACGAGCTTTATCAAAAAAAATTGAAAAAGGCAAGCGCTCTTGATTTTGGAGATTTAATAATGCAAACTGTTGTGGCTTTACAAAGACTTCCGGCGACACTAGAACAGTATCAAGAAAAATCTAAATATATTATGGTTGATGAATACCAAGATACAAATCACGCTCAGTACATACTCATAAAGTTGCTTGCAAAGAAACATTGTAATATCTGCGTTGTAGGCGATGATGATCAATCCGTATATTCATGGAGAGGAGCTGATATAAATAACATCCTAAATTTTAAAAAAGATTATCGGAATGCAAAATCAGTAAGACTAGAACAAAACTATAGATCAACACCAAAAATTTTATCAACAGCTTATAAAGTAGTAAAACATAACAACGCAAGAATAGATAAACAATTATGGACTAAAAATCCTGACGACGGCTCAGTAATAGTTATAAAAGCTATAAACGAAAATGATGAAGCGACAAAAATTGCTAATCTAATTTTATTAAATGCATATAAGTATAAACTCTCAAGTTTTGCAGTTTTCTATAGAACAAACGCTCAGTCTCGCACATTTGAAGACGCATTTAGAAGAGTAGGTATACCCTACTCCCTCGTAGGAACGCTAAAATTTTATGATCGCGCTGAAATTAAAGATATAATAGCTTATTTAAAACTTATACATAACCCAAATGACAATGTAAGTTTTAAAAGAATTATCAATATTCCTAGAAGAGGTATAGGCAAAACATCCATAAAAATACTTGAAAAATTTGCACTACTAAAAAATATATCGTTATGGGAAGCTATACCCTTAGCATCTCAAGTAGGTTTGACAAAAGGAACTCAAAAAGCTTTAAACTCTTTTATGCAACTCATTGAAACTTTCTCAAAACTAAAAAAAGACTCTTCCGCTAAAATAATATCTAAAAAAGTTGTAACGCATTCAGGATACTTAAAAGAACTTGAAACAGAAAATACACTTGAATCAAGGACAAAAATAGAGAACATACAAGAATTAATTTCCGCCATTACCGACTTTGAAAATCGTTCACCTGATAAGTCACTTGCTGGATATCTTACACAGATTGCTTTAACAAGTGACACAGATTCTCTTGATGAATCAAAAGACAAAGTCACTTTAATGACTTTACATTTAGCTAAAGGATTGGAATTTGAATACGTTTTTATATGTGGCCTAGAAGAAGGTTTATTCCCAATCTGGGAATCTGTTCCCAATAATGAAGAGCTGGAAGAAGAAAGAAGACTCATGTATGTTGGAATGACAAGAGCAAAGAAAAATTTATATTTGTGTTGGGCAACGGAAAGAACCGTTTACGGCAAAATAAAATGGAATGTACCATCGCGTTTTATTGCAGAAGCAGGATTTAGATGTGATTTAACAAAACCAGAACAAAGTCCAAATTTTAAAAACCCCAACAAAAAATATTTCAGAGCCGAAGTAGTTTATAAAGGTAAGGATACTCATAATTATAATAATGATTACGAGATAAAAAACAAACAATTACTTAGTCCAATCAACAATATAAATAAGTATAAAATAGGAACAATGGTTCTACATCCAACTTTTGGCAGAGGCAAAATCATTGAGCAAAGCGGGACTGAAGAGAATTTAAAACTTGTAGTTTTATTCGAAAATGGACAGTGGAAAAAATTACTTGCAAAAGTAGCTAATCTAAGATTTATTTAATCCAGAAAATTTCTAACTCATATTTATAGCACTTAAAATATTTGTATAAAACAAAATTGCACATTTTGACATTTTTATTTTTATAGACAAAATATAACTTGTTATCTTTTAAAAAACAACTTTCATATATGTGGACACGGCTAACAAAATGTAAAAATATTCTCCCTTTTAATATATTGTAGAGGGATACGACAACTACAACATACTCACAAATTAGAAAATTTTTCAAACATGTTAAATAAAACATAACCTAGAGTATTATAAAAATATCCAATTTCGATGATTTTTACAAAAAAAATACTCTTGTCTTTATGCAATATAATAAAACTTCCTAATTAACAATAATAAGTTTTCAAAAATTCGCAAGGATGATCTTAGAGTTTTGCAATAAACAACGAACTAAAAAATTTACAAGTTTTGGCACTAATAAGTATAGAAGAAATACTACGACTTTTAAAAAATTCCTCTTTAAGCTGGCTTTATCTATAGTATGCAGCTTTACATTTTATTTGTAACTCAAAAATAATTCTTGGGAACCCTCTTTCCTAAAACTGAAATTCTTAATGTGAAGTTATATTATAAATTAAAATACGACAAAGATTTGCAGATTAAAATGTATAGCCAAGAAACTCTATTGTATTTTTGCATGAAAACCAATTAAACACAGAAAATACCTTTACAAATTTAACAAATTGTACACTTCCATATAATTAAAAATATATTAAAATAAGAGCTTTATATTACTATACTACTGAAAATACTTTCTAATTACAACACAACTAAATTATCGCGATGTATAACTTCATCATCACTTATATCTATAATTTCTTTTATTTCTAAAACCTTTTTGCCCTTTATTTTCTCAATAGTTTCACTATCATAATTAGTTAAGCCTCTCGCAAAATCTTTATCATTATTTTCAAAATCATAAATACTTACAGAATCCCCCCTCTTAAAATTTCCGCTTACTTTAACTATCCCAACAGCGAGAAGACTTTTACCTCTATTTACTAAAGCTTCCTTCGCTTTAGCATTTACAAAAATTTTACCTTTAATTTTTTTACTAAAAGCTATCCATGATTTCTTCGCTTCAAAACTCTGCCGTCTTGCTTTGATAATCGTACCAGCTTGACCATCACTACAAGAAACAATATCTCTTAACAAATTAAGCTTTAGCCCATTTGTAATTATTGTATCCACACCTGAAGCCCCTGCTATCTTAGCGGCTATTATTTTTGTTTTCATGCCACCTATGCCTTTTCCACTTGAAGAATTACCTGTAGCTAATTTTTCAACTTCTGCAGTAATTTTTTCTATTCTATGTATGATGTAACTTTTTGATGGATATGCATCATCATAAATACCATCAACATCCGTAAAAATGACAAGTTTGTCAGCATTTATCGCAGCTGCAACTAAAGCCGACAAAGTATCATTATCTCCAAAATTTATTTCTTCCACAGCAACAGAATCATTCTCATTTATTATCGGTATAACATCGTTTTCAATTAAAGTATTCAAAGTATTTCTCACATTTAAGTATTTATCTCTTTTATCAAAATCGTCTCTCGTAAGAAGAATTTGAGCAATAGTTTTACCATATTTAGCAAAAGCGTCTGAATATGCATTTATAACCAAGGGTTGCCCAACAGCTGCAAATGCTTGTTTTTCTCTTAATGTTCTAGGTCTAATGCTTACATTTAGGCGACTGGATCCAGCACCTATAGCACCAGAACTTACAATTAAAAATTTATGATTTTCCTTTTGAAGTTCAGTAAGATTTAAAACTAAATCTAATATATATTTCCTATTTAATAAACCGTCTTTGTCTGTAAGCGTGCTTGTACCCAATTTTATAACTACTTTCACTTTCTTAACCTCTTCCACAACTTATGATATGAATTTTAACCCTTTTAAAACAATTTTATCAATTGAAAAAAGTA
Source organism: Candidatus Endomicrobiellum mastotermitis (assembly GCA_031272445.1). Taxonomy (GTDB): domain Bacteria; phylum Elusimicrobiota; class Endomicrobiia; order Endomicrobiales; family Endomicrobiaceae; genus Endomicrobiellum; species Endomicrobiellum mastotermitis. The sequence continues at coordinate 32,862 of JAISTT010000018.1, read as the reverse complement.
TCTGCATAAAACCTTATCTTAAGCTTACCTTTTATAACTCAACTATATTATAAAGATAATAAAATATCTTTCAATACAAAAACAAAATGAAGATCTTCATTTTCATTTTATTTATTAGTCTCTTTTTACTAATAAGACTGAGAAATCTATAATCTGATGGCTAAACATCACCTACTCAAGAGCGTAAAAACGTTTATAAACAATGTAAGAAAATAATTATAATTATTTTTATTATGATTGTTAAAAAAGCACTCACAATGCAAAAAACAACAAAATGATACCAAAAAGTATATACTTAAACCTATCATCAATAACAAATAATAACTGAAATGTATCTTATTCGCTAGTCTTACAAAATCCTATTTAAAATCTTTTTCTGTCATACATCTCTTTCACATACATTTCATACAAAAGTAGGTTCCATTTTATAAAAGATTTATTACAATTTAATATCGTTATGAGTTCGTATCCCCACTAAACTTTATATTACCTTAAAGCATCTATAAAATTAAAATAGAAGCTTTTTTGTTAGCAAGCCAAACAACAAAAAAATAAACCAGTAAGTCCTAAAAACCAAAAAGAAAGCACACTATAGAAGCTATGTTATATATATATAGGCATCAAAACAAAAAATCTTTCTACAAAGTTTATTTATTATAATCACCTTTCGCCACAGTCAACTATCATACCTATCAATCCATCCACACAACATAATAAAAATAGACTCTATGATAAATTGCAGTAAAATATCAGTCCGTTCATCCACTCATCTCCTTAAACCTGAAATTAACAGTATAGCCCCCATCTCTTATTATATACAAAATAGTTTCCTATAACTTCCACTAAAATAAACTATTAATCCGCAAAAATGAAACTTTTTATATTTAAGTGAGTGGTTGTTATCTTTGCCAGGTTTAAACTATGCATCTTCATAAAGTCTTTGCCTCGTTATACAGTTATACACTATGCATTTTCACATTTCTTGTTGCACAAGCGCAGCAACTTCATCAGATTCGTACGTTACAAATATCACCGTTATTCCCCTACTATTCAAATTCCTAAGTATTCTTTTATAAAATCCCTTGATGATTTTGTATCTAATTCGCCTATTGACTCATCTGCCAAAATTATTGAAGTTTATTTACAAGAGATCTTGATATCGCAACTTTTCGCTGCTATCCTCCAGATAATCTCATTTGTTTATGATTTAAAGGTCATACAAATTTACCCATGTCAAGCAGTTTTAGCAGTTTTATATGAACACCATTGGGGCATATAAATTCCCTAAACGGTATACTTTTCATCGATGTTTTTAAGTTCTATTATTTTCATAACTGCCTTTCATTGTCTTATATTAACCTTACATTTAATTCTATAACAAAAAAATGACTGCAAAATTCAGAATGAACTCCTGCCTGATTTTTCATCACACAATAACCTAACAAACAAAGCATAATTTTTTTGTAAACTATTCAAATTTCACGATTCCAACTTACTCTTGATTTAAATAGAACAACTAATCCTCTAACATTTAAATCTGAAAGTATCTCAGCAAACATACCATCAGTTAGTCCATTCTAACTTCTCTCATAACAAATACATGTTTTCTTAAACCCATCTTTTTACAACAACTAATTTTTTTGCTCTTCATCAAAATAAAACTAACATATATTGACAAATACTCTTATATCTTACAAGAATTGTTACAGTCACATTCCCACAGGCCTAAACACATTTATCTTATTATTAGATACTAACTCCATACTACCCAATTTTAATATATTTTAAGCCAACCTCACTCTCATATTAACATAAATTATTAAATCTTTGTAATAACTAAAATTTCATATTTAGAGCTAACAGTCTGTTTAGATCTCTTGCATTTTTTAAATTTTTATAAGCAATTTTCTATCGAACTTAGTAGTCTACCAGAAAAATATATACGGTCTAATGATATATCTAAATTTTTGTCATATCTATCAGTAAACTCTTTTTAGATGTAGAAGTAGAAAGAATAAATGAAGGGAACCTTTCCTTTTAATTTTTGCTTGCCGTGCTTTTACACACCATGTCAAAGTCGTATTGAGAGATTAAAAAATTCTGGCATTGTAGTTGTAATATCACAATAACTCTTCTCTTGGCAATTTTTATAATATAATATATATTCTGCGGAAAATAAAACTATATTTATTAATATCAACTTCTGATATTTTTAAAGCTGCGATCTCGATAAAACAAAGTTACATTCTAATCTTATTATATCTTATTTGCTTCTTTTTTATTTTGTATAGCAACTTCATATTCTCGTATTCAAACATGAGATTTATATATCTTTCTTGTACTCACCATATACTTTATTGTACAATGTCATCCCCAACAATAATCCACATAAAAAAACTATATCTACTATACATTATCTTATTTGACCAATTTCTTAAGTAGCGACTAAAAATTCTACCTTTGTGAAAAATACACTTAAAGCTTTATTATATATTCCTTTTTAACATTATCTAATTTTAATTCTACAATAACAATATTAGGATTATTTTTTTTAAGTTTTAGTTTCAACTATTTGTTTATTTATTTTTTTTCAGCAACAGCGTACAAATCTAAACTTGCTATTAACATTAAAGATAAAAATAACAAAAATTTTCCACATGAGGAAAATACGCTTTTCTCTCAACAGTTTAACACACAGATTGTACTTTAAAAATTTTCATAAACTTCAAACATTGATTTGTTTATGAAACTTATAAAATTACTTTTTAAGTTTTTCTATCAGGATTTTATTGACAAGTTGAGGATTTGCTTGACCTTTGGATTTCTTCATTACAAGACCGATAATAGCTCCAATCGCCTTTTCTTTGCCTGATTTAAATTCTGCAACAGCTTTACTACTTTCAAAAATAGCTTCTTCACAAATTTTTACAATAATCACTTCATCAGAAATTTGTGCGAGTTCCTTTTCTTTTATTATTTTTTCAGGAGAAGATGAATTCTTAAACATTTCGTCAAAAACAGTTTTCGCGATTTTTCCTGAAATAGTCCCGTTCAAAATAAGAGAAACTAATTTAGCTAAATTTTGGCAAGAAACTGGAGATTCTAAAATAGATAACTTTGAAGTGTTAAATTTTGCATTCAATTCCGTAGAAATCCAATTCGCAAGTAACTGAGACGAAACTTTTTTATCTTCTAAGTAATCCAACGCCTTTTCATAATAGTCGGCGATTGCTTTTGTAGAAGTCAAATAACTTGCGGCATATTCCGTTAAACCATAATCTTTTATAAATCTTGTTCTTCTTGCCTTAGGCAACTCTGGGATTTCTTTGCGTAATCCTTCAATAAAAGAATCTGATAATTCAAAAGGGACCAGATCCGGCTCAGGAAAATATCTATAATCTAAAGCCCCCTCTTTGGAACGCATTGATTTCGTCATCTTTTCTTCCGCTTTCCATAACCTCGTCTCCTGTATAAGTTTGCCACCTGAATCGAGAACTTCCTTTTGTCTCTCAATTTCATAAGCTATCGCATCTCTTACACCAGACAAAGAATTTATGTTTTTAATTTCAACTCTTATTCCATACTCTTTCTGCTCAATAGGACGTATGCTCACATTAACATCACAGCGCATTTTTCCTTCTTCCATATTGCATTCTGAAGTCCCTAAATATTCAACAATACTTTTAAGTTCGCTTAAAAATTCAAAAGCCTCTTCTGGTGAACTAATCTCAGGCTCAGTAACAAGTTCCATTAAACCAACACCAGCTCTGTTTAAATCTATAAGGGAGTAATCAAGTTTTCTGCTACCTATTTCATGCACAAGTTTTCCTGCATCTTCTTCAAGATGAATTCTCGTTATATTTATGACTTTTTCTTTCCCTTCGACGACAATCGAGAGTTTTCCTTTTGAGCACAAAGGCGGATTAGCCTGAGTTATTTGATAATTTTTAGGAGAGTCAGGATAAAAATACTGTTTTCTAGCAAAAGTACTTTCTTTGTTTATATTGAAGTTTAGAGCAAGACCTGTCTTAATTACAGCCTCAACAGCCTTCTTATTTAATATTGGGATCGTCCCCGGCTGAGATGTACAAATTACGCACGTATTTGAGTTCGGCTCTGAACCAAATTGCGTAGAACACTCGCAGAAAACCTTTGATTTTGTATTAATCTGCATATGAACTTCAAGTCCAATAATAAATTCATAATTAATCATTCAATACCTTTGTAAAAAAGATCATCTAAACTTCTTTTCTTAGAAGTTGAAACAAGCATCAAGCAAAAAAAAGTAAATTATACCTATAGCTCTGGATACTTATTTACATCAAAACCAGAAATTTTCTCAAAAGCACTAGCAATTTGAAAAAGTCTTACATCAGAAAATCTTGATCCCATAAAATGCATGCCTACTGGCATACCAGAATTTGTAAAACCAAATGGAACAGTAATTCCAGGAAGTCCAGCAAGATTTGCAGCTATAAGGAAAATATCACATTCTTCTTGAAGAACTTCGCCAAACTCTACGGGCATTTGTAAAGTTGTAGGAGAAAATATAAAGTCACACCTTTTGTAAGCATCCGTTATTTGATTTATAAGCAGAGTTCTCACTTTTTGAGCTTGATGATAACATCTATAGTAATTTTTCGCACTTAAAACGTAAGTTCCAAACAGTATTCTTTTTTTAACTTCATAACCAAGCGACTCTGTTCGAGATTTAGTATACTCATCATCTAAATTTCTGGCGTTTCGAGATCTATATCCATAACGAATTCCATCAAAAGTCGCAATATTTGCAGAAACTTCAGCACACATGATAACCTTATACAAAGCCGGAACATATTTATAAGCTTGAATATCAATTTCTATTATTTCTGCGCCTGAAAATTTAAGTTTATTTACAGCTTTATCAAAATTTTCTAATATTTCAGCATCTATTTTATAGTTAAATAACTGTTTAGGCACACCTATTTTTATAGCTTTTAGCTTCTCAATATCATTATCAATATAACTAACAAAATCAATCCAATCTTTAGGCTCACAAACAGGATCCCTATAATCTTTACCTACTATAGCACTAGCAAGTAACGCACTATCCTTTACACTCCTTGAAAGTATCCCTATCTGATCAAAAGAAGACGCTAAAGCACACACACCATATCTACTTATCAATCCGTAAGAAGGTTTATATCCCACTATCCCACAAAAACTCGCAGGCTGCCTTACAGAACCACCTGTATCAGAACCTAATGCAAAAGGTACCATACCCGCACTAACAGCTGCAGCACTACCCCCAGACGAGCCACCCGGAATGTATTTAATATTCCAGGGATTTGCTGTTTTTTGATAAGCGGATGTTTCTGTGGAACCACCCATTGCAAACTCGTCCATATTTGTCCTACCTAAAAAAATTGCGCCTGATTTCTTAAGTTTTTCTATAACAGTAGCATCGTAAGGGGAAACATAATTCTCAAGATATTTTGAAGCGGAGGTCATACTTTCACCCTTTATCATGATATTATCTTTTATAGCAATAGGAATACCTTCCAAAAAACCGCTTCTCTCATCGTTTTTTATTTTCTTGTCCGAATATGTAGCTTGCTCTAATGATTTTGCCTCATTTAATTTGAGAAACGCTCCTATTTTTAAATCAGTTCTTTTAATGCGAGTTACGCAGGATTTAATAATATCTAAGCTTTTCACTTCTCCTGAACAAATTTTCGCACGCAGATCATTAGCTTTAAATTTTAAAATTTCATCCATATTAAAACCATTTTTTTTTCTTAAAATACACAAGCATAATAATTATGAAAATCAGCATCAAACCCACTGCAAAAAACCACACTGTCTCATCTCCCAAAACACAATATTCTGGAAATGATAAATTCATTCCATAGTAACCGGATACAACAAGGACTGGCATTAGAATTGTAGCTATCACTGTTAAAAATTTCATAACTTCAGTAAGCTTAACCGTAACGCTAGACATATAAACTTCAAGCAAACTTACAACCATCTGATTTCTCACAACTATAGATTGGTTTATTCTCGCACAATGCGTATAAATATCACGAAAATACACCAAATACTCTTTTGAAATTAAATCATCATTTGCTCTTGTAAAGTAAAAATAAGCTGCTTGTTGAGATTCAGCTACTTTTTTTATTGCAAAAATAACCTTTTTAGTATCAAGAATTTTTTCCATATCTTCATTTTCAGGATCCGCAAGAATATCATCTTCTAAATCTTCAATTTTATCATCAATTTTCTCTAACGTAAGTTCATAACTAGAAACAACTTTATCAAAAATATTATAAAGCAAATTCTCCAAGCTCTTCATTTCAACCTGATGTTTAGTTCTCACTTTTTCAAAAATAGTTTCAAGAAAAAAAAGTTCTTCAGTATGTACAGTTACTAAAAAATTTTTACCTATAAAGATATTCAACTCATAAATGCTGTCTTCAAACTCCTGAAAATAGTGCGGCTTTAGCTGTATGCCATGCACAGCCCCAAAGACATAATTTTCAAAAGCTTCTACTTTAGGATAATACTGTGGAAAAAGACAGTCCTCAATTGACATCTCATGAAACCTAAACGATCCCGAAAGTAGCAACATCTCTTCATGACTCAACTCATGATTTTCCAAATGAATGTCAACCCACATAATATCTGGTTTTTTCTTATAACTCTCTAAAACATTCAAAGCTCCATAATCTGTGGTAACTGAACCATTCATTAAATAAATTGCTTTTATCATAATTAAAACCTATTCAGATTTTAGTTTGCTACTCAGTATGACAATCACTCTTTAATCAGATATAACCTTCTTAACCTTATAAAAACTCTCTTCTTTCTCGGGTGAAGAATCCAGCATCATGTCAATAATTTCTTTTGGACACGCTTTTACAACATCTTCTCTCCAGACATTTCTAAGTCCTGTAACGTGAGTTGTTGGTTTTAAGTTAGTTGTATCCGGATCTTGTAAAAATTCTATATAATCAACTATTTTACCTACATCCTTAAGATATTTTTCTTTTTCGTTTTCCTTAATCTCTATTTTTGCTAGAAAAGCAATAGTTTCAAGTTCTTCTCTCAGCATAAATCATCCTCTAACTATTAGAATTAAATTGATCCCTAAGATTCTACAAAAATCAAGAATTTTTAACAATTACAATTTCAAGACATAATTTTATAATCAAAAACATATTAATTCTCCTTTAGTTGTTTCATAAGACATGACCGTACTTTTAAAAAGAATTCCCTAGCAGTTTCAGATAAATAGTCAGGATATGTCCATGGAAATCTAGTAAATCCTCCTTTCCTATACATCATTGTAACTTCAGCGTATATTCCGCAAGAAACATAAATTCTGTGGCTATAATTTTTTGTTGTGGCAAGAACAATATTAGCCAAGTTTACATACCCTGGATCAATATTTATTCGTCTTTTACCATCTAAGGCAAAACTGTTTTCAATAAAATTCGTAAAAACTTTTATTTCGGCAAGCATATCTACGGAAATTAATTTTTCAAAGGAAATCCAAAAACGTTTTAGACTCTTACCCATTTCAGTATTATAATAACTTGAAAAATCAAAAGTTATAACATTACTTGTTAAATCAATTTTACCTAATCTCTTTTTAAGCACTACAAAAGACTTTAATTTTACTTCCTCATCAAAATAAATTATACCACAAAATAACTTTGCTTTTGCTGGAGTCTTTACAATACCCATAATTACCACTTAAGATAAATTTTTCAGAGAGTAACATGTGGTTGAGATTAGTTCTATTTTCTGCTATGTTATTCTCATCAATAAATAACTTTATTACACTGCATAAATATTATTTTTACCTTACTCTTTATTCTTGCTCAAATTAATACTCATACATACTTATTTACATTTAAAAAATATTTTTTCATAATTAAGTTTTATAATACACGATACCGAAAGTTTATCTTACATTATTTTTAAGCATGCATATAATTATACTATAATATATTATAAATACAAATCCATAATTAAAAAGAGGTTTTATGATGAGAAAAGAGATTTTCGCATTAATAATTATGATAATTTTTCCAATAAATGCCGTTTGTGTAAAAGATTTTGTCGAAAAAATTGATTATGTTGTAGAGTTTCATGAGAACTCCCCTAAAATGGCGGCAGTATTACATATTAACTTTTTAAAAATTATACCTGAATCTAAAGAAGCAGAGAAAATAGTAAAACAACAATTAAGAATATACGGAGACAAATTAATACTTCACAAAAAAGATACTGTAGCCACAAAAAAAGGGAAAAAGTATAAGAATATTATCGGCTCTGCATGGCATACAAACGGCACTCGTTTTGGGAACCACATAAAAGTTAAGTTCCAGAAAGATTTAGCCGCTTTTGTATGGCTTGGTAAAACAAAAAAAATAGTGACATTCCACGACTATATATCTTTTTTAAAAAAGGAAAAAAACAACTCAATTCATACGTAATATCTTTCTAGAAACTACTATTACACTGCCAAATTTATATCTTTAACCATTATACGATAATATTTATATTACTAAATAATTATTAAATCCCAATTTTCATATTTGTACTAATAGCCTTTTAGGGACTTATTTATTATTATCCTTCATAGCACAAAACTCTCCACACATCGTACAAACATCTTCTAACTGCGGCATAAGTCTTTTTCTTTCATTTTCAAATTTTATAGGATCTATGCAAAATTCTTTTTGTTTTCCCCAATTTCTAGCTCTACGCCATTTAGACATTTCAGCATCTTGTATTTTTGCAGTTTTAACACCTTTAACAATATCAGCAACATGTCCAGCGATTCTAGCTGACATTACACCCTCATAAACATCATGAACATTAGGAAGCCTTAAATGCTCTGCAGGCGTAACACAGCAAATGAAATCAACTCCGCATGATGCCGCCAAAGCACTGCCTATTGCTGCAGTTATATGATCATATCCAGGAGCTATATCAGTAACTAATGGACCTAAAAAATAAAGAGGAGCCTCGTGACCTAATCTATTTGCAAGAGTTACATTTGCCTCAATTTGATCCAGCGGAACATGACCGGGACCTTCTATAATGGACTGAACACCAGCCTCTCTAGCTCTTAAGACAAGCTCACCTAAAACCGATAGCTCAGCAAGTTGTACTCCATCAGATGAATCATAAATAGATCCTGGTCTAAAACCATCGCCTAGACTTAACGTAACATCATACTTTTTTGCTATTTTTAAAAGCCTGTCATACTGTTCAAATAACGGGTTCTCTTTACCGGTCGCATTTATATATTTAACTAAAAAAGAACCTCCTCTACTTACAACACCTACAAGCCTTCCTTGTCGGTTCAATATTTCTACGTTTGCTTTATTAATGCCACAATGAACAGTAATAAAATCTACACCTTGTTCTACCTGTTCTTCTATAACGTCAAATAACAATTCACTATCAATTTCAGATATTTTTTTACCTTTCCCAACCGTTCTACAAGCAGCCTCATAAATAGGTACTGTGCCTACTTGTATTGGCGAAGCTTCTAGAATTTCTTTTCTTATTTCCGTTAAATTCCCTCCAGTGGATAAATCCATAACAGCATCAGCACCAGTTTTAATTGCTACATCAAGTTTTGCAAGCTCTTCTTTAACATTAATATGGTCAGGCGAAGTTCCAATGTTAGCATTGATTTTAGTCTTTAATCCTTTCCCAACAGCCACTATTTTTTTTAGTTTTCTAGCTGTGCTTTTAGGTATGACAATAGTACCACAAGCAACACCGTTTTTAACAAACTCTTCGCTTAAATTTTCTGACTGTGCAACATTCCTTATTAAGTCATTAGGTTTTTTATTCTGAGCATCTTGCATTAATGTCATTACCTACCCCTTCCTACATACTCCATAATTTATTGTATACTTTTGATCTCTACTACAAGGTTTTACATAGTACAGTTAACTTTTTCAATCTAACAATTAAATTTTAAAGACTTTCATTTATTTTCTAATTAGATTAAAAAGTAATCTTATATTTCAAATAAACTTCTTTTTCTAAAGCATAAACCGCATACCTTTGCTCTTTGAACTCTGCAGACACCTCAGGAGCAAAAATTTTAGAATATTCTTCTAAAACTCTTAAAGACTCTTGCGCACGTTTAAAGTTTACAACCATCAGGTCTGTTAACTTCCTCCTAGAAGTTTCAGGTATTTGTCTGCCTAAATCCACAAAAGTATCTCTTTTCTTTATGAGATTCTTATACATATTTCTTAAAACTCCATCAACATCATGGCGAATTTTACGAATCTTTTTATAAAGAGTTCCATCATTTAAAACAAAACGTAAACTATCCTCAACAACTCTTAAACCTTCACGACAACGATTTAAATTTGCATCCATTATTCTAAAAACACTTTCTTGCCTAAAGATAGCGTTAGTGCGTTTGTTATTTATACTTAGCTTATCACATTTTGATCTCCCAACGTTAGCTTTAAGATTAAAATCCTTAACCATACTTACTTTAGTAGATACCTCAACAACACATTCTGCCGCCTAAAAACTTTACCCTCTAGAGCCATAACGGTCTAATATTAATCCTATCAAGCTAGTTGTTGATTTCCCTTTTAAAAGGGGAACCCTGTAAACTTCTTTTACATATTCTTTCCCAATTATTTCAGATAATTCGTAATCTCCACCTTTTACTAAAATATCAGGACGCAATTCACTTAAAATTTCTCTCGGCGTTTCTTCATTAAATATAACAACATAATCTACAAATCTTAAAGAAATAATTAACTCTGCTCTATCTTTTTCACCAATTAAAGGTCTTTTAGAACCTTTAATATAACTCAAAGAGCTATCCGAATTTATAGCAACCACTAAAATATCACCCAAACTTTTCGCTCTTTTAAAAAGACTCGTATGACCTGTATGAATTAAATCAAAACATCCATTTGTAAAAACTACTTTTTTACCATCTTTTTGTAACTTTCTAATTTTTACCTGAAGCTCTTTTCTACTTAATACTCTACTTTGAGATTCTAAGTACTTCATAGTTCCTTCATTTTAAAATTTACATTCACTTCACACTCGAAATCAAAAATTAAAAATATAAATGTAATTCTTTACTTCCACTTTAAAATTGGATTTCTAGCTGCTTCAACCTCATTTAATCTTCCTACAAATGTGTTAACAGGTGCATCCTTCAATTTCTGAGGTTCTAATGATGCTTCTTCAAGGATTATTTTAATAAGAGTATCAACAAATGCATCTAAAGTTTTTTTTGACTCTGTTTCTGTAGGTTCTATCATAATTGCTTCTTCAACAATTAAAGGAAAGTATACAGTAGGAGCATAATAGCCATAGTCCAAAAGTCTCTTTGCAACATCCAAAGTTCTTACAGCATTTTTAAATAATTTTTTAGGTGCAAGAACGAATTCGTGCATACACCTGCCTCCAGCTGGTACATTAATTTTATCCTTAAATCTTGAAAGCATATAATTAGCATTTAAAACAGCCTGTTCGGAAACATTTTTCAGACCTTTCGCACCTAACGACTTTATGTACACATACGCTTTCAATATCACCGGGAAATTCCCAAAAAACGCTTTAAGTTTTCCTATACTTTCTTGTTTTTCATAATTTAAAATAAATTCATTTCCTTTACTTTCTATTCTAGGTAATGGTAGGAAAGGCTCTAAAAACGCTTTCACTCCTATAGGACCAGAGCCTGGCCCTCCGCCACCGTGAGGCGTTGAAAAAGTTTTATGAAGATTTATATGCATAATGTCAAATCCCATATCACCAGGTTTCACAACACCCATAACAGCATTTAAATTCGCACCATCATAATATAAAAGACTGCCGTTTCCATGCACTATTTTTGATATTTCTGGTATATTTTTTTCAAACGTTCCCAGAGTATTTGGAACAGTAAGCATAATTGCTGCAATCTCAGGAGTTAAAATTTCTTTTAGTTTCTCAGGTAGTATACTACCATCAGATTCCGACTTAAGAGGAACAATATCAAAACCTGCAAGTGCAGCAGACGCGGGATTCGTTCCATGGGCAGAGTCAGGCACAATTATTTTAGCTCTTTTTTGTTTTATTGACTTAAAATATTTCGCAATAATTAAAAGACTTGAAAATTCCCCATGTGCTCCCGCCGCTTGTTGAAGAGAAAAGCAATCCATTCCTGAAATTTCACATAAATCCTTTTCAAGATTATACATTACTTCTAGAACACCCTGGACAGTTTTTGAATCTTGATATGGATGCAGTTTGGCAAAATTATCAAATTTTGCAATGCGTTCATTTACCAAAGGATTATACTTCATTGTGCACGATCCAAGAGGATAAAAAGTTGTGCTTAAAGCATAATTCTTTCTTGAAAGATTTGTAAAATGCCTTAGTAGATCATTTTCCGAAATATTTGGCAAGTCTAGACTCAAATTCCTCTTTAAACTTTCTGGAACTTGAGGATTAATTTCAATATCAGAATCCAAACTATATGCTGGACAACACTCCGTAGACAACTCATTTAACAATTTTTCCATTTAAAATTTTCCTAAATAGAGGGTCTAGTAATTCTAACCAATAAATATATACTTATATGAAACTTCCTTCTATCATGCACATTCCACTTTCTTATCATATCATACTTTAGAAAGTATCTCTACCAACTTGTCAATTTCAGATTTAGTCCTTTGTTCAGTTACACAAAACAAAAAGCAATTCTTAAAGTTTTTTAGCACTTCAGGTAAACCTAAAGAAGCAAGAGTACAATGATGAGTTGATAAATCTAAAGGACCAAGAATGCTATTTTTAAGCAAAACCTCATTTATTTTATTTACGTCCTTCTCCGTTTCTATTACAAATTCATTAAAAAAAACTTCATTTCCTCCAAACTTTGACTTAAATCCTTTTAAAGATTTTATTCTATCATAAGCATATCTTGCTTTAGATATATTAATTTCAGCGAGTTTTTTAAAACCGTAGTCCCCCCAGCCAGATAAAAAGACACATCCCGCTAGAGCATTTAGAGACGCATTAGTACATATGTTAGACGTTGCTTTTTCCCTTCGTATGTGCTGTTCTCGCGACTGTAAAGTCAGTACAAATCCCCTATTGCCACGCTTATCAGTCGTTTGTCCAACAATTCTTCCAGGTATTTTCCACTCTAAAGCTTTTCTTACAGCCATAAACCCAAATGTCATCCCTCCCATACTCATAGAAGAACCTAAAACTTGTCCTTCTCCTACAGCAATATCAGCATTATATTCACCGGGAGCTTTAAAAACACCTAGTGATAAAGGATTCACTACAGCGACAAATAAAGAACTCGCCCTTTTTGTAACAACAGACATAGTCTGCATATCTTCAATAACCCCAAAATAATTAGGAGATTGTATTATGACTCCAGCCGTATCTTCATCAAGATTTGCATCTAAAGTTTTCTTTTCCGTCATTCCATCAAGGGAAACATCTAAAAAAACAAGCTTTGCTTTAGAATTCTCTAAATATGTTTTTACGACCTGTATATACTCTGGATGTAAAGCTGACGAAATGAGTATTTTACTTTTCCTACTCACTCTCAAAGCAAGTAAGGCAGCTTCTGCTATCGCTGTTGCACCGTCGTAGAGTGAAGCATTAGATGTATCCAAACCCGTCAAAGCACATATTAAACTTTGATATTCAAAAATCGCTTGAAGAGTACCTTGGCTTGCTTCAGCTTGATAAGGTGTATACGCTGTCCAAAATTCTGATCTTCCTACAACTTCGCCAACTAAAGATGGTATAAAGTGATCATAAACACCAGCACCTCTAAAAGATGTAAGAACTTTATTTTTTGAAGCAATATCCGAAAAATAACTTAAAAGTTCCTGTTCTGTTTTACCACCAGTAATATTTAGCTCTTTCGCTCTTAAATCTTTAGGAATCACATCGAACAGCTCGTTTATATCGTCAACTCCTATCACATTAATCATCTCTTTTCTATCTTTTTGATTCTCTGATGTATAGTTCATATTAGTTTATCTCTATAAAATCAATTTTTTATAATCATCTACACTAAGTAAACTTCCAATCTCTTTTTCATCGTCAAACTCAACTGTAAATAAATAACCATCACCATAAGGTGATTTATTTACAACTTCCGGGGTTTCAATAATATTGTCATTTACATCTATAATTTTGCCACTTAAAGGAGTATAAATATCAAAAGCGGATTTTACGGATTCTATAACAGCAATAGGCTGTTCTTTTTTTACCCGCTTGCCTATTTCTGGAAGTTCTATATGCACAATATCTGTAATCTCATGCTGTGCAAAATCAGTTATACCTACTTTAGCTTTATTACAATCAATTTTCACCCATTCATGGGTTTTTGTATACTTTAAATTATCTGGAATATTCACTTTTATCTCCTCAAAACATTATATACAACTTTTTACTATTTTACGCTAAGTAGTAACTAACAATTATAACCTCAACTTTTTTCTCATGCTCCTTCTCTGATATTTGATAAATGTGAAATAACCTCCTTCTTAATAGCATATAATTAACCTTTACGGTGTAACTTATTTATATTATTAAGTCTATTTCGAGCTTTCTCTGCCTCTCGCGTATTAGAAAACTTAATCGCTACTTCATTAAAAACTCTAATTGCATCATTTTTAGAACCAGAAATGAGATAATACTCTGCTAAATTTAAGTAAATATCTTTTGTAAGGAAGTGATCTGGATACTTTTTAATAAATCTGCTCGATGCAAGAATGGCCTTAGAATAATCCTTTTTAGAGTCATATAAGTAAATAATTCTTGAGCTTGCAAGTGGCTTTATAATTTTAGGTTTCCCGTTATTTAAGACTTCTTCCAAAATCCTTAACGCTTCTTCATATCTATGCATCTCAATAAGTATATCCGCCTTTATAAGTCTTGCCTGATATACTGCTAGCGTTTTTGGAAACCGAGCTATAACCTCATCTATAATAGTAAATCCATTTCTGATATCACCACGAGCAAAAGACGTATAAGCTTCTGACAATTTATTAGAGGACATTTTATTATTCCCTTTAAACTTAAAATAAATAAATGCCCCAGCAAAAATCAATCCTATATTTAAAAAAGCAACAACTATAAAAATTTTTACTTTACTTCCTAAGTTAAACACAGCCATAAAAAATTTATCTCTATAACTACTGAATTCTTGCAAGATATAGAACTCATATTAATAATGTCCTTTTTGCTTCTCTTGTCAACAACATCCATTAACTATTTCAAGCGCATTCTTTTGCATTACGTCATAATAATAAATTGGTAAGTTAGACTCTGACAAAACGTGAGCTATAAGTTCTTTTGTCAAAAGATTTTCTGGATTATGCGTATCAGTATCTAAAATAAGTTTAGCTTTTTTCTTAAGTGCAACTTCCGCAACTTCTCTATTCGTAACTCCATGTGCCCTTCTCGTAGTAATTTCTATTTTAACGTTATTCTTAGCAGCAATCTCAGCTTCTTTTTCAGATAAGTGTCCAGGATGAGCCAATATATCTACATAAGCTTCAACAGCATATATATTCGTTTCAGATGGTACAACTTCATCAATAGTTTCACCGTGAACAACAACAACTTTGGCGCCTAGTTTCCTACACTCTTTTACCATACACTTTATAAGCTTCGGAGGAATATAAGTAAGCTCCGCACCTGGCAAAACAAAAATACCATAACTCTCAGTCAATATTTTTGCAGCCTTAACTATGTTTGAAATAACAAATTCCATATTAGAATAATCAATATGATCTGTAAGAGCAATAGCACTATAACCATTACTCTTAGCCCTGTAAACAAGCTCAAAAGGACTTAAAACTCCATCCGAAAAGAAAGTATGCGTATGTAAGTCTATCATAACTCACTTTATTCTAACAAAAATTTTAACTAAGAGTCAATCTAACTCAAATCTTTCATTATATTATATTGCACTCTATACATAGAACAAATTTCTTAAAAAGAATACAAATTTTCAAATAGAGCAAACGCAGAGTTTATCATTATCATTTTAACCTCATCATCAAACACACACAAGCGAATAAACAAGCATTTCAATACTATTTTTTGATTTTGAAAGAGTTACAGCTTTTTGTGGACTACTAAACATAAGAAGACTTTTCCATTTTTGCTCGGATATAAACTACTATATCTAGCAATTTTCGTATCATTCTTACTATATTTTATCATACTTATTAAATAATCTAAGAATATTGATTGACTACAATTTACTCATTGTGATATCTCAACAATCATTACACTGTCTTATTACATAAGACTATAACCAACTTCATAGCTCACAAATACATCATTAACTATATACATTTATATCAAACTCTTCTCTGTATAGCGCTTTTCTGCATCTTCAATATTTCCACATCTTTATCACTTATTCAACCTAAACTATAATACCCTATCAAGTTGTTCACTATTACCTTTCATATACTTTTCCCTGTTAAAATTTTATTAATCTCCTTGCTCTTACTCTTCAAATATAAACACAAAAATATTATTCTGCCTATTTGTATATATAACTACAATAATATAAGCTTTCAACAGATATAAATTAATACAAAATACAAAGTTCAGAATGGATGAAAGATAAAATCACTTAAAGGAGAGAATGTTATCCTGTGAATAGGACATATACCATATTTCTTCAAAATTTCTATATGCCTTTTGGTACCATATCCCTTATGTTTTTCAAAATCATAAATGGGATAAAGCTTAGAATATTCAAGCATAATTTCATCTCTGGAAACCTTAGCAAGTATTGAAGCTGCAGCAATACTTGCGCTTTTTGAATCTCCGCCAACGATAGCTTCTTGATCACAAAGTAAACCCGGCACTTTGTAATTCCCATCTATAAGACACAGATCTGGCTTTATTCTCAATTTAACTACAGCACAACACATAGCAAGAAACGTCGCCTGTAAAATATTTACTTTATCAATAGTTTTACTATCTACAACTTCAACGGCATAAAACAAAGCTTTTTTCTTTATTAGTTCAAAAAGAATTTTCCTTTTTGTTTCTGATAATCGCTTGGAATCGTTTAAGTCAGGAATCATTAAACTTTTAGGTAATATCACTGCCGCTGCTGTTAGCGGACCTGCTAAAGATCCCCGTCCTGACTCATCAACCCCTGCAATTAAACCAACTTCCTTATTATAAAAATTTTTATCAAAAGAAACCAGACTCATGTATTTTATGAAAAAAAAATCAATTTGTAGTTTTTACAAAACTTTTTTGAGGAATAGTTTTTTTATTAGAACTCTTTTTTGAAGAATATTCAGATATTCTCGCCGCTTTTCCTGAAAGATTCCTTAAATAGTAGAGCTTGGCTCTACGTACTCTCCCACGTTTTACAATCTCAATTTTACTGATACGCGGAGAGTGAATAGGAAATATACGTTCAACTCCAACACCAAAAGAAATTTTTCGTACTATAAAAGTCTTAGAAAGTCCGCTACCCCTAACACGTATGACTGTACCCTCAAAAACCTGTATTCTCTCATTCCCAGTTTCAACCACTTTAAAATACACCTTTATCTGATCGCCAGACTTAAAACTAACCCCTAAATCCCTTTTATAAAATGTTTGTACCTGCTCCAATAGCAACACTTTATCACCACTCCTTTTTTTCTAAGTTAAAACAAGAAGATAAGAGTAAGAAAGTAAATTAAAAGCACTATTCCTTATTTACCTCAATAATACAAAACTAAAAATTTCATTCTGTCTTATTTCTTTAATAAATCAGGGCGACGCTCTTTAGTTCTTTTATATGCTTCTTTCGCGCACCACTCATCAATTTTCCTGTGATTCCCAGATAGAAGAATTTCTGGAACTTTTTGACCTCTGAATACTGCAGGCCTTGTATAATGTGGATAATCCAACAATCCATCATAAAACGAATCATTTTTTATTGAATCTCTCTCTTTGACAACTCCAGGAAGCATTCTTACAATAGCATCAGTCAAAACCATTGCGGGAATCTCTCCTCCTGTAAGAACATAGTCGCCTATAGATATTTCTTCATCAACATAATTCATAACGCGTTCATCAACACCTTCATAATGACCACATATAATAATCAAATGTCTAAATTTTGTAAAACTTTTCACAATTTCGTTATCAAGAGTCTTGCCCTGCGGAGACATATAGACAATATACGGCCTTCTATAAATACTATTTTTTTTATAAGAATTTCTCTTCCTCCTAACTCCGCCTACACTCCTCAAAGCATAGTACAGTGGTTCCAGTTTCATAACCATCCCCACACCACCACCGAAAGGTTTATCATCAACCTTTTTATGTTTATCTTTAGAAAAAGATCTTATATTAATAATGTCAATATTGAGAATTTTTTTTTGTGATGCTCTACCTATTAAGCTTTCTGCAAAAGGCCCCACAAACATTCTAGGGAATATAGTAAGAATATCAATCTTCATACATAAGGCACATGTTATACTCAAAAACATCATCCACAGATTTTATGTAACCATAAACATCTTCATATTCTTTAGGCAAAACAATAAAAATCTTTTTTCTTAATACATTTATTTCCCTCACTATATTTCTTAATGCGGGAATTAAAATCTCTTCATTATAGTACTTTACAATCCACACATCACTACTACTAGTTAACATAACACCCGAAAGAATTCCAATTCGCCTCCACTTCTGATCAAAAACTTCAAATCCTACAATATTAGTGTTGGATATCTTTCGTTTTATACTATTTTTTTTAGACTTCATCTTATCTAATATTATTATTCTACGACTTCAACAGTTGCTCTCTTATCAAGTTTTGCAGAAGCCGAGTTCACAATAATTCTTATTGCTTTTATAATTCTACCCTCTTTGCCAATGATTTTCCCTTTATCTCCATCAGCAACTTTCAACTCTACAACAGTAGTCTTCTCACCAGCAATTTCCCTCACATCTATTTTATCCGGATTATCAACCAAAGCCTTAGCAATCAAAAGTACTAGTTCTTTCATAAATAAGCCTCTCAGTAATTATATACAAATTTAACTATTTACTTATTACTTATTTTCATTTGTTTGATTCTTTTTTATCAATACAGCTACCGTATCAGAAGCTTTCGCTCCAGTATTTAACCAATAACTTATTCTTCCCGCATCTACACTAAATTTATTACCCTCAGACATAGGATCATACTGACCAAGGATCTCAATAGGCTTTCCATCTCTCTTACTCCTCTGATCAATAGCCACGACCCTATAATAAGGCCTCTTCGGTTTACCATTTCTTTGCAATCGCAATCGCACAGCCATCAAATACCTCCACAAAACTAATAGCTTTTATACCTATCTTTAATTTTAATACTTTGACTCTGGTATTATAATAAATGCTCTTTGTTTTGTCAACTTACATATTCACATTTACAAACTACAATTGAAATACAGTTATTTCAGCGATATTTTATAAACAAATACTCCATAAATTATCTTTTTATGGAAATTTGTCACCATATTATAATTATTAACTTATTTTTGCTGCTTTACGTCATTTATATGTTATAGTTATAGTATAGATGGATTTTCAAATCTGATTAACTAAAATTCTAATACTGGCATTTTATAAAATCTGAACTCCTGTGTTGTCTGCACAAGATCTCTTATTAAATTAAAAACAGTACTTCTCCACGGTGTAGGTAGATGTGCTTTTTATTGGAGTTTCTGAAATGTCACTTAAGAGTAAAATCTAAATTTTCCTTGGAGTGAATGAAAAAGGCATTCTTCTATCGCATAAACTCGGTAAAAAAGTATAATTAACGCTCAATTTATTTTCTCATAATAAAAACACATTGCGAACGTTGCAAGTTTTTCAAAAACACTAAGTAAGAATGTGTCTCCTGATGACATTATAATATCAGATCCTATAATATTCCAATTCCTATACGTATATTAACTCAATCAAATATTTGTTCATGGCTTACAGTGGATTTCTAGAAAAACTTGTGAGCTGATTTATACGTGCGCTAGGCAGAGAAACAAGCTTTTTTGAAATCAAGGGAATAAGGAACCACTGCACAAGGACATAAAACTTGAAATTTTTGTACAGGAACTTATATATTTGTTGTGCCTTTATAAAAACTGATGCTTAATTTCTGTATTTATGACCTCGCGCAGCGCAAATCAATGTATGTGCCTTCACCTCCACATGCAGATGGAAGTACGAAAGCAAATTTCTAACTGAAGAGAGTCTGGATCTGATGAGTATTTAGAAATTGAAGAAGATAAGAGAGGTTCTTACATACTAAATTCAAAGGATTTATATATCTCTCATGCCAAAATCTGATAAAGTTTCACAAGCGAATTTTAACTTACTGAAAATAGAAGGTAGAAATAAGAGCAAATATTATTATGTAGCCCAACTTGCAAGAGTTTATTTCAAAGTAATTGACAATTACTTTGAAAACCCACCAATAAATTGGTAATCAGATGATAAATACACAGAAAGCATTAATACCCCCTCAAAAAATTGCGTGTACACGTTAGTTTTTTGAAGGAACACCTTTTTGTGTGGTTGTGTGTGTAGTAGAATCGCAAAATTACATTTACACTTCAATCAAAGTGACTACAGAAATACTGGAATCGTAAAAAACAACACTAACAAGTTTTTAACAATAGAGTTAAGGCACAAACTGAAAGGGTAACGAAATAGAATTATTATCTCCATTTCAATTTACCACTGTAAAATCTACTTTAAATAAATTCTTTCAAAAAAAACATTTCAGACTTGCCATATGCCATAAAAATACACAATAGTACGAATAAAAATTGCATAAAAATAAATATCTATCTTACATCGAATAAACAAAACTTATACCTGTCTTAAAACTTTATAATAACTTGCAATTTTTATATCAGTTAAAAGCACTGCTGCATCGTGAGAGTCCATCACCTCATCATTGCTACTAGGATAATCTCTTGACACACCAACAATTACATTCCTTTGTTTCCACAAAAATCTTTGTTTCGTAGTCTCATATCTACACCAAGGTGAGATGTTTGCAATTGCTATTTAAGCAAGACATAACCTTGCTTTCTCTCCAGCATACAAAACTGACATCTCTTTATTTACGCGAATTTTCTCAAGCAATAAACACAATCAGCGTTTATAAACCTGTCCTCTACAAAACAAATCCAAAGAATTATAACACTTATAAATAACCTATGTCTTTTTTATCTTCTAATATTCATTTCCAGCAAATTGATAGAGTAAAAGCTATTCTATCTCCTTATTTAACCTGGCCAACATTTACTAAGACACTACTTTTTGATTTATACTCTTAAGCTTAGAGATTGTAAAAAAACTTACTTTATTATTATTATTCTAACATTTTTAAACTAGGTAAACTCTCAATAAAGTTTCTTTTTTATAACTCTCTTTCAAAAGTCACATATAACACAACAGCTAGAAATCACCTCTTTTCTACTTAAACAACTAAATTTTCTTACTTTTTCTTCCTTTTTTGACGCCCTATCGCCCTTCAATTAAAGCCTTATAGGTCTTTCCTTTTTTTCTCTCTTGCAAACTGACTTAAAAAGAATATATACGGAGAGAGAGGGATTTGAACCCTCGACAGAGTTTCCCCTATAATAGTTTTCAAGACTATCGCCTTACACCCCTCGGCCATCTCTCCTCTATCTATATTTACAAATTTAACAGATATTGTTCTTCTTCAATTTCAATTAAAATTAAATGTTAAATAACATATTAAGTTATATCTTTTTCAGCAATTACATCTACATCTTAATTATTACTTTAGTGAATAAATTTGTGACACATGAATAAAACATCACAGATATTATGTGTATGTACTCGCTCAAATTCATTTCCAACACATAAACACATCACACTATATATATTTATCTATCATAAAGACAAAAACGATTTACAGCCCATTATTTCTTTACTTCTATCTTTAAAACTACTTATTATCAATTGACATTAAAACAATCGCTGGTTTTATTCCATTGAGTCCAAAAAGTCCTTTTGAGCCTTCACTTACAATTTTTATTTTAACATGGTCCCTGCCACATCTACTAAGCTGTGACAAACCTTTTTTTATAGCCTCAGTCACTGTTTTAGCCTTAAACTCCACTTCTAGCATAACTTTTTCTCTCTTATCATCAATATAAACAGATTATATTCACATCACAGCAATTCAAAACCTTTTTTTCTGAGTTTAATGCGCATCACACACGAATTACATTTTTTTCATTATAAAATACTGCTCTATTGTCGATATTACGCTACTAGTAAGCCAATATATAACAAGACCTGACGGAAAAGACCAGAACATAAAAGTGAACACTATAGGCATTATGTACATCATTTTTCTTTGTGTAGGATCTGTAGTTGCAGCCGTCATTTTTTGTTGAAAAAACATTCCTACACCCATTATCAAAGGAAGAAGATTAAAGTTAAAAGAACCTATACACATAAAATGATCTGCAGCAGACAGATCTTTTATCCAAAAAATCCAACCCTCGTTCCTCAATTCATAAACATTTCTTAGCATTGTAAAAAACGCCCAAAAAATAGGAAGTTGCAAAATCATAGGAAGACATCCACCTAAGGGATTAACCTTTTGCGACCTGTACACATTTAGCATTTCAGCTTGAAGTCTCTGCGGGCTATCTTTGTATTTTGTTTGAATATCCTTCACTATAGGTTGAATATTTTTCATTGCTACCACTGACTTAAAGCTTTTTAAAGTCAGCGGCAAAACTAAAACTTGTATAACAGTAGTAAGCATTATAATAGCCCAGCCATAATTGTTAGTAAGCTTATGGAAAAATGCTAAAATCGCAAAGGCGACTTTCCCTAAAAATCCGAAGAAACCAAAATCTACAGTTTTTTCGAGACCCAAATCATAAGTTTTCAAATACTTATAACTTTTAGGTCCCAAATAGAAGTTAATGGAATAATCTTTTTTATTTATACTCTTTGGAACTATTGCTGTAAAAGCAAGAGAATAAGGGTGTTTTTTATCTACTCTAGATGATACAATTTTGTCAAAATCTGAAAACTTTGCAGGTATAAATGCAGCTAAAAAGTATTTGTTATCTATAGCCACCCACTTGTATAAAGCAGCAAACTTAGACACATTTTTAAGCTTTTCAATTTTATTTGGAATTGCTGCAGTATAAGCTGAAACTTTTGTCAACAAAGTGTTTTCCTTTATCTCTTTAGCATCAGTACCAAGACCAGGTCCCCATTTAAAAACTATTTCAGGAAAAGATGTTCCAGAACTTTTCTCAATAGAAATATGTAAATTGTGCATATAAAGATCTGAAAAATTATATGTTTTTGTGATTTTCCATCCATCTATAGAAACATATTCAAAAACCACTTTTTTACTAGATTTTGAAATTACTTTATAAATTTCATCTGGGAAAGTCGCCATAACAGGTGCAAGATCTGGGATTACCAAATTTACCATTTGTCCATTTTTTTCTTTAATAGTCCAACTCACAATTGCAGCACCTTTATTTGTTAAAACCGCTTTATATTTTTCAGTTTCAATGTTTATATTCTCTTCTATATATTTATCAGTATTTTTACTCTCAATGAGATTACTACTTGAAACTGTAGTATCATTTTGAGTTTGTGCGACCCGTTGTGGAAACTGCTGATTGTAGCGCGGAGTAATTAGAAAGTACCAACTTAAAACCGTAAAAAGCGATAAAATTATGAACAAAATAGAATTTTTTTGCATTTAGTTTCCTTATTATTAATTTAATTATATTAAATTTTCTTTTTTGGCAAAGGAATAGGATCAAAGCCTCCTTTACAAAGCGGATTACAACGAACAATTCTTTTAAATGTCAAGAAAGAACCCTTGAAAAAACCATAAATCTCTATTACATGATAAGCATAAGTGGAACAACTAGGTAAGAAACGACATCTCGATGGAGCTAGACTAGATGTAAATTTATAACACCTAATCAAAAAAAGCATTATTGCTTTCACATATTACTCCGGACCTATATAAACCTTAGCATTTTTAAGCAAATCTAAAACATTTTTTTTCAGACTATCATAATCCAACAGTGCTGTTTTCGCCCTAGAAATAAAAATCAAATCCACACTCGGTTCCAAAAAATGTTTATTAAGTCTAAAAATTTCTCTTAATCTTCTTTTCATCCTATTTCTCACTGTTGCCTTACCTACTTTTCTTGACGTAACAAGCCCTAATCTTCTCCTAGCAAGTCCATCATCCCTTCTATAAACTAAAATTTTTATACTTTTATTTTCAAGCCTCAAGCCTTTTTCAAAAACTTTATTAAAATCTTTTTGCAGATGTAATTTTTCAAAATATGTAAAGGAAAATCTTTTCTTTGACAATGTCTTTTTTGATAAGCCAATTTTACGCACTTATAAACTTACGGCCCTTTCTTCTACGTGCTCTTAAAATTTTTCTGCCACTAGCTGTCGCCATTCTAGCCATAAAACCTATCTTTTTTTTTCTTCTATCTTTATTTGGTTGAAATGTTCTTTTCATTTATTTATATAATAACCTCTGTTAAAGTAATTAAACAATCTACATATATAGTAAATTATATCATCTATTAAAACTTTTGTATTGTACTAAAATCTTACTTTGATGTCAAAATTAAAGGCCATACTTAATTTGTTGATATCACATAACATACATTTTCGTACTCTTATTTTAACCTGCTCAATATATAATAATTTAAAATCATACTTAATAAGGTTCAACACAAAGTTAAGAAAATACGTAAGATTTTAGAATTTTACCTCCACAAAAATATATAAAATGAAATTTATTTTGATAAAATATGAAAAATGTATGAAATTAACTAGCTAAAAGATATTGAGTAAATGGTTATTCTATGGTATCTTTGTTTTGTATTTAATAACACAATTTAAGGGAGAAATCACTATAATGAATTCTAGCTATAACAAAGATTCATTCTCATCAAAATGGGGTCTGATTTTTGCCGCTGCTGGTTCGGCTATAGGTTTAGGTAACATATGGTTGTTCCCTTACCGTGCAGGAGAACTTGGAGGAGCAGCTTTTTTAATTCCATACATTACTTGTGTAATTGTTCTAGGAATCACCGCTTTAATCGGCGAAATCACCATGGGCAGACTCACAGGAACTGGACCAATAGGAGCCTTCAAAAAGGCTTTAGAAATGCGAGGTAAGAAAGGGAGATTAGGGGTAACTATCGGCTGGATATGTGTTTTAGTGGCTTTAGTACAAGCTATAGGTTACACTTTAGTCGTAGCATGGGTTATCCGTTTTTTAGTGGACTCTATCATCGGCCCAGCTTTTACAGCATTTGATAGTACCCAATATTATAATATGGCTATAAATGACAAAATTCTATTTTGGATTACAATAACCACTGTTCTATCTGGCCTATCCATATTAAAAGGAATAGAAAAAGGCATTGAAAAATGCTGTAAACTCATGATTCCAGCGATTATAATTTTACTCTTTGTTTTAACTATAAGAGTCGCCTTCCTCCCAAACGCTTCAGAAGGATATAAATATCTCTTTAACCCAAGGTGGGAATTTCTTATTAACCCTACGACATGGATGTTGGCATTGGGACAAGTTTTTTACTCTTTATCTTTAAGAGGTTCAACTATGATTGTATATGGCTCTTATTCAAAAAAAAGCGATGATATAATTTCTTCAGCAAAAAACATAGTATTTTTAGATACACTTGCCTCGCTAATGGCCGCCATGCTAATAATCCCTGCAGTGTTCGCTTTCGGAAAAGATATCAACTCTGGCCCCCCCCTTATGTTCATAACAATGCCTGAGATTTTCAAATGTTTAGCTTTTGGACAAGTTCTTATGGTCATTTTCTTTATTGCAGTATTTTTAGCCGCCCTTACCTCCCTCATAAGCATGATTGAAACCATAGTTGAACTACTGCAAAACAAATTTAAAATACCTCGCACTTGGGCCATAGTATTTGTCTGCACAATAATAACATTAATGTGCAATATTTTCATAGTAGGCAAAGTCAGAGGATTTATTAATATTCTTGAATTGCACCTAATACCAATATGTGCTCTATTTAGCGCTATATTTATTTTTTGGGTTGTTCCACCAAACAATGTTATAGAAGAAATACAAAGCGGACACTCTAGACCTATAGGCAAATGGATTATACCTGTAGGACGTTATGTCTTATGCAGCATCATAATTATAATTTATATACTAAATGTTACAAAATGAATATCTGAATAAAAGATCTTAAAGGCACTTTCCTTTAATTTTGACTAAAATTAAATGTCAAAAACTAAATGAAAGGAGAAAATATGAAATCAATTCAAGATTATTATGCTGAGCTAGTATTTACGAAAAAAGTAATGGAACAGAAGTTAAGTAAAAATATCTATAAAAAACTTATAGCAACTATCGATAATTTAAAACCTTTAGATCAATCAATAGCTGGCGAAGTTGCTCATGCAATGAAAGAGTGGGCACTTGAAAACGGAGTAACTCATTTCACACACTGGTTCCAGCCTCAAAGAGTAGGTACGGCCCAAAAACACAACGCATTTATAGATTATGGCGAAAATAAAGAAATAATAGAAAGGTTTTCAGCTTCACAACTTGTACAATCTGAGCCAGATGCCTCTTCCTTCCCTTCAGGCGGAATAAGATCAACTTTTGAAGCACGAGGATATACGGCTTTTGTGACCCAGTGTCGCCAGTGTTTCTACTGGAGGCATGTAAGACAAAACTTTGGTGATACCCTCAGTTTTTCTTTCATGGACTGGAGAAGTTCTTGATCTTACCCCCCCTTATTAAGATCTCTTACAGTCCTAAACGAAAAAGCAATAAACCTTCAAAAACTTCTTGGAAATAAAAATGCAAAACAAGTAAAAGTTTTTGAAGGTATAGAACAAGAGTATTTCCTTCTTTCAAAAAAGGCAGTGAAGTTAAGACCCGACATAATCGTTACCGGAAGAACTTTATTTGGAAACAAGCCAGCAAAGTGTCAACAGATGGAAGATCATTATTTTTAAAATATTAAAAAAAACGTTTTAAAATTTATGGAAGATGTTGACCATGAACTCTATCGTAAAGGCATCCCAGTAAAAACAAGACACAATGAAGTTGCTCCCAATCAATTTGAGTTAGCACCTCTACATCAGGAAGAAAATTTAGCAATAGATAATAATCTTCAAATAATGGAAATTCTCAAAAAAGTTGCCGATAAACACAATATGGTCGCTATATTACATGAAAAGCCCTTCGCTGGCGTAAATGACTCTGGAAAGCACTTCAATTGGCCTATAGGTGGGATAATATCGACACAAATTATTTTGAACCTTCTAAGTCTCCTCTTAAAAATATATCATTTCTCTTAACTCTTACCGCAGTTTTATTAGGTATAAAAAAATTCGTGGAATTTTAAGAGCACGTGCCGCAGACGCTGGTAACGATCACAGACTTGGAGCAAACGAAGCTCCACCAGCAATCATGTCCGTCTACTTGGGTGAGTATATAAGTAGGCTTTTGGATTCAATAGAAAAAGCCAAATATAATGAATGAGAAAGAAGTAAACGAAATCACGTTAGGGATAAAAAATCTTCCAAAAGTTAGCAAAGATTATTCAGATAGGAACAGGAACAGAACCTCCCCTATAGCTTTTACAGGTAACAAGTTTGAATTTAGAGCTCTTGGTTCTTCAACAAATCCTTCAGAAGCAGGAACTATACTAAATATTATCGTAACTTATGGATTTGATGAGATATACAAGAGGGTTAAGTCAAAAACAAAAAAAGGTGAAGACGTTAAAAAGAATGCTTTAGAAGTAGTAAAAGAGTTAGTTGCAGAAACAAAAGATATAAGATTTGAGAAAAACGGATACTCGCAAGATTGGCATAATGAAGCTGCAAAAAGAGGATTACCTAATGCTAAAAATACTCCAGAAGCTTTAAAACTTTTTCTCAAGAAAGACGTAATAAGCTATTTTGAAAAATACAACATACTAACCGAAAGAGAATTAAGGTCAAAAATAGAGATAAAATTTGAAAACTATATAAGGACAAAAGAAATTGAATATAAATATGCAATTAAAACCGTGAACACCTTATTGCTCCCAGCAATTTTTAAACAGATAAGCACTTTAGCAAAAACAAGCAAAAATTTAGAAGCAATTAACATAAAATCTGAAGAGATATCAAAAGAAATAAAAATGTATGTTAAAGAATTAGAAAATTTCATTTCATCAGGACACGGAGATCTTGTCACAACTGCTGAAAAATTTGCATCAGAAGGTACAGAAATTCCATCAAAATTAAGAGAAAAATTGACGATGCTGAAGATTTAGTTTCAGATGAATATTGGCCCGATGATAAGTTATCAAAAACTTCTAAACACTTTTTAAAACAAGCACATATATGTTAAACAGAAAATTAACAACTACTTATTTTTACTGTGCTCTTAGTGTAGTCTTGGTTATCTTTATAACAAACTTTCCTTATAAAGAAGTTTTTTTTACTCAAAGCTTTTCAATGAACTCACTCTTTGGGAAAATTTTCGTTTTTTCTATATATTTTTTATACACAGGAATAGCTACAACACTCAATGCACACACTATAGCTACTATTATTATAAATTCTACTAAAGTGAACCCTTTCGATTTCACCATGTACAAATTCCTCAATCTTATTTTTTAGAAAGTCCAAACCCTTTATGCAGTTCTTCAACTGCCTTCACTACATCGGACTCATTTATGATACATGATATTCTAATCTCACTTATGGAAATCATACTAATACCTATACCACTTTTACGCAATATTTCAAACATCTTTGCAGCTACGATATTATGACTTTTTACGCCCACTCCTATAATTGAAACTTTCGCAACATATTCATCACAAGAAATAGAAGCTTCACAATTTAAAGTTATTTTATTAAGCTCTTCCTGCGTTTTATTCATATCACTTCTATTCACAACAAAAGAAATAATATTACTTTTATTTGAAACAGACTGATTAAACATATCTATACTTATTCCTACTCCATAAAATAGACTAAAAATCTCTGCAACAATACCAGGAACATTCAACGCAGATATTGTAAATTTAACTTGACTTTTATCAAATGATATTCCTGAGATTAAAAAGGATTCCATTTTCTTCCCCTTAATTTTTTCTTCACTTGTTATTATTGTCCCTTCATTTTCACTAAAAGTACTTCTTGAATGTATTTCAACATTAAACTTTTTTGCTACTTCAACACTTCTTGATTGTAACACTTGAGACCCAGAACTAGCCATTTCAAGCATTTCATCGTAAGATATATAATCAATTTTTTTCGCATCTTCTACAACTCTTGGATCAGTCGTATATATGCCATCCACATCAGAATATATTTCGCATAAATCAGATTCTAAAGCAGCTGCTAATGCCACAGCGGTTAAATCTGATCCGCCTCTACCCAATGTAGTTATATCACCTATAGGATTTAGAGCCTGAAACCCAGCAACTATAACAATATTATCTTTAGCAAGTTGATCGTTAATTTTTTTAGGATTGATTTTTTTTATTCTTGCACGCGTATAATCTTTATTTGCCATAATCCCAGCTTGCGACCCAGTCATAGAAATCACTCTTTCTCCCATACTATAAATTGCCATTGCAAGAAGTGAAACAGAAATCATTTCGCCTGTCGCAAGCAACATATCCATTTCTCTAAGAGGAGGATTGCAATTAATTTCATAGGCCATCTTAATCAAATCATCCGTTGTGTCCCCAGGAGCAGAAACTACTGCAATAACTCTATTGTTATTTCTCTTTTTTATAACTATTTTTTCTGCAACATGCTTTATCTTATCTGGATTCGCCAAAGAAGAACCGCCAAATTTCATCACCACAAGACTCATCTCATTTTCTCCTAAAAATTCCATCTGAAACATGCCCAATCTATATTCTTATACAAACGCACGTTCTATAACACACTTAATAAGATAATATGTAAAAATCTTTGACTTATACAATAAAATCACAAATTGAAACATACATAAAAATTTCTTAATTAATTGAAAACTATATTGATCGTACTTCTTTTATTTCTGGAACTGCCTGCTTAATTGCATTCGCGACAGTATGCTGCAAAGTCATAGAAGACATAGGACAATGACCACAAGCGCCTGTAAGCATAACCTTTACAATTCCATCTTCGCTCACATCTATTAACTCAATATTACCTCCATCTAATTTCAGCTGCGGTTTTACGGATTCTAAGACTTTTTCAACTTTCTCTCTCAAACTCATTCTTAATCCCCTGTACTTTTACGTTACTTAATTTTTAGTGAGTGGCTTTTCAGATTGATATAAAAATGTAAATTCATCATGACCATGATTTTGAAACGATAGCTTAACCTCTCTATACATAAAAAATGTAAGAGAACTATATTGTATTGAATTATAAAACTAAAAAATATTAAAAGAATGCAAACTTATTCCTTAAAAATCACTATTACTTATAACTTATACTGAGGAATAATAACAAAACTTATGATATTACTATAATTTACTTAAATACTCCATCGAGCACTAACGTTTAATGATTGTTTATTTAAGTAGTCTTTTAATTCCTTTTTGTGATTTTCGTCAATTTTAGCTTTATCAATCCGCTTTTTTAATCTCTCTATATCTCTTAATAGCATAATATTTTTATTTATTAAGTCATTTTTATATCTTCTTTTCGTATAATTTATACTTTGATAAATATCATCCTTAACTTCCTGCTTTATTTTTAGTTGTCTTTCTAAATCATTACCATTATCATTTTTTAATAGTTTCTTTTTACAACTTTCTAAAAATATTAAAGGAATAAAAGGGAAAATTAAAAACAGAACAAATATATCTATGTATATAAAAAAGAACATTGTCAAAAACACAAAAAGAATATTAAATAACATAACAATTGTAATGTTTTTTCTCATAAGATTGCTTCACTTAACAATTTATTTTATTCATTGTATGTAATTGAAACATTTTAACAAAAACACAAGTCGTCAAAAGTTTATTATGAAGGATTAATCTCTTTCTTTAATGTTTTTCTTTTATCTAATATACCCCCCTTACACTTATAATAAACTTTTATACTAAGCCTTTTTAGCGGCAAGAGCTTTTTTATACAATATATTTAAGTCACTTATATTTTCAACTTGGGCTATTGCAACCATCAAGGGCACCAAGGCTACAAAATGAGGGTGCAACAAGTTACCCTTATTATCTTTCTCTAGCATAAATTTTTTAATCTGACTATCCGAGGCTTTCATATTATTTGACTGCCATTTATAATCAAAACTTTGTAGAAAATCTGGTCTACGAAAAGTCCTTATTTCATCATCTAATACATAAAATCTATTGTAACATTCATTATTTTTTGAATTCTTCTTATGATAGTAAAATTCATATCTACTACCACCATTATAAAAATTGTCTAGTTTACTATATAAGTCAACAATTCCATTTTCAATATGGATAAAGTATTTACTTTTCTGATTCTTTGACGATAAATTATAATATAAACATTGTGATATTTTACTTTCTACATCAGAACTGTCTGGCTCTCCCATTATTCTTAACACTTCTTCTTTACTCATACCACAATGAATTTTATCTATTTTTTCGAAATCTACGCTCTTCTTACTATTCACTCTATCAGCAAAACAATTCTCACTTATAGAAAACACTGTACAAAAACACAAAAACAAAGCAATAATTCGTTTCATATTATCCTACCTCTATACTTACTCCTAAACTTAAGAAGTACTCCTCTACATACTCTCATGCCAAACAAAATTATATTCTTTATATACCAATATACCAACTTATATTTTTTTATCAAAGCAACTCTTTATGACGTTTGACTATCTATCTCGCGCCCAAGAGGACTTGAACCTCTAACCTTTTGATTCGTAGTCAAATGCTCTATCCAATTAAGCTATGGGCGCATCCGCACTACATACACTAAAAACCTATTAAACACTTTCAACAACACTTAAATTCTTATCTTAACTATACTATAACTACCTACGTAAGCATTTTACAAAACTTTTATATTTTACACAAATAAAAAGTACTGGTGTAAGGGTTGTTACATGAAAATTCCTTAAAGTCATGAAAGATATGCTTTCAGGATCTATCTAATCTGTCCTACTTAATGTTAACATACTCTCCTATTTATAATTTTTACAAGAGAATATTCCTACTGGAAAATCTAACCCTTATTTAAAGATATACTCTTGCATATAGGCATCAACGAGATTTAGACAATAATCTTCTTTGCTCTCAAATATTGGTAATATATCTTTAATGATAACATTATAAACTGTGTACCTGAGGAGGAAAACGCCTATTTCGTTCGTATTATAAACGTTCTTCACCACAAAGCTGCCTATTGATGAAAAGAATTTACACTTTTAGATGATTTTATATTTGATAAAGGAGATAAACCTTATCCATTTTATCAGTAATATCCAATGAACTCTACTATGAGCACCATTCTTATTTCTCACAAACATATAAACACAATACCACGATACACTTATTACTAAAGTATTCTCGCTAAAAAACTATTATGATACAAGAAAAGCAGAGTTTATGAAAAAAATGTGAAAGTGAACTCGGACATGCTACACTCTCATTTCTAGAAGGCAATCAGATTGTTTTCATACACAAAAGGAACTATTATCAGATCCATTTTGTAGAGGTTTTTATTCCGGTTATTGCAGCAAAACAACCTGGTAGAGTTGGGATTGAGATTAGA
>JAISTT010000017.1 GCA_031272445.1 Candidatus Endomicrobiellum mastotermitis | reverse complement strand
AAAAGCAAAGAGGATACACCTGTTCCCATTTCGAACACAGAAGTTAAGCTCTTTAGCGCTGATGGTACTTGGAGGGAGACCTCCTGGGAGAGTAAGACGTAGCCACTTAATCTTTTTTTGTATATGAATAAGACTTATTTATAATGAATAAGTCTTATTTCATAGTATATTTTATATTTTATTGGCAAGTGTATTGCTTGCAAGTTCTGCTGATAAGATATTTTTAATAGTATATTTTATATTTTATTGATAAAAAATATAGAAGGATAAAAAATATAGAAGGATAAAAAATATATAAGAATTAATTTATTAAATGGAGGTTAATTATGGATAAAACTACTGATATTGCTCAACAGACTGTTGAAGCAAGTAATATAGCGAAACATACAATCAACACGACTATAGATAAAATCGTTGAAAATATACCGAATATTATATTTGCGTTGTTAATATTTATTATTGGATTCTATATTTCTAAATTGATAAAAAAATTTATCAATAAAATATTAATAAAATCAGGTATAAATAAAGGATTATCAAATTTCATTGCTTATACGGTTTTTGCAATTTTAGTGACAGTTGTTGCTCTTACATCTCTTCAGATACTTGGAATACAGACAACTTCATTTGTTGCAGTGTTAGGGGCGGCAGGATTTAGTATTGGACTTGCATTTAAAGAAATTTTATCTAATTTCGGTTCAGGAATGATCATACTGTTTTTCAAACCATTTAGTATAGGTGACTATATTAAAATTGCAGACCAAGAAGGTGTTGTTTCAGATATACAAATATTTAGCACAGTTCTAAAAACTGTAGACAACAAAATAATTGTTATACCAAATTTGAAGTTGACAAGCGACAACATTACTAATTATACTAATCAAAAAACAAGAAGAATTGACTATAGTTTTGATGTTGCATATGATACAGATATAGAAGTTGTAAAAAAAATATTATCAGATATATTTAAAGAAGAAAAAAGAATTTTGCAAGAACCAAAACCAGCGATAGGTCTTAATAAAATTGAAAATAATATCTGTCAAGTTATTGGTAAGCCTTGGGTAAAAACGGAAGATTATTGGGATGTTTATCATGATGTGATAGAAAAAATAAAAATTGAATTTGATAAAAATGATATAAAGGTTCCTCATAAATATTATTTATTATAATTTATATAGTATCAATATATAGTATCAATATTTTGTGTAACTCTTATTTTCAATAAATTCATAAATACTATGAAATAATTTAGACTAAGCTAAATCCATACTATTGATTTTTTTTCAAAATAAGTATTGTGACAAAATTAGTATTGCAAAGTAATTTTTTAAGATTAATAGCTAAATATTACATCAGTTTATTTTTATTTTGAAATAATTTTAAGCACTTTAATTATTATAATTTTTTCTTTAAAAAGAATAATTTTAGTTGAATTGTATTAATTATTATGATAATATTAATTTGTTGGTATTGCTTATATAGGAGAGTATTATGAGTACAGATGAATATTATATGCAAGAAGCATTGAAAGAAGCTCAAAAAGCATTTGAAAAAGGGGAAATACCTATTGGAGTTGTAATTGTCAAAGATGGAGAAATAATTGCAAGGGCACATAATTTAGTAGAGGAGACGAAAGATCCTACTTCTCATGCAGAGCTACTTGCTATTAAAGAGGCTGCAAAAGTAGTTGGAGGATGGAGACTAAATTTTTGTGAATTGTATGCTACTATGGAGCCATGTTTGATGTGCAGTGGTGCAATTATTAATTCTAGAATAAAAAAGGTAGTTATTGGTTCGAGACACATCAAAAATATTAATATAGATATTCAAAATGAAATTTCTAAAGAGTGTTTCGATGTCAATAAGGTAGATATTAAATTTGGGGTATTGCAAGAACAATGTTCGGGGATAATTAAGCAATTTTTTAAAACACTTAGGAAAATAAGATAATGTGAAATATTTTGTGTAAAACTTTGATGTAGTTTGCAAAGAGTTTATAAATTTAATTTTTTTGTGACTTAAAAGAGTTTATAAATTTAATTTTTTTGTAACTTAAAAGAGTTTATGAATTTAATTTTTTTTTGACTTAAAAGAGTTTATGAATTTAATTTTTTTTGTGACTTAAAAGAGTTTATGAATTTAATTTTTTTTGTGACTTAAAAGAGTTTATGAACTTATTTTTTTATGTAGTTAAAAAAGTCTGTAAATTTAATTGTTCAGTTTATAGAAAATAAAACTTTACACAAAAATCTTGACACTATTAAAAAAACTTAGTGAAGTGTATAAATTGAATTTTTGGAGAGGTGGCTGAGTGGTCTAAGGCGCTCGCCTGGAAAGCGGGTATACATTTCTTGTATCGTGGGTTCAAATCCCACTCTCTCCGTCAAATATGAATAATGGATACAATAGAAACGATATCCATTGTGCTATAATTAGTCAAGGAAATTTCTTTTTTGTTAATGTTTTATTTGCTAATAAACATTATAAGGGATTTCCTTTTTTTATACAACTTCCACTAAAATATTATAGAGCCAATACTTATGGTAGTAAGATAAGGAGAAAAATTTATAATGAAATTAAAACTATATAAAAAAACATATAAAATAGAACGATTGCCATTTGATGCTGAAATTCCTGTCAATATTTATAACGGCGAATTTTATAATATCACCAAAACAGATGATGAATTGTCTGTGATATGCGACGAGAGCGTATCACTTGAAAGTGAAAAAAGCGATGGTGGGTGGCGGATACTAAAATTTGTAGAGAGTATGGATTTATCGCTATTTGGAATAACTGCAAAAATAACAACTGTTTTAGCAAAAGCCGAGTGTAATATCTTAGCAGAGGCTACCTATAACACAGACTTTATCTGCGTAAAAGAAAAACAGTTAGAAAAGGCAATAACAGCATTAGAAAGTAATGGATATGAGGTCTTGTGAGGAACAGTTCTTGGAATGCTCAATGTTATACTTGTTGCAGGTAAGTTGTAAAATAAAAGGTAAGTTGTAAAATAAAACTCAAATATAGAATTGACAAACTAAAAAAAATAGTCCATAATATAGAATGAGAGTTGCAAAAATGGGATAAATTTTAAAAAAAATTTGCATAAAAAACAAATAAGCATTAAAAAATGCAAACCA
>JAISTT010000013.1 GCA_031272445.1 Candidatus Endomicrobiellum mastotermitis | reverse complement strand
GTAAAAGAAAATTTCAAAAAGAATCATGTACAAGTAATAACTATATGTGCATAAATTGAAGCAGAACTTTACGAGCTTCCTGAAAGTGATCAAAAAACTTTTTTAAAAGATTTAGGGTTGAAAGAGTCCGCACTTAATCGCTTAATAAAATCAGGATACGAGTTACTTGGACTCGCAACATTTTTCACTGTAGGAAAAGACGAAGTAAAAGCATGGACTATAAAAATGGGAGTACTAGCTCCACAGGCAGCAGGTACAATACATTCAGATTTTGAAAGAGGGTTTATAAGAGCTGAGGTCATGAATTTTAATGATTTAGCTAGACTTGGAAGTGAAAAAGCTGTAAAAGACGCTGGATTACTAAAAAGCGAAGGAAAAGAATATTTAGTTAAAGATGGCGATATAATAGAATTTCGTTTTAATGTATAAAATTATAAAATATATTTGTGTTTTTGATTTTTTATTACGCCAGGCAACTCTTATGTATATAATATTAAAACTAAATCTAAAATAAACATTTTAAAGTCAACTTGATTAATAGAACATAAATTTGTAGAATTTTCCATCAATTGTTTTTAGTTCACAAAATATAATATGTAATTTATATAATCGAGTCTTAGCAGTAAAACATAATATTATATATTTGCTTATGTGTTTTAAGTTAATAATCTAAATGAAATTTCGTATAACCTCAAAGGGGAGCAGAAAGAAGATGAAAAGATTTTTTGTAGTAGTACTGGTAACAATTTTTGTAGCATTAACCATTTTTGCAGCACCAAAAACTACAGATCAAACTTTAGCCATAGTAAATGGTCAACCTATTTTTACATCAGAATTCAACAAATCGTTCATGCCTCTAATTAAAATATATAGACAAACTATAGCTGCTAAAGAACAAACAGAGCAAAAACTTAAAGAATTTAAAGACCTTATTTTAAACGAAAAAATTAATGAGATTCTAATGCTACAAGAAGCAAAGAAACAAAAAATTAAAGTTTCAAAAAAGGAAATTAGCGACAATGTTAATAGTTTCAAAAAGTTATTCAAAAATGAAGCTGAATTTAATTCATGGTTTAAAGAAATGAATATGACAACTACTGATTTTGAAAATAAACTTATATCTGCAAAACTATTAGAAAAAACAGTAATGCCTAATATAAAAGTGCCAACTGAAACAGAATTAAAAACCTTTTATGATAAGACTCTTGCAAAGATGAGAAATAAAAAAATAAGCACGAACCTAAGTTTTTCAGACCTTTCAACTGAAGATAGTTTAATTGCAATCATCGCTAACGATATTAAAGTAAGGTCCAGTGAATGCGTAAGAGTAAAACATATTTTTATCAATTGTCCTAATAAAAATGTAACTAGTTCTAAAATAAAAATGGCACAAGAAAAAATTGCAATTATCAAAAAAGAACTTCAAAAACAAACTTTTGAAGATGTTGCAAAGCAATATTCTGAAGATCCTGTTTCTAAAGCAAGGAATGGTGACGTGGGATTAATTATAAAAAACGATGAGAATCATCCAGATATAAGTAAAATTGCCTTCAGTATAAAAGTTGGTGATTATACTAAAGAACCCATAAAAACAGATGCTGGGTATCATTTTATAAAGGTTGAAGAAAAACACGCAAGCAAAAATGTAACCTTTGATGAAGTTAAAAATAATATATCTCAAATTTTGCATCAATATAACCTTATGAAGGCTGTTGAAGCCTATGTTGATAGTCTAAGGTCAAAGGCGAACATTAAAATAAATAAAACTTGGTAAAAAATCAACAATATAATACCTGAGTAAATGTTAGTTTATATTTTGACAGGTATCTCTAGTGATTACTTTATGCGACCTCGCATGCAGGTATATGTGTGGATATATAAAACTCACTCAAACTATAAAAAGTTTGCGTTCTTACTGCGTGTTTTGTGACATAATTTTTTTCTAGCTACTTTAGAAATACTGAATTTATTCCGTCTTCCGACTCTGGAAGATTGTTAAAAATAGGATAATTTTCTCTTTCTTTAACGAAAGTTTTAGAATAGTTTATAAATCAATATCTGACAATATATAGGACCGTGAGGTATTGTATAAACAAATAAGATCTCTGCCCCTAGTTATTTCAAAAGAATCACTAAAAATGGTAAAAGTAAATAATCAGTCTATAAAACAGAATTGATATTTTTAAAAAAGTACCTAAAAATATAAGAATAAAAGATATAGTTGAAACTTAAAATTAAGCGTAATAAGTGTAAATTTTCTAGAAAAATAGGAATCAATATAATAATAAAACTATTATCTAACGCATCACGATCAAGTTATAGCACCTCTAAAATGTATTGGCGATAACACACAAAAAGTAGTAAACAATATCACAATTGTTTTTCTTTCGTAAGAACATTTTCTTGTACCACGGACAGCTCTGGATATAAGTAGATAAGAATAAATGCAAGTGCAATGAAAGAAGCAAATATAATATTATATGTCTGTACACAATGCTTGAATGACATAATTGACAATAAAATCTTTACACCTTTTGTGTATACTCTTAACAACAATATTTAAAACTTTTATAAAATTTAGTAGAGAAAACAAAAATAAAAAAATTCCTTTTCGCCAACAAATAATATATATTTATTTTAATTTAAAAAAATGAAACTATACCTTAAAGCACCAGCAAAAATTAACTTTTTTTTAGAAATTAAAAACAAAAGAGCTGATGGATATCACAATATAAAAACTGTTATGCAAACTATCAGTTTATATGATAAACTTTTTTTTGAACTCACAGATAGTAAGGTTCTACTTAAATGTGACGATAAACATTTATCTAATAAAGAAAATATTATCTACAAAGCAGCACAAATGGTTAAGAAATATTACAACGTAAACAAAGGTGTAAAAATATATTTAAAAAAGGAGATTCCTATCAAAGCTGGACTAGGAGGTGGTTCTTCCAACGCTGCATCAACACTTAAAGCTTTAGTCAAATTATGGAATATAGAGACGTCAAAATATAAACTAGAAAAAATTGCTGCGAGACTTGGTGCTGATGTTCCTTTTTTCCTCACAGCTGGAACGGCTTTATGTAAAGGAATAGGAGAAATTATTACTCCACTAAAAAACATTGAAAAATTAAATATAGTTCTTGTAAACCCAGACTTTGGACTTAGCAGTAAAGATATATATAAAAAAATCAAATTTCCATTGACAAGTCAAGTTAAAATTAATATGATAGTCTCCTCTATCAACAATGGCTCTTTTAGAAAAAAGGAAGCTTTTAATTATTGTTTTAATAGATTCGAAGAGTTTGTTTTTCCTAGCTATCCTGAAATAGCTAAGATTAAAGAAGTTCTAAATGAATTAGATTGTGTAAGTCTTTTGTCAGGTTCCGGCACAACAGTTTTTGGAATTTATGACAATGAAACTAAAACCGAGAAACTTAGATTAGAGCTTAATAAATATAAGTGGAAAACTTGGTTTGTCAATACAATTAACTAATAGCTTTTCACGTAATAATTTTCATATCTATAAGTTCCGGGATTGTGTAATGGTAGCACAAGGGAATTTGGATCCCTTTGTCTAGGTTCGAATCCTAGTCCCGGAGGTTTTACAATAAACACAAAATACTATGCACAATATATTAAATGCTCCAATGTAACTTTGTTTTTAGAGTTTCAAAGTAAGATCTACTACAATTTTTTATAAGTTTAAGTTGTTTCTTATATAAAGAAAATTTTACGTTCGTCCCATTTGGAAGAGTATAATTGTCTTGTCCATCTATAGATATCATAATTTTTCCGTTATTATCCTTATTCTTTGTAATAAATGAGACATCGCATCTACTAGGTAATATCATGGGTCTTTGTGTTAATGTATGAGGAGAAATAGGGGTAAGAATTAGCACTGAAAGATTGGGATACACTATAGGTCCTGAAGCAGCAAGAGAATATGCGGTTGACCCTGTAGGTGTTGCAATAATCATTCCATCGCACTTATATTCAGCCGTAAAGTTTTCATTTATGTTAACATTTACTGTAATAAGTTTTCCTCCTGATAAAGAACGTAGTACACAGTCATTAGCAGCTATCATTTTCACCTTTTCGTTTCCATATTTAAACTCCGCAGAAAGTAAAATTCTTTTTTCAATCACAAAACCTGAAGAAAAAATGTTTTTTAAAATAACAAATATTTCACTTGTATCTGCATCTGTTAAAAATCCAAGAGAACCAAGATTTATACCTTTTATAGGAACCGATAAGGGTGAAAACGTTCTTATAACTTTAAGCATAGTGCCGTCACCACCTATTGATAAAACAAAGTCAACTTTCTTAGCTCTAACCGATAAAGAGTCAATAACAAACACTCTACATTTATTCTGTTTAAGCCAAAGTGCAATTTCAAGCGCAAGTTTCTTTGCATTCGCTTTTGATTTATTATAAATAACCCCAACACTGTATTTCATAATTGTCCTCCATCACAATTATATTCAGTTTTATCATTATAAAATTCTTTTAAGCAAGCACCGATAGAGACAAGCTTTCTATCAAGATAAAATTTAATGTTTCCATTTTTGCATTCTCAATATATTAACATTAAAACTTAAAAAATAAGATATCATCTTTGCCTTGTTAAAGTTTATAATTGCCAAATCAGCTTTTTTTATACTGAGAGAAAGATATAAAAATTGCTTAAGTGAAATAATGTAGTATTATTTGTGCTCTTATTGTAAAGAATAAATTTATTTGCAGAGTTATTTTTCATCATCAAAGTAACCATGTTATTATTTTGGATGAACGCTTTATATCTATCATACACACTACGCAAAAATAAAATATAAAAACCTAACATTAAAATAAGTGTTGATTTTCATCATATATTGCAATTGAACTAAAATACAAAAGCAAATTTTTAAAATACTTTATATACTTAAAAGAAGATAGATTTTAACCGTACATAGATAGCATTTCTAACAAGACATTTTTGATAATCGAGAGCAAGAGATAAGTTAGTCGAAAAAAGGAAGTTTAATCTACCTCACCATATTCATATGATAATAAATATACCATGAGAACTTACAACAATTTTCTCATTTGTTAAGTTTTTCTTATTTTATATTTTAGTATAAATTTTTAACATATTTAGCAACTTGTAGTACAGAAATATCCTCGCCTCCGAGAGAGATTACAATATTATCTAATTTATAAAAATTTCTTCTCTTTTCATAAAAAAATAACCAAAGTATATAAATAAAATCAGCGAAAAACACATAAATAATAAAACTGTTATAACCTGTCTTTTATACGATAAATTATATAGAAACTTATAATTAATTTTGTTATATAAAATTGATATAATTAGTCTTATAATAATGAAAAATAAAAATATCTCAGAAATTGGTGAATTTGAATTAATAAACACCATAAAAAAACAATTTATAACCATAAGCCATGATAAAAATATCACTGCAAATATAGGCGATGATAGTTTTTGCTTCAAATTTGGTAAGAACAATATTTGTATAACAAAAGACATGCTAGTTGAAGAAGTCCATTTTAAAAAAGAGTGGATAAGTCCTCAAGAACTTGGTAAAAAATCAATTGAAGTAAATGTATGTGATGTAGCTGCAATGGGAAACATAATTCCTAAATACGTATTTATAGGACTAGGATTGCCATCAGAAACACCAGAAACATTTGTTAATGATCTGTATAAAGGATTCAAAAAACCATGCAATGAATACAAAATAACAATAGCGGGTGGTGATATTGTAAAATCTGATAAAATTATAATTTCCGTCACACTTGTTGGTATAGGGAAACAAGAAATAGTTAAAAGAGATG
The DNA here is from genome assembly GCA_031272445.1 of Candidatus Endomicrobiellum mastotermitis. Taxonomy (GTDB): domain Bacteria; phylum Elusimicrobiota; class Endomicrobiia; order Endomicrobiales; family Endomicrobiaceae; genus Endomicrobiellum; species Endomicrobiellum mastotermitis. Next base: position 94,577 of record JAISTT010000013.1, on the reverse strand, counting down.
GCGCCAGAGAAGGAGATTTAATCGGCGTAACAAATACCTTTGGAAATGCTGGAGCGGGAGTCGCCCTTTTATACAAACACGGAATTAAGTATAAATATAATAAAGCTGAACGTTATTTAATTTCAAAACAAAACAATCCTAAAGCAAGACTTGAAGAAGCACGGAAAATATCAAAATACTTAACTTCTTTAACAGATGCTTCTGATGGATTATATGTTTCTGTTAACCTACTTATAAAAAACTCTAGAAAGGGAGCAGAAATTAACATGAACAAAATCCCAATTTCATCAAACTTAAAAAAAGTTTTTAAGGAAAATAAAAAACAACTAAATTTTGCATTATTTGGAGCAGAAGACTATGAGCTTGTTTTTACAGTTCCAAATTTGCAAGCAAAACTTTTAAAAAAATTAATTCCTGAAATTTCATATATAGGTGTCATCAATTCTTCAAATGAAGTAAAATATCTTTATAATGGCAAAGAACAAAAAATCAAATATTCCGGCTACAAACATTTTTAACAAAAATTTTTTTGTCACAAAAAGTCCACAAGAAACTAGGAATTTGGGAAAAAAATTTGCCTCTATATTAAAGGGTGGAGATATTGTTTTTTTAAAAGGTGATTTTGGAACTGGGAAAACAACTTTCGCGCAAGGAATTATAAAAGCGTTTTGCGACAAAGATTTTGCAAGAAGTCCAAGTTTTGCACTCATAAACGAATATGATGCAGTCAAATTAAAACTTTTTCATATAGATTTATACAGACTCAACCCTTTAATTGCTAGGGACATTGGAATAGAAGAGTATCTTTACGGCAAAAATATTTCAATTATAGAATGGGCAGATAGACTTTTAGATGTAGAAAATGATAATCATTGGGATATTGAGATTGAAAATATGAATTCAGAAAGAAAAATAAAAATAGAAAATAAAAAATGAAAATTTTAGCTATAGAAACCTCTGGGAAAACACTTAGCTTAGCTATAAATGAATATGAAAGAAATATTGCTTCATTTTACTACGATTGCGGACACATACATTCTGAGATGATTATCACAGCAGTAGAAAGATTGCTAAAAGAAACTAGAAATACTTTTAAAGATATAGACAAATTTGCGATATCTACAGGACCTGGAAGCTTCACTGGAATAAGAGTTGGCATGACCGCGGCAAAGATGTTTGCTCAAGTTTTAAATAAACCCATTGTTGCTGTTGATACTTTATCAATCTTAGAAAAATCTTTCAGTAAAATTAAAGGAATAAAAATAATCCCAGTAATAGACGCTTTAAGAAATGAGGTTTACATCAAAGAAGGTAAAAAAATTGTCATAAAAAAAATAGACCTATTTATAAAGAGTTTAAAAAAATATAAAAATAATTTACTACTTATAGGAAATGCTACAATATCTTACAAAAGAAGACTTATTAAAGAACTTGGTAAATATAGTACTTCTCTACCTTATACTATGCATATGCCACAAGCACATGTGCTAGCAACAATAGCTTATCGATCTGCAAAAGGCACAAATTATTCAAAAGTAAATCCTCTTTACATACGCCAATCATGGGCTGAAGAACAAAGAACATAGTCCTAGTAAGTAAATATACTATCTAAATAAAAGTCTTTATCTTGAGCCTTAGTTATCAAGATATTTTAAACTCCATACTAACATAAATCAATTCCAGCAATACTTCTTATAGCTTCTTGCTAATCGCATATTCTTATTATTTCTACCATATAAATAAAAAAACCAATTTATTTATACAATCGCTTTTGAATTATGTAGTCATAAACTTTTTTATCAAGTAAAGAAGCTACTTCTGTGTGACCCAATTTAATAAGTCCTCTTATTTTGGTAGAAGAAATATCCTCAATTTCCTCATTTATAAAAACACATTTATTTAGATACTTAATATCATTGCTTATTTCAATATTAGATCTCTTAGCAACTATAAATTTATAATGATCAAAAATATAATCTATATTTTTCCAAGTAGGCAAATTTAAAAGAGAATCGGAACCTATAATCATATATATTTCATCTGAGGAGTACAAATTTTGAAAATAATCTAAAGTTTGATATGAATATACTCTTTCTCGCTTTTGAGCTTCATAATAACTAATTTTACTTTTATCTATATTGTAAGTCGCAAGTTTTAACATTGAAATCCTATCTTTAATATCTGCATATTGTCTTTCTTTATGAGGAGGTGCATAAGCAATAACAAAAATCAACTCTTCTAAATCAAAACACTTAAGCACAAGATCTGCAATCTGAATATGCGCCGTATGAACTGGATCAAACGATCCTCCAAAAATTGCTATTTTACTCATTTATAATTTCCATTATTGACTTTCCACTCCTTTTAGTATAAATAAAAATTATATTATAATATACACTTACACAATTTTATATGATAGTATATAAGTAAAGTTATGTAAAAAGCGTCTTTATTTAAGTTTGTGGGTGGCGAGAGGTTTTTTTGATCCTCAATAAATTAATAAAGCTGAGAAAAGGAGTAAGCCCTTTAATCATTTGAACCTGACATTGATGATATCGTCGTCATGGAATATAAAAATTTTTATCTTTTATAATCTATTTAGGTAAGTTACTATATTGGATTTTTATTTGCAAATTTATCTGGAGACTAGATAATATGAACAAAGATATCTTAAACATTGGAGATATGAAGCTCGAAAGTAGAATTTTTATAGGAAGTGGAAAATTTCCAAATAATTCACTTATCCCTAAAATAATCGAATCTTCTCAAGCACAGGTTATGACTGTAGCTGTAAGAAGATTTGACTTTACAAATCCCAAAGAAAATATTTTAAGCCATATACCAAAAAGTGTTTACATAATGCCAAATACCTCAGGCGCAAGAGATGCTAGTGAAGCAATACGTATAGCACGAATTGCAAGAGCCACTATCAAAACTAATCTAATTAAAATAGAAGTAATTAATGACAATAAGTATCTTCTACCAGATAACTACCAGACTGCACGAGCATGTGAAATTCTTTCAAAAGAAAATTTCAAGGTATTTACCTATATGAACGCTGACTTGTATGCTGCAAGAGATATGCAAAATGCTGGAGCAGTTGCAATTATGCCTCTAGGAGCACCTATAGGCACAAACAAAGGATTAAAAACAGAAGAAATGGTGAAAATCCTAATCGAAGAAATTGATACTCCAATAATAATTGACGCAGGCTTAGGCAAACCATCAGACGCTTGTAAATGTATGGAAATAGGATGCAGCGCAATTATGATAAACACTTCAATCTCCTCAAGTCCAAACCCAGTTTTAATAGCTGAAGCATTTAAAGATGCTGTAAATGCTGGCAGAAAAGCATTTCTTGCAAAGATTGGGACAACATCAGATAGAGCAAGAGCATCTTCTCCACTAACAGGATTTTTATATGACAAATGAAAGTTTAAATGCAAACTTAAGACAAATTAATGACATTATATTTTTTATTAAAAGTAAAGCTTAATCTACTATCTTTAATTTAATCTAAAAATCAAATATCAAAAAGCTAAGGATGTGTTTTATATGACTTTTTACGATGTAAAACAAAAATACAATGGATTTAATTTCGAAAAATATATAGGAAATATTTCTGATGAAATGATCAAAAATTCCATACAAAAAGAAATTTTAGATAGTATGGATTTTTTAAACCTCTTGTCACCTAAGGCTTCAAATCATATTGAACAAATGGCACAAAAAGCACATGAAATATCAGTAAAATATTTTGGTAAATGCATTCTTTTATATGCACCTTTATATGTTTCAAATTTTTGTATAAATAATTGTGTTTATTGTGCTTTCTCAACAATAAATAAAATTAAGCGAGAAGTTCTTTCTTTCGAGGAAATTGAAGAAAACTGTAAAATAATTTCAAGTTATGGACTTCGTCATATTCTTCTAGTTGCAGGAGAAAGTAATACAAAAACCCCTATAGAATACTTAAAGAAATGTGTTGAAATATTAAAAAATTATTTTGAAGGAATAGACATAGAAATTTATCCATTAGATGAATCTTGTTACAAAGCACTAGCAGATTCAGGAGTTGATGGACTTACAATTTACCAGGAAACTTATAATGAAAATCTCTATAAACTCCTACATACCAACGGAGAAAAGTCAAACTATAGGTACCGTTTAGAAACATGCGAAAGAGCGGGAAGAGCCAATTACAGAAATTTAAATGTAGGTGCACTGCTTGGATTAAATGATTTTATAAGTGATATTTTTTTTACCGGTATTCATGCAAAATATCTTCAAGCAAAATTCCAATCAGCAGAGATTGGCATATCTTTTCCAAGACTCAGGCCAACTGTAGGAACATATCAACCAAAAACACTAATACCTGATAAAAATCTTATTCAAGCAATTTGTGCAATAAGACTTTTTATAAATCGTATAAACATAAATATATCTACTAGAGAAAGCAAGAAATTAAGGAATAATTTAATACCATTAGGTATTACAAAAATGTCAGCAGCATCAAGTACTGAAGTAGGTGGATACCTCAAAAAAGGACAATCTGAAGGACAATTTAAAGTAAAAGATACAAGTACAGTTGACAAAGTAAAAGAGATGATATATGAAAAGGGGTATCAACCAATAATGAAAGATTGGATTGCACTATGAAAAAACAAATTCCTAAAGGTTTATACGCAATAACTGCAGAAAATTTTTCAAATGGCAAAGACAATATCACTGTAGTAAAAGAAATGCTTGATGCAGGAATAAAAGTCTTACAATATCGAGATAAGCATAAATCAAAACTTGAGAAATTTAAACAATGCGAAGCCATAAGAAAATTGACCATAGATTACAAATGTTTTTTCATAATAAATGACGATATAGATATAGCCTTAACCATACAAAGTGATGGGATACACTTAGGGCAAGAAGATTTGCCTATTTTAAAAGCTAGAGAAATTGTAGGACATAATATAGTAATAGGCATATCCACTCATTCACCCGAACAAGTAAGATCTGCCGTAGAATATGGGGCTGATTATGTAGGGGTTGGACCAATATATAAAACTTTTACAAAAGAAAATGTTACAAATCCTGTAGGACTTGAATATCTAAGTTTCTGTATGAAAAATATTAGAGTGCCAAAAGTAGCAATAGGAGGTATTAAGCTTGTAAACCTATCTGAAGTCTGCAAATACAAACCTGAAAACATATGCATGGTAACAGAGATAACATCTGCAAAAAATATAAAATTCAAAATAAAAAAAGTGCAGGAGACAATAAAAAATGATTGACGTTAAAATTAATGGAGAAAACAAAAAATTGGAAGACAAAATAAACATAGCTGACTTTTTAAAAAATAACAATATTGACCCTATAGAAGTAACAGTTGAACATAACTCAGAAATTGTTAATCAAGAAAATATCACGAAAGTTATACTGGAAGAAGGAGACACATTAGAAATATTAAGATTTGTAGGAGGTGGGTAAAGTGCAAATAGACCTCGAAAGATATAAAAGACAATTATCAATTAAAGCTATAGGAAAACATGGACAACAAAAACTTTTCAATGCAAAAGTACTTGTATGTGGAGCAGGAGGATTAGGTGGTCCAGCACTTATTTACCTTGCAGCAGCAGGTATAGGTAGTATAGGCTTGTGTGATTTTGATGTCATAGAGCAAAGTAACTTAAACAGACAAATTCTTTACAATCATGCAGACATAAGAAAGCAAAAAGCATATATTGCCAAAGAAAAACTTGAAAAATTTAATCCTGATGTTAAAGTTGAAACATATTCAGAAAAACTTACAGAAGAAAATGCAAGTGATATTTTTAAAAATTATGATGTTGTAATAGATGCGGTTGATAATTTTCAAAGCAGATATTTGATAAATGCAGCTGCTTATAGAAGTTCTATAACAATAGTATGTGGAGCCGTATGTGAGTTTGAAGGGATTTTAACTGTAGCAGTTCCAAAAGAAAATACAAGCTGTTTTCAATGCATATATCCCATAAAGCCTTCATCGGAATTGACGTCAAAAACGTTTGGTATTCTTGGGGCAATAGCAGGCACAATAGGTTCTATGCAAGCTTTAGAAGCAATAAAATTTATTTTGGGACTACATTGTCTTAAAAATAAAGTTTTAATTTTTAATGGCATAGAAAATACATATAGGATTAGATCTATTTCAAAAAGAAAAGATTGTCCTATCTGCAAATAACTTAACGTTTTGCAAAACTTTACTTATTAAAGTATAATTCTAAGCTAAGTAAATTAAGAAATAGCAAAACCTTGGAGGGATACATTATAATGGCAAAACTCAAAACAGGCAGGCACACTTCATCTATTAAAGAGGCAAGAAAAGCAGAAAAAAGAAATAAAAGGAATATGGCAATAAAAAGTAAAATAAAAACTTCGATTAAAAGAATTAAGACAGCAATAAGCAATGATACTACGGAAGTGTCACAAGAACAACTACTAAGACAAGCTTTTTCAGAATTGGATAAAGCCGCAAAGAAACACATACTACACTTTAAAACTGCTTCAAATAAAAAAGCAAAACTATCCAGGCTTGTGGCAAAAAATAATAAAAGTAAAGACTAACAACTTAAAAATGTAATAGTATTGTTTATTTTATATTATATAACTTCTTATAATAAGTACTCTTTTATATTGGTTCCTCAATTTTTAATTTTTGCAAATAAATAGTAAAACTTCTTCTAAAATTAATACCGAATCATTACTATTACTAGTCTTGATTATAGTATCAGCTTTTAATATCATTTTTAAACTTTCCTTTAATGACTTAATATTATGTTTTCTTAAATTTGAAAAGAAAATTTTTGCATAAAATCTATTTATACAAAGTGTAAAAGCAACTCTATTATGATGTATCCCTTGTTCTTCAAGCATACTTTTTGCATTAAGCATCCTTCTAATAGATGAAGAAATCACAGAAAGAAGTATTAAAGGCTCTTCTCCCATATTTACAAGTTTTTCTAAGCAAAATACAGATTTTTCTAAATCCTTTGATTCAAGATTTAAAGACAAAGCATGGGCGCTTTCTTTTATGGCATATCCACTGATTTTTTCTAGATCATCTCGTGTAACATCTTTTTTATTCTTACCTACAAATAATGATAACTTTTCTATCTCATTTGAAATATTCAACAAACTAGTATCGTTTTCATCAGTAATTTTTAAAATTACGTCATCTGGAACAAACTTCCCCCTTAAAGCGAATTCACTCCTTATAAACTCGTTTATTTCATTCTTAAATCGTTTTCTACAGTCTACGGAAACACAATTTTCAGAATTAATACATTTATCCACAAACTCTCTTCTTTTTATAAGAGTTTCTTTATTTAAATTATCCGAATATAAAAGTACAAGACAAGATGTCTCTACAATATTTGATAAATAACTGATGAGTTTTTCAGCATCAACAGCTTTAATTTTATTAATAGCTTTAACAACAATCATTCTCTTATCATTTAAAAAGGGAAGTGTTTTAAGAGAATTTAAAATATCTTCCACACATACTTCTGAGGCATAAAATATTTCCTTATTTAAATCATTCACAGCAAGGAACTTTTCCGTTTTTTTAAGACATAAATCTATAAGATAAGACTCTTCACCTATAAACAAGTAAATAGGTGACAATTTTCTACTAGATATCAACTTATTAAAATCTTGAACTTTCAATAAAGGCATAAACAATTAAACTACTTTAACTATTCGCCTTATAATATCTCTTGAAAACTTTTCCCAGATATTATCTCTAACGCTCTTCAAATTTGTCATGTAATCTATTTGTATCCCTTTCATATTTGGCTTAGTCCATAAAACAACACTTTTATTTTTATCAATAAACGAAACACTTACTACAATTATAATTTCATATTGATCTTGATAGTAGAGACGACTGTCATCATCGCCAAAAGTAAACATTCTACGTACAATATATCGTTCGATTACAGCATTTAAAATCCCATCTGATTCTTCTGGAGTGTTTACAGGATGTGCACGACCATCTTTCAACATTTCCTCTACAATAGCATTTGTAAATTCAACCTCAAGACCAATCTCACTTGTAGCATTATTAACCGGTTCAACATATACTTTCTTAACATCCTTTGGCAAGACCATTACAATTGGACTACAAGACAAAAAAAATGATAAAAGAATTAAAAAAGTTATTATAATTTTTTGCATAATTCCAAACATTATCCAATAACTACAGTGATTATCTTACTTTTAACATAAATAAACTTCAATATTTTTTTATTTTCTAAATATTTTGCAATTCTTTCATCTCTCTCTACAATTTCTCTAATCTTATTTTCACTAGCTTCTGCATGAACAACTATTTTTCCTCTTAACTTTCCATTTATTTGCACTGGAAGTTCAATATAAGACTTTTTTATGAAACTTTCTTTAAAAACAGGCCAAGAACACTCCGACACATATTCCTTATACCCTAACATTTTCCATATTTCCTCACAAAGATGAGGCACAAATGGTGCCATCATAAGCACAACGTTTTTATACGCTTCAATAGATACTCCATCATCATTCAAATGATGCTTATAAGCATACAAGACATTTACAAACTCCATAACACAAGAAATGGCAGTATTAAATTGAAATTCTTTCTCAATATCATTAGTAACTTTTTTAATTGTTTGGTGCATTATTCTCAGAATATTCGCTTTGTCTTTTTCAGATGCAGGAGTTTCAGCCTTTACATGAACTATGTCATAAAGACGCCATATCCTATTTATAAACCTCCGACATCCTTCAAGACCTTCTACAGACCAATCAAGTTGTTTTTGCGGTGGAGCAGCAAAAAGAATAAAAAGTCTTACTGTATCTGCACCATATTTTTCAATCATTTCATCTGGAGTAACAATATTACCCTTTGACTTAGACATAGCACTACCACTCAAAGTAACCATACCTTGAGTCAAAAGATTTTTAAACGGTTCGTCATATTTTACGATACCTAAATCTTTCATAAATTTATACCAGAATCTTGAATATATCAAATGCATGCAAGCATGTTCTATACCACCAACATATTGATCTACAGGCATCCAATAATTCACTTTTACACTGTCAAAAGCCATATTATCATTGTGAGCATCACAATATCTTGCATAATACCATGAAGAATCTACAAAAGTATCCATCGTATCAGTTTCTCTTTTAGCATCCATACCACACTTATGACACTTTACATTAATAAAATCCTCATTCAATTTCAGTGGAGATTCTTTCGCTCCTGTAAATTCAACATCTTCAGGAAGAAGTATCGGCAAATCTTTCTCAGGAACAGGAATAATACCACAAACTCTACAATAAATCATAGGTATAGGAGTTCCCCAATACCTTTGTCTTGATATAAGCCAATCTTTAAGTTTAAAATTTACTATCTTCTTACCATAATTTTGCTTTTCAATCCACTCCGAAATAAAATTAAATGCTTCAATAGATCTTAACCCATTAAATTGCCCTGAATTTATAAGTATTCCATCTCCCTCATAAGCAGATTTGATCTCAAACTTACAACTGTTGCCTTTTATTACTTCAACTATAGATATATTATACTTCTTCGCAAATTCCCAGTCCCTCTGGTCATGAGCTGGTACTGCCATTACTGCACCAGTACCATAATCTTTCAAAACATAGTCAGCAACAAAAATCGGAATTTCTTTTTTAGTAGCAGGATTTATCGCACTAATTCCCTCAAGTTTTATACCAGTCTTTTCTTTATTTGAAGATTTTTCAATGTTTGATTTTCTCTGACTTACAATTACATACTTCAAAACTTCATTATAATTTGTAATTTCAGATTTCAATTCATTAATAATCGTATGCTCTGGCGATACAACTATAAAAGTTACACCAAAAAGCGTATCTGGTCTAGTGGTAAATATTTTTAATCCACTATTAGTTCCTTTTTTTAATGCAAAATAAATCTCCAAGCCAAAAGATTTTCCTATCCAATTTTTCTGCATTGATAAAACCTGCTCGGACCATCCAAAAAGCTGTTTATGCCCCTCTAAAAGTTCAGTAGCATAATCTGTAATTTTTATAAACCACTGTTCCAAATTCTTATGTTCTGTATAGCCATTACATCTCCAGCACAATCCATTTAAAACTTGTTCATTTGCAAGAACTGTATTGCATGATGAACACCAATTAACACTAGCACTTTTTCTAAAAGCTAAACCCTTTTCCCACATTTTTATGAAAAACCATTGATTCCATTTATAATATGCAGGATCACATGTAGCAATTTCCCTATCCCAATCGTAAGAAATACCAAGAGGTTTAAGCTGTCCTTTCATATGTAAGATATTCTGTTGTGTCCATTTTGAAGGATGAATTCCATTTTTTATAGCTGCATTTTCAGCAGGAAGTCCAAAAGCATCCCAACCAATTGTATGTAAAACATTCTTCCCTTTCATTCTATTAAAACGCGCAAAAACATCTCCTATAACATAATTTCTAACATGTCCCATATGTAAACTACCTGATGGATAAGGAAGCATAACTAAGCAATAGTATTTTTTTTTGTTATATTGTATATCACTCGAAAAAATTCTATCTAGTTCCCACCTTTTCTGCCATTTACTTTCTATTTCAACATGATTATAACTCACCATTTATTTTATTACTCCAACAAAAAAATTTAACTTCAAACTTTTATAACGTCATATTTACACATTTCATTTTCAAATATATTTGTTCAATAACGAGAACAATCAACTATGAATTAGAAAGCTAAAGTTAAAACATTCTCAGAGTTTCTTTTATCAAATTTTCTGGAGTAAGACCATATTTTTTTCTTAAAGCTCTCAAATCTCCATGTTCTATAAATCTATCCGGAAGACCTATACATTTAACAATAGCTCCTTCATTGCACAGAAAAGCTTTTATGCTTTCACCAAATCCTCCTATCAAAGCATTTTCTTCAATAGTGATAAATTTTCTTGTCCTAACAAGAATTTTTTCTCTTATAGTGTCAATATCAAGAGGTTTCAAAAATCTCATATCAACAACAAAAGCATTTATATTAGTTTTCACAAGTAAATCTGCAGCTTTCAAACATGTTTCAACATGATTACCAATCGCAAGAAAACATATATCGACTCCATATCTTAAAATTCTGGCTTTCCCTATTTGTAACACATTAGGCACTCTATCCAATGCAATACCCGTGCCATAACCTTTTGGATATCTTATTATGCATGGACTATTTGAATCTAGCGCCGTTTTAAGCATATGTTGCAGTTCATTTTCATTGGACGGAGCCATAATAATAACATTCGGAATATAATTTAAATAGGACAAATCAAATGACCCATGATGTGTACCTCCATCTTCTCCAACAAGTCCCGCTCTATCTAAAGCAAAAACAACTGGGAGATTTTGTAAAGCAACATCATGTATAATATTATCGATTGCTCTCTGCATAAAAGTAGAATATATTGCACATACTGGATGCATCCCACCTGCCGCCATAGCTGCTGCAAATGTAACAGCGTGCCCCTCAGCAATACCTACATCAAAATATCTAGAGGGAAATTTTTTTGCAAACTTGTCAAGACCTGTCCCATCAGGCATAGCTGCCGTTATTGCAACTATTTTATTGTCAAATTGAGCTAGTTTTGTAAGAGTATCAGAAAAAACTTTCGTATAAGTGACAGTTTTATTTTCTACTATCTTACCAGTCTCAATACTAAATTTACCAATACCGTGAAACTTCACGGGATCTTCTTCCGCAGGAATATATCCCTTACCTTTCTTTGTAATCACATGTAATAGTACTGGACCACTCATATCTTTAAGATTTTCAAAAATTGCAATAAGGTTATTTATATCATGACCCTGAACAGGACCTACGTATGTAAATCCCATTTCTTCAAAAAGCATGCCAGGGAAAAGCATAACTTTCACCCTCTTTATAAATTTCCAAAATGGTGAACCCAAACTATGGAATCTGCTTACAGTTTCCATAACTTTCCTTTCAAACTTCCTCGCCATACCAGCAGTTAAAAGCTTTGCAAAATATCCAGCAATAGCACCAACTTTTTTGGAAATAAACATTTCATTGTCATTTAATATGACAAGCATATCCTTTTTCAAGTGTCCAGCGTTCTGTAACCCTTCAAAAGCAAGTCCCCCAGTCATAGAACCATCACCAATAATGGCTACTATTTTATAATTCTCTTTTTTTAAATCTCTCGCAACAGCAAATCCTAATGCAGCAGAAATTGAAGTCGATGAATGTCCTACACCAAAAGCATCATATTCTGACTCTGACATCTTAGGGAATCCACTTAATCCACCATGCATTCTTATCGTACTAAATTTACTCCTTCTTCCTGTAATAATTTTATGTGCATAAGACTGATGTCCTACATCCCATATTATTTTATCATGAGGAGAACTAAATACATAGTGAATCGAGACAGTTAACTCAACAACACCTAGATTTGAAGCCAAATGTCCACCATTTTTTGAGACAGTATTTATTATTTCCTTTCTTATCTCTCCTGCAATATCAGTCAAAACTTCTTTATTCAATTTCTTTAAATCTTGAGGATTATTTATACTGTCCAATATCCTCACTAGTTAACTACCTTTACAAACATTAATCTAATAAAATTTTTAACTTTCTTTTTTAAAGTAAAACTAAACAACAGTACAAATGTTATCACTAGTATGTCCTACTTGTAATATAATCTGCCAATTTAACAAATATTTCAGATTTATCTCCAAACACCGCTATTGTTTTTTTAGCTTTTTTCATGTACTCTTCTATTTTCTTTTCAGCTTCTTGCTTTGTATATAAAGAGAGGGTCGTAAGCTTATTATTCTTTATATCACTGCCTTTCTTTCCTAATAACTTCTTATCGGCATATACATCTAGAATATCATCAGTTATTTGAAAAGCTATACCCATATTCTTCCCATAATTTTCAAATACTTTCAAACTTCCTTTATCTGCACCTATCAAAATCGCTCCTATTTTTAAACTTGCAATCATTAATGCTGCTGTTTTTTGAATATGAATAAACTTTAATTTTTCTTTTAACAAAACCTTATTTTCACTATTCCATACCCCAGTTTGAATAGTATCTTCTACTTGCCCAGCAATCATCCCCTTATAACCAGCATAATTTGCAAGTACCTTTATGGCTTCATTTATATTCTTCTCACTACATTTTGATTTTGTTATAAGATTAAAAGATTCCGTAAGTAATGCATCGCCACATAAAATAGCGGAAGCTTCACCAAATTTCTTATGATTTGTAAGAACTCCTCTACGTAAATCATCATTATCCATAGCTGGCAAGTCATCATGAACTAAAGAATAAGTATGCATATATTCAACAGCACAAGCTGCATAAATAACATCTCTTGCCTTTGCTCCAAAAAATTCAGCTGCTAAAATAACAAGTATTGGTCGCAATCTTTTTCCACCAGCTAAAACACTATAGCGCATACCTTTTGAAATAGTTGAATTATCCTTAGGTAAAATTTTTTCTAATACCAAATTCACATATTCAATTCTTTTAGATAGATATTTTTTGAATTCAAAACTTTTCTTCAAAATCTTGTTCCTTAAAAGATTCTACTTTCCCAGAGGAAGTTATAATTTTAATTTTTTTCTTTGTCTCACTTAACTTTTCCAAACACAATTTTACAAGTTTATTTCCTTCCACAAACAAAGCCAAACTTCTATCTAAATCAAGATTAGCTTTTTCCATTTCAGAAACTATAGCCTCAAGTCTCTCCAAAGATTTTTCAAAGTTTAATCGTTTTTTATTCATGGTTTTTCACCTCAGCACTTAAAATACCTGAAGCAAATTTTATTTTAATACTGTCGCCAACGCTAACACTCTTTGAATTCTTAACGATTTTATTTTTACTGTCATAACAAATTGAAAATCCTCTCTTTAAAATAGACAAGGGATATAAAATATCCAATTTATGATAAATCTCTTTTAACTTATCAGATTTTGATTTGATTACTTTATCAATACTTTTTAAAAGACGAATACTTAATTCACTTAGATAAAACGCTTTATTTTCATATATTAAACACGGATCGGTTAATACTTTTGTCGATACAAATCTATAAAATCTTTCAATATAATAATTTAATGTAAAACTTATTGTATTATTAAGAGATTTTTGCAAGAATTCTATGCGACTTTTTATGTTATTTCTACTCCTTAAAACTATCTCAGCTGCTGCAGATGGGGTAGGAGCTCTTACATCAGCAACAATATCTGTTATTGTAAAATCTGTCTCATGTCCTACACATGAAACTATAGGAATCTTTGAGTCAAAAATTGCCCTTGCTACACACTCCGTGTTGAAGGCCCATAAATTTTCTATTGAACCACCACCTCTGCCTACAAGTAAAACATCTAAATTTTTATGATGACAATTTAGATATCTTATTGCTTTTGAAATTTCATTTTCGGCTTCTTTCCCCTGAACTTTACAAGGACATATTAAAACTTCTATATTAGCATTTAAATTATCTATTACCTTCAAAATATCAAACAATGCCGCACCATCTTGTGAAGTAACAATTCCTATTTTATTTACAATAGTTGGTATAGGTTTCTTAAAACTCTCACTAAAAATACCTTCTACTTTCAACTTCTCTTTTAATTTCACATAGGCTTCATAAAACTCACCTTTACCACACTGTTTCATATGATTTACAACAATTTGATAACCGCCATACTTAACATAAGAACTTAACTTACCGCAAATTAAAACCTTCATACCATCTTCTGGGGTAAAAGGTAAGCTAATACTTGAATTCTTAAACATTACCGCTTTTAGCTGTGCATTCGCATCTACAATACTGAAATACATATGACCAGAATTAAGGAGCTTAAAATTAGAAAGAGCACCTGTTACACAAACAATAGGATAAGAATTCTCAAGAATGATCTTTATCTCATTAGTAATCTGTGTAACAGTATATATTAATGGACGCCGCTCACTACTATCACTTTTAAAGCCAGATCCTACATATTTTAACAACATTCATACATCCTTTACTGTTCAGAGGAATATAAAGTAACAAACACAAAATATAAAAACACTCCACAATCTATTTACTTCTTATAAGAGCAAATTTACAATTTAAGTTCATTTCGCCAAAACCTGCGCTCTAATCTCACGAATTACAGTAATTTTAATCTGTCCTGGATATTCCAACTCCTGTTCCACTTTTTTAGCTATATCATGCGCTAAAAGCTGTACCTGTTTATCATCAACATATTCAGACTCCACAAGTATTCTCACTTCTCTCCCAGCTTGTATTGCATAAGCCATTGAGACGCCTTTAAAATCTTTTGCAATTTTTTCAAGTTTCTCTAGACGCTTGAGATAGTGTTCTACTGACTCTCTCCTTGCACCTGGTCTTGCAGCTGAAATTACATCCGCAGCACCTATAATAAAGGCTTCAGGACTCATTGGAGTCTCAAAACCTTCATGGTGCGACAAAATTGCATTCACCATTTTTGCAGATTCACCACATTTTTTAGCTATATCAGCTGAAATTTGATGATGAGTACCTTCAACTTCATGATCAACAGCTTTACCTATATCATGAAGTAATGCTGCTTTTTTACAAAACATTACATCAAGCCCTAGTTCACCAGCTATAGACCCTGCAAGCCATACAACTTCCAATGTATGCTGAAGTTGATTTTGTCCGTATGAAGTTCTATATTTTAATTTTCCAAGTAATTTAATAACCTCGAAATTGAGTCCAGGAATACCAGCATCTATTGCAGCTTGCTCTCCAATCTCTTTGATGTGTTGATTTATTTCTTTTTTTACCCTTCCAACAACCTCTTCAATCCTTGCAGGATGAATTCTACCATCGGCAATTAATCTTTCTAAAGCAATTTTTGCTATTTGCCTCCTAACACCATCAAACGCCGAAATAGTTATTGTTTCCGGAGTATCGTCGACTATCAAATCAACACCAGTCACGTGTTCAAAAGCTCTTATGTTTCTACCTTCCCTTCCTATAACTCTTCCTTTTATTTCATCATTTGGAATTTGAACAGTCGATGTAGTAATATCCACTGTATGATCCGCAGCGACCCGTTGTATTGCAACAGAAAGAATTTCTTTTGACTTTTTATCAGCACTCTCTCGTGTTTCTTGTTCAAGTTTTTGTAAAACTACTGCTGCATCCTGCTTAGCTTCCTCCTCCATTTCACTTATAAGAATTTTTTTTGCCTCATCTCTTGTTATTTCTGAAATTTTTTCAAGAACTTTTTTTTGTTCTTCTTTTATTTTATCAATTTCTAAAAACTTCATAGAAAGAGATTGTTCTTTTAAAGAAAAATTTTTTTCTTTTATCATTAAGTCTTTCTCTCTCCTATCAATTGTATCAGTCTTACGGTCTAAATTTTCCTCACGTTGATTCAATCTATTTTCCATATTCTGAATAGACCGCCTTTTCTCCTTCATTTCTTGCTCAAATTCTTTCCGCTCCTTATCAACTATTAACTTAGCCTCTAAAAGAACTTCTTTTGACTTTGTTTCTGCTATTAACTTAGCTTCTTTTATAATTCTCTCCGAAGTTTGTTCTATTGATTTAGCACTTAACTTTGCATAAGTAAATCGTAAAATATACCCAATAATCAAAGCTACAAAAGCGGCTATAATAATCACCACTATATTCCCCATCTTTCCGCTCCTTATTTTTTTAAACTTTAATGACTCTCTTCTCAGTAACAATAACACTAACTGGAATATCATATTCTCTTACTGGAATTTTATCTGCAATCTGAAAATCATAAGCTAACCCTACAGTTCTATCAAACGGCACATTCTTAAGCCATCTATCATAGTAACCTTTACCATAACCTGCCCTATATCCTTCTGTGTTAAAGACAATAGCGGGAACAAAAAATAGATCTATCCTATCTTTTTCAATAATATTTTTAGAACTCATCTCAGGCTGTCTTATACTATAAACCAAATAGCAAGCATCCTCAAGTTTAAGAATTTTTACAGCATACATTTTTATATCTTGAGAAGTTTTTATTGCAGGAACAACAACTGTTTTTCCTTCATCAAATGCAAAATTTATCATAAAATCAGTAAAAACCTCAGAACCACAAGACAAATAAAACATTACAACTTTCGCTTTTTTATATATAGAAAGTTCTCTAACTTTTGTAAAAATATTAACGCTATAAGATGCTATCAAAACAGGATTTGTCCTATTTCTTAGCTTTAAAAACTTACGCCTTATCTTTATTTTTTCTGATTCTAAGTAATCGTTCATAAACTTTCCCTTCATATCCCTCTTGTGTCGGTGTGTAAAGTTCAACAGGATCTGGCCAATAATCTTGTCGTACGTAGTGTCCTTCATAATCATGAGGATATTTATACTCATACCCACGCTTTATTTCTTTTCCATCAAGGCTTAAATTTTTTAAACAACTCGGAACATTTCTAATTTTCCCATTTCTAACCTCAGATAAAGCATGTTCAATAGCTACATAAGAAGCATTGGACTTAGGGGCCGAAGCCACATATATCGCAGCTTCAGCCAAAACTATCCTTGCTTCAGGCATACCAATAAATTTAATAGCATTTAAAGCGGAAACAGCAATTATCAGAGCCCTAGGGTCTGCAATACCCACGTCTTCAGAAGCACATATTATTATTCTTCTTATAATAAAATAAGGATCTTCTCCAGCTTCAAGCATCTTTGCCATCCAATAAATCGTCGCATCTGGATCAGTTCCACGCATTGCCTTAATAAATGCAGAAATATAATCATAGCGAGTATCTCCAGAACGACTATATAAAATCGTCCTCTTTTGTACCGATTCTTGAGCCACATTTAAATCAAAGACTTTTAAATCTTCATTATCATTAATTATTGAAAGCACACCTATTTCAAGAGCATTTAGAAGTTTTCTGGCATCACCACAAGCATTAAATATTAAATATTCTTTCACTTCTCCTGAAATTTTAATTTTAAAATTTCCAAATCCATTTTCCTTATCTTTTAAAGCAGAATCTAAAATATACAAAAGAGCTTTTTCCGGCAAAGATTTAAACTCAAAAATTATACTTCTTGAAATAATTGCAGCATTGATATAAAAAAGTGGATTTTCAGTTGTTATGCCAACTAACGTTATTATGCCTCTCTCAATATATGGAAGTAATACATCTTGTTGCGAGCGATTAAAATGATGAAATTCATCAAGTATAAGAATAGTTTTTCTACCAGAAATTTCAATTTTTGACTTTGCATCTTCCATCATTCTCTTTATATCCATTACCCTAATCGTCACTGAATTTACATGTTTGAAATAAGCTTTTGTTTTTGAAGCAATAATCTTGGCTAATGCACTCTTACCTGTTCCAGGTGGTCCAAAAAAAATTGAAGAACATAAATTATCATGTTCTATTAATCTACGTAAAAGTTTACCATCACCTACTATATCATCTTGCCCTACGAATTCTTCAAAATTTCGCGGTGACATTCTTATAGCTAAAGGTTTATTTTGTTTGTCCATAACTCTCAAAAACAGATCTTTTTGCTCCATAATGTAATAATCTACTCACTAGCAGTTTTTTTACCTTGAGAAAATCTTACTCAAAGAACATGTCTATTTTTTAGTGACTACTTTTAACGGTAAATTCTAAACTTTAAAGAACAGAAAAATTAAAGTACTTTGGAACATATAGAAAGGTAGATATAAAGGACATACTACTACTATCTTTGGATATCACTCAACAATTGAATATTTCTGGTTAATTAAATACTATTTAAGAAAATATTCATTACATAAATACATTAAAAATGCTACTTAGCATATTGGTACTCACAAGCTTAAAAAATATTTCAACTCACATAGTCGGTTTCATTTAACTGCCTAATAAAATCCTTTATTTTCTCTTCATAATTATTTGAAATATTTTTTTGCAAATCTCTTAATTTAAGTAATTCTGTAGCAATTTTTATAGCTGTTAAAGCACCTATTTTTTGAGTGTCAGGAACATTAATATTTTCTTTTTTCACTTCCATCCATCGATCGTTCACAAAGTTTACAATCCTGTTAAAACTCAACTCATCTATACTATCTATCTTTAAATCTATTTCTCTTCCCATAATTCTCTCACGAATTGTCGTCATAATCACTAAACCTTTACAGTATCAATTTTTTTTATAATCCTTTCAATTTTACAGGCAGCAAGCTCCGTATTTTTTCTTAACACTATATATTCACTCACTTGTCTTTTGCTATACTCATTTTCTTTTCTCAGATATTCCACTTCCAATTTAAGTCTACAATTTTCATCATTAAGTCTTTTCAATTTTTCTATTGTTCTTTTAATCTTCATAGCTAAAATTTCAACATTTTCCATAACAGCATTTTATAATTTGACCTGAAATTTGTCAATGCGTTTTTATAACATAAGATAATTTTTTGGGAATATGTTCCCTTGTCATAAAATCACTGATTCATCAAAACTCTTTTTCAACTTTGACATTTCCTTAAAACCTTCCATACAAAGCATCTTTTTTCAAGAAAATATGTTTAAGTTTCCCCTATACCATGTTCTGCTGAAACTGTTCCACCAATATTAACAATCTTTTGAGCAATATCAAAACAACCATGCATACATCTCCTATATTCTTCTTCATTTGAAGCCAAGATATTTACATGTAAATGATATTTTCACATATATGTCCAAAATTAGATTAAAAATGTCCATCTTTTCAAACTTTCTATCACAAAAGTCAATAATTGTAATCAATTCACCTTCTGGAACTGCAGAATCTGTACCAATCTTTGGGATATTATTTTCCTTAACTATCTCATTTACAAATTCTGGAATTTTATGCCTAAAAACTCTAAGCTTTTATTGCTATTGCTATGGTTATATTAGAGGCAAACTAAACTTTTTCTAAATCAATCCCTCTATCATATATTATCATAGATGTCCTGCTCAAACATAACACAGGCTACAGTCCCATTGGGTATAAGTAGGATAATCTTTTTTTATAATAGATAATGCATTTTTTTATCAAAAATATTCTAAAGACACTATACTAACTGTATCTTTTATATTTTTACACATTGCCATTTTAGAAATACTTTTTACTTTACACACAAATTTGTATAGTTTATCAAAATTATCAAAGAAATGAGGAATAAGCCTGAGAACCATCTGTGGAAATATTGCCTCACTTTGTTCTGTAGGATCTTGCGGATACACCCATCCTTTTTTAAAAGTTTTTAATTTTATGTCTCATATCTTTGCCCTCACTTGAACAACAATTAAAGCATTATTATCATCTATTTCCTTTATCTCAGCAATTTTTATCAAGCTTTTCCAAAGATAAAATATTTCCACCAAAGGTAAGACCAAAAACAGTATTTCCCGTAAGCGCTCCTGCAATAGTTACAGGTATTTTTGATTGAGACATTTCAACAATAAATTCACAAATATCACATTCATTTTCAACTATCGCAACAAGATCAGCATTAGGACCTATAATTCCTGAATATATCTTTAAAATAATTTTGAATTATATTTTTATCTCGCTTTATCATCATATTATTTTATTACCCTAAAATACTTCAAAATATACTATTCATAATTTATATCAACACACACACTTAAAAATACTCCAAGATATAGATTGGGACATATTATTTTATTCACAGTAAAACAATTTTTGTAGAACAATTGTTTACACATTAACTTATTCTCCCAAACTCAAACAACAATTTACAACAAATCTTTTTTATTCACTCATTTCATTGTTTCTTTATCGCCTTAACTCAATACCTAATTCAACATATAGCTTATGTAACAAAGCTCTCATATTTTCATTAACCTCTCTATCAGTCAGCGTCGTATCATCATTCCTATAAGATAATCTAAACGAATAACTAATCTTATTACTGCTAAATTTAGATTCATCAGAATATACTGAAATAAGTGAATACTTCCTTAAAATATTATTGGATCTCATAAAAACTTCAATAACTTTTTCTATCTCTGAAAATTGTAAATTTCTATCAGCAATAACTGAAATATCTCTTCTTACTATAGGAAGTTTAGAATATGCTTTATAAAACGATTTATTTGAGAAGCAAACACTATCAAATGAATCTAATCCAATCTCAAAATAGAATACATCTTCTTTAAGATCGCCAACTATCATAGGACTCAAAATACCAAATTGTCCTACAGATTTTTTTTCAAAAACAACACTTGCAGTTTTCCCAGGGTGATAATAACTTTCAGGATCCAAATTTCTCTTAATTTCAAATTCTTTAGATGGCAAAATATTTTTTACTACTCCAGCACCAAAATAAAAATCATACTTTGGAACAATTTTTTGTTCTAACCACTTCCACCACTCCCCCCAAATCTTACCCCACATTATAACCGCAAAAGTTTTTTTTTCTCCATTCTCAGTAAAAACTTTTCCATACTCAAAAAAAGCCACTCTCTCACAACCATAACTAATATTAAGCAACAAGTTTTTATACAATGCAGGTAGCAAAGATGGTCTTAAAACTTCGTTTTCTTTTGATATAGGATTTGTTATCTTATAAAAATATTTTAAACCAAGTTTTTCTAATTCACCGATCTCTGAAAAACTATAATTTAAAACCTCGTTGAAGCCAAGCCCATTTAATTTAATTCTAAAATTTTCAACAATAGGAGGAAAAAATAAATCGTTAGATAAATATGTAATAGCAATGTCACTTTTTTTATGATTTAAAGGAGCCGGAATGACGTCATAACCCTTAATTCTTGCAAGCTCTTCAATTAAATCTACCTCTATTTTTATATCATTTCTCCATGACGGAATAGTGCACAAAATCATTTCATCTTTTAATCGTAAATTTATACCTAAAAACCTTAAGATTTCTATTATTTCATCTCTCTTAATATCATAACCTAAAATCTTCGATACTCTCTCAAATCTTAAACCTATAATTGTCTCTTCATATTTAACACTTCGCAAATCCTGTCTAGCTTTTATTACACCACCGGCAACTTCAACTATTAAGTTTGCAGCCCTCCAAGATGCAAGTTCAGTAATATTCCATCCTAAACCTCTTTCAAATCTGTAAGAAGAATCAGTTAAAAGATTTAATTTTCTTGAAGTTTTTCTTATCAAATCTACATTAAAAATCGCACTTTCCAAAAATATGTCCTCAGTTTTTTCATCAATGCCAGAATATTTTCCACCAATTATCCCCGCAATTGCAATAGGTTTCATAATGTCAGCTATTACAATCATCTCGGAATCAAGTCTATATTCTTTCTCGTTCAAGGCAACCATAACCTCATCATCGTTGGCTCTTCTAACAAAAATCTTTTCAGAATCAAGCTTTTTTACATCAAAAACATGTAATGGTTGTCCAAGCTCAATCATAACGTAATTAGCTATATCAACAACATTGTTAATAGACTTTATTCCACTCTTTTCTAAAGCATCTACAACCCACGCGGGTGAAGTCCCAACTTTAACACCAGATATAAGCGTACCTATATAACGTGGACATAAACCTGGCATCACTTCAACACAACTCAAACTTGGAACATTAAAAGTCTTTATCTCTGGAAGAGATGGCATTTTACGTATCTTAGCACCTATTTCCCGAACAATTCCTAAGTGACTTAAACAATCACCCCTATTAACTGTCACTTCTACTTCAAGTATTGAGTCACTTCTTAAAATATCTTCAAGAGCAATACCTATTTTTGTATTTTTATCAAGAACTAAAATCCCATTAGATTTTCTTTCGAGTCCAAGTTCAAATTTAGAGCATAGCATACCTTCAGAATCTTCACCTCTTATTTTAACTTTTTTTATTTTTACATTTCCTGGCAATACAGCTCCAACTTTTGCAAGAGGAACAATCTGCCCTAAAGAAATGTTTTCTGCTCCACATACTATTGAATAACTATTCAGTCCATCAGTTACTTTACACAAAAAAAGTTTATTGGCAAAAGGATGTTTTTTTATATCTAAAACTTTCACTGTAACAACATTACTCCAACAACACTCTTTTGAAACAACAGAAGTTTCTATCCCAATAGAAGTAAGAACTGACGCAAGCTCTTGCGGATTAAACTCAAAATCTATAAGTTTTTTAAGCCAATTATAAGATACTCTCACTTTTGATCCTTTACAAAGCAATTAGCTACTAAGCACCTAAAATTGCTTTAGAAATCTTAAATCATTTTCATAAAATAATCGTATATCGTCCACCTTATATCTCAACATTGCAATTCTTTCAACGCCTATACCAAAAGCATAACCAGTATATAGTTCAGAATCATAATTTACACATTTTAAAACATTCGGGTGTACCATACCACAACCTAACATCTCAATCCATCCTGAATTTTTACATATCTTACAACCTCTACCTTTACAAGAAAAGCATTGAATATCAACTTCTGCAGATGGTTCAGTAAATTGGAAATGCGATGGTCTAAAACGTATATCTAACTCACCGCAGCAAAAAAATTTATGTATAAATTTGGTCAGTATCACCTTTAAATCTAAAAACGTTACATTTTTATCTACTCTAAGTCCCTCTATTTGATGAAAAGTTGAAGAATGTGAAGCATCTGAAGCTTCATTTCTATAGACCCTTCCTGGAACAATAACTTTTATTGGTGGATCTTGTTTTTCCATAACACGAACTTGCCCCGGAGAAGTATGGGTTCTTAGTAAACTCCTCATACCATCAAGATAAAAAGTATCCTGTACATCTTTTACAGGATGGCTTTTAGGTATATTTAATGCTTCAAAATTGTACCAATCAGTTTCTATTTCAGGCCCTTCGGCAACCGAAAAACCAAGCGACTTAAAAGCTAGTACTATATCTTGCATAGTCTGTACAATAGGATGGAAACTTCCTTTTGAAAATGGAAAATAAAAAATTGACGAACAGTTTAATTTTTCCTTCTCCATCTTTTGGACAATTAAAGCTTTTTTAAGGTCCTCTTTCCTCTTTTCGATTTCACTTTCAAGAATAGCTTTAGCCTTATTCGTTTCAAAACCTATTTTTTTTCTATCTTCAATAGAATAATGCGATAAAGATTTCAAAATTTTTGTCAAAATACCATTTTTACCAAAATACTCTGACCTCACACTTTCAAGCATTTCATTATCAGAGTTTTTTATCTTTTTCACCACTTCATTAACAATTAGTCTTATATTATCCATAAAAAAAGGCCCTATTTTCATAGTATTATTGACTTATATATTTAACTCCCAACTCCTATGAGTTTATTAAGCCTACTTCTTACAATTTTATAGTCAGGTTTAACAGCTAATGTTTTAGTATACATTTCTTTCGCTTCCTCTACTGAATTTGAGCTTTACTTTATAAGACCTATATTATATATAGTAAACCTCCGCGTTTACGGGTTAACCCTTTTAAACTCAGATATAGCCTCATCATATTTATTATTCAGGAAATAAAACTTACCATAACTCCAAATGCTTAATCCAATGGAATTAGTATTTTTTTATGTCTTCATTTTTCATTAATTATCCTTTACCATCTTTTTAAACTTTACTAAAGCCTTCTCTAACCCTATGACAACCAAAATATCATTTTGATTAATTTCGTCATCAGGTCCAGGCAACATATTCACCTCTTCTTTTATATCAATACCTCCTTGTTCATTCTCATTAGTAATAGGAATTTGTTTACGTATAGCAATAATGTTAATTCCATACCTATTCCTAATATCAGAACTCCTTATAGTCTTCCCCCAAACTTCTCTAGGTGCTACAACCTCAACTAAATTATAATCTTTTGAAAGTTTTATTTGTTCTAAAATATTTGGTGTCATTATACTATCCACAAGTTTTTTGGCCATTTCAAATTCTGGATAAACTATACTACTTGCACCAAGTCTTGCTGCAACTTTTGAGTGCCATTGACTTGAAGACTTCACAATAATATTTTTGACACCAAGTTCCTTAACTATCAAAGTAGCAAGAATACTTGTCTCTATACTTTCACCTATTGAAATTACAGCACTATCGCAATCAGCAATACCAGCATCTTCCATAGCATTTTCATCAGTGGCATCAACTACTAAAGCTTGTGTAACAAAATTACTTATCCTGTTTACTATTTCATAATTATTATCAATACATAAAACTTGCATGTTTTTTTTTATAAGTTCCAATGCAACATTATAACCAAATGTTCCAAGTCCTATAACAACAAACTGTCTTCTTCTCATAAATATTCCAATATTCCGTTTAGTATACCACCAAAATAAACAAATATTTAAAGACATTAAGCAAAAATTTTAATCTAGCCAACTAATATCCTGCTTTCAGGATATCTTATATTCTTCTTTTTTCTGGCAACTGGATTAGTCATAAATATCATTATCGTAAGAATTCCAACTCTTCCTAATATCATAGCGATAATAATAAGCACTTTACCTGCAAAAGATAAATCAGCAGTAATGCCTAGCGATAATCCAACAGTAGCAAAAGCTGAAACAATCTCAAAAACAATGGCAAGAGGATTTATATAAGTCTCTAATAAGATTAAAAAAACAGAAAAAAATATTATTGAAACAAAGAATATAATAAAAATTGCAAGTGCTCTCCTTACTAACTCTACAGGAATACGTCTTTTAAATAAAATGAATTCATCATTACTCTTAAGTATGCTTTTTATAAATACAAAAGTTAACGCGAGCGTAGTAAATTTTATTCCACCTGCAGTACCTCCAGATGAAGAACCTATCGACATCAAAAACAGTAAAACTATGCATGTAAACTCATTGAACAAATTTATAGGCACAGAGTAAAAACCTGCAGTCCGAGGGCTAACAGCTTGAAAAAAAGCATTATTTATTGAATAAAAAACACCTTGTCCTTTAAATACATTTGAAAATAAAAATAAAATAAATGCAAAAAACGTAATAATCGCTGACCAATAAAGAACAATCTTTGTGTGAGTAGAAAAATGTAAACGTCTCTCTCTATAAGTATCATAAATATCAGCAATTACAAAAAATCCAAGTCTACCAAAAACTATTAAAAACGAAACCATATAAAGTAAAATAGAATTATCTGCAAACTTAACTAAACTATCATCAAATAAACTAAATCCAGCATTACAAAATGCCATTACTGAATAAAATATTCCAAAATATACTGCTCTTAAAAACGGAAAATCTCTTAAAAAAATAAAAGTTAACACAAGCGTTCCAAAAAGCTCTATACTTAAAACAAAAAAAACTGCTTTTGAAATAAGCTTTTTTAGACTACTGAAAGATGATATATCAAATATATCTTGCATTATACGCCTATCCTTTAAGGTCACATTACCTAAAAGCATGGTCACGACAGTTGAAACAAACATATAGCCTATACCTCCAAGCTGCACAAGAAGTAAAATAACTATTTGACCAAACGTCGAGTAGTATTCACCAGTGTTTACTACTGAAAGTCCAGTAACACAGACAGCTGAAACAGACATAAATATGTTTGTAATAAAAGAAAATTTGCTAGAATTATGCGTATGCGCTACAGGCAAAGATAAAAATACTATTCCAAATATAATAAGTCCAAGAAAAAACGATACCACTCTTTTTGTCGGATAATAATTCATCTGAAATACTTACACAGTTTTTGCAATTTCAATTAGTTGCTTAAACGCAAAATTATCACTCACAGCCATTTCTGCAAGCATTTTCCTATCTATTAATATATTAGCTTTTCTAAGCCCTGCAATAAATTTATTGTACGAAATTCCTTCTTCTCTTACTGCAGCATTAAGGCGAACTATCCAGAGAGTTCTAAAATTTGCCTTATTATCTTTTCTTCCTGTATAAGCATAATTAAGAGATTTTTCTACTTGCTGAATCACCATTCTCCAACGATTTTTCTTTGTTGCATAAGATCCTTTAGCAAATCTAAATATTTTCTTCTTTTTTTGTCTTGTATACACAGAACTCTTCACACGCATATTAAACCTCCTCGACGAATATTATTAAAATTTATATGGCATAATTTTCTTCATTGTTCTCATATCTGTTTTCGAAACTACAACAAGTTTTCTAGCCTTCCTATTTTGATTACCAGAATCACCAGTCAAAAGATGTCTTTGTCCTGGCTTCTTATAGTTAACTTTTCCTTTACTTGTAACGTTAAAACGTTTCTTTGCACCACTATGTGTCTTCATTTTATGCATACACTTATCTCCCATTTACATATGTCAGCTTGATACTAAAATTTATTCAACATAACATCCTATAACTCAAATCTTTTTTACTTTCTTCTTATTAGGTATGAAAATTAAAAATAGCCTTGTACCCAGTGAAGAAGTCTTACCTTCAGGTACTGCAATGTCAGACAAAGATTCTTTTATCTTATCCATAACTTTAATACCCAAATCTTTATGCTGTACCTCTCTTCCAGAAAACATAGTAGTAAGCTGTACTTTATCTCCACCATCAATAAACTCTCTAGCACGCTTAATTTTAACTTTCAAATCATGTTCACTAATACGAGGTCTTATTCTTATCTCTTTAACATGAGAAATTTTTTGTTTCTTTCTAACCTCCCTCTCTTTCCTCTCCATTTCATATCTAAATTTAGAAAAGTTAACTATTTTACAAACAGGTGGGCTTGCCTGTGGAGAAACTTCCACTAAGTCCAAATCCTTAACTTGTGCTTTTAATAAAGCATCAGTCGTCTTAAATATGCCTACCATTACTCCATCAGAGTCAATAAGTCTTACTTCAGGCACTCTAATAAACTGATTTATACGAAATTTTTTGTTTTCGACGACTCCCTCCTCTTGACGCTAAATATCTCTATTTTGTCAACTTTTCAATAAAAAAATCGAGGCAGACTTAACTTTTCCGCCCCGTAAATATATTTTAATATAATAATTTAAAATTATTTTCATACAAAACCTTTTCCCTTAAACTTAGAAACTTAGGTAAAGGTGAGCTAGGACGGCTACTTTTACTTTGTTTAGTATACATTATGTTTTTAAAAGACACTTTTTGAGTGTACAATAAGTATCTTTCTTTGTCAAATAAATAACAAACTTATAATTTTCTATCACTAAATATACTATCTAACATCTCCTTTTTTAAAATCTTAATAATTTTTTATAGAGGAAAATCATCATCTTGCTCAGTTTTATCATATATATAAGCTTTATACACAAAAAAGATGCTTTAAACAACTTCAAATAGCAGCAGCACAGAGAGCATTTTGTACTTACTTTATACAAGTTCACATATCCTAGCTAGATATTTGCATAAATGATAGATATATATGGTAAGTAGCATTATTAATAGCGGTCACATTATTAGAAATTTTTCATATCTAACAATCTGGCAACCAAAGGTCCGTGTTATTTACACAGCCTTGAGCTTTGAAAGCATGACTCTTATTCTCTGAAAGTTCTTTTTTATACATAAAACATGCACATTACTATAACACACATTTTGGAAATACATACTTAAATCTTAACTCTATACACAAGTCACTACTGGAATTGTGAACAACACGATGTATAAATTTTCTTTGATACATGTATTTATATAAAAATCTTTAAATAGATCCTAAGACCATCAAAATTAATCGATATACAACGTAATTCTACATAAATTTTTCTTGGATATATTGAAGAACGTTCATGAATTTCTTTATATATGAGATAAACAATTTATTATAAAGCTTGTTAGGCTAACCATACGAAGCAACACAATCTTGTATTATAAAAATGATTTGAACAACATAAGACTTTTCTCTATTAACTAACGCTTATATATAAAACCCTATCGAATAATTACACCTTACTCTATTTCTTATAACTTGAGTATGTTTATTAGATCATGAGTTAACTAACGACAAGTACCACATTACAAAAACTAAAATAATATAATGCGTCTACACTTTATCATTAACTCTCTTAAAATTCATTTGTATTTATACTTTACCTTTTAGTAATAATTTTCTCAGGAACGGAATATTTCTACTCCCTGCGATTGAAGTTTCTTGTTTTTATAAAGGTGTTTTAATTTGAAACTAAATAATCAAAAATAATATTTACAATATATCCTTCCTAACCATTTCTTTGACTATACTCTTCCCAGAGTAGTCTAATTTACCCTCCCATCCTCCATACACACACTCGCATGGTCATTTTAATAGCTATCACCTGCAATAACACAAGTATTATACGATCAATCTCTTTATCATCATAAGTATTTTCCTAGATACCTTCAACGTTTTTTTTATCAGAAAAAAAAACATAAAATAATTTTTAACTTTATATCTTTTAGCCATTTACTTTCAGTGATCGCAGCTATTTATTGTGACAAATGCAAAATTACAACAATAGCACAAAAATATAAGTAAGAACAAAGACTCGCCCCTCTTTGTTATACTTCTTTACACCTATAAAATACACTAGGAATAGATATTAATGTAATAATTCAATTATATATATAACTATAAAAGACTTTTATCAAAAATCTATTTTAAAGTTATAAATTAAAACCTATAACTAAATAAAATTTTACATATCTATTACTTTATTTTATGCATAACTCAAATTCAGTAGATTTTTCAAAATATTTATATTATAATTTATAAATAAAAAGGGCATAGCACGACAATGCAACAAAAAATTCTATTATAAGATTCCTTCTACTCATACTTTTATTTTATTTTTTATAAGTTCTAAAATAGCAAAAATAAGTATGGTTTTTTCTTTGTTTTATCAGTCAATAATCCTAAAATTGGAATACAACTTTAAAAAAGTCCTTACTTCAGTTTTCAATAAACCCTGCCAAAACTATAACTATTTCTTTATTTCTTAGGTTTCTTGTATAAAGGTTTTATAAAAGCTTTTATTTCTCTTTTGCTATTGTGAATTTCAACTTCTAATTTCCCAGATTTAACATCTATATCAGCATCAATCAACGCCATACCTATTGCTTTTTTCAACGTAGGAGAAAAAGAACCACTTGTTACATACCCAATCTCCCTATTACCAAGAAAGACTTTATTCGTATTTCTTGCTACACCAAATAAACACTCAAAAGCTATCGATACTTTTGAAGGTTTATCTTTTAAAAACAAAAGTTTATCTTTACCTATAAAATTATTATTCCAATTTATCGTTTTTTGAAATCCAGCATCGATAGGATTAATACTTTCATCAATTTCATGACCGTGCAAAGGCATACATGCTTCAAGTCTTAATGTATCGCGACATCCAAGACCACAAGGTTTTATTGAAAGATTCATAAGTTTTTCCCAAAGAACAATCATTTGTTCTTTAGAAATAAAAATCTCAAATCCATCCTCACCAGTATAGCCTGTTCTTGCAATTCTACAGAAACTCGCATCTACATTTTTTAACTTTAATTCTGATATAGTAAAATATTTCATATCCTTAATATAAGTTTCACAAATAGTCTGTAATATTTCAGAAGATTTAGGCCCCTGTACAGAAATAAGACAAATATTAGTGCTTATATTTTTTA
This sequence comes from Candidatus Endomicrobiellum mastotermitis, assembly GCA_031272445.1. Taxonomy (GTDB): domain Bacteria; phylum Elusimicrobiota; class Endomicrobiia; order Endomicrobiales; family Endomicrobiaceae; genus Endomicrobiellum; species Endomicrobiellum mastotermitis. Next base: position 63,968 of record JAISTT010000013.1, on the reverse strand, counting down.
TATCTATTTTTTTCCACCCAATTTCTTTTTGCTTATTCAACCAATTAAAATCCTTTTCTAAATTCCCAGCATTTACAACAACCATGTACTCATAGTCAAACCTATAAACTATAATATCATCTTTTATACCACCATTTTCATTCAAAATCATAGAATATTTTGCTTTCTTATTAGAAAGTCCAGAAATATTCCCAAGCGTAACATAATCCAAAAATTTCTCTGAATTTTCTCCAGTGATTATAAAAGTTCCCATATGAGACGTATCAAATACACCAACATTTGTTCTTACTTCATTATGCTCATCAATAATAGATGTATATTGTACAGGCATCTCCCAGCCACCAAACTCAGTGAATTTTGCTCCAAGCTTTTTATGTTCACAATACAAATACGTCTTCTTCATTTCTAAAATTCCTTTACAACAAAATTCTGTATCTAATTTACTTACTCAAAATTTTTCATTCCAATTGCTTTTTCATTATAACTATCATTTTATAGTTTCAAATCTTTATTCTTTTTCGTCAATTCTACACACTTATCAAAGGCATCCTCATAGGCATTAAATAAACTCTCACTAAACGATGGATGAAAAACAGACTCTCTTGACATATGACAAATATCACTTTTAATAATTTGCGAGGCAACATTTATAAGTTCATCTGAGTGAGCTCCCACAATCCAAAAAGCCAAAGGCTTCTTATTTGTTTTATCAACAGCACACTTTACAAAACCACTACGCTCATTCTCAATAAAAGCTCTGCCACTTGCAGTAAATGGAAATTTTCCATAAATTACATTCTTACACCTCAAAAAATTCGACACTTTTACCGAAGAACTTGGAGGCATTGAAAAAACAACTTGCGGAATAACAAAATTATTAATTGAAATAGAGTTCATTTTAACTGCATTTTCCGCAGCTATTGCACCCTCACTCTGTGCTGTATATGCCAATAAACTTCTCCCGGCTATATCTCCAACAGCATAAATATTACTCACGTTTGTCTGACAAAATTCGTTTGTTTCCACAAATCCTTTCCCAATTGTCTTAATACCAGCTCTTTCTAATTTTAGATCATTATTAGGCATCCGCCCGGTGACAATTAATACTTTTTCATACTTATCTATATCATTAAGGGCATCGGAACATGAGATTAGTATATCTACACCCTGTTTGATCAAATTTCTTTTTATTTCTTCAGAAACTTCTCTATCTTCATTTGGTAGTAAACAGTTCTTATTTTCAGCTAAAGTTACGTGACAACCAAACCCAGAAAATATTGTCGCCATTTCAATTCCTATTGCACCACCACCAACTACAAGCATACTCTTGGGAATTTCTTTAAGGTTCAAAGCATTTGTTGAATTTATTATTCTATTACCGTCAAATTCAATCCCTTTCATTATTGAAGGACTTGTACCCGAAGCAATAATAATTCTATCAGAAAAAATTTCCAAAATATTATTTCCCTCATTATTTGAAACTATAAGATTATTTTTATCCATAAATGAAGCTACACCTTCTATAATATCCACATTATATGAAGATAGTATCGCTTTCATGCCTTTTCTAAGGTTAATAATATTCTTATCTTTTTTAATAAGTATATTTGAGAAAACAATAGGCTCTAAATTTACTTTAAAACCATATTCATAAGATTTTTGAATTTTTCGCTTCAATTTTAATGCCTGCCATAAAAACTTTGTTGGTAGGCAACCACAGTTTAAACAAGTTCCCCCAATAAGAGATTTTTCTACTATTGCCACTTTTGCTCCGAGTTGTATCGCCCTTATAGCTGCTGTGAATCCACTCGGCCCAGAACCTATAACAATAACATCATATTTATTATTTAAACCCATTTATCCCTCTAAATGCAGTTATTACAAAATTAAACAAAAACAACAAAGAAACCACTAACACAATAGGATGAACTTCTTTTATTTTACCACGAACTAATTTTATAATACAATAAAACATAAACCCAGCAGCTATACCATAACTTATATTAAACGAAAAAGGTATAATAACTATCGTTAAAAACGCAGGGAATGCTTGCTCATAGTCACTCCAGTTTATTTTCACTATTGACGACATCATAAGTACACCTACAACAATTAATGCAGGCGCTGTGGCTTCCGAAGGGATTATACTAAAAAAATTGGCAAATGGAAGACACAATAAAAACATTATCGCAACAACAAACCCTGTTAGTCCCGTCCTTCCACCTACAGATATACCGGCTATACTTTCAACATAAGTAGTCACACTACTTGTTCCAAATAACCCACTTGCTGCTGATGCAATACCATCTGAAAACAAAGCCTTTTCGAATTTAGAATTCAATACTTCATTAGATTTTCTATTGTTTTCAACATCAATACTAAAAATATTGCTTATCTCACCTGCACCTATAAATGTTCCTATTGCACCAAAAATTTCTGACAGAAACAATGAAAATACAGCAATTAAAGTGAAAATTGTTTTATTAAAATCTGAAAATAGAGAAACACTAGAATTACTAAACATTACCAACGCAACGTCTTTTATTGATACTATAGATTTAAAGTCAAAAAACTTGAGGTTTGAAATATTTACTACACCCATAGCAATACCAATTATAACAGTCATCATAATGCCTATAAAAATCGCACCTTTTATTTTTTTCACAAAAAGCACTATAACAAGTATTAGTCCTATTAGTCCAAGCAATGCATGAGAGTTATCGAAAATTGTAAGAAACGGCACAACTGAGCTATCTGAAATCACATTGCCATTTTCAAAAACAGTATATTTACCAGCATTTGACATAAACATTAGGAAAGAGGCATTTTTCAATCCTATATAAGCTATAAATATCCCAATTCCACCAGTAATTGAATTTTTAAGGAAATTGGGTATCGCTTGAACAAACACTTTTCTGAGTTTTGTAACGGTTAGAAAGATAATAAGCAATCCGCATATAAACACTATTACAAGCGCTTCATGCCAAGAAAATCCAATTTGTTTACAAAGAGTAAAAGTAAAAAAAGCATTGGAACCCATTCCAGGAGCAAGCGCAAAAGGTACATTTGCATACAAAGCCATCACCAGCGTGCCAAAGATCGAGGCTAGTACTGTTGCCATGAAAACCCCATGCCATGACATTCCTGGATTCAAAGAAAGGATAGAAGGATTTACAAGAATAACATATGCCATTGTAAAAAATGTAGTTAATCCTGCAATAATTTCAGTAGAAATATTTGTATTATTTTCTTTAAGCTTAAAAAAATCTCTCATTTTATCACAACTACTTTTTAAATATTTTTAATATTCTAGCTACAACTTCTTCAGGTTTTAAAAATTTAACATTATCTTTAGAATCCCTTCTCGCTTTAAATTCTACATTGCCAACTGTAAGATATCTCCTACCAATTGTTATTCTATAAGGAATACCTATCAAATCAGCATCTTTAAATTTAACACCTGGCCTCTCGTCTCTATCATCAACTAAAACATCTAACCCTTTTGAGGATAGTTCTCTATATATTTTCTCTGTTACTTCTCTAGTTCTATCATCATAATAATTTAAAGGAACAATTAAAACCTCAAATGGAGCAATATTATCAGGCCACATTATACCACTATCATCATGAAATTGTTCTATCGCCGCGGCAACTATTCTCGTAACTCCTAAGCCATAGCAACCCATAAAAATAAGATTTTCTTTTCCTTTTGTGTCAAGATATGTCGCATTCATCAACTTTGAATATTTAGTACTCAGCTTAAAAATATGCCCAACTTCAATACCTCTCAAAAATTTTAGTTCTTCCTCTTTACATCTAGGACAAATATCACCAGACACAACTTTTCTTACATCAGCAACTATATTGACATTATAATCTCTCTTGTAATTTACATTTTTTACATGGTAATCCTTTTTATTTGCTCCACAAACTGCATTTAAAATTTCAATAACAGATAAATCAGCAACAATATTTACATCTCTAAGTCCTATAGGACCTGTAAAACCTGTCGGTGCATTTGTTATAGAAATAACTGTCTGTTCATCAGCAAGCATTACTTCGTTTGCCTCGAGTAAAGTCTGTAGCTTTGCTTCGTTTATTTCATGATCCCCTCTTGCTAAAACAGCAACAGGATTTCCATCAGCAATATAAATCATTGTTTTTACGAATTTTTTAGGAGATAAATTTAAAAACTTTACAGTATCTTCAATAGTACTAACGCTTGGAGTGAATACCTCCTCTAAAGTATGCAATTTTTCCTTACAACTCTCCACTTTTAAACACTCGGCTTTTTCAGTAGTTGCACCATATCCACATCTACACCATGCTATTTCTGTTTCTCCATTGTCCGCTAAAATCATAAACTCGTGAGATAATGATCCACCTATAGGACCTGACGCTGATTCAACAACACAAAATTTAAGTCCACATTTTACACATATATTTTTATAAGCATCAAACACAATTTGATAATATTTCTCTAAATCTAACTCGTCAGTATGAAATGAATAAGCATCCTTCATTAAAAATTCTCTAGAACGCATAACGCCAAAACGTGGCCTTATCTCATCTCTAAATTTTGCACCAAACTGATACAACATAAGGGGAAGTTGCCTATACGACTTTACATCTTTCCTTACTAAATCCACTATTATTTCTTCTGCTGTTGGAGCAAGACAAAATTCAGTATCTTTCCTATCTTTTAATCTAAAAAGTTCTTTCCCATAAATATTCCATCTCCCAGTTTCAGTCCATAAACTTTTAGGAAAAACCAAAGGAAGAATTATTTCTTGCCCACCAATAATACTCATTTCATATCTTATTATACTTTCAACTTTTCTTAAAACCTTAAGTCCCAAAGGCAAAAATTCATAAAATCCTGAAGCAAGCTTACGTATCATACCAGATTTTATCATTAATTTTGCAGAAGCTACATCAACATCTGACGGAAATTCCCTTAAAGTAGGAATTAATAATTTAGAAAAAAACATAAAATCCCTTTTTAATTAAGATAGACTTTTACAAATTACAAAATTATCTTATCATACATACGTTATTTTTTTTCCTTACTATATAATTCATTTCTCAAAATCTAACTTTTTCACTATCAAAAGATATGATATATTTATCTAAAAATTTCCAATATTTTGAATTTTGTCTTGCCCATTGGTAATTCAACTATAACCACATCACCAGTCTCATGCCCTAATAATCCTTGAGCAAGAGGTGATTGTACAGATATCCTATTTTTAGCAGGGTCCGCTTCTTCTGAGTCTACAATGATATATTCGTAATTATCACCATTTTCATCTTCTATTTTTACTGTAACACCAATAAATATTTTATTTGGATCAATGTTTTGTTCTTCAATAATTTTTGAACAAGTTATTTTAAAATCAAGTTCAACAATCCTATGCATAAGATTAGCGAGAGTCTCTTTAGCAGCATGATATTCCGCATTCTCCCTTAAATCACCAAGTTCTCTTGCCCGCGCAATTTCGTCTTGAATAATAGATTTTTTCTTTTGAAGTTCTTCTAATTCATCAATAAGTCTTTTTCTACCTGCTCTAGTCAAATAAATCTCTCCCATTTCTCACCTTTTTTACAACTATATCTTATAATCACCAATCATATGAATAAGCTTATCAACCCATTCATCTGGATAAACCTCTCCTACAATCTTACCATTCCTAAACAATACACCTTTGTCCTTTCCACCTGCTATGCCAAAATCTGCATCCTTTGCTTCACCTAGACCATTTACAACACAGCCCATTAAAGCTATTTTTAAAGGTTTTGAAAATTTATTTAAATTCTTAATTATAGAAATTTTTTTTTCAACTTCTGAAACTATTTTTATTAAATCAACTTTACATCTAGAACACGTAGGACAAGAAATAACTTCTATTCCAAAATCACGAATCTCCATATACCTTAAAAGAGAATAAGCAACTCTAATTTCTTCAATTGGATTTGCGGTAAGAGAAATCCTAATAGTATCACCTATGCCATCACATAGCATTATCCCCAATCCTGCAGCAGATTTTATAGAACCATCTCTCAGCGAACCTGCTTCTGTTATTCCCAAATGCAAAGGATAATTTCTTTTAGAAGCAAAAATCCTATAGGATTGCACTGTTGTATTAATATTTGACGCTTTCAAAGAAACTATTATATCGTAGAAGTCATGCTTTTCTAAAATTCTAACATGTTCCATAGCTGCATTTGCAAGAGCCTTTGCACGTAATAAATTGTTATCAAAATTGTAAATTCCTTTTAATGAACCTGCATTAACTCCTATTCTTATAGGAATACGTGCCTTTTTAGCTTCTTTTACCAAAATTTCGAGTTTATCTTTTGAACCAATATTACCAGGATTAATTCTTAGTTTATCAATTCCCTGTCTTATAACTTCAAGCGCTATTCTATAATCAAAATGAACATCTGCTACTATTGGAATCTTAATATTTTTCTTTATTTTACTTACATTACAAGCAGACTCTAAATCAGGAAAAGACACACGAACAATCTCACAACCAACTTCTTCAAGCCGTTTTATTTGCCTTACAGTAGCTTTCCAATCTCTTGAATCTGTATTTGTCATAGATTGAACTGCAACTAAAGAACCACCGCCAATTGTAACATCACCAATATTAATTTTTCGTGTCTGAGACCTTTTATAAAATTTCACCTTGGATTAATATAACCCCTCTCATCAAAAAAACACCTCACACCTATTTTAGTTTAGAAAAATACCTTTTATAAAATCAAATATTACATTATTTTTATATTTAAATGTTTTTCTCGTATTATAAAAACTATTTGCCAAGTAATTTCATTATATCTAATCGCAAAAGATCGCTATATGTTGCAAAAAGAAAAATAGTGCCTATCAAAATCAATCCTATAGTATTATAAGTCTGAATAACTTTTATACCTATCTTTTTTTTGATTATTCCTTCTATGAAAAACAATAATATCATCCCTCCATCAACCATAGGAATAGGAAAAAGATTAAACAATCCCAAAGAAACTGATAAAATCGCAATTAATGCCAAATAATCTTGCATCCCCTCTTTTGTAGCATTTGCCATAATTTGAATAATCCCGATAGGTCCGGAAATATCAGGTTTTTTAAACGATACAGCCTTATCTACAAGGTAAACAATAGGCAAAACCGTTTGCAACACTGAAGTTTTAATTCCAAAATATAAAGACCTCATAAGACTTGTTTTTTCTCCTATAGGACGTACGCCTATTGTAGCCGCTCCTGTTACAGAATTTTTTACAACACGCATACTTAATTTAAAGAATTTGCCCTTTCGTTCTATAACAAAAAAAACATACTTATCCACTTTGTTTCTCAACTCTATATTCAAATCATTCCACGTATTTATATTAATTGTATCTACTGATTTTATTTTATCTTTCGGCATCAATCCTGAAACTGCAGCAGGAGAATTTTTAATTACAGACCCTATAGAACAGCTTGTGGTAGGAGTTATTATTCCATATGTATTAAAAATAAAAGAGAAAAGAAAAATTGCAAAAATGTAGTTTGAAAGTGGTCCAGCAAATGATACCCAAACCTTTTTATACCATACAAGAGATAAATATTCTCCGTCACTACCCGTAACTTCATCAGGAATTTCACCTGCCATCTTAACAAATCCACCAAAAGGAATAGCCTTTATACAATATTTTGTATCTTTAAAAGTATATTTAATTAAATCAGGACCAAAACCAAAAGCAAAAACCATTATTTTTATTCTACACATTTTTGCAGCGAGAAAATGCCCCAATTCATGTATGAAAACTAAGAATCCAAATCCTACAATAACACTAAATATCTGAAAAATTACAGTCATTATTTATATATTTCCCTTGTCAATTAAATTAATTTTCTCGCATAATGTCTTGCCCAAAAGTCAGCTTCAATAAAGCTATCTAATGACAAACTTTTTGATATTGTATGAGCATACATGGTTTTTTCAACAATTTCTGCAATATTTGTGAATTTTATCTCTTTATTTAAAAATGCCTCAACCGCCACTTCATTAGCAGCACTCATTACTGAAGGCATAGTAAACCCTTTTTTCGCAGCGTAATACGAAAGCTTCAAACAAGGAAACTTATTAAAATCTGGTTTAAAAAATTCTAACTTCCCAATATCGACAAAATTTAATGATTTTATATTTGACGGTAATCTTTCTGGATAGGTTAAAGCATACTGAATCGGTAGTTTCATATCCGGATTTGAAAGTTGAGCTATAACTGAACCATCAATATACTCTACCATTGAATGCAAAATAGATTGAGGATGCATTATAATTTCAATTTTCTCTATAGGTATTCCAAATAAAACAGATGCCTCTATAACCTCAAGCCCTTTATTCATAAGAGTAGCACTATCAACCGTTATTTTTCTACCCATTTTCCACGTAGGATGATTCAAAGCCTCTTCAATAGTTATTTTAGAAAACTCTTTATCATACTTATAGAATGGTCCTCCAGAAGCTGTAAGCACTATTTTCTTTATTTGAGATTTCTTCTCTCTTATACAACATTGAAATATAGCTGAATGTTCACTATCAATAGGAAGTATAGATACCCCTTTTTCAGCAGCAAGTCCCATTATATAACTTCCCGCCATGACAAGAGTTTCTTTATTTGCAATAGCTATGTCTTTTTTTGACTTTATTGCAGCAATTGTAGATTTCAGACCAGCAGCTCCAACAATAGCAACAAGAACCATATCAACATCCGGCATTTCTACAAGTCTTTCAAATCCAGAAGGACCACTGTAAACACTAACTTCTATATTATTGGAAACACACCACTTTTCTAAATTGCGAGATTCAATAAAATTATTTACAGATACTGCAGATGGCTTGAACTTTTTAATTTGCAACTTTAAAATCTCTATATTAGAATCAACTGCAAGTCCTTTAATACAAATATCACTTGCCAAGTTGCAAGCTATGTCAAGAGCTTGTGTCCCTATCGATCCTGATGATCCCAAAACTACTATCTTTTTCATCTCAAAAATTTTAAAACATAATATACTACAGGAGCCACAAATATATAAGAATCAAATCTATCAAAAACCCCGCCATGCCCGGGCAATATTCTACTTGAATCTTTAACATCACCATCTCTTTTAATGATAGATTCAGAAAGATCTGAAAATTGTCCTATAATGGCAATTATAAACCCTAAAATCACACTGTTCAACAAAGTTAAAATGTTACTCATAAATCCAAATCTACATATAACTGCTCCCAAAATACCAAAAATAATTCCCGCTACTGCACCCTCTCTTGTCTTTTTAGGACTAATATTCTTCGCAAGTTTACGTTTACCAAGTGTTTTTCCAAAGACATAAGCTGCCGTATCTAAAGTCCAAATAACTATAAAAATAAAAAACACAAGTTCTTTGCCATCTTTTAAATTACGTATATAAACCATATGTATTAAAGCGAGAGGAATAAAAAAAGTTCCTAAAAAAGATGATGATATTCTAACAATGCACAAATTCGGATTCTCTTTAAAAATTTCAACACCAAAAAGAACAATCATCATCACAATAACAGAAACTATTAATTTATCTACTGGGAAATTTTTAAAAAAGTACAAAAATACAAAAAACGCAGCAGTCATTACAAGCGATACAGAAGTATGAGGATTATATTTCTTCAATATAACAAGATACTCATAAACACATAAAAATGATATAAAAAACATCATCCAATAAAACACTCCTCTGCCATAATATATACAAACAAAAATAAACGGCATCCCAATAATTGCCGTTACTATCCTCGTTAACAACATACATAAAACTCCCTAAACTATAATCTTCATCTATCCATCATATTATATGCAAGCTAATTTTACAAACAATTAAAAACATTTTTTTCGCTTTACAACTTTATATAGTTAAAACTAAAAACAATAATAGATACCAGTTTTTAATATCGACTCTACAATTTTAATACTTACTATAATCCTCCAAAACGTCTTCTTCTTTTTTGAAAAGCCACTATAGCAGTTTTTAAATCGTCTCTGGTAAAATCTGGCCATAGTTTATCCGTTACATAAATTTCAGAATACGCAATTTGCCAAAGAAGAAAATTTGACACTCTAAGTTCTCCTGAGGTACGAATAAGTAAGTCTGGATCAGGTTGGCCATAAGTATATAAAAAAGAGGATAACATCTCTTCTGTAGGTTTTTTTATACCTTGTCTTATCATTATTTCAAAAGCCCGGATAAGTTCTTGTCTTGCACCGTAATTTAAAGCTATGTTCAACTCAAATTTTATATTTCGCGACGTAATTATACAAGCATTCTCAATTTCAGTTCTTATACTTTCAGGAAATTTTGACAAGTCACCTAATATCCTAAGTCTGATACCTAAATCATTTAGTCCCTTCAACTCTTTTCTTATAAATCGTCTGATCAAAGAAAACAACGATTTTATTTCACTCTTTGGTCTTTTCCAATTTTCCGTAGAAAAAGCATATAGAGTCAAAATCCTGATTCCAAGGCTATTTGCAGCCTCGACAATCTCTTTTATAGTTCTGACTCCTTCCCTATGTCCAAAAATTCTAGGTAAAGATTTTCTCTTTGCCCATCTGCCATTCCCATCCATTATAATAGCTACGTGCCCAGGTATCAAAAATCTCTCTCTTAATTTTCAGAAATAGCATTTACAGGACAAGCTGACTCACATACTCCACATCCTTTACATATATCCGGATTAATCATATATTTATCTTCTTTTCGCTCAATAGCAGAAACAGGGCAACTTGTTGCACACGCTCCACATCCGACACAAATATCAACATCAATTTTATAAACCATAACCTCCCTCCTAACAACAATATTTATCAGTAATATACTTACCCTTAATATATCAAAATTTCATTAAAACGCCTGAATATCTTTTGAAAATTTTTCAAGTAAAACACATAACATTCAAACTTTATAAAAATTACCATTCATATCTGCATAACTTCTTTTCCTTTTGCTTCTATTATTTCATCTACTTTATTTATATAAACATCAGTAACTTTTTGCGCTTTTATCTCAAATTTTTTTTTGTCATCTTCAGTTATAATTCTATTTTTTTCAAGCTTCTTTATATTTTCAATTAAAATCCTTCTTTCATTTCTTATAGCTACTTTAAAATCTTCAGCCATCTTATTTATAGTTTTTACTATTTCCCTTCTTCTATCCTCAGTAAGAGAAGGGATTGAAATACGTACAATTCCTCCATCAATCATCGAAACTATTCCTATATCGGCTTTAAGTATAGCTTTTTCTATAGCATCTAGCTGAGAATCATCCCAAGGTTTTATTTCTATAGTCTTTGCATCTAAAACATTTATGATTGCTATTTGGCTTATAGAAATAACAGAACCATAGCTTTTAACCTTTATACCTCCAACTATCGCTCTATTTGCTATACCAGTCCTTATAGAAGACAATTCATACTTTAACCTATCTGTAGTTTTTTTCATAGCATCTTCAGATGTTAAAAACAAACTTTGTGCCTGCATTTTTATTATGCCTCCACTGTTGTCCCTATTTTTTTACCATTTAAAACCTTTCTTAAATTACCGTCTTTGTAAAAGTCAAAAACAATAATTGATATATTTGAATGCATACACAAGGAAAAAACTTCAGTATCCATAATTTTCAAATGTTTATCTAAGGCCTCTTTAAAAGTTAAGGAATCATATTTTACAGCATTTTTATCATTTTTAGGGTCTACATTATAAACACCATCAACTTGTGTAGCCTTCAACAACATATCAGCCTTTATTTCCATAGCCCTTAGTACAGCAGTAGTATCAGTAGTACAAAAAGGCTTCCCTGTTCCACCTGCAAAAATAATTACATCTCCACGCTCAATATAACTAATAACCTTCTTCTTATCAAAATTCTCAATAAAACCACTTACACCATTTGCAGAAAATATACTTGACCTAATACCTATTTTCGTTAATGCGCCATTCAAGGCAAGGGAATTTATAACTGTTGCAAGCATTCCCATATTATCAGCAGTAACCCTCTCTATAAATTTTCCTGCCCCTCTCCAAATATTCCCTCCTCCAACTACAATTGCAAGTTGCACCTCACTACAAGAGATAGCGGATTTAATTTCATTTACAGTTCTTAACAGACTGCTTTCACTTATTGAAGACAAACCATCACAAATAGATTCGCCTGAAAGTTTTAAAAGCACTCTCTTTGAAGACATTATTTATTCTTCTCCAAGTTTAAATCTTGAAAATCTTTTTACTATTATATTCTCACCTATTTTTGCAATAAAATTTGTTATTAAATCTTTTATTGTTTCTTTCCCATGAGTATCTCTAATGTAAACTTGATCATATAAACATATCTGACCATAAAATTTCTCAACTTTACCGTTAATAATCTTATCTAGAACTTTTTCAGTTTTACCTTCTTTCTCAAGTTGAACTCTATAAATTTTCTTTTCAGACTCAATTACACTTTTTGGAACTTGATCTCTAGATACATAAACAGGAGCTGTTGCAGCAATCTGCATTGCAATCTCTTTAACTAAATTATGAAAATCCACAGTTTTTGCCACAAAATCAGTTTCACAGTTCACTTCAACTAAAGTCCCAAGCATACCGTTACCATGTATATATGAATAGATAAGTCCCTGTTTAGCACATCTTCCAGCCTTCTTAACAGCTGTCGCTACACCCTTTTCCCTAAGCCAACGACACGCTTTATCTATATCATTATTTGCCTCTTTTAGCGCATTTTTACAATCCATTATTCCTGCACCTGTCATTTCTCTTATCTTAGTTATAAGCTCAGTTGACATTGCTAGTTTCTCCTTCATGAATATTTAAATCTTTTTTCAATTCAATTTCGTTTTCATCTTTCATTTTATTTACAAAATCTTCATTACTAACACTTTCATTTTTTTGAGCAAGATTCTTCCCCTCTAAAACAGCATCTGCAATAACAGAGCAAAAAAGCTTGACCGCTCTTATGGCATCATCATTCCCAGGAATAGGATAGTTAATCAAGTCTGGATTGCAATTTGTATCACAAATTGCAACAATCGGAATATTGAGTTTTCTAGCTTCAGAAACGGCTGTCGCTTCTTCATGCGAATCTACAATAAACATAATATCTGGAAGATTAGACATTTCTTTAAGACCTTCCAAAGATTTTTCAAGCTTTATTCTCTCTCTTTCAATCTGAGATTGCTCCTTTTTTGAAAGAAGCTCAAAAACTCTTTCTTTTTTCATATTCTCTATTTCACTATATCTCATTATTGATTTTTTTAGTGTTTCAAAATTTGTAAACGTTCCACCAAGCCATCGTTCAGAAACAAAATACGCTCCACACCTTAATGCCTCTTCTTTCACAGAACTCTGTGCCTGTTTTTTTGTGCCAACAAATATTATTTTCTTACCTTCTGATATACAATCCCTAATAACTTTATAATTCCTTTTTAATTCTTTTAGGGTTTTTTGAAGATCAATTATGTGGATTTTATTCCTTGTGCCAAAAATGAATTTTGACATCTTGGGGTTCCATCTTCTGGTTTGATGTCCAAAGTGAACTCCAGCCTCTAGTAAAGTCTTCATCGTAACATTTATCATACTTCTCTCCCTGTCTTTTGGTTTCTCAGTACGCTTAAAACGCACTTCCGTTTTTGATATACTACAGCTCTATCTTACGGCTCCCACAATCTTCAACCTTCTAAACCCTATTATAAATTCAGGGACTTTAGGCAAATTCGATTGTGTGTTTTTATTTATGATCTACTTAATTATGAAAACAAATTATGCAATGTAATAGAAAACCCAAAACAACTAAAACTAAGCTACTTCACTAATGGTACTATTATAAAAAACACTTATACAAAGATAATGTAGAAGACTTTTACACAAAATCATGCAACTCTTTTCAAAATGGTACTTCTTGACTTGACCTATTATAATTAGTGTTTTAGCACTTATCAGTATCTTTATACATTATATTTTTTATATGCTCTTATCAAGGTAAGTTAAATTTGACCCCATAACTAAAGAAACAACCACAATTAGTACAATACTTGTCTAATATACCGTATTCTATTAAAAAAACTTCACTTTTTCAATCGTCGAACCACATATAATATATAATAAATGTACATAGTCATATTATTTTTATAAAATTTAAAATAGTAAAAAATCAACTAAAAACCCTTCTTATATCGGCTCCAAGTTCTTTTAACTTTTTTTCAAGCATATCGTATCCTCTATCCAAATGATAAACCCTTGAAACAGTAGTCGTACCACGTGCTGCGAGTCCAGCTAAGATAAGAGCCGCTCCTGCTCTTAAGTCCGATACTATTACTGAGGCCCCTGAGAATTTTTCAACACCTTTAATATTTACCACTCTACCATTCACAGAAATATCAGCACCAAATCTTCGCAATTCAGCAACATGTAAGAATCTATTTTCAAAAACATTTTCCTTTATGCTAGATTCCCCTTTTATAAGACACATCAAAGTCATCCACTGGGCTTGGACATCCGTAGGGAATTCAGGATATACTCCAGTCTTTATATTTTGTGGTTCCAGATCTTTTATCCATTTCACATAAATTTTATTACCTAACTCCTTAATATATAACCCGCTTTTTTTTAATTTATCATTTATTGATTTCAAATGTTGCGGAATAACTTCTTTTAAAACAATTTCACCTTTCGTAATCGCTGCAGCTATTATATACGTAGCAGCTTCTATTCTATCAGGAATTATATTATGTTCAAAACCATGGAGTTCTCTTACTCCCTCTATTACAATATTCTTTGTCCCTGCACCAGTTACTTTTGCACCCATTTTATTTAAAACAATGGCTAAATCTTCTATTTCTGGTTCACAGGCAGCATTGGTAATTATAGTCTTCCCTTCAACCAAAACTGCAGTAAGCAATACATTTTCTGTTGCGCCCACACTTGGGAATCTAAGATTTATTGTCGTACCCTTAAGTCCACCCTTAGCAAAAGTTCTTACATATCCACTTTCAACTGAAATTTCAGCACCTAACTTTTCGAACGCCTCTAAATGGATATCTATAGGTCTCGCACCTATAGCACATCCACCGGGTAGTGACACGTAAACTTTTTTAAGTCTCGCCAATAATGGTCCCATTATCAAAATACTTGCACGCATTTTCCTTACCAGATCATATGGCGCTATATACTTATACAGCCTACTTTCTGAAGAATAAACTTCCACAGTATTCTTTTTTTTAACTGTTTTTTTTCCTATAAAATTTAAAAACAACAATGTAGTATTTATATCGTCAAGAGATGGGACATTATTTATTTTAGCAGGCTCATCTGTAAGTAAAGTGGCAAAAAGTATAGGCAAAGCAGAATTCTTTGAACCGGATATGACTACTTCACCACTTAATTTATTACCACCGCGTATTACTATCTTATCCATTTTATAATTGCTTAAACCTTTTTTAGATCTATCACATTCAAAATTGGAATCTCTTAAAACCCTAATAAATAAACCACAAAATTTCACAGAGTTAAACTTATTTATAAATATAAATTTATATGCTCACTTAAATCTTTAAATAGCAACCAGCACATAACATTTTATTAACTAATAAATCTGTACAAATTTGTTTCAACATTTTTTTTCTGCCCTTAATATTCTCGGTAACCTAGCATAATCTTTTATTATTTCAACATTTTTATAACCGTTATTTAAAAACATTTGTTTTATATTTTCAGCTTTATTCGCATTTAATTCAACAAAAATAGCCCCTTCTTCCTTTAAATACTTATCTGCTTCAGCTATTATTTTCTTATAAAAAAACAAACCGTTATCCTCTGCTATTAAAGCATTTCGAGGCTCATACTTAAGCTCTGGCTCTAAAAGTTTATATTCTTCATATGAAACATATGGTGGATTTGCCACAATTACATCAAAAGTCTTATCACTTACATTGTTGAAAATATCACTTTCAATAAAATCTATGCTTAAAGCACTATTAATCTTTGCGTTTTCTTTTGCAATTATAAGAGCATTTGGACTTATATCCAAAGCCATAACGTTCTTAAATTTTCCAAGCTTTTCTAAGCATATAGCTATACAGCCTGACCCCGTACATAAATCCAGTAATGAACATTTACTTTTTCTTTTTGAAAGTTCTAATACAATTTCCACTAAAATTTCAGTCTCTGGCCTTGGTATAAAAACATTTTTATTTACTTTAAATTCAAAATACATAAAGCTTGTAAAACCAGTTATATACGCTATAGGCTCTCTTCTAGAACGTCTCAAAATATAATGTTTATATCTAGACTTCTGTGTATCTGTGAGCTTTTCATTTCTCATAATAGGAAGTTTTGAGCGTTCAATTCTCAGAACTGAACTTAAAAGAATTTCAGCATCAGGTCTAGCATCAAAAAGTCCATTTAACTCTAAAAATGCTTCAGCAAT
Source organism: Candidatus Endomicrobiellum mastotermitis (assembly GCA_031272445.1). Taxonomy (GTDB): domain Bacteria; phylum Elusimicrobiota; class Endomicrobiia; order Endomicrobiales; family Endomicrobiaceae; genus Endomicrobiellum; species Endomicrobiellum mastotermitis. Next base: position 47,464 of record JAISTT010000013.1, on the reverse strand, counting down.
TTTCAAAATATCATAAACATTTTCACTTCCAAACATTTAACTTAACCATTATTTTCCTTAAGTTTAAACTCCATTTCAGCTTCAATGAGTTTACTAACAAGTCCCGATAAATCACCATCCATAACTTCATTAATATTATGCACACTATATCCTATCCTATGATCTGTAATCCTATTCTGTGGATAATTATATGTTCTTATTTTCTCAGATCTATCTCCTGAACCAACTTGTAACTTCCTTTCATTTGAAATCTGTTTTGTATTTTCTAAGATTTTCCTATCATAAAGTTTTGCTCTCAAAACTTTAAACGCTTTAGCTCTGTTTTTAATTTGACTTCTCTCATCCTGACATGCAACTACAAGGCCAGTAGGTAAATGTGTAATTCTTATAGCTGAATCTGTTTTATTAACATGTTGCCCACCTGCTCCAGAAGATCTATAAGTATCAATTCTCAAGTCTTCCATTTTTATTTCAACATCAACTTCTTCGGCTTCAGGGAAAATGGCAACAGTTACTGCAGAGGTATGAACTCTTCCAGATATTTCCGTTTCTGGAACTCTCTGAACCCTGTGAGTACCCTTTTCAAATTTAAAATAACGCCATACTCCATTACCGCTTATTTCAAATATAATCTCCTTATAGCCACCCAGACCTGTAGGATTTGAATCTAGAGTTTCATATTTCCACCCATTTTTCTCAGCAAAACGTGTATACATTCTATATAAATCTCCTACAAACAAGGCAGCCTCATCACCACCGGTCCCTGCACGAATCTCTACAATAATATTCTTATCATCATTCGGATCAGGCGGTATAAGCAATTCTTTTATTTCAGACTCAATTTTATTTTTTATTTTAATAAGCTCACCATATTCCGCAAAAGCCAATTCTTTTATCTGAGGATCTTCTGAGTTCTTTAACTCTTCTGTATCTTTTATGCTGCTTAAAATTTTTGAGTATTGCGTATACTTTTCAGCAATCAGGCGAAGATAAGAATACTGTTTTAAAATTTTTTTATACTCTTCTTGATTTAAAACAATAGATAAATCACCAAGCTTAATTTCAACTTCTTTGAACTCTGCATTTAACAATCTCAACTTTTCTAAATACATAGCTTTTATCCTTAATGATCCTCTCAATTCACATAAAAAACCAACACTAATTAAAATTACTTGACAATCTCTTTATTAATAATTATCAATGAAAAATTTTGAGTAATCGGCTATAAAAAACCTCTTTTACATAATCATAATCACTAAGCAACAGCAATTAAAAAATATAACAGAACTTTTAACATATATGCATGAACCATCATATATACAAAGCTCTGTCGTAATATCTTTATATCTATAAAGCTAATTTTTTTTAGATTCTTTATTTCTCTTCGTAATAGATTTTGACTTTTTAGGTGAATTAGTGAGTATTTTTCCTAAAGTTTTTCTTTTTCTAGACGTTTGAACTTCTTTATTAATCTTCTTTCTCAATATAGTTTTCCCCTCAGTTTTGGCAAAACGTCTTTGAAACTTTTCAACTCTTCCAGCAGTGTCTATAAGCTTTTGCTTACCTGTAAAAAAAGGATGACAATTTGAACATATTTCTAGTTTTATTAAAGGCTTTGTTGAGCGAGTTTTAAATGTATAACCACACGCACACAAAACTGTGCTCTCTTCATATTTTGGATGTATCGTTTCCCTCATCTCTTAACTTTTCTCCTTTACCTTTCTATCATAAGTTTCATCACATATAAGCTCTAGTATGCAAAATTTTTAACTTTTAATCAATTTTTATACTTTTATTTATTAAAATCATACAAAAATATACTACTTCATCACACTTTCATCAATCTATTATCAAAACATTATAATCTTTCCATACTAGAAAGCTCCATCTGTCTTAAAAAATCTTTATTAGAACTTGAACTAAGGAGTCTTTTGCTTAATTCTTCCATAATCTCTATAGAATTCATTGAAGTCATCCATTTTCTTAATATCCACATTTTGTTTTTTTCATCCTCATTTAGAAGAAGTTCTTCTTTCCTAGTACCTGAACGCAAAAGATCTATTGCAGGGAATATCCTCCTATCAGCAAGCTTTCTATCAAGATAAATCTCACAATTCCCAGTTCCTTTGAATTCTTCAAATATGACATCATCCATCCTACTTCCAGTTTCAACAAGAGCAGTGCCTATAATAGTAAGACTTCCACCCTCTTCAATATTTCTTGCTGCACCGAAAAATCTTTTTGGCCTTTGCAAAGCATTTGAATCAAGTCCCCCTGATAAAACTCTTCCACTTGATGGAGTTGCCGTGTTATAAGCTCTAGCAAGTCTTGTAATTGAATCTAAAAGGACAACAACATGCTTACCATTTTCAACCATTCTTTTAGCTTTCTCTATAACCATTTCAGCAACCTGTATATGTCTATCCGAAGGTTCATCAAAGGTTGAAGAGATAACTTCCCCATTAACGGAACGTTGCATATCTGTAACTTCTTCTGGCCTCTCATCTATTAGTAAAACCATAAGCATTATGTCAGGATTATTTTCGGTTATCGCATTAGCTATTTCTTGTAAAAGAACAGTCTTACCTGTCCTTGGAGCTGCATTAATTAATACTCTCTGCCCTTTACCTATAGGAGATAACATATCCACAATTCTTGTTGACAATCTCTCTTTTTTTGTCTCAAAAACTATTTTTTCATTAGGGTATAATGGTGTTAGGTTATCAAAAAGAATCCGATTCCTTATATTTTCAAGATTCTCTTGACCATTAACCGACTTTACTTGCAGAAGTGCAAAATAACGTTCTTGTTGCGCTTGTGGAGGTCTAACATACCCGGCCACTGTATCACCTTTTCTCAAGGCGAATTTTTTTATTTGAGAAGGGGATATATATATATCATCCGGACCAGGGAGATAATTATAACCAGGTGAACGCAAAAAACCGAAACCATCCGGTAAAATTTCTAAAACACCTTCATCATAAACCAATTTGTTCTCTTTTGTACGCGCTTCAAAAATTTTCGCTATGAGTTCCTGTTTTCTCAAACCCGCAACAGAATCGAGTTTAAGACTTTTTGCAATTTCTATAAGTTCTGCCATGGTCCGCTTAGACAAAATAGATACATCTTTAGTCCTATCCTTCTCCATTAAAACTCCTCCAAATCCTAACAAACATACTTTTATTTATATTTAACTAATTACCAATAATGACTTCTCAAGTCTTACTGATTTGATTTTGATTTATTTACTTTAATTTAGATTATTTTTGATTTGAAAGAATAAACAAACAATAAACAAGTCATTCTACTCTATTCTTATATTTGATGTCAATAATTTATATAAATTTTTTACACTTCTTTTTAAATCTATTTTAGATCCAGAATTATCTATTACAAAATCAGCGAGTTCAATTTTCTTTTTTACCGGCATCTGAGAATCAATTCTTCTTTTTACGTGATATACATCTAGTTTATTGCGCCTAGCAAGACGATTAGCTTGAACGTCATAAGGAGTCCAAATAACTACAGTCTTATGGCATATTTTATTTAACTTGGTTTCAAAAAGAAGCGGGGCATTAACCAATATTATACTATTACTTATTTTATGTTGAGATATCATTTCATATATAAATGAAATGATATATGAATGAAGAATCTTTTCAACTTTAAACTTTATTTTCTTATTCGAAAAAATCATGTTGGCAAGTTTTTGTCTATTTAAAGTTCCATCGGTATATAAAATACTTTTTCCTAAAGCATTTACAAGTTCCACCAAGGCCGGTTTACCAACTTCAGTAATCTCCCGTGATATTTTATCAGCATCTATATTATAAGCTCCAAATGACTCAAAATACTTAGCAGTTTCACTCTTTCCTGTAGCAATTCCTCCAGTTAGTCCTATTATCATATTTTTTCATTTCCCCCAAATTTTTCCCAACCTTAACATTAGTAACAAGAGGAACACTTAAAGTTACAGAGCTTTCCATCTTACTTTTTATAATTAGAATCACATCTTCAAGCTCCTCAATTGGAACCTCAAAAAGGAGATCGTCATGAATCTGTAAAAGCATCAAAGATTTATAGTCTTTAAGCTTAATTTCATTATATATGTTTATCATAGCAATCTTTATTATATCCGCAGAACTTCCTTGAACTGGAGTATTTAAAGCTATCCTTTCAGAAGCGTTTCTAACTTGAACATTCATTGAACGCAATTCAGGAACAAATCTTACTCTTCCATTAATGGTACAAACATATCCCTCTCTTGAGGCTCGTTCAATAACTTGATCCATCCATAACTTTACGCCACTATATCTTTTAAAATACTCATCAATATATTCTCTCGCTTCAGAGAAAGGAATGTTTAATTGCTTTGAGAGTCCAAAAGGAGACATTCCGTAAATTATCCCAAAATTTATAGATTTTGCCATGCTTCTTAAATCGTCGGATACGGATTCATTTTTAGGAATATTAAAAATTTCTCTAGCTGTTGCACTATGTACATCCACACCACTCTTAAAAGCTTCCATAAGTTTTTCATCTTGTGAAATATGAGCCAATACTCTCAAATCAATCTGTGAATAATCAGCAGATAAAAAAACCTTATTATCTTCTGATACAAACACCTTCCTAAACTCTCTACCATAAGTAGATCTCATAGGTATATTTTGTAAGTTTGGTTCTGTTGACGATAATCGCCCAGTAGCAGTTATGGATTGATTAAAAACAGTATGTATTCTATCTCTACCACAAACACAGTAATTCATTATAGGGAATATATAAGTACTTTTTAATTTTTGGAGTTCTCTATATTTTAATATTCTAGCTGGAAATTCATAAGATGATAGTTCTCTCAATACCAACTCATCTGTAGAATAACCAGTTTTAGTCCTTTTGATTACTGGAAGATTGAGTTTATCAAACATTATGTGCGAAAGTTGTTTAGTCGAATTAATATTGAATTCCATATCAGCCATTTTATAAATATCATCTTCAATTTCTTCTAATTTAGAAGTTACTTCCTCATTAAATCTATTTAAAAAAGACAAATCTATTTTTATACCAGAAATCTCCATTTCTGAAAGAATTTCAATCAAAGGCATCTCCACATCAAAGAAAAGTGATGAAAGTTTTTTCTTCTCTATAAGCAACTCAAATATTTTATACATAGCAAAAGATGCTGCAGAAATTGAATTTGCATATTTTGCAACGTCTTCTATCGAAGCATTTGCAAACTTAATCTTCTTCGTTCCTTTTCTTAAGTAACTATCATCACCAGCTTTAAAATTTAAATACTCTTTTGCAATATAACTTATATTGTGAGGTTTTACAGGATTCAAGCAGTATGAAGCAAGCATTACATCAAAATATATGCCATTTAGCTTAATCTTTAAAATCTTATAAACATTTTTCTCCTGTTTTAAATTGTCTCCTACTTTTTTTATACTATTTGAATAAAACAATAGAGCGAAAACGTCTTTAAATTCTTCAATAGTCATTTGATTGGAGTTTAATCCACTGTGTCCAATAGGAAAATAAAAAGCCTTACCATCAGTATACAGCGATATTCCAACAATATATGTTTTTAAGAAATTAGGTGAAGACTTTATTGTTTTCATTGCAAAAATACCTGAATGCTTTATCAGTTTTGCAACTTGAATTGCTCTTTCTTTAGTGTTTACGATTTCGCTATCAAAGTTAAATGGTACCTTTACTCTTTCTGGATTAAAAAGTCCTTTATTTTTACAATTTATTTCATAACTTTCGACATTTGCATTCCTACGAATTGAAGCGATGCTATTACAATTATTTCTTTTTTTCAACTTTTCAAATTGATATTTATATGAATATTTCTTAAGAAAGCTTTTAAATTCATATTTTTCAAAAAAAGGAACAGCTTTATTTAAATCCAAATCTTTACTTTCAAAATTTTCAAGTTTAAAACTTAAAGGGACTTGTCTATTCAAATCTAATAACTTCCTACTTATTAACGCATTGTCTTTACCATGTTTAAGTAATTTCCTTACATTCCCCTCTATAAAATCTAAATTCTGCAAAATATTTTCAAGAGTTCCAAATCTTTTAACAAGTTTAATGGCGGTTTTCTTTCCTATACCCTTTATTCCTGGAATATTATCAACAACATCTCCCATTAAAGCGAACACATCTATAAGCTGATTAGGCATAACTCCATATGTTTGTTTAACCTTTTTTACATCATACATAACATTTTTAGAGTCGTTCCAAACTAAAACATTTTGTTCCTCTATCAGCTGAAAAATATCTTTATCAGCAGTTACAATAACAGTCTGCACATCATTTTTTTTATTATTCTCAACTATTGTAGCAATTAAATCATCCGCTTCGTAACCCTTCATCTCTATTTTTGCCATAGCTAAAGCTTCCACAGCTTCCTTTGCAATAGGCATCTGACTTATAAGAGTCTCATCAAGTGGATTTCTATTGGCTTTATAATCTTTAAATATCCCATACCTAAAATTTTTCGATGGATAATCAAAACAGACTACAATATAGTCAGGAGCAAAATTGTTTTTAATCTTAGTCAGCAGCTTTACAAAACCATAAACTGCATTTATTTGTTGACCATTTGAAGCAGAAAGCGGTGGCAAAGCATGATAGGCTCTATGAATATAAGTATTACCATCTATAACAAAAAATTTTTTCATATATCTCAATTTGCAATTTTATCTCACTAAACATTACTAAGTAACACGTTAAAACCATTTAAAAATAATAATTTCTTTATCGTCCATCAATACATGTAATTTTAAAGATGATTGATCAATTTTTTACGATTTTTGTGCTTCCACATAATTTTGTGCGCTTATAGCAGCTTGAGCCCCATCAGATATAGCCGTCACAATCTGCCTCAATCGTTTTTTTCTTATATCACCACATGCGAAAATCCCAAAAATAGAAGTATTCATGTTTTCATCCGTAATAATATAGTTCGCTTCGTCAAGTATAGCACTTGGAAGAAACAAAGTGTTCGGAATTAATCCTATAAAAACAAAAACACCATCTGCACTTAAACATTTATCTTCATGAGTTTTTATATTGGTTACTACTACTTTCTCAACAAAGTCTTTTCCTAAAATTTCTTTTACTACACTGTTATATAATACTGATATATTTTGACATAGTGCTATCCTTTCCTGAAAGATTTTCATAGCTTTTAAATTATTTCTTCTATGAATAACAGTTATCCTCTTTGCAAATCTAGACAAGTAAACAGCTTCTTGTATTGCAGAATCTCCACCTCCTATAACTAACACATTCTTATCTCTATAAAAAGGAGCATCACATATAGCACAGAAAGATACACCTTTACCAATAAATTCTGACTCTCCTGGCACATTCATTTTTCTTATAAACGTCCCAGTAGCGATAATAATAGTTTTAGTTTCATAAAGTGAGTTTTTTGTAATTACCCTTTTAAAAAAGCAATTATATTCAATAGAAACAACTTCGTCATAGATTAACTCAGCATTAAAGTCTCTTGCTTGTCTTTCAAGCTTTACAGCAAAATCAAAACCGCCAATTCCTTCATTAAATCCAGGATAATTATCTATAGAATCAATCATTAGCAATTGACCACCGCAAGCATTCTTTTCTATAAGCAACGTTTTCAACTTCGCTCTTGAAGAATAAATTGTTGCTGATAAACCGCTAGGTCCACCTCCAATAACGATAACATCATAAATCATAATATATTAAATCCTCAATCTAGTAAAAAATTAAAGAACACTATCAATGATTTTTTTTATCTCGCTTTTAGGTTTAAGTCCCACAATTTTTTGCAAAGGGAAACCGTTTTTAAACAAAATCAAGCATGGGATAGATATAATTTGAAATTTTTTTGACAAAGACATATTTTCATCAGTATTTACCTTAACTACTTTTACTATACCTTCATATTCTAAAGAAAGTTCTTCAATAACTTGAGTAAGCATTTTGCATGGGCCACACCAAGAAGCCCAAAAATCAACCAGTACTGGTAAAACTTCCAATAAAACCTCTTGTGAAAAATTACATTCATTAACTTCCACTACCATAAAAATCTCCTCCTCCATCTGTTAAGTTTTATAAAATTGTGCAAATAGATGTCATTAATCAACAGAAACGATCACCTACTGAAAGTTGTCCGCCTTGAATGAAACTCCAAGCACACATAACAGATTTATTTTCAAGTTTTATCTTTACAACTAAAATTTTTCCAACAGCACATAAAACCGTAAACCCTCTATTCTTTTCTATAGAATACACAATACCAAAATCATCACTTAAAGAATCATTGTCAAATATTTCTATTTCAACAAATTTAATTTTCTTACCTGCAAGTTTACCGAAAGAAACTATAGAATATACTCCTGGCCAAAGATATAAACCTCTAAATTTATTATATACAACGCTAGCGCTTTTATTCCAGTCAATCAAGCCACTTTCCTTTTTTAAAGACGGAGCAAAACTCGGTATTCCAATTTGAGGAATTGCATCATATTTTCCATTTCCAAAAAATTCAAGAGTTTTATTCATAACAACTATACCTATAGGGATAAGCTTACCTAATAATGTTTCAGCAGTATCATTTATGTCTATAATAAGCTTCTCTTGAATTATTATATCGCCACTATCAATATCATCTCCAACATAAAAAGAAGATACGCCTGTTTCACTTTCTCCACTGCATAAAGCATATTGAATCGGAGAAGATCCTCTTAACTTAGGAAGAAGTGAGAAATGTATATTAAAGGTCTTATACTTAGGAAGATCAAAAACACTTCTTGGAATAAGTTTACCATAAGATACGACAACACCTACATCCGCATTAAATTTTTTTATTTCCTTAATAATATCAGTAGTAAATTCTTCAACTTGTATAAAATCAATATTATTATTTATAGCATAAATCTTAACTGCAGGAGCAATAAACCTTTGACCTCTAAATGCAGGCCTATCAGGCTTTGTAACAACTAAAATTTCATGATTATTTTTATACAGTTCGTCAAGATAACACCTTGAAACAATAGACGTACCAAAAAACAATATCTTCACCAATTGCCTGCATTTCTACTGCTTTTAACTTTTTTTTCAACAAATCTTCTTTTCCACTCCGGAAGATAATCTATAAAGAGTTTTGCATCTAGATGGTCCACTTCGTGTTGTACAACCCTGGCTAGCAAATTCTGTGCTTTAATTTCTAATTCTTCACCATTTAAATCTCTATATCTAACAACAATTCCTTCATAACGCTTTACATTTTCATAAAAACCCGGAAAAGACAAACATCCTTCCTTTCCAAGTATTTTGCTTCCATCACGAGAAATAATAGTAGGATTTATCATAATAACTGGTGATCTCTTACTTAAATCTATATCAACAACACAAAGCCTTACTGACATTCCTATCTGCGGAGCAGCTAAACCAACTCCGAGAACTAAATACATCGTTTCAAGCATATTGTAAGCAAGTCTTTTTATATTAGCATCAATTTGCAAAATGACTTCTGCTTTTTTTCTTAAAACAACATTACCATATTTTTTTATTTCAAGTATTGCCATAATATAAACACAAGATAACTATAACCTTAATTAAAAACAGTATCACTTGCACTATTTTACAATAGGCAGTGCAGGATTTGAACCTGCGACCTTTTCTTTGTAAGAGAAATGCTCTTCCACCTGAGCTAACTGCCTATTTTATTGTACAAAAAATCCACTACAATATATTTTAAAATCATTTATTTAAATATCCGTTTAAAAATATGATCAATATTTTTAAATTGCGAATTAACATCACAATCTCTTCTTATTTCATTTACACTTAAATATTTTTTTATATCATGATTTCTTAGACACGCTTCCTCTATACTAATTTTATTATCTCTAGCATCAAAAGCTACAGCCTGAACTATGGCATAAGCATTTTCTCTTAAAATCCCCTTATCCACAAGAGAAAGTAACAGTGTACCTGAAAAGATAATATCTTTTGTTTTATCTAAATTTATTCGCATATTTTCAGGATAAACGTTAAGTCCTGATAATAAAGTCTGCATTCTAACAAGCATATAGTGTAAAATTATTGAAGCGTCTGGAAGCATAATCCTTTCCGTAGAGGAATGACTTATATCTCGTTCATGCCACAACGCAATATTCTCTATTGCAGTTAAGGCATATCCTCTAAGAACTCTTGACAACCCGCATATATTCTCAGAAATTATTGGATTCCTCTTATGAGGCATTGCGGATGAACCCTTTTGTCCCTTCGTAAAAGGCTCTTCAGCTTCTGATACTTCACTTCTCTGCAGATGTCTTATCTCCATTGCAATTCTCTCAAGAGCAGCACCTACATGAGCAAGCATAGAAAAATAAATAGAATGTCTATCGCGTGGAATAATTTGTGTTGATACTGGTTCCACTTTTAAACCCATTTTTTGACACACATATTCTTCAACCTTCGGATCTAAATGCGCCATAGTACCTACAGCACCAGAAATCTTACCATAACTTACTGTTTCTCGAGCAAAATTAAGCCTATCCAAAGATCTCAAAATTTCACAATACCAAGAAGCCACTTTCAATCCAAACGTCATAGGTTCTGCATGAACACCATGCGTTCTTCCCATTATAGGAGTCATTTTATACTTATCAGCCAACTCACGTATTATAATGGCTAATTTCTTCGTTTCATCAATAAGCAAATTTGTCGCTTGTTTAAGCTGTGCTCCAGTAGCAGTATCTAAAACATCAGAAGACGTCATACCAAGATGCAAAAATCTGCCATCAGGACCTACAGTTTCAGAAACAGCAGTCAAAAAAGATATTACATCGTGTTTGACAGTAAGTTCAATTTCATTAATTCTTTTAACGTTAATTTTCGCTTTCCGCTTTATTGTCTCTACACTCTCTTTAGGAACTATGCCAAGCTCTGACATAGCTTCAACAGCAAAAACCTCAACTTCAAGCATTTTTCTGAATCTATTCTCATCCGACCAAATTTCAGCCATTTCAGGTTTACTATAACGCGATATCATAACCTTTTTACCTCTTTTTAAATTCTCCGTCTCCGAGACTCAAACTTTCTATTAAAATTTTTATCGCTTCAGGATATACTTTGTGCTCTACAGTCAAAACTTTTTCCGCTACATCTTGTGGCGTATCGTTATCAAAAACTTTGACCTCTTTCTGTATTATTATCTTTCCTGTATCATAATTCTCATCTACAAGATGTACTGTTGCTCCAGACACTGTCTCTCCTGATTTTACAACAGCTTCATGAACATGATAGCCATACATTCCCTTACCTCCAAATTTAGGTAAAAGAGCCGGATGTATATTCAAAACTTTATTATAATAATTTTTTATTATTTTTTTACCTATAAGTTTTAAATAACCAGCAAGACAGACAATATCTACTTTCATATTCTGTAGCTCCACAAGTATAGCATCATTAAAAGATTCATCATTTTTAAAACTCTCCCTTTCCACACAGATAAACTTTACATTCTCTTGTTCTGCTCTTTTAAGTGCGTAGGCATTAGGGTTATTTGAAATAACTAAAACGACTTTCGCCAGTCCTTTTAAAATTCCATAACTAGTAGAATCCATTATAGACTGTAAATTTGATCCATTACCAGACACTAAAACACCAAGACATTTCATTATATAAGTTCAACGCCTCTTTTGCCTTTCTCAATGCGACCTATCACTTTAGCACCTTTAAAAAACTTTTCGATTTTTGAAACAGCTTCAGAACATACTATCAAAACCATGCCTATTCCCATATTTAGAGTTCTGTAAATATCCGTTTCAGGAACATTGCCTTTAGTTTGGATAATTTTAAAAATTTCAGGAACTTTCCATGATTTCTTTTCAATAATAACCCTAATATCTTTTTTTTGCGGTAAAATTCTGCTTATTTTATCGTAAAAACTCCCACCGGTAATATGAGCAATCCCAACTATATTTTGTTTACTTGAGTTAAATTTTGCAATAGCCGAAAGAACCTCTTTGACATAAATTTTTGTAGGCATAAGAAGCTGTTTTGAATATTTTTCCAACTCGTCATCTGAAAAAATTTTCCTTATAAGAGAATAACCGTTTGAATGAGGACCACTTGATGGCAACCCTATTATAACGTTTCCTGGCTTTATTTTACTTCCGCTAATTTCTTTTCCCTTTTCAACTATACCCACAGAAAAACCAGCCAAATCATACTCTCCATCTTTATAAAATCCTGGCATTTCAGCAGTCTCTCCACCAATAAGTCGTGAACCTGACAATTCACACCCCTTAGCTATGCTCTCAACAACTTGCTCCGCCTGTTTCACATCTAGCTTTCCACAAGCAAAGTAATCTAAAAAGAAAAGAGGTTTCGCTCCAACACATATTATATCGTTGACATTCATCGCAACCAAATCTATCCCAACACTATTATGCTTATTCAATTTAAATGCAAGTTTTAATTTTGTACCTACACCATCAGTTGAGCTCACAAGATTATATTTTGTTCCTACAATAGGAAACAATCCTCCGAAACCACCAATTTTGGGAAACTTCTTTTTAAGTCGCTTTACAAGTTCATTCCCAGCATTAATGTTTACACCTGCTTCTTCATACGTAGTAATAGGCATATCAATTTATCTCCTATAATAAATTCATATAAAACTACAATTTCTATCTTAAAAAAATATTAATCACTACCTAAATTCTGTTTTGAAACTTCAAAAAATCTCTAATACATACAGCATTTATTATTTATATTGTTCCCTGCTACCAGGCTTTATAGCTATACTTCCTGACTTACACATGGGACAATCATATTTTTCATAGTTTTTAACTTCAAGAGTTAAAATAGAAAATTTTGGAACTCCAAATTCAACTTTTCCAGAACTTCTATCAACAAGAGAACCTACAGCAACTACTACAGCACCCATAGATTTAATAGAATTTATGACTTCTGTACTGGACAATCCTGTTGTTATAACATCCTCAATTACTAAAACTTTTTCATCCTTATCTACAGAAAAACCTCTTCTCAAACAAACTTTACCATCAACCCTTTCAGTAAATACCGAGCGAACATCTAAAGCCCTTCCAACTTCGTACCCGATAATAATGCCACCAATAGCAGGAGAGACAATAACATCAACTTTTATATTATTTCCTTTGATTTTGTTAGCAAGTTCTTTTGCTAGTCTTGCAGTTTCTCTAGGATTTTGCAAAATCAAGGCTGATTGAAAATATGTATCCGAATGAAGTCCACTTGCAAGTTTGAAGTGACCACTTAAAAGAGCTTTGTTTCTTTTGAACAATTCCTTAAGTTCAATAAGACCTCCTTCCTCTATCTCTTTTATCTTTTTCTCATTTGAGCCTGACTCTTTAAAAAATATATTCTTTACTCCCCAATATCCTAAAACAAGGCCTACAATAATATTAAGCATCTTTACAGCCCAAACAGGTAAAAATGCACCTATAAAATGACCAACTAAAATTATAAAGGACATAAACACTGGAGTTGCCAACATAAAACCGGCTGCAAAGATACTTGTTTCTTTAAATTTCATATCGCGTTTACTTACCTCAAGTGAAAATATCCCCATAATAAATAAAACAGTAATAGGATTTGCCATGTCCAATCCCATTAAGCCAAAAAATAAAGCTTTACCTTTGATTCTCCCCGGATTAATAAAATCATGCACTATTTGTCCAGTTGTTAAAAATGTTTTTAAAAACAATATACTACTCACTATAAAAAATACTCCAAATGAGACTAACACAATGCCAATAATAATATCAAAAACACGTTGATAGCGTTGTATTTTTTTGACAAGAGCAGATATTGAAAAAACGGCTAAGCTAACATATGTTAAATCAACTATTGATAATCCCAAAATACCTATAAGCATCTCTGTAACTGGTACAGACAACGACAAAGTAAAGACTAACGTGCAAATAGGACCAATACCACCGGCCTGCAACATAAGTCCAAGTTTTAATCCATCAAACAAAAAAGCGTTATTCTTATCTTTCATAATATTCATTTTGTTTCACCACCCTTACTATCTTCTTAAATTATCCTCTACTCTATTACAAATATCTTTTAAAGTCTCAATAGGATTTATAGCATTCAACACAGGTCTGCCAATAACTATAAAATCCGCTCCTTCCTTAATCGCAACTTCTGGAGTCGCCACTCTTTTTTGATCATCATTAATTTTTTCCAGTCTAATCCCAGGAGTTACAACATCAAATTCTTTACCACACTCCTTTTTTATTAAAGCTGTTTCAAGAGGCGATGATATTACACCGTCCACTCCGCAAACCTTTGCAAGTTTTGCTCTCTTTATAACTTCCTCTTTAGTCGTTACCTGACTTGTCAAAACTGTTACTGCCCATATTTTTGGTCTATTTTTTACAGATGTGGCAGCCATAAGCATGTCTTCTCCGCCAATAGAATGAACAGTTAAGCTAAAAACTCCTAATTCTTTAGCAGATTCAATGGAAAGTTTCACAGTAGCAGGTATATCATGAAACTTTAAATCTAAAAATATTTCCTTTCCATTATCTTTTATAATTCTCATTATTTTTTCACCATATCGCAAAAATAATATAGGACCAACTTTATAAACATCGATATAAGGAGCAGTTTCTTGTACAAGTTTTTCAATTCTACCAAAATAAAAATCATAAACATCAAGAGCAAGTATTATTCTTTTCATTCTTTCCCTTTTCAACATATATTTGTTAAATGGCAAAATAAGTTTTATTTTAAGAGTTTATACTAAACTTCTATTGACAATACCAATTATATCTTTTACTGAGTTTACATTTTTTCTTTTCAATATATTTTCAATTCCACAAATAATCTTTACCAAATTCTTAGGAGAGATTAAACTTGAACTTCCAACACTGACAACTGTCGCTCCAGCTAGAATAAATTCAACAGCATCCTCACCAGTCATTATTCCACCACATCCAATAATTGGAACTTTTATACTCTGATAAGCGTCATACACACAACGCACTGACATGGGCTTTATACAAGAACCTGAAATACCTCCTTTAACCGTGGAAAGTTTAGACTTAAACGTCTCAACATCTATGGCCATAGCTGGATAAGTATTTGCTAGTGTTACTCCATCAACTCCAGAATTCTGTGCCGCCATCGCAATTTCAACAATATCAGTAACTAATGGGGAAAGCTTCGCAATAACTGGTACTTTTGATATATCTTTCACTCCTCTTACTATTTCACTAACCAAACATAAATCGTGACAAATTATTTTTTTTTTCAAATTAGGACAAGATAAATTAAGTTCTATAGCAGATACACCATTCTGCATACTCAATATCTTTGCAATTTTAATATATTCACTTACTCTTGCACCAGCAATACTTACAATTACAGGTATACCAATTTTACTTAATCTCTTAAGAGGTCCTTTAATAAAAGCTTTAACTCCAATGTTTTGCAAACCTATTGTATTTAATATTCCAGATTCGACTTCTGCAATTCTAGGTTGTAAATTCCCCTCTTGCGGCTCCAAAGTGATTGTTTTCGTCACAATACCTCCAAGTTCGCTCAAAGGAATTAAATCTGAAAGCTCGTAACCATAGCCAAAAGTTCCAGATGCCGTAAGCACGGGGTTTTTTAGCTCAATTCCGGCAAAATTTATATTTAAACTGGTCTCCATCTATATCAACTTGTACCTTCCTTTATCTATAATAATAAACTACTATAATAATAAACTACAATATATCCTTTATAATACTTTTACTATATATTTCTCATTTCAATCTAAAAACAAATTAGAGTATGTTGTTTTTTTTTCAAAGCCAATTCATGATTTTCTTTAATTACATAATTACCACTTACTCTATCGATCATAATTTCATAATAAGATTTATGCAAAATTCACTTGATACAAAATTTCTTTACAATTTCTCACATAAAATAAACTTATCCCCTCAACTCTTCAATCAATATTCTTTTTTTTACACAACCTTATACTTATCTTGTCATATCCAAATAATCTTCAAATACATAAGAATTATTTTCGCTTTCCAAATTATTAAATTAAAACTTTTCTTTATAAACATAATAACTGAAAGAAAGTATCTCTCTTTTTTCCACTATTGCGTAAATCTTTATAAAGAAAATCTTGTAAAATACTTTATTACAAAAAAGACAAAGTACCAGTCTCTGATACAAAAAAGTCTTTAAAATACTTGACTTATACGGTCATTTTACAATCTCATTTTCTCTATATATTAAAGTATTACCTAAACAAACTTATGTTTGCAATCTTTTTAAAATGAACTATAAAATAATCTTTTTCAACAATACTTTCAGATAGTTTGGATGAACTTAACTTCTATTTTAGTTATATCATAAGTATTATATTTTGATTGTATTTCCAAATAACAGATTTTACTTATATTATTTCAAATATTTTCCTTCTTCCCATTTACAATATACCACATTACAGCTCAACATCTTCAATTTTAAAAACAGGGCCATCTTTACAAACCATTTTGCTTTGCCCTCTTATTTTTACAGCACAACCTTGGCAGTTACCTAATCCACATGCCATCTTCTCTTCAAGAGAAGCAAAACCAAGTACATTTCTTCCTTTAGCAATCTTAAAAACTTCCTTAAGCATTGGCACAGGTCCACAAGTAAAGATAGTATCTCTACTCTCCAATTGCTCTGATAATATATCCGTAATATAGCCTTTGTAGCCTTCTGACCCGTCTTCTGTAGACAAAATAATCCTCCACCCCAATCCCCGAAAATTGGCTAAATGCAATAAATCAGACTTTGACCTTGCTCCATAATACAAAATACCTTTCTTCTTAAGTCTTGAGGCAAGAAAGTGAACCGAAGCAATGCCCGTCCCTCCCGCTACAATAACATTATTGCCAGGACCGACATATGTATATGCATCGCTATTTAAGGCAGTACTGGATTCCAAGTCATAACCTTTACCAAGCGGACCTAAAAGCTTAAGTGCCCCAGACTTAATATTTGCTAAAATCTCTGTACCCTTACCAACAATTTTATATAAAAAACTCACACTTTTTTCTTTATCATTAGCGTCACAAATTCCAAAAGGACGACGCAAAAAGACACCTGGAACACTAATCATAAAAAACTGTCCTGGAAAACAATACTTATAAACATCTCCCACTTTAATTTTTAACTCAAAATAGTGAGACTGGACCCTTCTATTATAAATTATTTCATAATCTTCATCAAACCTTTGACGCATACATATAAACAAATATAGGAATCACAATAACAATTTTTACTTTTCACACAAACTTATTATTTAAATCCCAAACTATATTCCCTCCCACAATTGTCATAACTACTCCACCTTTAAATCGTCTCCCTATAAAAGGCGAGTTTTTGCTTTTAGAAACTACTTTTTCCTTTACAAATTCATAGAAATATTTTATATCGATTATTGTAACATCAGCAACATTTCCCTCTTTAAGAGTACCTCTTCCTTCAAGATTAAAAATCTTTGCAGGGTTGGAAGTCATTTTTGATATAGCTTCATAAAAACTTAAAACGCCAGTATCAACAAGTTCATTTAAAACAAGACTCAATAATGTCTCAAACCCTATAATTCCAAAAGGAGCCAAATCAAATTCCTTGCTTTTTTCTTCTTGAGTATGTGGAGCATGATCTGTCGCTATACAATCTATTGTTCCATCTATAAGTCCCTGTTTTATTGCATCAACATCTTTTTTTTCTCTTAAAGGAGGATTTATTTTAGTATTCGCGTCATAAACTTTCACGTCATTATCTGTTAAAGTAAAATAATGAGGACAAGTTTCGGCAGTAACTTTTACATTTCTTTTCTTCGCTTGCCTTATTAAATCAACAGAACCTGCAGTGGAAACATGAGCAATATGCAAATAAGCACCCGTGAGATCTGCTAACATTATATCACGACTTATCATAATTTCTTCAGCTTCTTTCGGAATCCCTCGTAAACCTAAAAATGTAGAGTTTTTTCCTTCATTCATAACACCATTTCTACTCAATTCTTTGTCCTCGCTATGAGAAATAACTGGAAGTTTAAACATTTTAGAATATTCCAAAACACGCCGCATAATTCGTGAATTTGATATAGGAAGACCATCGTCACTTACTGCAACAATTCCTGCCTTTTTAAGAAGTCCCATTTCTGAAAGCTCAACACCCTTTGCTCCCTTAGTTGCACATCCTACAGGAAAAACATTCACGCATCCTTCTTCACGCACTTTATGAAATATAAATTCAACTACCGAAGTATTATCAATAACAGGTTCTGTATTTGGCATACAAAAAACAGTAGTTATTCCACCCTTTGCAGCAGAACGTGTCCCCGTGTAAATAGTTTCTTTCATTTCTTGACCTGGCTCCCTTAGATGAGCATGAATATCAATAAGGCCAGGAATAGCAATTTTCCCTTCACCATCAATAATTCTATCAGCATTACTTGAAAATTTTGATACAATTTTCCCGTCCTCAATAAAAATATCACCAATTAAACCTTCATTTTGTGAAGAAGGATCGACTATTTTAATATTTTTAATTTGAAGACGCATTTCCCCTCTTTACAGCCCCCAAAAGATATAAAACTGCCATCCTAACCGCTATTCCATTGACAATCTGCTCATTAATCGCGGCATTAGGAGTATCAGCAACTTCAGAAGTTATTTCAATACCTCTATTCATTGGTCCAGGATGCATAATTAAAACTTCAGATTTTGCCATAGCCAGCTTCTCTTTCGTTAATTGATAAAGACTAACATACTCACGAATTGACGGAAACAAGTTCTCTTGCTGACGTTCAAACTGTACTCTTAAAACATTTAGAACATCAGCTTCTCTAACAGCTTCGTCTAAGTTATAGTATACTTTAACATCCAAATTTTCAATACTCCTAGGGATTAAAGTCGATGGACCTGAAACCAAAACTTCTGCACCCATTTTTGTCAGCGCCCATATGTTAGATTTTGCTACTCTTGAATGTAAAATATCACCAATAAGTAACACTTTCAATCCCTCAATTCTTTTCTTTCTTTCATATATAGTGTACAAATCAAGAAGCCCTTGCGTAGGATGCTCATGAAAACCATCACCAGCATTTATTATAGATATGCCTAGATTCTTCGCAAGTATATCAGGCGTTCCTGCTGACACATGCCTTATAATTATATAATCCGCACCCATAGCTTCAAGAGTTTTACCAGTATCTATAAGACTTTCACCTTTGACGATACTTGAACTGTTCACACTGATATTTATCACATCTGCAGAAAGTCTCTTAGCAGCAATTTCGAACGAAGTTCTTGTGCGCGTAGAAGGTTCATAAAAAAGTGTTACTACTGTCTTACCACGAAGTACCGAAGCTTTATCAGATTTTTTAAAAAGACCCTTAAAAGTTTTTACAAAATTTAAAATTTCTTGCAAGTTTTTTTTATCTAGATGTTCAAGACCAAGTAAATCTTTGAATTTTAGAGACATTTATTATTATTCCACAATATTTATATATTTATACATAATACAATTCTTCATCCTCTTTCTGCTATTCTAACTTCATATAAATTTATTTATACACAAAAAATTCATATCACATAACCAAATAAATCATAAAATAGTAACATTACTCTCTAAACATTTTTTACAATGTAAAAAAATAAAAACTACCTTCTTAATTCTTCAAGATATTTTTCTATTCCATTCTTTTGAAGTTCAAAATTATCTCTTATAATATCTTCCGACATTTTATTTTTGTATGTTTTAAGCTTCTCATTTAAACTTTTATCAGCGACACCTATTATTTGAATAGCTAAAATTGCAGCATTTATAGCTCCATTTTTTCCTACAGCAACAGTTGCAACAGGCACACCTTTAGGCATTTGAACTATTGAAAATAAAGCATCTAGGCCAGAAAAACTTTTACTATCAACAGGAACGCCTATTACAGGAAGAACAGTCTCGGAAGCCACAACACCAGGAAGTGCAGCAGCCATTCCAGCAACAGCTATAAAAACCTTTACATTTGAACTTTCTGCATCTCTAATGCACTGTTTCAAATGTTTTGTAGTCCTGTGAGCCGAAGCAATATTTAAAGTATATGATATTCCAAACTTTTCTAAAACTTCAACAGATTCTTTTACCAACAATAAATCCGACTTAGAACCTACAATAATAGCTATATCTACATCATTAGTACTACTCATTTAGGGCCCTCCAAGCTATATCTCTTCGATAATGCATATTTTTAAAATATACACTTCTAACATTTGAATAAACTTTATCTATCGCAGATTTTACGTTATCAGCCATTGAAGTAATACTTAAAACTCTACCACCGCAAGTAAAGAATTTTCCAGATTCAAATTTCGTCCCAGCATGAAATACTATGGTATCCTCGTCATTAATATTTTCCAATCCACTAATCTCAAACCCTGTCTCAAACTCTTCTGGATACCCACTTGAAGCAAGTACAACTGACACTGAAAATTTTTTTCTCCAGTCAATCTTCAATGTTCCAAGCTCTTTATTTAAAATTGCAACGCAAACATCAGTTAAATCAGTATCAAGTAAAGGCAACACTGCCTGTGTCTCTGGATCTCCCAAGCGACAGTTAAACTCCAAGACATAGGGACAGGAATCCTTAACAATTAAACCTACATATAAAATACCTTTATAATTGATCTTCTCAGCTTTTATACCATTAATAATTTTACGAATTATAGTCTCAGTTTTTTTATTTAAGTCATCAGCTATTGCTAACGGCGCAGGAGCATAAGCACCCATACCACCGGTGTTAGGTCCTTGATCATTATCATTTATTCTTTTATGATCTTGCGAAGCTGGCATTATTGAATAAGATATACCATCTGTAAATATTAAATACGATAACTCAGGCCCATCTATATATTCCTCTATAATTATACTTTTACCAGCCGCAGGATCCAAAATTTTATAATTCATAATTTGACTAACAGCATTTTTAGCTTTCTCTCTACCACTGCAAACATAAACACCTTTCCCTGCAGCAAGTCCATCAGCTTTAACCACAATTTTTTGATCTTTCTTACACTTATCTAAAAATCTTAAAGCATCGTTAATATCAGAAAAATGGCTGTACTCAGCTGTAGGTATATCATACTTTCTCATAAATCCTTTTGAGTATACCTTACTTGACTCAAGTCTAGCTCCATCCTTTGGTGGACCAATTATTTTCAAATCATTAGCTTCAAAATAATCAACTATTCCCAAAGATAAAGGAATTTCAGGTCCTACAAATGTAAAGTCTATTCCATTCTCCTTAGCAAAATCAACGAGTTTACTAAAATCATTTACTTCATTAACTGAAATATTCACATTTGTAGCAATTTGAGATATACCACCATTGCCCGGAGCACAATACAGCTCATTAACTTTAGGGCTTTTTAAAAATTGTTGACATATTGCATGCTCTCTTCCACCAGCTCCTATAACTAATATTTTCATCTAATCTCCTGACTTCATCAAATCCTACTAAAGCCTTAAGTAATAAAATACTTACACCTCGCGCGCGTTAATAAAACACATCCCACTCTTTATTTTACAAAATAAACAACATATTTAGCAATTTCCGGAAAATACTCACTTGCTTCTTATCTGCACTTAAAAATACTTATAGAAAATATACCTTAGATAGGACACCACTAAATTTACCTATACTACTAAACAAATTTCACATAGTCCCTTTATTACAACACTATATTCTTGCCTGTACTCTTAATCAAATACTCTGAAACCGTTATAGCAGACAAATAATGTTTAATTAATTTTTTACTATTGTCTTCTATTACATAAGAATACTTTATTTCTCTATTATTATTTTTATTCCAAATATAATACAAATATATTCCTTTAAAAAAATCATACCTTACAACACCTTCTTTATTCATTATCACTCCCCGATCAATAGAAATAATATTATCCTTTGCTTTCTCAGACACAATGTTCCTTCCCATGGCTATGTATTTAGAGTTTGAAATAGAAAGATTGTAAAGAGTGGGCATTATATCTAAATGAGATCCAAAAACAGATGTATCAATAACACTTGCAGGCCTCAACAATTTTGGAATATATAAGTAGAAAGGAACGCTTAGAGAATCTAACGTTTTTTCATTTGAATAAGCCAAAATACCACTAAAATTATGATCTCCAGTAACAGCAATAATAGTATTGTTCGCATATTTTGAATTCTTTATTCTTGTTATGAACCTGCCGAGCATCTCATTTGAATATTGATAAGTTATAAATCTTTTTTCAGCTATACTTCTTCTTCCTATAATATTTCTTTCTAAATCTTTAGGTATATTAAGAGAAAGCTTCTTATAATTACTCGGCATAGAATATGGAGGATGATTAGTTGTAGACAAAACGCAAATAAACTTTTGATTATCGTTCTGACTCAAAATCTTAAATAAATAATCAAAAAGACATTCATCGTAAACGCCCCAGACTCCGCGAGAATAATTTTTATCCATATTGCCCTCTCCAAGGACATTGTTAAAACCTAAATTGGGTATAAAATTACACAAATTTCTCCAACCATTATTACCACCATATATAAAAGTAGTTTCATAGCCTTTTTCATTATACGGCATCGGACCTGAAAAGATATATTTTTTATATGCATACCTTGATTGCGCTAAAAACATTGGTAACGGAAGTCTGACAACATTCGTAATTATACCTTCAAGACTGCCTATAGTATTATCATGAGCAGGCAAAAAATTGTAAAAAACAAAATCAGCATCAAAATGTTTTTTCAATTCGCCCAAAACATTAAAATTCTCTGAATTATATTTCAATAAATCACTTCCAAAACTTTCCATAACAATAAGAATGACATTAGGCTTAACATTTTCTATTGTTTTATTATACGGGATATTTTTAAGCAAAGAAAGCTCAGGATTTTTTTCTGGAATATCATCAATATCTAAATTCAAATAATCTGCAAATGCTTTTCTTATATTATTTTTATAGCCTGCCTTATTAGCGCAATCGTAATCATTATTTTTACTTTTCAGCTCAAGAGCATTCTCAAAAGTGTAAACACCGTTTATAGACACTTTATTCAAAAATACATTTTTAGATACCTGCAAATCATCTATTTTTAAAGAAAAATACCCTAAAGATCCTCTAGCAACAATAATGTTTATGAAAATCATTAAAGTTGTGAGTATAAGTTTCAATACAATCTTTTTACTTTCAAAAAGTTTTTCATATTTAAAGGTTGAAAGTAAATATTTTGAAACAAAAAAAACCACAGTATACGATAAAATGAACCAGGTAATTACTAAAAATAAACTATAATTTTGTGATAAAGTAGATATTATAGCAGCGGTATCATCTTCAAACAATCCAAAAACTAAAACATTTAGATGATTCTGAAAATATGAATAGAAGCCAAAATCAATACTCAAAAAAACAATAAGACTGCCTATAGATAATGTATAGTAGTATTTAAAAAAATTTATACATTTTCTAAATAAATTTTCACCATTAGCAAAAAGTAAAATGAGTAGTACAGAAACCACTGGAACATTCAAATATGCTAAAACCGACAAATCATACCTAATACCCATATAAAAAGCTTTCAACACATCAAGCCATAAATCACTAAAATCCATACCCTTTCCATAGTACTTAAAAAACGCAAATCTAAAAGCTGACATAAATGACAAAAAGCCAGAATTTAATAACACTATTCTCAAAAGTAGTGACTTAAAATTTTTCAAATTATTTGCTCTTATAAAAAACTATTTTACAATTGGTAGGAAACAAAACTTTAAAACAGTGGAGACAACTTCTAATATCAACAAAAGCTTTCTTTTATCTCTCATTGCTTAGCTTACACAAAATCAACAGCATTTTTAAAAATCACTTTTCCCCAGCCATACTTACTATCAAAACCTTCTTTTGCAGGGTGCTGCAATGTAAAAACATATCTTTCTGGATGAGGCATAAGTCCGAAAATATTTCCCTTTCCGTTGCATATTCCAGCTATTTGTTCTACTGACCCATTTGGAGCTAAAGGATATTCTGGTTCACTTCCATCTCTCAAAGAGTACCTCAAAACAATCTGGTTATTTTTATTCAATTCATCTAAAAACTTCTCATTTCCAGGGATAAACTTCCCCTCTCCATGAGCTACAGGCAAGCTCACAATGTCAGGTAGATTTCTCGTCCAAATACAATTAGACTCGTTTTTAATTTTCTTTTCTACTTTCAAATAAACCCACCGACATTCAAACTTATCAGAATCATTATAAGAAAGAGTAGATATTTGTTTAAAAAGCTCTGGGCTAGGAAGCAACCCTACTTTAACTAAAACCTGAAAGCCATTGCATATACCTATAATTGGTCTACCACTCAAAGCATATTTTTTTACTTCATCACCAAGCTTGTTTTTAATTTCATTTGATAATATTTTTCCAGAGGCTATATCATCACCGTAAGAAAATCCACCAGGAAAAGCTAAAATATCGTACTCAAAAATTTTATCTTTTTTTTCAATAAGAGTATTAATGTGAACACGCTCTACAGTAGCTCCGCATAATTCAAAAGCGCTTTGCGTTTCATAATCACAATTTGTTCCTGCAGTTCTCAAAACTAATACTTTAACTTTTTTCATATGTCTTTTCTTTCCTCAACATATATAATATTTATTTTTATTCATAAAAACCATTTACTCCATTTACTCTTAGATTTTCATTAAAATATCATGCGTGCTTGTACCAAAATTTTTAAAAATAACTAAACTACCAATTGATAGTATTACGCCAAGAATTTAAAAGAAATTCAGAACTTTGTTGTACTCTTATATTATTTTTCCTACTTTCAAAAATCACTTTTTTATCATCTCTTATATAACCAATTTCAGAAAAAACTGATCCATCTAAAATTTTCTTAAATTTTTCTTCATTATCAGGTTTTATTTCAATAATAAACCTTCCATTTGACTCGGAAAACAATATCTCAGCAGGCGTCATCTCACTGTTATCACTTCTAAACTCTTCTTCTAAGCAAGAATAGATCTTTATAGCATCTATATCTATTTTTACACCCTTATTTGCCGAAAAAGCCATTTCACTTACTGCAACTGCAATTCCTCCTTCAGAACAATCATGACAAGCTTCTATCAAGTTTTCGCTTATCGCACTATAAATCTTCTCCATCATATCTTTAGATTCCCTAGGATAAACACCAGGTACTACACCATCTTCAATATTTTTTACTTTCGAAAATACTGAACCACCAAGCTCATTTCTTGTAACACCTAAAACAAATACTTTATTCCCACCCTTTTTAAAAGGCATAGTGACGGTATTTTCTACATTTTCAATAACACCAATAGCAGATATCAATAGTACAGGAGGTATTGAGTATTTTTTTTCATTTATAGAATATTCGTTGTGTAAACTATCCTTCCCTGAAATAAAAGGAACCTCAAAAGCCTTTGACATGTCATAACAAGCCTTTGTTGCTCGTACCAAGCTTCCTAAAACTTCCAAATCATTAGGACTTCCCCAACAAAAATTATCTAATATTGCCATCTTCCGAATATCGGCACCTACAGCAACAGCATTTCTTAAAGACTCTTCTATTGCAGATGCAGCCATCTTATAAGGATTCTTTTTTCCATACTGAGGATTTAAGCCATTAGATAAAACAATACATTTTTTAGTATCTTTAATGACAGTATAAGGAAAAATAACAGCAGCATCACCAGGACCTGAAACTTCAATATTACACCCTTGCAGAGGTTTTATAACAGTTTGCCCCTGTACTTCATGATCATATTGTCTAACAATCCATTCTTTAGAACAAACGTTTAAATCAGCGAGCAAGGAAATCAAAGAATTAGAAATTTCAAAAGAATTCATTTTAACAGGTTTTTGCACTTTTTCTTTTTTTACTTTATAAAACGCACGTCTAGTAGGTTTAGGAACTCCATTATGTAGAAACTCCATATCCATACTCGCTATAACGTCGTTATCATACACAAGAGTAAGCTTTTTATCATCTGTAAATTCACCTATACATACAGCTTCAACATCTTCTTCTTCAAATATTTCAATAACTTTATCTATATTTTTAGGAGGAACGGCAAAAACCATCCTTTCCTGTGCTTCAGAAATCCATATTTCCCATGGGCAGAGTCCATCATATTTCAATGGTACCTTATCCAAATAAACAACAGCACCGGTTTTTTCGCCAAGTTCACCTATGGCACTAGACAAACCACCAGCTCCACAATCAGTAACAGCTCTATAAAGATTTAAGTCTCTTGCTTTAAGCATTGTATCTAATACTTTCTTTTCAATTATAGGGTTGCCTATTTGAACGGCACTTACATCAGATTCCTTATCAAGTTGTATAGAAGAGAACGTTGCTCCGTGAATACCATCTCTACCTGTCTTTCCACCCACAACCAAAACTAAATCACCAGATTCAACCTTTTTGTCTATTTTATTTTTAGGTATTATACCCATAGTTCCACAATAAACAAGTGGATTTGACATATATCCATCATCAAAACAAATTGCACCATTCACAGTAGGTATACCCATCCTATTTCCGTAATCTCTAACACCCGACACAACACCTCTCATTATTCTTTTAGGGTGATGAACTCCTTCTGGAACTTTAGAAACTTCCATATCAGGATCTCCAAAACAAAACACATCAGTATTAGCCAAAGGCTTTGCACCAAGACCAACTCCTAAAATATCTCTTATAACACCACCTATTCCCGTTGCAGAACCACCATAGGGTTCAAGCGCCGATGGATGATTATGAGTTTCAACTTTAAAAGCAACTCCATTCTCAGAATCAAATTCAATAATTCCAGCATTATCTTTAAAAACAGACAAACACCATGGTTTGTTCAACTCAACTGAAGCTTTAAAAACAGTTTCTTTTAAGAGATTATTATATGTCTTCTTTGTTTTCTTACCGCTTTCTTCTTCAGTATATTCTATAATTCCAGTAAGTGTTTTGTGCTTACAGTGTTCACTCCATGTCTGAGCTATAGTTTCAATTTCAATATCCGTAGGATCTCTTTTAAGTTTTTTAAAATAACTCTGAATCACCTTCATTTCTTCAAGAGATAATGAAAGAACATTCTTTCTACTTAGCCTAATTAACTGTTCATCACATAAACTTAAAATCCTAATAGTTTTACACTTACTTGTACATTTCATTTTATTCTAAATACACAAATCTTGCTTTAAACAGTCTCCAATATCAAAAAGCATACTCCCTGCCAGTGACATCACCTTAAATATTAACTATTAAGTCTAACTTTATGCCTTTTTGTCCGCAAGACAGTGTACTTTACACTCCTGTATCAATGTATTTGCCAATAATTTCGTTGCAATAGTATTTAATAAAATCGTACGCGAAATTTTACCATACAAATAGTACTTATATCCAGTCTTAACTTTAATTTCTTTTACAATTCCTAAGTCCTCAACAGCCTTTACTACACTTTCAGACACTGTATCAGTCACACCCTTCTTATACCAAACTTCTATAACAGAAAAATTAGAATTTAATCTATCATTTTCTTTTGCGTCAGAAGATTTTAAAATAACTTCAGAACAATATTCAGCACAACATTTACGTATTATATAACTTTCCGTAACTTTATCAACCAAAAGTTCAGAGGCTATCATCTCAGTTTCACTTAGATTTATATCCCCATCAACAACATACAATTGAGAATATTCAGCTTTCGTTACATTTGTTACACCAAGTCCGCAAATATCAGATAAAACACGCTCACCTCGTGAATCTTTAAAATCTTTCTTTGTAAGAATTTCTATCTCAAACATTATAAATTTCTCCAGTCAACTTCTCATACGCACTAACATACTTTTTCATAGTTTTTTCAACAACATTCCCTGGAAGTTCTGGAGCGGGAGAAGACTTATCCCAATTCACATGTTCGAGGTAATCCCTCACATACTGCTTATCTAAACTATCTTGAGATTTCCCTTCCTCATATTTATCAATCTCCCAAAATCTTGACGAATCCGGAGTAAAAATTTCATCTATTAATATTAGCTGATTATCATAAAAACCAAACTCCAATTTTGTATCCGCAACTATTATGCCTTTTGAAAAAGAATAATCACTTATTTTTTCATATAAGTCAAGTGAAATTTTTCTTAAACTTTTAGCTACATCCTTCCCTACCCTTTTTATTGTTTCTTCAAAAGAAATATTCTCGTCATGTTTCCCGTCTTCTTCCTTGCTTGACGGAGTAAAAATAGGTTCTGGAAGCTTTGAAGATTCTTTAAGACCCCTAGGAAGCTCTATACCACATACAGTTTGATATTTCTTATACTCTTTCCATCCAGAACCTGCAAGATACCCTCTAACAATACACTCTATATTCACTCTATTAGCCTTTTTCACTATCATTGATCTATCGCGCAAATGCTCATACTGTTTAAGCATTGTCGGGAAACTTTCAAAATCTCCAGTAATAACATGATTAGGGACTATACCCTGAACAAAATCAAACCAAAACATTGAAAGCTTATGAAGAATTTTACCCTTATTAGGAATCATTGTAGGAATAACATAATCAAAAGCCGAAATTCTATCTGAGGCAACAATTAAATAACTCTGTCCCAAATCATAGACATTTCTAACCTTACCCTTATGCATCAAAGGAAGATTCACGATATCTTCTCGATTATTCATTCTATTTTCCTTTTCAAAATATTATTTTACACATTCAACAATCTCGCATAAACTACAACTTTCTAATTAAACGTTCCATAAATAATCCTATTCTAAAACCTAACCTATGCATACCCCACACTTTCTTGTCTTATTTTATTAAGTTATTAAGCTAAAATCAATAAACAAATAATACAATCTGTAAAGTAACACTCTTTTCTTCTTTATCACAATTATAACAGTTACAATATATATACTATACTAATCCAAAAACACAAAATTAGTATGGTTTTATTTATTTGTATCGCAAATCCGTTAAGCAAGAGTGTAAATAGTAAATAAAAGACTAACTTACAGCAAACATATACCGAATAAAAAAACCTCAAGAATATAAATGCTTACTAAACAAAACCTAAAGTAACATTAACAGTAAACTTCCATAATAAAGCAAACTCTTTTACCTTTAGAAACATTAAGAAATAGTTATTGAAATTGGACAATGATCTGAACCCAAAACCGAATTTTCTATGTCCGCAGATTGTAGATGTTTTAGAAAATGTTTTGACATAAAAAAGTAATCAATTCGCCAACCTATATTTCTTGATCTCGCAACAGTCTTGTAATCCCACCATGTATAATTGCCAGGTTCGTTATTAAAACACCTAAAAGTATCAACAAAACCCATCGAAACAATATCATCAAGTTTTTCTCTCTCTGCTAACATAAAACCAGAGACTTTCTCATTTTCCTTAGGTCTTGCTAAATCTATTGGGAAATGTGCAGTATTATAATCTCCGCACATAATCACCGCTTTATCCTTAAAACGCCTAAGGTATGCAATTAAATAATCATAAAAATCTAATTTATATTTAAGACGTATATGTGACGCACCACCATTAGGAAAATAAATGTTAAAAAGAATGAAGTCCTTGAAGTCCAGATATATCACTCTACCCTCACTGTCAAAAATGAAATTATTTATGCTTGTACATATAGATCTGGGTTTAATTTTAGACCATACAGCAACACCACTATAACCTTTTCTATTTGCAGAAGAACAGTAAAAATTATATCCGTTAATTTCTTTTATATCTTTTGGGAACTGCGATTCATCGGCTTTCGTTTCTTGGATACACACAATATCAGCACTGTTGTTTTTAAACCAACCAGAAAAATCTTTTTTATGTATTGCCCTTATGCCGTTTACATTCCATGAAACTATTTTCATTTAAAACTATTCCTAAAACATAATTTTAAATTTTATCAGTTATTATAATTATACATCTAACAAACTTCTATCTGAATTAGCCACTACTATTATTCAATTAATTTACTAATTAAATTACTAAAATTGATATATATAAACTAAACCATTCTAAAATTTTGCGTTGGCAATTACCATCGTTTGAAAATGACCAGTTTCAATAAAATTTATAAGTCCAATTTGCACGCCATATAAATCCTCAGTCATATTTACCAACCCCACCTGAAAACCTCTAATTAGTTTCGCCTTATTAAAAAATCCGCATTGCAAACCGCAAATCTCATCTAAACTTAAATTCACCACTCCAGTCTGTAATCCTACAAACGATTTCGTAAGTGTTACAAAACTTCCTTGCACACCAGAAGCTTCATCAGTCCTCGAGAAAATAAAATTCAATGATAAACCTTTTAATTTATGAGTGTAAGAATTTATCCCTATTTCTAAACCGTCCACTATATCATTATAATTGTTTTTAGGCACAGCTATTTTATCCCACAAAGAGAACTTAAATGAAACCGCTTCTGGTATCTCTGCAAAAGACACATCTATAAATAACACACATATTAAAAACATTAACATCACTTTTTTCATTATTTTCATCCTAAATTCAACTAGTTAAAAATTTAACAACATCGGCTCTAAGTCTAGCAAGCCCATTCCTCATTTTTGCACTTATTACAAATATTTTTGCCTCATCAGCATCAAAATATTTCGCTGTCTTAACTTGTATTGCATTTTCACTAATATTTTGATGGACTTTATCGTACTTATTTGCAATAATCTTAAAAGAAATACCCCCCAATTTATTAAGCCAATCAACCATATTGAAATCTAATTCAGTAGGCCCCACAAAAGCATCAATAATTATATAGACCATTTTCTTACTCTCTCTTTGGATTAAGTAACTCTCAATCATTTTACTCCAAAGTTCTTTTTCATATCTACTTACTTTTGCAAAACCATACCCAGGTAAATCAACTATCCATTTACCTTTAGAAACACTATAAATATTTATACTTTTTGTTCTACCAGGAGTTTTTGATATTCTTGCCAAATTTTTTCGCAAACATAAAGCATTTATAACACTGCTTTTCCCAACATTAGATCTTCCAGAAATAACAACTTCTGCAAGACTTCTGGGTAGAGACTTCACTTCTAGTACACTTCTAAAAAATACAGTTCTTTCTAACATTTTTAATCAATTTATTTTATTAATTAGTCCCTTAGCTTTGAAAGAAGCCTCAAAACTTCAAGATAAAGCCAAACAAGCGTTACCATAAGAGAAAAAGCACAATACCACTCCATATACTTGGGTGAACCATGACTTACAGCGTTTTCAATTAAATCAAAATCAACAATAATACTTAGTGATGCTACAACAATAATCACAAAATTTATAATAACGCCTAAACTTGACGCATTGTGAATATATGGAAAATTTCCAAACTTAAAAACGTTTAAAATTAAATCTATAATATAAACAAAGAGTATAGTAAGTGTTGAAATCATCACAATCTTTTTAAACCTAGGAGTAGCTTTGAGTATGCCAGCCTTATATGAAGCAAGCATACAAAATAACACACAAATTGTTAAAAGAACAGAGTTCACTACGACACCTGGACACGATCTATCAAAATATAAAGAAATTACTCCTAAGATAAGTCCTTCACATATAGCGTATAGCAATGACAAATACGGTGTTAACGTCTTTTTAAACACTGAAATAATAGCTAAACCGAAAGCTCCAATTAATATAGGAAACAACAATGGCATTATAATATTAGGATTTGTCCAAGAGTAGAATGCACTCGCCACAAGAAAAATCCATAAAATTATACTTTTGTTTATTGTTCCAGATAACGTCATAACTTCATAACCTCTTGCAGATATACGGAAAACATCATTTTTTAAAAGTGGATTGCTCATTTACTCTCTCCTTTAATTAAATTATAAGCCAGACTGATAAATTTTCTTTGGTTCGCGAAATAAAGCAAACCCAATGCTTGTTTTAAATCAAACCATCCCAATTTTGATATCTCATTTTTATCAAAATTCAAAGCATCATCCAGTGCAAGAGCAAGAAAATACACAGAGTGTTTTTCAACTCTACTACTTTTTGTATCGCTAAGAAAATCATTAATCATATAAACATCTTCTTGTCTAAAATTCTCAATAAATTCGACTTTACTGATCCCAGTCTCTTCAAAAATTTCTCTAGTTGCAGTCTCTAATTCACTTTCATCTTTCTCAGCATGACCTTTTGGAAATCCCCATAACTGATTTCTTTTTGAACTCACAAGCAAAAATACAGGGTCGTTACCTAACATTCTATAAACTATCGCACCAAATGAAAACTCTTTATTGAACATTCACAACCCCTCTGTTTTTACTATTAAAATTAAAATATAACATTTTACCGCTTAATTAAATTCTTAGATTGATTCTACGCTACACTCCCTTTATAATTATCTCATTTTATTCGATGATTCTACAATTAATCTCCTTCTCAACAAATCTAAAACTGTATTAACAGTTTTTTTTCTTATTTCCATTCTTGTTCCACTGAAGGTAAATTTAAAACTTTCAGTTTTATTTTTATCAGCAAAACCAACATACACAAGACCTACTGGTTTTTCTTTCGTACTTCCATGTGGTCCAACAATACCAGTTGTTGAAAGGGCATAATCAGTACCTGAAAGTCTCAAAACACCTGCCGCCATTTCTTTAGCTGTCTCACCACTCACAGCTCCATAATCTGCTAAAGTTTTCTCCTTTACGTTAAGTAGTTTCATTTTTAAGCTATTTGAATATACAACGGTAGAACCTTTAAAATACAAAGAACTTCCTGAGACATTCGTCACTGCCGCTGCTATCATTCCTCCACTGCACGATTCTGCAAAAGAAATTGTTTTTTTATTTTCAAGTAAAAGACAACCTATAACAGATTCAATTGTATCATTATCAAAACCAAAAATGTTATCTTTTAAAATATTGGTAAATTTGAGTTTTAAATCATTTATCTCCCTATCGACAAGAACTTCATTTGAAGCCGAAACTGAAAATTTAACATCTACAACTGATTCGCCTGCAAAAATACCAAACTCTACAAATTTTAAACTATCAACCACAATTTCTTTCATGATAGGTTTTATCATTTCTTCAACAACAGATTCCGGAATACCCAACACATGCATAATCACGCTTTTCTTTATATTCCTAGAGTAACTTCTTAAAAACGATAAAACATTTTCCTTAACCATCGGTTACATTTCTCTATGTGGACCTGGAAGTAAAAATAAAATCTTTTCATTACCTCTAAATTTAAAATGTAACATCTGCCCAGATGCTGTCCAAAACGATTCCTCAAAACCTTTGCACTCTTAATTATACTTACCTGTTTTTCGTTGATTTTAGGAATTAATGTAATTGAACATCTTAAAAAGTATTCTCTCATAAATTCTAAGGCTCTTCTATATCAGAATACATATCCATACTTAAATATTCGCAGTAGTTTCAGCAGTTATATCATCAAATGTAGAACCTATAATCCACCGGTAACAAATCTTGCTTTTTATCACCAATATCTACGACGGATAGTAACTCAAATCCTGCAGCGAAGAAGTTCACTGCCAATACAAATAAGCTCGATTTTCATACATTTTAAAACCTAAAATATTCTAGACTTGTACGAATTGATATCTCTAAAAATAATCCCCTCATACAATCTCCCACGTACTCAGTAAAATGCAACAATTAATCACAATAAATAATAAAACACCACCATCAACATCAAAGGGTGGCTGACGGGACTTGAACCCGCAATCTACGGCTTCACAAACCGACGCTCTAACCAATTGAGCTACAGCCACCAAATAGAGGAGAAACGTCTCCGGCGTGAGTTGAACACGCAACCTACTGCTTAGAAGGCAGTTGCTCTATCCAATTGAGCTACGGAGACATCGACCCACTATTCTAACAAAACTGTTTCTATTAAATCAATAAATAAATCAACCATTAAAAACTTCCTTCGCCATCACATCCAATTACATTTTTTCAAAAAACATTCATACAAGAGATATAGCTTTAACAAAGTCTTTAAAGCTTATTATTTTATTAATTGACATATTTTTTTTTAAATTCCAACTCATTTATCTCTTTGCTTGTTGCATCCACAACTATATTATCACCTTCTTTAAATTTTCCAGAAATAAGTTGAGAAGAAAGAGGATTTAACAGATAAGTTTGTATGGCTCTTTTTAACGGTCTTGCTCCAAGAGCAGGATCATATCCTTTTAGTGATATAAAATCCTTCGCCTTATTTGTAAGTTCCACATGAATATTCTTATCTGCAAGACGACATTCAAAGTATTTAATTTGTATATCAATAATTTCATTCAATTCCTGTTCACTTAAACTTTGAAATATTATTATCTCGTCTATTCTATTTAAAAATTCAGGTTTAAAATAATTATGAAGCTCCTGCATAATCTTATTTTTTATTTTATTAAAGTCGTCATAGCTTTGAATGTATTGTGACCCCATGTTTGAAGTCATTATAATAACAGTATTCTTAAAATCAACAGTCCTTCCATGTCCATCCGTAAGTCTTCCATCATCAAATATCTGCAACATGACATTAAACACTTCAGAAGTCGCTTTTTCAATTTCATCAAACAAAATCACACAGTATGGTCGCCTTCTTACAGCTTCAGTTAATTGCCCCCCTTCTTCAAAACCAACATACCCCGGAGGAGCGCCTATAAAACGAGAAATACTGTGTTTTTCCATATATTCTGACATATCAATTCTAACTATATTTTTTTCATCATCAAACAACAATTCAGCAAGTGCTTTTGCTAGTTCTGTCTTTCCAACACCAGTAGGACCTAAAAACAAAAATGAACCTATGGGTTTACCAGGATCTGAAAGTCCAGAGCGAGAGCGGCGCACTGCATTCGCTATTGCAGATATTGCCTCATTTTGACCGACAACCCTTTCGTGCAGCTTGTCTTCCATTTTAAGAAGCTTATGCATCTCACTTTCCATCATACGACTAACTGGTATACCTGTCCACTTGCTTACCACTTCAGCAATATCTTCCTCATCAACTTCTTCTTTTAACATTTTCTTTTTTTTCTGCAGTTCAAGAAGTTTTTTATTTTCATCTTCAAGACTTTTTTGCATATGCGGAAATTTTCCATAACGAATTTCAGCAACAGCACTCAAGTCACCAACCCTTTCAGCTTTTTGTTCCTCAATCTTCATATTCTCAAGAGATGCCTTTAAATTTCTTATATTAGATATAGCTTCTTTTTCTTTTTCCCAATGAACTTTCATTTCTAAAGAATCATGTTTTAACTTATCGATCTCTATTTCCATATTTGCGAGACGCTCTTTTGAAGAAAGGTCAGTTTCTTTTTTTACAGCTTGCTTTTCAATTTCAAGCTGTCTGATTTTCCGCTCTATGATATCAAGTTCAGTAGGCATAGAATCTATTTCTATCCTTAACTTACTTGCAGATTCATCAACTAAATCTATAGCTTTATCTGGTAGATACCTATCAGTTATATATCTTGCACTCAGCGTTGAAGCAGCAACTAACGCAGAATCTTTTATTTTCACACCATGATGTACTTCATATTTTTCTTTTATACCTCTCAAAATCGCGATAGTATCTTCAATCGATGGTTCTCCAGCAAAAACAGGTTGGAAACGCCTTTCCAAAGCCGCATCTTTCTCTATATATTTTCTGTACTCATTAAGAGTAGTTGCCCCCACAAGCTTAAGCTCACCTCGCGCAAGCATAGGCTTCAACATATTCGCAGCATCAACAGAACCTTCTGCAGAACCAACACCAACTATTGTATGTAACTCGTCAATAAAAAGAATAATCATCCCTTGAGCCGAACGAATTTCTTTAAGAACAGCTTTAAGTCTGTCTTCAAATTCCCCTCTATACTTTGCACCAGCTACCAAAGCTCCTAAATCCAAAGCTATGACTTTCTTATCTTTTAAAGTCTCAGGGATATCTCTAGAAACTATACGTTGTGCTAATCCCTCTACTATAGCCGTTTTACCTACTCCAGGTTCACCTATAATGACAGGATTATTTTTTGTCCTTCTAGATAAAACTTGGACACATCTGCGAATCTCATCATCCCTACCTATAACAGGGTCAAGTTTCCCTAGTCTTGCTAAGTCAGTTAAATTCCTCCCATATTTCTCTAAAGCCTGATATTTATCTTCAGGACTTTGATCTATAATCCTCTGTTCACCTCTTATACCCATAAGAGCTTTCAAAACAATTTCTTTAGTAACTCCGTATTTTTTTAATATTTTTGATGCATTTTCAAAATCATCTTCACTTATAGCAATAAGAATGTGTTCTGTGGATACAAAATCATCTTTTAAATTTCTTGCTACCTCTTCTGAATTACTTAAAATTTTGTTCAAACTCTGTGATAAAAATAAATTTCCACCTGAAACTTTAGGTTTTTTTTTAATTTCTGAAAGCAAATCTTTAGAAATATCAGCAACTATAGAATCTCCTCGAACGGGCAACGTTACATTTCTTAGTATCGATCCGACCGTTCCATCTTGTTGTTTAACCAAAGCGTATAAAACATGCTCGCAAGTAATCTCCTGGTTTCCATATTGAGATGCTATATTTTGTGCATCTATCAAAGCCTCTTGTGATTTAATCGTAAACCTAGAAAGATTCATGCTAATCTCCTATTCTCTATTTTGCCAACACTAAGTCATGTGCCGCTGTTGGGTTGATACCTTTTATTGAAAACTCTAACTTTCTTAATCTGGCTATTTATAAGTTAGTTTACTTCTGAGAAATTATATCTTTAATTAATAAACAGCAAACTTCAATACAGAAATTAACAAGCTATTTCCTACTATGAACTATATAAACTAACTATATATTTATATTAAAACTCAATAAGTAACTTTCAATCTAATTATATTAAGATATACATTTTATATTAAGATATACATTTTACTAACTACTTTTCACCAAAATATAAAACTATCGCTAAGCTTAAATTACCAAACGTTTTTCTTCATTTTGTTATTGACTTTAATAAAATATAATATACGACTCCTAAAAAACAAGAAAGATTATTCTCTTTATTTATTTTCACAACATTAAAGTGGTTCTACCTAATCCTCTCTCAATAATCAATTTTTTAGAAAATCTAACATGTTTTGCGAGTTTGCAAATTATTATCAACAATTTGATAAAATTATTTAAAAATATGAGGTATACTATACGAACAAGCTTACTGTGTGAGTATATCCATCCGTGCTTGTGTAACCTAACTACAATATACCTTAATTTCAATACACTTACGCAGAATGTGTCTAGTAATTAAAACTATAATTATAATATTTCTGTTTACTTTCTGGAACCCACATTTTTGCCTTTTATGAAAAAGTGTAACATATTTCTTATAAATTTGTAAAAGCGTCAAGCAAGACACTGTCCCTATTGTATTATATCACTTAAATCCATAAAATTTAATGCTATAAAGAAATTCTTTGAGATATTCAACTGTGTTTATGTTAATCATATTTTTTTTTAACCCTATTGTATAAGACCTACTCGGCATAAACTCTAGTATTTTTGAATAATCACTTACTAGCTTTGCCATATCTACTTCTGATAAATTTACCTTTTGTGAAAAATATAACCATATATGAGCACTGTCTTCAACTATTTTTTCAATTCTAAGTTTCTTAGCATTAAGCCTCAACCATGCTATTTCAAACAACATTTGTGTCTCTTTTGGCATTTTTCCAAAACGATCTAAAAGCTCATCTTTTAATTGCTCTAATGCTTCCATATCCTTTGCAACATTGAGTTTTCTATAAAACAAAATTCTTATGTTTTCATTTTCAATATATTTACTAGGAATTAAGGCACTTATACTTAAATCTATCACAGTATTTTCTTCTTCTTGCATTCTATCAGATATATTATTTCCCTTTAACTTTTCTCCTTCTTCTTCAAGAAGTTTTGCAAACATATCATATCCTATATCTTTTACAAAACCGTGCTGATTTGCGGATAGTATTCCTCCAGCTCCTCTTATTTCTAAATCTTTAAGAGCAAGTCTAAAACCAGAGCCTAATTCGCTAAATTCCTTCATTGCTTCAAGTCGTCTAATAGCATTCTCATTCAAGTTTTTATCTTTATAAAATAAATAACAATACGCTTTTTTTCTATCTCTACCTACTCTACCTCTTAACTGATAAAGCTGTGAAAGCCCGAAATTTTCTGCTCCCTCAACTACTATTGTGTTAACAGAAGGGATATCCAACCCAGATTCTATTATTGTAGTAGCCAACAAAATATCTAACTCCATATTTAAAAACTTCCACATAATATCTTCAATGTCTTTTGTTTTCATTTGTCCATGAACAATTCCTAATCTAACGTTAGGAATAAGACTTCTAATGCTTGCGGCCTTTATAACAATAGTTTCGACTTCGTTATAGACATAAAAAATCTGTCCACCTCTTGAGAGTTCCGCCTCAATAATATTCCTAATAAGGTTTTCATCATACAATGAAAGATGTGTATCTATCGGCAGTCTTCCAAAAGGTGGAGTTTCTATTACTGACAAATCTCTAAAACCAGATAAAGCCGAAGACAAAGTCCTAGGGATAGGAGTTGCTGAAAGCATTAAAATATCTACATTTTTTTTTATTAATTTAACTTTTTCTTTCTGTTTAACTCCAAATCTATGTTCTTCATCAATTACCAATAAACCCAAATTTTTAAACTTTACGTCTTGACGCAGAAGTCTATGAGTACCAATAATAATATCAACCAACCCTCCCTGTAAGTCTTTTATTATCTCCCTTTGCTTTACTTTAGATTGGAATCTACTAATCATTGCAACCTTTACCTGGAAAAGAGAAAGTCTATTACAAAATTTATTATAGTGTTGTTGCGCTAAAATTGTAGTAGGAACTAACACAGCAACTTGAAAACCGTATTGAACTACTTTAAAAGCTGCACGCACAGCAATCTCAGTCTTACCATAGCCCACATCACCGCAAACAAGTCTTTCCATTGGATAAGGTTTTAAAAAATCATCTTTTATGTCATTAATGGCTTTTAACTGATCAGAAGTTTCATCATAAGGAAATGAATCAGCAAGTTCTTTTTCCCATGCAGTTTCCACATCAAAAGGATCCCTTTTTATCATACTTCTTTGCACATATAGTTTTAAAAGCTCTTTCGCGAATTTTGCTGCAGCTTCCCTGGCAACCAATTTTACTCTTTCCCAAGCCACTGTATCCATTGAATATAATTTAGGTTTAACACCTTCAAGTCCAATGTATTTTTTTACAGTATTTATTCTTTCAAGAGGAATATAAAGTTTATCATCATTCTTATACTCTATACACAAATACTCTGAAATAATACTTTCTCTAGAAAGAGTTTTCAATCCCGTATAACGGCCTATTCCGTATTTTTCATGAACTACATAATCACCAGTTGATATCTCCCACATACCTTCTAAACGTTTTCCACATTTAATTTTTGGGAAACTCATAGTTTTTTTTTTATAAAGCATCTCTTTAGCTGGAATATACGCAATCTTTAAACTTTCCAAATAAAATCCTTGTGACAAATCGTTATACAAAAACTTCAAATTTTTATAATCGAACTGACTTTCGTCAAATATATTCATAATACACTCGTGTTCGCTTTCATTAGCGCAACAAATTCTTATCATCGTATTGACCTCGGCAAAACTTCTAAACATCTTTATAAAAAAATCTTTATTACCTCTAAATCCTACAAAACTTTTATATCCCTGATATTGTGCATTAATATTTAAAGAGTTATTAATAATAAGATCGTATTTACTAAACGATTTTTCTATTTCTTTATCAATAGGGTAGTCAAAAAACAATATAACGGCAGTCTGATCGCTGATCATATTTTGATTCACAAAATAATCTTTAATTGTTGATTTAGATTTACATTTTGAAAGATCAATAGGTAATATTTTAATCTCATTTATAAAAGAATTTGAAAGCTGTGTTTTAGGATCAAAAACTTTAATAACCTCTACGTTATCAAATTCAAAAACCACTCTAACAGGTAGTTCATTTAAATACGGCCACACATCTAAAATACCGCCTCTAACGGCAAATTGTAGTTTGTTTTCTACAAAATCAGTTTTCATATAACCAAAAGAAACCAAAGAATATTCTAAATCACTCAAATTATATTTTTGGTTTTTGATTATGTTAACACCAACATCACTTTTAGGATCTAGTACTGAAGAGTTAATTGAAAGATCTGTTGCACATACAATAAAATTCTTTAAGTTTCTTATTCTATCAATTGCAAAAACTCTACGCTCCACATCATCAAAAGGAAACATAAATATATTTGCAGCAAAAATCAAAGTACAAGCCTCGGAACTGAAAAAAGAGCATAAGTCATTATAAAAAGCGTTTAATTCATCATCTTTGACAAAAGCAAAAACACGCAAGCCTGAAATTTCCTTACCATCACTCGTGTTTATTTGTATTTCAGATATACGTCTAAATAAGTAATGAGCTTTACCACTACCTTCAACTCCAGACACATACATTTTACTCAAACTGTGAACCCTTAAACCAATTCTTAAACTCAAAATTTCTTGAAATTTGCTTCTGCAAAATATGAACTTCTAATATATCTGCCAGAAACAACTTGCTTTATTTTTAACGATATAGCAAAATTTTTAAACATCTCAAATTCTTCTTTAGTATATTCCTTTACTATAGAAAAATTTTTTAGTGTAGGAGCAAGATACTGCCCTATTGTGAGAGTATCAACATTTATATTTTTTATATCTTCAATCGTCTCAAAAACTTGCTCTTTAGTTTCACCTAATCCAAGCATTATACCCGTTTTAACTCTGAAACCCTTAGATTTAGCATGCTTTAAGACACCGAGAGAACGCTCATAATTAGCCCCTTTTCTCACTACATCATAAAGAATAGAAACTGTTTCTAAATTATGAGAAAAAACATCAGGTTTCGCACCTAAAACAATATCTATAGATTTTGTATCTCCCAAAAAATCAGGAACAAGAACTTCAACTTTATTACTAGGGAGCAAAGTTTTTATCTCATTAATTGTTTTTGCAAAATGCTTCGCGCCACCATCAGGTAGGTCGTCTCTCGTTACAGAAGTTATCACGCTATACGAAAGCTTGAGATCCCTAATCGCTTTTGCAATTCTTAAAGGCTCGCTCGCATCCACAAACTCAACATCATACTTTTCTATAGCACAAAAACCACATCTCCTAGTACAATACTTGCCTAATATCATGAACGTTGCGGTTTTATTTTTATAACAATCTCCAATATTAGGGCATCTAGCGCCTTGACATACTGTATTAATGGCTTTAGACTCAAAATCCTTTTTAAGCTCCGTTATTTGTGCAAGATTAATTCTCTTTTTTTCCTGTCTCATGCTATTTTTCAATATTCGAAATAAATATAAACACAGTCTTAAGCCGAAGAAACTTAATTTATACATCTGTAAAAGAGCTCAAGCCAAAAAATCCAACTTATCAATTAAAGTTTGGGACAAAAATCACAAACTTTTTAAAACATTTAGTAAATACATCCTCGCTTAGGCGTAAAAACAACATAATAATTTTAATAAATCACTATATTTAAAAAATTCACTAACTCTAGTTTGCTTAATGTTT
This sequence comes from Candidatus Endomicrobiellum mastotermitis, assembly GCA_031272445.1. Lineage (GTDB taxonomy): Bacteria > Elusimicrobiota > Endomicrobiia > Endomicrobiales > Endomicrobiaceae > Endomicrobiellum > Endomicrobiellum mastotermitis. The sequence goes on along the minus strand of JAISTT010000013.1, from coordinate 5,677 downwards.
AAAATGCCTCATACTTGTAGCAATCATAGCTATATTTGTCTTCTCTGCAGCACTAATAGATTCATTGTCTTTTACTGAACCTCCAGGCTGCACTATGGCAGTAACACCAATTTTAGCTGCCTGCTCAACTACATCCGGGAATGGGAAAAAAGCATCAGAAGCAAGAACAAGCGAAAATAAGTGTTCATCCAATCCATGTTTAACGCATTTCATTTTTTCAGCAGCTATTTTAAGCGAATCAATACGACTCATTTGTCCCGCGCCTATACCAACAGTCTGCGTACCTCTAGCTAAAATAATAGCGTTTGACTTGACATGCTTAGAAACTTTCCATGCAAAAACCAAAGCCTCACGCTCCTCTTTGCTAGGCTGTCGACTAGTCATAAACTTTATTCCATTCAAAAGCTCATTATCCCTATCCTGAACAAGCATGCCATAAGACATCATTCTATATTCAATAGAATCTTTTTCTTCTTTATAAGGAATTTCCTGTGCTAAAAGTCTGATATTTTTTTTCTGCATTAAAATGTTCAAAGCATCTCTAGAATAGCCATGAGCTATAACACACTCAACAAATAATTTACTTATTTCAACAGCAGTATCTTCTTCAATAAACTTATTAAACGCTATTATTCCGCCAAAAGCACTCACTGGATCACAAGTTAAAGCTCTTAAATAAGCATCTCTTACGCTCACGCTTTCTGCACAGCCGCAAGGGTTATTGTGCTTAATAATTGCACATGCCGGACTACAAAATTCATGAACTAAACGCCACGCTGCTTCTAAATCAAGATAATTATTATAAGACAATTCCTTGCCATGAAGCTGTTTTGCAGATATGACAACTGATTTGCTTTCTATGCCGTTAGAATACAAAGCAGCATTTTGATGAGGATTTTCACCATACCTTAATCCTGAAAGTTTTTTAAGAGGAATTACTATCTGTACTGGAAATTTTTCGTAAGTCAGATAAGTTGAAATCAAAGAATCGTAATATGCTGTATGGCGAAAAGCTTTTGCAGCTAAACCAAGTTTTAATTCTTCTGTAACAGAGTTATTTTTCAAGCTTTCAATAACATCTTTATAATCACTCGCATCACATACAACTATAACATCTTTATAATTTTTTGCTGCCGCTCTTAAGAGAGCAACTCCCCCAATATCTATATTCTCTATGACATCCTGATTTATCCTTTTATCTTCTGGTTTAGATATTCTATTTATAGTAGCTTCGAAAGGATACAAACTTACAACTACCATATCTATAGTTTCTATTCCATGACGATTTAACTGCTCGTTATGGTCAACTTTACTCCTTATAGCGAGAATTCCTCCGTGAATTTTAGGATTTAATGTTTTAACTCTGCCGTCTAAAATTTCAGGGAACCCTGTAATTTCTGATATTTCTCGGCATTGAACAAAATTTTCCTTCAAAATTTTCGCTGTTCCGCCACTAGAAATTATATTCCATCCAAGATTTTTCAACTCTTTTGCAAAATCTATAATTCCAGTTTTGTCTGAGACACTAAGTAATACCGTCGACATAAATCCTCTCCTCAATTATTTAATGTATCAACATAATCACAACATTGCGAACATATTCTAAAAGCTTTGGCTATATCTTCACAAGAAAAACCTCTTCTTAAAAAAAACGAGGTTGCTTTTCTCACTTCATTTTTATTTTTTCCATCAAAATTTTTAAATTTTGTTTTCAACATCTTAACAATTTGCTCAGAAGTTTCTTCGTTTGTTTTAATAATTTCAAGAACACTATTTATTAAGTCTTTTTCAATTCCTTGTCTCTCAAGCTCAACTCTTATCAAAAATTCTCCTTTACCTTTTTTTGATAAATAAGCTACACAATTTTTAGCATATTCCTTATCGTTGAGATAATTTAGCTCCTTAAGTCTTTCAATAATTTCAGTAGCACTCTTAATCTCATAACCTCTTTGAACAAGTCTTTTTTGCAGACTTTTAACACTGTATGATCGTTTTGACAATAAACTCAATGCTTCAGAAATACCACTTTTTAATCTGTCACAAAATAAAATTTCCTTATAAACAGCTTTTGGAATATCAACCCCGCTCTTAAGAAAAAATTTGACAACACTATCAGCAGAAATTATCAAACTCTTTCTGCTATTCTTAAAAGATATTTTAAACATGGCCTTTTTAAATTTTACTTTTTCTACTTTCGATATTTCCACAGTTAAGTTTAGATATATAGCATCATACTTAAATTTTCAACTTATAAAATTCATTACATTATACCACTATTATACAACAACGCAATAATTACTTAAACAAATCAATCATTTAATATTCAATTAAAACATAATTTCTACTACCAAGTCCAAGCTTTTCAGCATAGTTTAACTGAATAGTAGGATCAATTTCAGGATAGATATTTTTAAAGAAATTTTTACCAAAAGCTTTATTTACAACATCATAACTTGCTTGATCCACAGCAACAGGATCAACTCCGGCAATAATTCCAACATCATACATAAGAGGACTATTTTTAGCACAACTAAAACAATCACAATATTTACTTATATGATTTAAAAAGTTTATATAAGCTCCATTTTTGTCTTTCAAAACTCCTACTGCGTATTCAATCATCTTCTCTTGAACTGCCACAGATCCTTCATTCCAGTTCAATTTAAAAACCTTTAACGCGCAACTAACCATACACTGTCCACATCCAGTACATTTCCTCTTATTCATAACAATTTTCTTATTCACAAGACACAATGCTTTTTGGGAACAATTTTTCACACAAACACCACAACCTATACAAAATTCCTGCCTTACTAAAGGCTTTGATGAATGATGCATAGCATATTTGCCAGCTTTACTACCACATCCCATACCTATATTTTTTAATGTCCCTCCAAACCCTGTTATTTCATGCCCCTTAAAATGACTCATAAAAATAAAGCTATCTGCATTGTATATTTCATGGGCTATGTAAAGACTTTTAAAATATTTTAGATTAATTTCAACTTTTTTTTCTGCATTTCCTCTTATTCCATCTGCAATAATAACAGGGCACCCACATTTTTCAATAGTAAATCCATGTTTATTTGCAATAAGAAGATGATGATATGCATCAGATCTTTTGCCAACATAAATTGTACTCGCATCAGTTAAAAAGGGATAGGCAGCTTTTTCCTTACATATCTTCACGACAGATGAAACATATTTAGGTTTAATATATCCCTCGTTACCATCTTCGCCAAAGTGTATCTTTATCGCCAAAAAATTTCCAGCCTTTACGTGCTCAACTATACCTGCAACTTTTAAAAAGTCATAAAGTTCAGTTCTCCTACTCCATGAAAGAAAATATACTTTGCTGGGTACTATCAATTATGCATACTCCTCTATAACATGTACTTTAAATGTACTTATATTAATTTATATTAAAAAAACAATTTTATTCCAAAAATGACAAACCCTTTACTTTTATTTTTATTTCATTATCAATCTACTCTTTCTATATTTTACTTGTTACTATAAGCTTCTTAAATTCTTTTTCATAAATAATTCTTAATCCCAATTTCTTCGCTTTCTCAAGTTTTGACCCTGCATTTTTACCGACAAATACATAATCTGTTTTTTTATTAACTGAAGAAGCTATCCTGCCACCTAGGGATATTATAATTTCGCTTGCCTGTTTCCTCGTGTAAGTTCTAAGTTCTCCAGTTAAAACGCACACTTTATCTTCAAATTGTTTTCCAATTTTATATGTCTCTGACTCTATAATATTAACACCAGCAGCAATTAAACTATCTATTACATGGCGTGCAGCATCATTTTCAAAAAATCTTTTTAAAAATAACGCTAAAACACTTCCAATTTCAGGAATTCTTGTAAAATCCTCAATACTTGCCTTAAGTAAAACATTTATATTCTTAAATCTTTTAGCTATAATCTCAGAGATTTTTTCACCTATATGCCGTATTCCTAAAGCAAATAATAGTCTACTTAAAGAACGCTTTTTACTCGCAGTAATAGCTTCAAGAAGATTAATAGTCTTCTTCTCTTTAAATAAATCAAGACTAATAAGATCATCGTAAGTTAAATAATATATATCTGCTAAAACTTTTATTTTCTTCTTCTTAAGAAGTTGATCTATCACAGCTTTACCAAATCCTTGTATATTCATAGCACTTCTACTTACAAAATGTATCAAATGCCTCCTAAACTGCGCGGGACAATCTGGATTAATGCATCTATAAGCTACTTTTTCTTCATTATCCTTAACAATTTCGCTATTACACGATGGACAATTATGAGGAGACTTAAAAAAAACTTCTTTATCCTTCTTTACAACTTTTACTATTTTTGGAATAACGTCACCTGCCCGTTCTACTAAAACAGTATCCCCCTCATTTATGTTAAGTCGTTTAATTTCCTCAAAATTATGTAATGTAGCATGCGATATCTTAACACCTGCGAGTACTACAGGTTCCAAAACTGCAGAAGGTGTCAATATTCCCGTACGACCTACTTGAACGCATATTTTGTTCAATTTAGTAGTTGCCTGCTTAGCTGGAAACTTGTAAGCTATAGCCCACCTTGGACTTTTATTTGTATTTCCCAATTTTTCATGCAATTTCAAAGCATTTACCTTAATTACAAGTCCGTCAATTTCATAATAAAGCGAGTCTCTTTTATTTAGCATGACATCTGCGAAAGATGCTATTTCCTTTAAGGAATTGCATACTTTAAAATCATCTTGCAATTGAAACCCACATTCTTGGCAGTAGCGTAGGAAATCTGATTGTCTTCTAAGTTGCCTACCACGAATTCTTCCAAATGAATGAGCAAAAAAACGAAGTTTCCTTGCTGAGGTAATTTGTGGATTTTTCTGCCTCAAAGAACCTGAAGCAGCGTTTCTAGGATTGGAAAAACCTTGTCCTCCAATTTTAAATATTTCGTCGTTTAAACTTTTAAAATCTAATTTATTAATATATACTTCACCACGTAATTCAAAAAAACTAGGAGGATTTTCTACTCTAAGCTTATAAGGAATGCCTTCTACAGTTTTTATATTTTCCGTTACATTTTCACCTTTTACCCCATCTCCACGAGTTGCCCCGATAACTAAAATGCCGTTTACATAAGTTAAATTCGTACTTATCCCATCTATCTTAGGCTCAACTATAAATTCCAAACCAGCTTCCCCACTAAGATTTTTTTTTATCCTTTCATACCATCTTGCAGTCTCTTCATAAGAATAAGTGTTATCCAAAGAAAGCATGGGCAAGGAGTGCCTTACGCTCTCAAAAGACGACGATATTACACCTGACACTTTCTGCGTTGGCGAATTTAGTGAAGCAAAAATCGGATATTCTCTCTCAAGCTGCTCAAGTTCTTTTATAAGGTTGTCGTACTCGCTGTCAGATATTTTAGGATCGTTTTTATCGTAATAAAAATCATTATGACGAATAATCTCTTTTCTTAAATAATCAATACGACTTTTTATCTCTAACTGCATAGATTGAATATATTCCTCTTTTCTAAAGATAAGAAGGGCCACAGCTATGTATATAAGCGATTGGTCTCTCGGCTCTTATGACAACTACAATGCCTGAAATGGAAGCAGTTATAAAACTAAGAAATACAAACCATCTTCCAGCAAAAGTCATTATAGGAGGAGCTGCTGTCACCG
>JAISTT010000016.1 GCA_031272445.1 Candidatus Endomicrobiellum mastotermitis | reverse complement strand
ACAATGTTTGCTACATCCTGATAAAAAACCAAAACTTAACATTAAACTCAGTACTATACTTAACATCTTTTTTGCTCTTTTTTTTACCATAATACTAAGACCTCTTTATCACTTAAATTTATATTACTTTTACGTCACATTTTTATTACTTACCTTGTTTTTTTTTAAAATGTCTATATGTCATTATCATTATAACTTTCAATTTTCTTTGTATTTATCATATTAAAAATAATAAATCCAATAACATTCATGTAACACCTATCTTCATAATTCACAAAAACAGTATTATATTAAATAAATCTTCTTTCTATTGCCCTGTGCTATCACATAATCGTTTTTATAAAAATTAAAAATTTCAATCAATCCAAATATTCACGCAATGATCTACTTCTGCTTGGATGTCTTAGTTTTCTTATTGCTTTGGCTTCAATTTGTCTTACTCTCTCTCTAGTCACTCCAAATTTTTTACCAACTTCTTCAAGTGTACTAGGGTATCCTACACCTATACCATATCTTAAACTTATAATATCAGCTTCGCGCTGAGTTAATGTATTTAACACTTTCTCAAGTTCAAGCTGAAGTCTATACCTCTGAGTTTTAACTATTGGATTCGGACTGTTTTGATCTTCTATAAAATCTTCTAAATGAGAATCTTCTTCTTCTCCAACAGGAGTTGAAAGAGAGACAGGTTCTTGCATCATTTTTAATATTTTTCTCACTCTATCATGAGAAAACCGCAACATTTTCGAATACTCTCCTATAGTAGGCTCTCTACCAAAATCTTGTTGATATTTCTTCTTAACTTTAATAAGTTTTGATATAAGTTCTTTCATATGAACAGGAATTCTTATGGTTCTTGCTTGATCTGCTATAGCACGATTTATAGACTGCCTTATCCACCATGTAGCGTAAGTTGAAAATTTGAATCCTCTTTTCCATTCAAATTTTTCTACAGCTTTTGACAACCCAAGATTCCCTTCCTGTATTAAGTCTGATAATTCCAAATTACTCAACCCAACATGCTTCTTTGCAATTGAAACAACAAGTCTGAAATTTGCTTCAATAAGCTTCATTTTATATCCGTGTATAATACATTCATATTCTCTAATCTTCCTATCAGTCTCAATCATTTCATCCGGACTTACAATAAAACTCTCTTGTAAGCTATTTTGTTTCTGCAAAAGATTTTCAATATTCTCAATATCTTCCAAAGCATCTTTCACAGAAACAGTAGTATGTTTTTTAAATTTAGCTGCAGAAATTTTACCTGAATTGAAATCTTTAAATAATATCTGCACTTTAGAAATAGGATTTTTATATTTATGCTCAAATTTACTCAAATCATCTCTTATTTCATTCAGCTTCTGAACTAACGTTTTGATTTTGTTTATAATTCTCTTAATTTTATCTTGATTAAGATTAAGTCCTGTAATAATATTAATAATTTTAGAACGAAACTCTTTCACTTCAGTCTGGCAACTTTCCTTATCTCTTTTTGATATAGATTTAAGCTTTAATCTTTTTTCGCAAGCATTTATACTTCTCTCAATACAATCTATTTTTTTTACGGCTGTCTTTATCCTTACACTCATTCCTTTTAATTGTGCAGCAGATTTCCTTCCTCTAGGCATAAGCTCTTTCGGCGTCATTTCTTGCTGTCTTATAAGAGCTTCCCAGTTTCTTATTTCTTTTATAATAATTGGCGATTCTAAAACTATAAGTTTTAACTTTTTCTCATTCTCTTTTATATTTTTTGCAAGCTCAACTTCTACAGATCTTTCAAGTAGCGGAACTCTTGCCATTTCATTTAAGTACATTCTTATCGGATTTATATCTTCTTCTTCATTTGTAATTTTTATAGATTGTTCCACAGTCTCAGCACTATTTTTCTTAGCATCCATGGAAACATATTCTTCATTATTATTCAGACACTCTTGCTCGTCAACATCACCAATTAAGTTATGAAGTAATTTTTTTTTTACCATTTCATCATTTTCCTGAACCCTTTAAAAGGATTGTCAATTCTTTATATTCATAAAATACCTTCTCATCTTTTTCTTTCTTACCTTCACTCATCAAAAGAACTTCTTTTTCAAGTTGTAGTCTCTCTCTTTCAAGTCTACTAGTCCTAATATCTTTCAAAATAGTGTTAATAGCTTCTTCAACATTACTATATTCTATTTCGGTTAACATTAGTTCCGAAAACCAATTTCTGTTATCTTCAGGCAAAGCATTTAATATTTTCACATTACTTAGGCCTGAAATCATAAGATTAAAAACTCTCTTGCATTTTTCATCATTTTCAAAACACTCACAATTTAATTTTTTAATATAATTCCTATTGTTTACAATAATACTTAAAAGATTTTCTTCTAAAGACATTAAAACTCTTCTATCTTTGGCAACATCAATACGCAAGGGAGCTAAAATACTATAGTGTTGCGAATAATTTTTGTCATTAAACTTTTTTTTTTTAAATTCGTTCCAGATTATTTCTTCATCAACATCCATATATTGTGCAACATTTTTTACCCACTCCCTTTGGCGTATTAAATTTGGACTTCTTGCAATAAAATTCAAAAGGCAAGATATAGTTTTTACTTTTACTTCGGATGTTATTTTTTCGCTTTTTGAAAATAAATTGATATATAACTTTAACATAAAACTTATTGGATTTTCGGAACTACTTTTAAGAAGATTTAAAAAGCTCTCTTTACCATATCTATTAAGATACTCATCAGCATCTACATGCCCAGGTAAGGCCGACACATTACATTCCACAGCATTTTCAACTAGAATTTCAAGAGATCTATGAGTTGCAACTTTACCAGCCTCATCAGAATCAAAAAGTAATGTTACACTATCTGAATATCTTGAAATCAATCTAGAATGATTTTGATTAAAAGCAGTTCCAAGTGTGGCAACTGCACCTGTAACTCCAAATTGCTGTGAAATAATAGTATCCATATATCCTTCAAGAATAATAATTTTTCTTTCATTGCGTAATGCCGGCAAAGTCTGATATAAGCCGTAAAGATTTGATGATTTAAAGTAAACAACAGTCTCAGGAGTATTTAGATATTTAGGGTCACGATCAAAAATAGTTCTTCCACCAAATGCTACAACTCTACCTTGAATATCAAAAATTGGAAAAACTACCCTTTCAGACATATATTCAAAAAAATTTCCTCTCTCGGTTTTAGTTATTAGTCCAGCCTTTAAAAGATCTTCTATTGTGTAACCCTTTTTCAAAGCAAATCCTAAAGTTCCTCCCTTTGGAGCATACCCTAATTTAAACTTATCTATGGTTTCACGGATTACTCCGCGCTCATAAAGGTATTCCCTTGCCTTTCGAGCATAAGGACTTTCGAGCAAATATTTGTAATAGAACATGGCTGAACTTTCTAAAATATCAAATATTTTAGTTTTTTCAGATACTCCCATTACTTCTTGACTTACATCTTTAATTGCAATATTTGCCCTTTTAGCAAGTTTCTTTACTGATTCATACCAAGATATATTATCTGCAATCATCACAAACTTAAAAACATCACCACCAATATTGCAACCAAAACATTTAAAAATTCCTTTATCAGGATTTACCAAAAAGGATGGGGTTTTTTCATTGTGGAACGGACAACAAGTTTTCCAGTTTCTACCAACTTTTCTTATATCTGGCAAATATTCCCTTATTACAGACTCTATATTGTTTGAAAGTCGTACCTTTTCTATTATATCTTCAGATATAGTCATCTATTCTTCTATTTTTATCTTCTAAATCTCCTAAACCCTGAACACTCTATAAATTTAAATTTAGTAAGAGTCTTGTTTTCCAATTTGTCAAAGAGTAAATTCATACCCAAATTATCAGAAGAAATGTGTCCTGCTAATATAACATTTATATGGTGTTTTTCAGCTTCTTTAGCACCTTTAGAGCTTAAATGCATTGAAACAATTGTTCCTATTCCGGCAGTTTCAAGTTTTTCAAAGGATTCAATAGGCCCCTCAGTACCACCAGTCATGTCAACAAAAACTTTCCCACAGCGCGAATAATCACTCCCATTCAAAATAAACGGCGCGTGCCCGATTTTTGACGCATGTTGATACTCTGGATACTTATTCAGTAATTCAATAATTTCTTTCAGGTATACAGGTTTTAAGGCTTCTATTTCTTTTTGCAAAAATGAAGTCACATGGTTATCTGCAACACTATGGGCTGTCATAACAGGCATATTCAAAAGTCTAGCCGTATCATAAATTCTTTCATTATTTTGGGGCAACAAGTCTCTTTGGACTTCCTTAATTCTGTTAGAAACAATCTTTTCCGCAACATTTACAGAAACACCCTGTTTATTCAAAATATCAATCTGCATTCCTATAATGTTGTAAAATGTAGAGTAGGCATAACCTTCAGGGTGATGAGCTATAATCACATCGATCTTATTACCTAAATCTATAAGTTGTTTTGCAAGTAAAATTTCTTGACTTTCTATATCTATACCAACCATAATCGTCTTAACTTCCATGTCCTTATCACCATACAGAATTCTTGAATCATAATAAGGATTCGTAAGACTTTCTATATCATAACTTTCTTTCTTTCTATCCGATAGGGCATCATATTCTTCCTTGCGTTTTAACAAATCTAACTTAATAATGTCTAATCCCCTAGGATCCGCTTCAATTCCTTCTTTTATAAAAAAATCATATATGTCTTTTAATTTCACTTCATCACCTCAAAATATAAAATAATTCCTCAATAATCACCTTTCACTTTTCCATCTACTATCCTTAAGCATTTTACGACGAATCTTTCTTTTTATTTCTGCAGATTTTTCTTTCTTCAAAACACTAGGGGCTTTATAAAATTCGCGTTTTTTTATTTCTTGCATTACGCCATTTCTCTCACACTCCCTTTTAAATCGTCTAATGGCTTCTTCAATAGATTCGTTTTCGCGTACTTTAATATTTACCATTTCTTTTAAAACACCACCTTTCTATAAAAAGATTTTCTTACCTATTCATGAGGCCAATTAAAAACTCGTCCTCCAAGAATATGATAATGTATATGAAAAATTGTTTGTCCTCCATCTATTCCACAGTTATTTATCACACGAAAACCGTCCTTCATTTCAGGAAACTGTTTTGATATTTTTGAAATTACAACCTGAATATAACCTAATATCCTTTCATCTTCCTCCACAACTGCGCTTAAACCACTTATATGTTTTTTAGGAACAACCACAATATGTATTGGAGCCTGTGGATTTATATCTTTAAAAGCAAAAACCTTACCATCTTCATAAACTCTATGAGATGCAATTTCACCTCTAATTATTCTACAAAAAATACAATTTTCAGACATTTAAATAAATACCTTTAATGTTACAGCGTAAAGTATAAAAAATAAAATAAATTTTAATCGATTTAACAAAATTATTATTTTAGAAATATTTTATTATACATCCTTACTTTAGTATCTTATTACCTTATTATTGAAAAATCGTAATGCTACTGACATATCTTTTGAAATCTGAGTTATAAGCGCCTTAGCGTTCAAAAACTTTTTTTCATTCCTTATCTTTTCTAATAGTGTAACTTTAGTCTCTAGCTTTTTCCATGTATCTTCAAAATCAAAAATATATGTTTCAGGAATTACTTTTTTCTCAGAACTAAACGTAGGACGCATTCCTATGTTTGTAATTGCATTATACTGCATCTCACCCTGTGAAATAAGGCTTATATATACTCCACAAGGAAGTAGCTTATCATTACTTACACAAAGATTAACTGTAGGGAATCCAAGCTTTTTACCTATTCCCTTATCTCTGAACGGAACACCCGCAAAAGAATAATTCCTACCAAGCAACTTTGCCACGTTTTTCACATCGCCTTTTTCAATTAACAATCTTACATAAGATGATGAAATTGGTATTGAACTGTATTTTAAAGGTTTAACTATATTTATTTTTATGCCAGCACTCTTACTTTTCTTCCTAAGCCACTCAATATTGCCTTTCCTATTTTCACCAAAAGCAAAATCATAACCGCAAACTATCTCAGAGATTTTAAGAGTTTTAACTAAAAAATTATCGAAAAACTTGTCGGGATTAGTTGCAAATGGTCCAATCACCTTTTTGACAGGTCTTTCAAGTGTAATTATAACACTTCTTAAATCATTTTTTTTTGCATATAGCACATTTTTTGATGGCACTCTTACTATAAAAACTTCATCTACACCTGAAAACTTCATTTCTTTTACTTTTTCTTCATATGTTGTAAGTAGTCCAATCACCTTTTTGACAGGTCTTTCAAGTGTAATTATAACACTTCTTAAATCATTTTTTTTTGCAACAGATAAAATTCTATTTATAAGAAATCTATGACCTCTATGCATTCCATCAAAAGTTCCAATGGCTACTACTGACTTTCTGTTCATTTTATATATAAATGGCTTGCCTCAGCAAATTCAAAAAGTTCATCGAATGGTATTAATTTCCTAATTATTTTATCAGTATCATCCGCATCTTCAAAGTCTAAGGCATCTTTAACATTAAATGCACCTACCCTTTCTCTCCTTAAAGTTTTAACTGTCGCACCGCACTTTAAAACATTTCCAAAATCTTGCGCTAAGGTCCTTATATATGTTCCGCTCGAACATTCTATTCTCACTTTTATATTATCTTTGTTATAAGACAACACATCAAATTCTTTTATTATGACTTTTCTAGGTTCTCTTTTTATTTCAACACCACATCTTGCAAATTCATAGAATTTTCTACCATTACGCTTTAAAGCTGAATACATAGGAGGAATTTGGAAGATTTCTCCCTTAAACAATTCAGTCACTCTCATTATCATTTTAATATCTATATTAGAAAAATCATTTTTAGAAATTACTTTTCCGTCCAAGTCACCACTATCTGTAGTCACACCAAGAAGAAAAGAACTCACATAAACTTTATCTTCTTTCATAAACTTGTCCTGTAATTTTGTAGCTTTACCTACAAGAATAAGCAAAAGCCCAGTAGCTGCAGGATCTAAAGTGCCACAGTGTCCTACTTTTTTAACATTCAAAACTCTCTTTATCTTATGAACAACTTTAAATGAAGTGATATTTGATGGTTTATCCAGAAGTAACAATCCGGAGATATTATCATATATCATAAGTTATCGCCATTAAGTTTCTCTCTCAAAATGCCGCTTATCAGTTTGATTGAACTATTTATACCAGTCTTGACTATACAACCCGCAGCATTTTTATGTCCACCACCACCAAATTTACGCATAACTTCCAAAACATCAAAGCCTTTTAAAGAACGACAACTAATTTTTGTAGTCTTTTTATCTATTTCTTTAAAAAGGCATCCAATTTTTACATCTTTTATCTTTAAAGTATAACTTATTATACCATTCGTGTTGAAGTTTTTTGAACCGATTTTTTTAAACATACTTTTTCTTAAAACAATATAAGAAACATTATTATTAAAAATTGTTTTTATTCCATAAAGTGCTAATCCATGCAATTTTAAAGTATCTACAGAATTACTTTCATAAATTTTTTTATAAATATCACTTACATCTATACCAAGCCTCATAAGTTTAGCACAAGCGATATGTGAGTTAGGAGTAGTATTTATTTGTTGAAAACAACCTGTATCAGTCAATATACCAGCATAAAGATTTTCAGCTTCATTTTTTGTAAGTTTTACATTCATATATTCTAAAATATTTAGTACAAGTTCAGCAGTAGACGCCGAAGAAGGAACAATATAATTTACATTTCCAAAGTTTGTATGCGTGAGATGATGATCTATATTTATTATACTTCTCACTTGTGTTGGAATAATTATATCACCCATTCTAGAAAAATTAATCGACTCTAAGATTATTGCACAGTCAAACACATCATTCTTTTCTGCAGTCCTTTTTACTTCATCAGCCCCTTTGAGAAATTTTAAAAAATCAGGTATTTCATCACAACAATAAACGCAAACTTTCTTTCCAAACCTTTTCAAAACAGAAGCAAGAGTCAGGGCTGAACCCAAACTATCTCCATCAGGTTTCATATGACCAGCAATAAAAAACGTTTTTGAGCGCTTAATTATCTTAGATATTTCAGAAATTTTCCCCAAATCCGATGAATCAATTTTTATTTTCTCATTAATTTCCATTTATCAAACAATAAATTGCCTCTAAATTTAATATTTTCATCTAATTTTTTATTCAAATATTATTGAAATTTTACACCAACTACCAATAGGAATAGTAATTAATTTTCTTCTTCTATTCTTCTAAGAATGTCAAATATCTTTGAGGCATTTTCATTAGTATAATCATAAACAAAAGATATTGCAGGAGTTCGTCTCAAATTTAAACGTAAAGCTAATTGATATCTTACATTTTTTACATTCTTTTTTAAAATCCTATCTGCCTTTTCCTTATCTTCTTTTGTGCCAAATACAGAGTAATAAACCTTACAGTTCAACAAATCATCTGTAAGCTTAACATTCGTAATTGTAACAAATTTTTTTGTATCTAAATTTCTCATTTCTCTTATAATTTCAGCTACAATCCGATGTATAAGTCCGCTAACTCTTACAGATCTTTTATATAATAACGACATAATAAATTAATCCTTTAGAATTTAAAAAATACACATCCAAGTAAAACATTTTTACAACTAAATAAATTATATTTCATTAGGGCAAAACTTAAAAACGAACACTCAACAGACTAACTATCTTAATACTCTTTAATCTTCAACAAAACAACTATGATAAAATACAATCAATTACTATCCAAATTTTCTAGCAACTTTTTCTAAAGTATAATTCTCAATTATATCTCCTTGTTTTATGTCAGAAAAATTTTCAAGACCTATTCCACATTCATAACCTTTTTCTACTTCCTTAATGTCATCTTTGAACCTCTTCAACGAAAAAATATTTCCTTCAAAAATAATAATGTTATCCCTTAAAACTCTTACTCTTGCACCTCTTTGTATTTTTCCATCAATAACAGAACATCCCAAAATTACTCCATGGCTTGATAATTTAAACACTTGTCTTACAACAGCTTTCCCCAATATTTTTTCTTTCATACAAGGATCAAGTAACCCTTCCATAGCAGCTTTAACATCCGCAATCAAATCATAGATAACCCTATAAACATTCACACTTACTCTTTCAGCTTCTATAAGCTTCTCAACCGCAGCATCTGGTCGTAAGTTAAATCCAATTATTAAAGCATCTGAAGCAACCGCTAAAGTAACGTCTGATTCTGTAATTGCACCTGCACCCTTATGTATTATTTTTAAACTTATTTCGGGAGTTGAAAGTCTTTCTAAAGCATCAACCAAAGCATCTAAAGAACCTTGAACATCCGCTTTTAGTATTACTCGTAAATCTTTCACTTGTCCTAAATTTATATCAGCAAGAGATAAATTATGTCTAGGTCTTAAGGAAGTTTCTTTAATTTTTTCCTTTCTTAACTGCACAATTTGCCTTGCCTGAGACTCATGATTAACCACAATAAATTCATCGCCTGCTCGAGGTGGTTTATTTATACCTAAAATTTCAACAGGAGTACTTGGATATGCCTCAGTAAGTCTTTTACCATGTTCATCACTCATGGCTCTTACTTTACCATAAGCTGTTCCCACAACCAAATTGTCACCAATTTTTAAAGTCCCATCTTGAACCAAAAGTGTCACAACCGTTCCTTTGCGTGAATCAAGCCTAGCTTCTACAGCCACTCCTTTAGCATTTTTACTAGGATTCGCTTTAAGCTCCATTACCTCAGCTTTGAGTAAAATCATTTCAAGTAATAAATCAATGTTAATTTTTTGCTTTGCAGAAATATCAATCATTATTGTATCACCACCCCATTCTTCTGGGATCAAACCATAATTACTTAAATCTTTGCGTATTCTCTGAGGATCTGAAACAGGCAAATCTATTTTATTTATTGCAACCATAACAGGCACATTTGCAGCTTTTGCAAGATTTATGACTTCAACGGTTTGTGGCATTACACCATCACTTGCAGAAACTACAAGCACAACTATATCAGTAACTTGTGTTCCTCTAGAACGCATCGCAGTGAAAACTTCATGACCTGGAGTATCTAAGAATACAATATTTTTCTCATTAGGAGTCTTTACCCTATAAGCTCTTATATGCTGTGTAATTCCACCAAATTCACCAGACACAATATCACTACTTCTTATTGCATCAAGTAAAGAAGTTTTACCATGATTAACATGCCCCATAATTGTAACAACAGGAGGACGCAACTTCAACTTTGAAGAATCTTCTTCTTCACTATTTATTTTTTCTTCAGAATAAATAGATACAAGTTTTGCATCATATCCAAACTCACCAGCTAAAAGTATAGCTACGTCAGTATCGAGTTTCTGATTTATAGTAGCGAAACTTCCCAATGAAAGAAGTTTTTTCAAAACATCTCCAGCTTTAAGCTTCATTTTATCAGCAAGTTCTTTCACAGTTATTAATTCATTTATTAAAATTGTTCCTATATATCCATCACCGCTCTTACTAGTTTCCGGCTTAAATTCTGTGTATTCCCCTACAGCAATACCTTGTTCTTTTTTTTCTTTAACTATTAGCGTACTAGAAGAAGACATTAATTCACTATCATTCTCAAATATTGGAACTTGCTGCACTTTTACTATCACAGACGTTTCTTCAAATTCTTCTTTTTTTACAAAATCTTCGGAATCATGTTTTTCAATATCTTTCCCATTATCGGTTTTTAAAGTCTTTTTTCTCTTCGAAACACTTTTTCTTACAGCTTCTTTTTTAGGAGAACGAGACTTCTTAATTTTCATCTTAACAGACTTTGGCTCAACCCTTATCTTTGTTTTTTCAGTCACAGATTTCGCTTTAGCCTTTTTTTTATTAATTGAAACAGTAGCCTTCTTTAATTTTTTTTTAGAATTTGAAACAGATTTTTTCTTTATAGTTCTTTTTTTAGAACTTTTCACTTTATTAGTTTGTTTTAATGGCATAAACACTCCTTACCTTTTAAATATACTTTCTTTACTACTTCAACATTTTTTCGGCTTTGGAGTCTAAATCAGACAAAGTAGCAAATCATCAACACTTAAAAGAATTAATTTTTATTTGTAAATCACACTTTAATTAAGTGTTTTCACTTCTTCAACTTTCCAAGAACTTTCCTGCATTTTTTGCCCTTCCGATTTTACATCGATATGCCAACCAGTAAGTCTTGCTGCAAGTCTTACATTATGTCCATTTTTACCAATGGCTAAAGACAACATATCATTAGCTATTAAAACTTCTGCTTTTTTATCATTTTCAGAAATAATAGCTACAGAAATAACCCTTGCAGGAGATAATGAATTGGCTATATATTTTGCAGGATCAACAGAATAAGATACTAAATCAATCCTTTCTCCCCTCAATTCGTCAATTATAGGCTTAACTCGTGCTCCTTTTATACCAACACATGCACCTACAGGATCTACTTTAGGATTATGAGATAATACAGCCAGCTTTGTCCTAACACCAGCCTCTCTTGCTACATTTACTATTTCTACAATTTTTTCATAAATTTCAGGAACTTCAAGTTCAAAAAGTCTTTTTACGAACCGAGGACTTGCCCTTGATAAAACAATTCCTGAACCTTTAGTATTTCTTTCAACCTTTAAAATAACAGTTTTTATATGTTGCCCAATATTAAACTCTTCTTTAATCACCTGTTCATTCACAGGAAGTATAGCTTCAGTCTTACCTAGGTCAACTACTACATTATTCCCATTTGTTATTCGATAAATAACACCATTTACAATTTGTCCAACCTTTTTTTTCATTTCAATAAATAATAAATCTTTCTCAGACTCTCTTATCTTCTGAACTATAATCTGTTTTGCTGTTTGTGCAGCAATACGTGCAAAGTCTTGAGGATTGAGAGGTATTTTTATTTCACAACCAACGCATGTATCTTGACAAATTTTTTTTGCGTCCTGGATATTAATCTCCAATAAGGGATTTGCAACAGTTTTAACAACAATTTTTACGATATTCGTAACCACCTTCCCAGTATTAAGATCGATCTTTGCTTCAACATTAGCATTCTTACCAACATGTTTCTTATAAGCCGATACAAGTGCATTTTCTATAGTCATTAAAATATCTTCTTTTTTTAATTTCTTATCTTTTTCAATCTGTTCAAGAGCCATTAAAATTTCACCTTTTTCGACCATTTAATCCTCCGCATTCTGTATTATCTGTAACTATATTTGCTCTCTCTATATTTAAAAATCCTATCTCTAAAATTCCGTCATTAAAATCATTTATTTTTACTCTACTATCCTTAAAACCCAAAAGAATACCTAAGAAACTTCTTCTATCATTTATAGGATTTAAAGTTTGAATTCTAACCTTACTTCCTACAAAACGTTTAAAGCTTTCTTCTTTTTTCAAAACTCTATTAAATCCAGGAGACGAAATTTCCAAAAAATAAGGGCCACTAAATATATCATTTGTATCAAAAAAAGAACTAAAAATATGACTAACATATTCACAATCATCTATAGTTATACCATCTCTTTTATCAATAAAAATTCTTACAATCCAATTACCGTTTTCTATCATATGCTGCACATCAACTATTTCAATTTTTTCTTTTTCTGCAATCGGAGTCAATAAATTTTCTATTTCCTTCTCTTTAGTCCTCACTAAAATAATCCTTTTAAAAAAGCAGAAGGCGACTTTATAAAGAGTCGCCTTCCGAACTATAACTATAATAAACCTTTAGAAAACGATTATAATCATACTATTTTATTCTATTATACTTTACTTATAACAAATATACCAGGCCCCATAGTAGACGAAATAGAAATACTTTTTATATATTGTCCTTTTGAACCTACAGGTTTCACTCTTACAATAGTTTCCAGCAAGGTTTTTACATTATCCACAAGCTTTTCTTCATCAAAAGATACTTTCCCCACCGGAACATGAACTATACCAAAAGAATCATTTTTATATTCCAATCTTCCCTTTTTAAGCTCCATAACCGATTTAGCAATTTCAAATGTCACAGTACCTGATTTTGGATTTGGCATAATACCTTTAGGACCTAAAATCTTCGCAACTTTGCTTAAATCTTTCATAACATCAGGTGTCGCAACTAAAACGTCAAAATCTATATTGCCTCTTGATATATTATCAATCAAATCATCAAAACCAACAATATCAGCTCCCGCCATCACAGCCTCTTTTTGCTTTTCGCCTTTTGCTAAAACTGCAACTTTTCTTATCCTACCAATTCCATATGGAAGAGACAACGTTCCTCTCAGCATTTGGTCACTTTTTTTAGGATCTATTCCTAATCTAACGTGAGCCTCAACAGTTTCATCAAATCTTGCCTTTGACGCTTTTTTCAGTAAAGCTATAGCCTCTGCCAAAATATAAGCTCTGTTTTTATCAATCAACTTTTTTGCTTCATCCAATCTTTTACCCATTTATTTTCCCTTTATACAACTCATACACACACAACATCAATTATTTAATAATATCAATCCCCATACTTCTTGCAGTCCCTTCCACCATAAGCTCAGCTGAACTCAAATTTTCACTAACATTTAAATCTGGAAGTTTTTGTTTGACTATCTCTCTTACCTGTGCTTTAGTAATTTTCCCCACTTTATTCCTATTAGGAACACCAGAAGCTTTAGCAATGCCAACAACTTTCTTAATTAAAGCTGAAACAGGAGGCATTTTTGTTATGAACGTAAATGATCTATCTTCAAATACAGTTATAACTACAGGTATTGTCATACCTTGTTCCATCTTCTTTGTATTTTCATTAAACTGTTTACAAAAATCCATAATATTTACGCCTTGTTGTCCTAAAGCAGGACCTACAGGTGGCGCAGGATTTGCCCCTCCCGCAGGAATTTGTAATTTAATTACTGCCTTTACTTTTTTGGGAGACATTTTTTACTCCTTATTTTGTTGTTTATAAAAATACTATATAATTAAATATATACGCTTTTTTTACACAGTACTCATTACACTTTTTCAACTTGTAAAAAATCAAGTTCTACCGGCGTAGGCCTTCCAAATATAGTCACCATAACTCTAAGTTTGCCTCTCTCCTGATTAATTTCATCAACAATACCAATAAAATGTTTAAACGGACCCTCGACAATACGAACACTCTCCTCTTTTTCAAACGATACTGCCGGTCTAGGTTTAGAAACAGCAGGATTAGCAATTAAATTAAGAAGATTTTCAACATCAGCTTGAGCCATTGGAATAGGCTTAACATCACCTAAAAAACCCGTAACCCCTGCTGTGTTTTTAATAAGCCAATAAGTCATATTGTTCATAGTCATTTCAACAAAAACGTAACCAGGATAAAATTTTCTTTTTTTTACTACTTTTTTATTTTGCTTTATTTCAACTACCTCTTCAGTAGGAACTAATATTTGAGAAATATCTTGTATGCTTAAATTTACAACAGTCATTTCCAAACTTTTCTTTACTTTATCCTCATGTCCTGAATAAGTGTGAACAACATACCATTGATTTGTCATTTTTACTCCAACTCAATAACCTATTTGAAAATTTATAATTTATTTTAATGTTATATAATTAATTATAATATAGTCCGTATAATTGTACTAAAAATTAAATCCACAATACTTATGAAAATAGACATAATAATAACAAACCCAAGTACAACTAGCGTAGTTCCTATAACTTCCTTCTTTCCAAGCCACGTAACCTTAGTAAGCTCATAATATGCACCTTTTAAGAATTGTATACATATTTTAATAAAATTCATTTTATACCTTAATATTCCAATAATATACTAAAAACTACACAGGGGCAGAAGGACTTGAACCCTCAAAGTTGGTTTTGGAGACCAACAGTTTACCCTTAGCTTATGCCCCTAAACCCCGACCACTTTACTAATTAATTATTTTGTCTCTTTATGATCAGTACTTTTTCCACAATTTTTACAAAATTTTTTCAAAGCAAGCTTTCCTTCCTGTTTCTTATTTCTAGTGAAATAATAATTTCTATTTTTACATACATTACATGCTAAAGTCACAATAAACCTTTCAGCCATTTTCTTAATTCTCCGCTTTTATTTACTTTATATGTTTGTTGAGATTTCCAATTAAATTGCCAAATATATAAACACAACTCCCTAGCTGACTCGGTAATGCTTTTTCATTTGCCATAAATTTCAATCCTATTTATTATATAACTTAACAAAAAAAACTTTATTTAATCTAATATATCAGTAACGATACCTGAACCTACAGTTTT
>JAISTT010000008.1 GCA_031272445.1 Candidatus Endomicrobiellum mastotermitis | reverse complement strand
AAAAAAAAGAAGATATATCTTATCTATCCAGCCTTTTTACGAAAATTATAAAAAACTATTTATTCCTCGCGTAGAGATAAACTTAATCTTGACGAATACAGCTTAAATAATAATTCCACTGCAAAATCAAAAGATCAAGATGAAAATGAGAAATTTAAGAAAACCAGCGTTAATATAATAGTGAAGTGAAATGACACTCTTGATTAAGGGATAAAGGGGGATATCAGATCAGTGAAAACATAATGTGATATGATTAATTACATCATTAAAAACAATATTAAAAAGTCAAAACAAGAAACGAATGAGCAAGTCCGAATATCAAGAGTAGTCTAGAGTAAGATAAAATACAATTATTTATTGTTTGAAAAAAAATAATTAAGCTGATTCATAACGTTAACATACTGAAACGCTGCCAACGGGATTTGAACCCGTGATCTTCGCCTTGAGAGGGCGATGTCCTAAACCGCTAGACGATGGCAGCACAAATAGTTCTACAATCATCAAATTAATATATAAAATAAACTTAAAGCTATTTTTTAATTGTAGTCTTAGAATTTTTCATTTAAAACATATGACTACATGGAATAGATTATATATAAAATACTCTTGCCTTTCAATTAATTTTGAAAAATATAATTTTGAATGCTCATAAAACCCACAACTAAGTATGTTAGGCAATTATAAAATAAAACTCCTAGAAAACCATATCCTAAAAAAAATGCTTTTTAGATGTTACCTAATCATAATTAAAACTTTACTAAAACAAAATTCATTCACTTATTCAACACTATATCAAAAAGAATCGGAGAGATAGGGATTCGAACCCTAGTTACCCTTTCAGATAAACAGTCTTTCCAGGACTGCGCCTTAAACCACTCGGCCATCTCTCCTTTCTTAACCAAACTTTTCAATTAATAAATTATAATAGTTACACAAGAAATTTACAAACCTAATCGAAAATACTCTTTATTACTATATAATACTAAATAGGATAGTTTTACAATATTGCAGTTGCTTATTCAATTAACTTTAAAGGGGGAATCTTAGGAGTAAGAATATCTCTTTCAGTAAGTGGTCTTGAAAGTGTTATTCCATCAAAAGAAGTGCAACGACTTAACGCCACATATAACTGACCAGGAGCAAATGAACCTTGCCCCATGTCTATAATAACATTATCAAAAGTTTTTCCCTGACTTTTATGTATCGTAATCGCCCATGAAAGTTTTAGAGGGTATTGTTTAAAAAACCCTGCGCTTTCAGTTTCTATCTGTTTTAAATCTTCATTCCATTTGTAATTAAACAATTCCCACTTATATGGTTCAATACATTCAATTCTTCCGCTTGGAAACTTCACATATATTAATGTCTTGTTGGAACAATTACCCCATTTTATATCTTCAACTACACCAATACTACCATTTACCCATCTACGGTTGACATCATTATTTAACATCATTATCTGAGCATCTTTCTTTATCACAAGGTCAAGCTCTGCAGGAAAAGTTTTTAACCAACCTTTGACATTTTCAGTTTCTGCAGCAAAAATTAACTGTTTATGTTTTATTTTTGAAAGATAACCATGATTTATAGACGCTGCTTTTTTATTTGTAGTTGTCAAATAGACTTTCATCGATTTATTTGAAACATTAAAAGACACTTCTTTATTAGGTACTTTCTTATTGAGCTTTTCAAGATTCTTCCTTGTTATCTCACCACTACGCACAGCATTTAGTAACTCTATAAACTCAGTGTCTTTTTGTCTATATATTTTTTTAAACTCTATAGTATTTAGAATACACTTATCTAACGAATTTGCACTTAAAAAATAAGGAGATTTATACATAGAATTGAATATATATTGCTCTCCTTTATTTACTACAGGAGGCAATTGTTTTAAATCCCCTATAAAAACAATTTGCACGCCACCAAACGGGTTTCTATATTCGCTTCTGTTTAATTTTAAAAACTTATCTATGCAATCTAAAACATCACAACGTAACATTGAAGCTTCATCAATGATAATTGTTTCAACTTTTTTATATATGGATTTTTCAGAAAGTTTCCTTCGCTTTATTTTTGAAAGAGTCACATCAGGCTTAAAATTAAAAAATGAGTGTATCGTCTGACCACCACAATTAAGAGCAGCTACACCTGTAGTCGCAAGAACAACAGTTTTTTTATTTGTGCGAGACATATAATAATGTAAAAAAGTAGTCTTGCCACTACCAGCATTTCCTGTGATGAAAACACAGTCACAGGTTTTATCTATCAAATTATACGCTTGTTTAAATTCGTCGTTTACTTCAATTTTGTTTATCATTCTATACTTTTTAACGATTAATTTAATGTAACAAATAAATAAAATATCTATTTGTGCATAAACCAAATCTTTAAACACTTCTTTCTTTTATAAGAGACTACCCTTTAACTTACATATGTATTCAATTAAACTTAAAAAATAAATTCAGCAAATATTTTGTCAATAAAAAAAGCAGGAAACTTTAAGGAAAGCAACAAGTTATACATTTTACTTGTTATGTTTGTTCAAGGTCACCTATAAAAAATTATCAACAATTTATTAACAAATAAATTCTACTTACTTTTCAATATATTTTTACAAATTATCCTCTTTAACACACTCCTATATCCATATATTAAACAAAAAACAAGTTCAACTTATTAACAGGTAACACTAAGCTCTTTTATAATTCTCTCCAAATCTTCTAAAGAATAATAATATATTTCTATTTTCCCCTTTCTAGTAGTTCCTAGAATATTTACTTTTGTCCCAAGTTTTCTTTGAATTTCTTCTTTCAAATCTACCAACTCTACTTCTTGTTCTTGCTTCTGCTTACTCCATTTGTAAGATTTTTTATTAGAACTAATACCTGAAACAATTCTTTCTACCGCTCTTACAGAGAGTTTTTCATTTAATATTTTATTTACAATTATTCTTATTTGATTTTCGTCATTTATACTAGCAAGAATTTTTCCATGTCCAGATGAAATTTTACCTTCACTTATTAACAATTGAATATCTTCGGGTAAAGATAAAAGTCTTAATGCATTTGACACTACAGGCCTATCTTTGCCAACAATTTCTGCAATTTGTTCATGGGTATGTCCAAATTCATCTACAAGTCTTTTAAAAGCTTTTGCTTCTTCAATAGGGTCTAAATTTTCTCTCTGAATATTCTCAATCAATGCTAAATCGAACTTCTGTTTATCATTTATGGAATGCTTTATTATTGCCTTTATATCTTTATTGCCAGCAAGCTTAGATGCTCTGAATCTTCTTTCACCAGCAATAATTTCATATTCACCTGGAACTATAGACTCAGAAACTAAAATAGGTTGAGCAAGCCCATGCTTTTTTATCGAATATGCAAGCTCTTGAAGTTTAGTTTCATCAAATTTATTTCTTGGCTGAAATCTATTAGATCTAATTTTATCTAATGATATTGTTATTATTTTCTCCTCTATCGATACTCTACTTGCCAACAGTGACGGCATTAACGATTCCAAACCTCTTCCTAACGCCTTCTTATACATAACCCCCTCTCATACATTACTTTTAGCTAATAAAAATATAAGCAACATTAGTCAAGCTTTATCACTAAAAACAAACTTTGCAATTTAACACTTATATGCTTTCATTTTAAAACCTATTTTTAAATTTGCCTTACAAGAAATTCCCTTGCAAAGTCCAAATAAGCTTGAGCGCCTTTGCATGACGAATCATACAGTAAAACAGGTTTTCCAAAACTCGGTGCCTCAGCAAGTTTTATAGTTCTTGGTATTTTTGTTTCATAAACCTTTTCTTTAAAAAATTTTTTTACTTCTTCTACTACTTGTTCTACTAGATTGGCCCTAGAGTCATACATTGTAAATAGGATACCCTCTAAATTCAAACTGTAATTCTGCATCAATGCAGAAATTGTCCCAGAAAGTTGTCCTAATCCCTCTAAAGCAAAAAATTCGCATTGCATAGGAATCAGAACACTATCCGCTGCAACTAAAGCATTAATTGTAAGTAGTCCGAGAGACGGAGGACAATCTATAATAATATATTTATACATTCTACGAAATTTTTCTAATGCAAATTTTAACTTTTTCTCTCTGTCATTCACATTTACTAAATCCACTTCAGCTCCACTTAAATCAGTAGTCGCAGGCACAATATCAAGTCGATCTATAATAGTATTTTTAAGAATATCTTCCAAAGCAATTCCATTTACTAAAACATCATAAATATCTCTTTCAAGACTATTCTTATCAACTCCAAGTCCAGTAGTTGTATTACTTTGCGGATCCATATCAATTAACAAGCTCTCACACCCTAAATGTGCCAGACTAACCGCCAAATTAATTGCGGTTGTTGTTTTACCCACACCACCTTTTTGATTAGCTATTGCGACTATCTTACCCATTAAAAACTCCATTAAATGCTCTGCCTTTCAAATTCCACACTGTTTCACGTGAAACATATTTAATGTAGAGCTCAATAAAACTGACCTGGACAATATAATATATATTTATATTACTGTTTTAACAATTTAGAATTTATTTCAACATTCTAGTTAATAATAAAATTAAAATACTTATATAAATCTTTATGAGTATTGAATGTTATTATGTCAGCTTCGGATAATATAGCTACAGCACAATAATATATTTTTAAAACTTTCAACAACGTTACTTCACGCAGAGCATTTTCTATAATCACACATTTTTCAAGCAAAATTTTCAAATTTCTTACAGCAGTTAAATAAGATCCTTGACGGAGGTTTGCTTTCTCCAATCATATTCACAGTAACAATTGCGTAAAACAACCGATATCCACTTTTATTTTAATAAAATACTTTTAACTCTCTTTAAATGAGAGCACGCGACAAAACAGATGGTATACTCTTATTTTTAATGATTTTACAAATTCTGGCATACTATCTATCAAAAATATATCCTTTAAAGTACTCATTAAAAATTCTCTCAACTATATTTTTAGGTAATAATTTTGTATACGAATGTTTAAAACGCGAGCCCCTTTATTTTATCTCACTTTACATTTTCTGCCTCAAAAATAAACATAGAGTTTATACGCATATTATATTGCCTAAAAACTTCAAATTAAGAAATAAAATGAAATGATATAGAATTTCTCTACATTACTTACATCATCAATATAAAAAACACACTTTCCCTCTAAGCCATCTTGAAAGGTAGTATATCTATCACATATAAACAAAACAACGTTATTTTTCACTTAATAATATGCGTAAATTAGGTTGTAATTCGTGTCTGTGAACAATAAAAAGATGCAAAAAAGCATCTCTATAAATTGATATGTTTGTATCCTTTATCTTTCTCCTGCATTTTTTTTAAACAAAAGGCCACTAACTCTTCGTAATATCCAGATTTTTCAGAGGAAGTATCCTTTTTTCTGCGATACGGTTATGACGAATTATTTTATCCAACCATTTGAGTTATGCTGCGGGTTCCAGTAAATTACTTTATCTCCTCAGAGTAACGCAACGGATCCGCATGCACTAAACACGGTAATACTATTAGCGCTACCACTAACATCAGCTTTCTCAAATGTGCAATCATGATCATACTCCTTAATTTCCGATATTCTTCCCTATTCGAAGACTTCTCCTTCTGTTTTCTCGAAGATTTTCTTTTCATGCAAATCTACCCTTTATTATTTGTTATATATTATAAAAAATTAAAGCTTTTATAAAGCATCAAACAATTTTCAGTATCTTGAAGCTCTATTTTCAATTTTTGTATAATTATGTAGTAAGGTACTGACAAAATATGACGGTACAGTATAAAATATAACAATGACATAACAATCCATTAGAATGTAAAATTCAGCAATGATAGTATCATTTAAAATTATTTTAGGAGTGTTATTAGAGTGATTGGTTTGATATTCTTATTTACGTTCCTATTTGGTTTATAATTTTATTACAGGAGCTTATTATGTCGCAATCGCATGAAAGTAATTTGAAACGCAAATTAACAAATCGTCACATTCAATTCATTACAATCGGCGGTACTATTGGTACAGGTTTATTCTTAGCAACTGGAAGTGCAATTTTTATAGCAGGTCCAGCAGTTATTTTGGGCTACATAATTGCTGGCATTTTGATTTTCTCCATTATGCGACAACTGGGTGAAATGAACACAGAAGAGCCTGTTGCGGGTTCACTTAGTCATTTTGCAAATAAATATTGGGGGAACTTTCCAGGATTTTTAGCAGGCTGGAATTACTGGATTATATATGTTATGGTAGGCATAGCAGAGTTGACAGCTATGGCAGCATATCTCCAGTACTGGTTCCCAACACTAGAAACATGGAAAACCACCCTATTTTTTTTTATACTTACAAATGTAATAAATCTCGCTGCTGTAAAAGCTTATGCTGAAATAGAGTTCTGGTTTGCAATTGTTAAAATTATAGCAATGTGCGCAATGATTTTAACAGGACTATATATATTAATTATAAATCCAAATTTAGTTGACGGCTCAACCCTTAAAAATCTATGGTTAGTAACAAACAATCACACAGGAAATTCTATTTTTAGCGGTTTTTTCCCTCATGGCATTATTGGACTTATAACAACCATGCCAATAGTAATCTTTGCTTTTGGTGGCTTAGAACTAGTAGGTATTACCGCTGCCGAAACCCTAGAACCTAAAAAAACTATACCCAAGGCTATTAATCAAGTAGTATCGCATATTTTATTTCTTTACATCGGTTCCTTAACTATACTCTTATCGCTTTATCACTGGAGTAATTTAAATGCTACTGACAGTCCTTTCGTAATGATATTTGACAAAATAGGATTTAAATATGCTGCATGGACGCTCAACTTTATTATTTTAACAGCTGCACTATCTGTTTATAGCGGTTGCATTTATAGCAACAGTCGTACGATCTATGGCCTTGCTTTGCAAAATAACGCACCTCAAGTTTTCACAAAAACAACTAGAAATGGAGTTCCCCTGACAGCCATTTTACTATCAGGCATTCTGACATTTTCAGTAGTGCCGTTAAATTACTTTATGCCAAATTGGTCTGATGCTTTTAAAATAATTATGAGTTTCGTAGTTATATGTATCATTCTTAACTGGATGCTTATTTCAATATCTCACATTAAGTTTAAAAAACAAAAAAAATTTGAAAACCAAAAAACTTCATTTCCATCACCATTTTACCCATATTCAAATTACGCTTCTTTATTGTTCATTTTTTTCATCCTAGCTGTTATGGCAATATCACCACAACTTTCAATGACAAAACAAGTTATTGCACTTCCAATTTGGATACTGATAGTTTACGTAGGATATAAAATTCCTAAGATTAAAATTAAATAACTGTATTCAGCTAATTACAGAAAAAAAGTCTCTTTTACTTCTCATAATCCTTATTCTTTATAATTAAACTCATGATTTTGTTATTTTCATCTTTTATTCAGAAGGTGTAATTGTTGCTACTTTCGCCACTTTATCATCATCGTCAAGACGAACAAGACGAACACCTTGTGTGTTTCTTCCTATAACGGATATACTTTTGGCCTTAAGTCTTATGGTTATACCTTTTTGTGTAACAATCATTATTTCTTCATTATCATTTGCTTTCTTAATTCCAACAACATTCCCATTCCTTTCTGTTGTCTGTATATTTATAACCCCATATCCTCCCCTTTTTTGGAGACGATACTTTCTTACTTCTGTTCTTTTACCATAGCCGTTTTCAGACACAGATAGAAAAACATCGTTTTGAGAAAAAATTTCCATACCTACAACTTCATCATCATCTTTAAGAGAAATACCTCTCACCCCTATAGAATTCCGCCCAACCGCACGTACATCACTTTCTCTAAATTTTACAGCTATACCCTTTTTAGTTGCGATTATAATTTCAGATTTTTTCTCTACAGCTTTAACTTCCTTCAAAATATCACCTTCTTCAAGCTTAATTGCTATTATACCGCCTTTTCTAGGGCTAGCGAATTTATCAAGAGCAATCTTCTTAATTATACCTTTCCTCGTGCACATAAGTAGATATTCATCTTTAACATATTTAGAATCAAAAGATTTTATCGGAATTGTCGCAGTAATTTTTTCTTCACTTCCTTGAAGCTGTAAGAAATTCACTATAGCCTTCCCTTTTGATGTTCTTGCTCCTTCAGAGATCTCGTAAACCCTATTCCAGTATAGTCTTCCGCGCGTTGTAAAAAACAGTATATAAGAATGCGAGTTCGTAATAAATAAGTTTTCTACAAAATCCTCTTCTTTAGTGTTCATTCCAGTTATTCCTCGTCCACCTCTATGTTGCGCCTTATAGGTGTCAAGCGATATACGCTTAATATATCCGGAGTGTGACATTGTTACCGCAACTTCTTCATCTTGAATCAAATCTTCAATATTGAAGTTAACTTCTTCACTTTGAATTAGTGTTCTTCGCTTATCACCATATTTTTTCTTTATGTTAACAATCTCATCTTTAATTATATTTAAAACTTTTCTTGGATCCGACAATACGGAACTAAGTTCTTTAATAAGCTCCGTGGTTTCTGACAACTCATCCTCAATCTCTTTTCTCTTTAGTCCAGTCAATTGACGAATTTTCATTTCCAAAATGGCTTCAGCTTGAGTTTTAGTCAAAAGAAATTTTGACATCAAGTTTGAGCGCGCAATATTTTCATCTGAAGATTCTTTGATACACTTAATAACATCGTCAATATTATCAATTGCTATTTTTAAACCTTCTAGAATATGCACTCTATTTTCAGCTTTTTGTAAATCAAATTTTGTTCTTCTTGTAATAACAATTTTTCTATGCTCAATGTGATGAATCAAAATTTCTTTAATATTCATGACTTTTGGTCTGTTATTTACAAGAGCAAGCATTATAACGCCAAATGATGATTGCATTTGAGTATGTTTATATAACTGATTTAAAACAATCTGTGCATTTGCGTCTCTCTTAACCTCAATAACTATTCTTATGCCATCACGGTCAGATTCATCACGCAAATCAGAAATACCATCAATTTTTTTATCTTTTACTAAATCAGCAATAGAACTTATAAGATTAGCCTTATTAATCTGATAAGGAATCTCATTTACTATTATTGCTTCTCTACCGCTTTTAGTTTTTTCTATACTAGCCTTGGCCCTAGTTTTTACCGAACCTCTGCCTTTTTCCATATAATCATTAATTCCGTTTTTACCTAAAATTATTGCTCCTGTAGGAAAATCTGGACCCTTAATATATTTTGCTATTTGCGAAACTGAAAGTTTCTCATCATCAATTAAAGCTATCAACGCATCACTAACCTCGCCAATGTTGTGAGTAGGAATATTCGTAGCCATACCTACAGCTATGCCAGCTGAACCATTAATCAAAAGACTTGGAAATTTTGTTGGAAGTATGACAGGTTCTCTTAAAGAAGCATCATAATTTGGAGCGAAATCAACAGTATTTTTATCTAAATCTGTAAGCATTTCATCAGTAATTGCACCCATTCTCACTTCAGTATAACGCATGGCCGCTGCAAAGTCGCCATCTATGCTACCAAAATTTCCCTGTCCATCAATTATCGGATATCTTAACGAAAAATCTTGTACCATTCTAACCATAGCACTATAAACCGCCGCATCTCCATGTGGATGATATTTACCTAGTACATCTCCAACAACTCTAGCAGACTTTTTATATGCACTATTATGCTTTAAGCCCATTTCTTTCATAGCGTAAAGTATTCTTCTGTGAACGGGCTTTAATCCATCCCGGACATCAGGTAAAGCCCTTCCAACTATAACACTCATAGCATAGTCAATGTAAGAACTCTTCATTTCATCTTCAATATTCCGCGGCGCAATACTTGTAGCAATAACTTCAGAAGTTATTGCTTTCGCTTGCTCATTAACATCCTTCACCATTCCATCCTCTTTTTAATCTTAAATTATATTTTTACTTCTTTGTATCATGAAAAACTTACTGAGAATTTTTTATAATTTATTTCTATTTTCTATTAGATTCATAAGCTAAATGGAGTCCACCAATTTAAGACTGCTTCAACCACATTCCTTAGAATTTGTATATTTTGTACATAATTTTTATCCATTAACTTGTTAAGTATTTAATGTTCTTCTGTTAAAAATTCTAGATCTTTCAAAATAGTCAATCAAATCTTATAAGTAGTATAAGTAGACATTTCAAAAAACATCTTTTGCAGACTAACTCGACTTTGCCCATATCTGTAAATTTTTTCATGTCCTACACTTAACACATTTCTTTTTGATTGTTTTGTGCAAATAATTCCAAGAAAACTCTACCAAATTATGCTAGTTATCCTATTATTTGATACTATTATAATTATTATGCGAACCATTCTAATAGATAATAGTTTGTTAAAGTACTTTTTTTATACAAAAAGTAGGCATTGAAATCTTTCAATCCTACCATTACCGTTAAAAATGGACTCTTGAGGCGCATACATTATTGTAACATTTGAATTAAATATTTTGGATTATATATTTTTTATACTTCTCTCTAGTTTTTCTTCTAATTTGCAGGTTCTTGTGAAAAATACTGCTTCTTGAGAGTCAAGTGAGAGAAAGAAAAATTGAAATATCATGAAATTCTCTTAATAAACCATATATTTAGAAACCAAATATTGCCTTTTAGTTTTTTTTATAGGCAATTTTTTTGTAACAAATAGGCGTATTTCATTTTCTATTATTAAATAACATTTTTATAATATTTTATTAACTTATTTATACACAAAAAAACTTCTTTTGTTTAAAATATCTGCATATATGTTTTTAAAGCAAATTTTTAGGCTCAAGTTAATCATCATTTACTTTCTGCCACTCAAATATTAAATATCTAAGTTCCTTACATCTAAAGCATGCATTTGTATAAAAAGTCTTCTAGGCTCTACCTGATCACCCATTAAAGTTGTGAATATTCTATCCGTTTCAACAGCATCCTCAAGGGTTACCTGTAAAAGTTTTCTGTTTTTTATATTCATTGTAGTTTCCCAAAGCTGCTCTGGATTCATTTCGCCAAGACCTTTATATCTTTGAACTGATACACCTTTATTACCAAGCTCTCTCACCGTCTCAATAAGTTCTGTTGCAGAATGAAGTTCGTAAATATCTCCTTGAGTCTTTTTCTCTTCATATCGAAGTTTATAAACTGGCATCTCAAGTCTTTGATCATAATTTTTCATATCTAATCCTTCAACTTCAAGCTGCTTTACAAGTTTATCTATACATGGTAATTCCCACAAATCTTTATACTTAAGCATCATAA
The DNA here is from genome assembly GCA_031272445.1 of Candidatus Endomicrobiellum mastotermitis. Classification (GTDB taxonomy): domain Bacteria; phylum Elusimicrobiota; class Endomicrobiia; order Endomicrobiales; family Endomicrobiaceae; genus Endomicrobiellum; species Endomicrobiellum mastotermitis. The sequence goes on along the minus strand of JAISTT010000008.1, from coordinate 29,469 downwards.
TAATATCGTCATCAATCTGAACTTGATTTTCTCTAACTCCAATAAGATTATCCTTTCGAGACAAAATAGGAATTTCTTTATGTTTTTCAAACAGTTGATTTTTAAATTCTTTCAACTCTTTATCAGAATAAATATATCTTACACTTTCACCTTCTATTACTCTGTAAAGCGGCAATCGTCCCTCGCTTTTAAATTTAAGATAATCTTTCCAATCCACTCCCTTTTTTTGTACTCTACTTAAGAACATCCCAAGTTCGCTTATACTTGAAATTATTTTTCGTAATGCACTATTCTTAATTATCTTTATTTCCCTACCTTTGCGCATAAGAGACATTGACAATCCATCTAATGCCTGTTGAAATAAAAACCTATCTAATTCTTCTTCAGAATCCAAATACAGCTCTTTTTTATTTTTCTTAACCTTATAGAGCGGTGGTTGGGCTATGTATATGTACCCTTTGTTTAAAAGTTGCGGCATCTGTCTATAAAAAAATGTGAGAAGTAGTGTTCTTATATGAGCTCCATCAACATCGGCATCCGTCATAATAATAATCTTATGATAACGAACTTTATCTATATTAAAATCCTGCTCATCTCTACCTATACCTGCACCAATTGCCGTCACCAAAGTTCTTATCTCATCGTTCGCAAGCATTTTTGTAAGACGAGATTTTTCCACATTTAAAATTTTCCCTTTCAAAGGCAATATCGCTTGAAAAGCTCTATTTCTACCCTGTTTTGCAGAACCACCTGCAGAATCTCCTTCAACAATAAATAACTCCGTCTTTTGTGGATCCCTTTCAGAGCAATCTGCAAGTTTACCTGGAAGAGATGCTGAATCAAGCGCTCCCTTTCTTCTAGTAAGCTCTCTTGCTTTCCTTGCAGCTTCTCTAGCCTCTGCAGCACTAATCGCCTTATTCAGAATTTGACTTGCAATAGCTGGATTTTCCTCAAAAAAAGTCGCAAGAGCATCCCCGACTATAGATTGTGTTATACCTTCAATTTCAGAATTACCAAGCTTTGTTTTTGTCTGTCCTTCAAACTGAGGATTGGGAACTTTAGTGGAAATAATAGCAACAAGTCCCTCACGAACATCTTCACCTGAAAGTTTTAAATCTTTGACTTTTGATACTTCGTTTTTCTTTATATACTCGTTGACTGATCTTGTCAAGGCAGAGCGAAATCCTGACAAATGAGTCCCACCTTCCACAGTATTAATATTATTTACAAAAGTAAAGATATTCTCGTTATAAGAATCATTATATTGCATAGCGACTTCTATATTTACACCATCTTTTGCTTTTGAAAAATATATTGGCTCTTTATTAATAACATTTTTATTTGTATTCAAATACTTTACAAAAGTTTTTATGCCACCATTATAATCAAAAGTATGTTCCTTATTTTCCCTCTCATCTATAATCCTTATGCGCACACCTGCATTTAAGAACGCAAGCTCCCTTAATCTGTTTGTAAGAATATCAAAAGAATAGGTAGTCACCGAGAAAATTTCTGGATCCGGGTGAAACGTTATTTTTGTCCCCATTTCATCAGTTTTTCCAATTTCTTTTACAATTCCTAAAGGTTTGCCTTTAGAATAATTTTGCTTGTACACCTTACCATTGCGATAAACTTCAACTTCTAACGAATCACTTAAAGCATTTACACACGAGACTCCCACGCCATGGAGTCCACCTGAAACTTTATACGAGTCTTTATCGAATTTCCCACCCGCATGAAGTTTTGTAAGAACTATTTCTAATGCAGATACCCCTTTAAATTTAGGGTCTGGATGAGAATCCACTGGAATTCCGCGACCATCATCTAATACAGTTACAGAATTATCTTTATGAATAACAACATCAATATTCTTACAATAACCTGCAAGAACCTCATCTATTGAGTTATCAACAATCTCGTAAACCAAGTGATGGAGTCCCTGACTGCTTGTTGAGCCTATATACATAGCTGGTCTTTTGCGTACAGCTTCCAATCCTTCAAGAATTTGAATATTTGATGCATCATAATTACCATTTTTATAAGCCTCGTTTCTTACTTCTTCGTTCAACATAAAATTCCTCTTAATTATAACTATTCTAACTTAAAACTATTATAAAATCTCTATCTTATACTTACTTTTATATTTTTTATTTTTGAGTTGCCTATATACTGATTTAATTTTTTAACTATTTCTTTTCTGCGAACTACTAGATCATAGCCTGCAACTGAACTTTGTGTTTGTGTAAAAATTGTCCCGTTTTTATATCCAGTTATCTTAATACACTCTATGCCGATTTCTTTACCCCAAACTTTCTCTAATATAAAAAAAACGTCATCCAATCCAAGCTGTTTTTTTAATAGACTTATTACTTCTTTAGAAGATGTCCATGACATACTTACTTAAACTCTCATTGGCATTATAACATATAGATAGTCTTTACTATTTTCTGGACATATTAACGCAGGATTTAAAGAATCCGTGAATTCAAATATAGCAAAATTTTCATCAATATTTTGTAAAACTTCTTTTACAAAATTAGGATTAAAGTTAATCTCTGACGGCTTATCTTTATATTCTACTTCAAGTTCAACTTCTCCAGAACCAATTCCAGCTGTTGAAGCTGAAATTTTTAATATATCTGTGTCAAAATAAAACTTTACAGCCGATGATATATTAGATGAAAGCTTATTATCAGTTAGAGCAGCCATTTGTTTCACAGCAGCAAGAGTGTCTCTTACATTTAATTTTATTTTTAGTTGTGAATTTTTAGGTATAACTTGTTCATAGCTTGGAAAAACTCCATCTATAAGCGTTGAAAGAAAAACTATATCATCTATTCCTACAGCTATTTGATTATTTGTGATGCTAATATTTATATTTTCAGATTCTATATCTGAAGATAACAACCTTAATATATCATTTACAGCTTTTGTAGGAACTATGGCTTTTCCTTCTTTTATTGTTTCTTTTATACTACTAGTCTCAATATGGGCAAGTCGTCTACCATCTGTAGCAGTCATGCTGAGTCTGTTATCAACCAATGCAAAATAAATTCCGTTCAAAACATATCTTTGTAAATCTCTGGATACTGAAAAGACAGTTTTCTTAAGCATTTTGACAAAAATTTCTTTCTCAATTGTAAAACACTTTTCTCTGGATAGAGTTGGTATAATAGGATACTCTGACTTTGAAATTCCCATAAGATTAAATTTAGATTTTCCTGATGTAATATTTATGTGATTCATTTCGTCTGTTTTGATTTCTATTTCCTTATTTATGAGAAGCTCTCTCACAATATCAGAAAACTTTTTTGTGGGTATTGTGATTCCACCATCTTCAATTATTTCAGCTTTAATGTAACACTCTATTGCTATTTCAAGATCGGTCGAAGAAAGTTTTATTCTGTTTCCTTTAGTTTCAAATAAAAAATTTGATAGTACAGGAAGAGTGCCTCTAGATGATGTTGTTGAGTGTATTGTTTGTATACCTCTTAATAGCTCATCTTTTCCACAGATTATGTTCATCACTATTTTCCTCCTGAATTTTAGAAAATCATTATATATTAATAATAATCCGTATACTGTTAAGAACTTTTTAACTATCTAAAAAATTTATATTTATAAATGTAAATTTGCAAAAGTTTAATGAAGATAACTATGTTAATAAAAAGCCAGTGTTATTAATACTATTAACATATTTTTTTGTAGTGTCAATCTTACATACATTACTCACCAAGTTATACCCATTTAATTCATTATTCTGTTATGCTGCGTATTTTTTTAATGATCTGGTTGATTTTAGCATTAAAATACGGATTGGAATTCATTTTTCCCTTCACTTTGTTACAAGCATGCATAACAGTAGAGTGATCTCTTCCTCCAAAAGCATTACCAATAGTTGTGGTTGAAAACTCATCAGATAGTGTTCTTATAAGATACATTGCGATTTGTCTTGGAAATGCAATAGCGTCTGTTCTGCGTTTTGATTTTAAATCTCTCATATCTATATTAAATTCTTCTGAAACAATTTTTTGTACATTTTCTATTGTTATTTTTGCATGATCATCTGTCTTCATGATATCCTTAAGCATTTTTTGCACAGAGTCCATAGTTAAAGGTACACCTGTAAATTCTGAAAAAGCACTTATTTTTAGTAGAGAGCCTTCTAGTTGTCTTATGTTTGACTTAATATGTGTTGCTATGTGTAGTATGACATCGTCTGGAATGTATACCTTATCTTCTTCAGATTTTTTTCGTAGAATTGCGATTCTTGTTTCTAGATCTGGTGGTTGTATATCTGCTATTATGCCCCACTCAAATCTTGAGATTAGTCTCTCCTCAGCACCATCAAGTTCTTTTGGTGGTCTGTCGGAGGAAATGACAACTTGTTTTTTTGAATCAAAGAGATTGTTAAACATGTGAAAGAATTCTTCTTGAGAACTTTCCTTACCTACTAGGAACTGAATGTCATCAATCAATAGACAATCTAAGCTTCTGTATTTGCTTTTGAAGTTTGATATTTTGTCAAATCGAATTGACTCTATGAATTCAGTGACAAATTTCTCGCATGTGACATAAAGAACTTTTAAGTCCGGTGTAGACTGTTTTATGAAATTTCCTATAGCATGTAATAGATGAGTTTTCCCTAATCCTACTCCGCTATATAGAAATAAGGGATTGAATTGTTTACCTGGGTTTTTTGCAACTGCTTCACAACATCCATGCGCAAATCTATTTGATGTACCGACGACAAAACCTGAAAAAAAATATTTTGGATTTATCTGGTCTTTTTGCATTGTCTGAATTGGAGTATCTATGTGTCTTGGAATATTCTCCACTTTTCTTACTATATCTGATATATTTTGTCTCGGTCTCAATTCTAAGATTATTGGATATCCACATGAGTAAGATAAAGTTTGTTCAATGTTTTTTTGCTGATTATTTACTATCCATTGCGAAAAGTAAGTATTGGGGACTTCTAAAATGAAAGTATTATTTTCAAGAGCTACAGGTTTTAAAGGGTTTACCCATAAATTATAAGTTTCTGCGGTCATAGATGGTTTAATGTTATCAATAACCTTTTGCCATAGATCTAAAACAGAAATGTTCATATTATCTCCCTATTATCAACAGCAGTGGATAAGATAATCAACAGTAGTTGGAAAATTTGCTTATTTTCGTTACGAAAAAAGAGTTTTACAGACGACAAATTGTACTTTTTTTTACTTCGTTTGTCAAGTAAAAAAAATCTGCAATAGAAAGATTTTCTGGTCTTAAAAAAGGGTCTAAGTTACAAGCGTTTATAATTTGTAATGCACGTTTTTTTTCTGACTCTAAATATTTAGATGATGCTAAGCAGTTTAAGATTGTTTTTCTACGCATGCTAAAAAAATGTTTAACAAACTCGAAAAATAGTGGTTCAGGTTGTTTTTGATTTTTGTTTATAAGTTTTATGACTGATGAGACAACTTTAGGTTGAGGACTAAAACATTTTGGAGAAACGTCAAATAAGATTTTAGATTCGGCATAGTACGAGGTAAATATTGAAATGTAACCATACTTTTTAGTTTTGAAATGAGCGATAAGGCGCCTTGAGACATCTTTTTGAAGCATTAAAATAGCGCAAGTCCAATTTTTTAAAGGCAAGATTTTTTGAATTATAGCTGTACCTATATTATATGGGAGGTTGGAAATAATCTTGAATTTAGTGGTTGGAATATTGTATCCGATAAAGTCTCCGTTTATTATTTTAGTGTTTTTAATATTGTTTAGTGCTATATAGTTACTCAGTTTGTGAAATAAATTGTTGTCGATTTCAACTGCAGTAAGGTATTTTACTTGTGGCTGTATAATTTTAGTTAAAATGCCTCTACCTGGTCCAATCTCTAAGACCTCATCTTGTTTTGTTAGGTTTGCGGCTTTTACTATGTTATTTGCGATGTTTTTGTCAATTAAAAAGTTCTGTCCGTACTTTTGTGGCATTTGTTTTCCTAGTAAATATTTTATGTTGTGAAAAATTAATTATATTATAATTAATTCTTGAGATGATAGCATAACTTTTCTAAATTTATTGATTAAAATATAGTTTTATGTTGTCTTGTGACACAAAATATGACAATAGTATGTAGAGTGGCTCTTTATTTTGATTCGAATGCTTTATTAGATAGTTTTCAAGGATTAATTTTGAATTTTGAGAAATTATTATTTGCCAATACAAAAAGTAGAGAAAATTGTATCTAAAATATCCTCTGCGACATTTACTCCTAAAATTTCATTTAAAGCTGCTTGAGCGTTAACAGCTTCAAAGCAAGCGATTTCGTCCGCATTTCTCATTGATAATGTCTGTTTTGCTTTTATTAAAGACTCTAAAGCGTTTCGTAAGAGATTGTAATGGCGCGAATTTATCATTAGATAATCGTTTTTAGAGTCTGAACCGCCTGAAAATTTGCAAAGTTCTTTTAGTAACTCTGCAATACCTATTCCAGTTTTTGTGGATAGCGATAAAGAAGCAAAAAAATTGAGTTTTAGAGATTCAAATATATCAGCAAAAGATAATTTTGGATAGAGGTCGGATTTATTTAGTATTCCTATAATAGGTGTGTCTGGATTAGATTTTTCTAAAAAATTTGCTATTTTGACATCATTATTATCTAATTCACAAGAAGAATCAAATAGCCATACTAATATGTCGGTTTTTGAAACTGCTTCTTTAGTTTTTTCCTGTCCTAAAAGCTCTATTAAGTTATTAGTATGATTTCTTATACCAGCAGTGTCTATGATTGTGAGAGGAATACCATGGCAGTCTATCACTTCTTCAATTGTATCTGTTGTAGTTCCTGCAATATCTGTAACAATCGCTCTATTTTTGCCTAAAATTGCGTTAAGTAGCGAAGATTTGCCTGTGTTAGGCTTCCCTATAATAGCTACTTTTATTCCATTCTGTAAAATTTTACTTATTTTATAAAAATTTAAAAGATCTTGTACGTCTTTTATATAAGAATTAAGTCTTGAAAGTTTTTCATTGAGTGATAAAAACATAATATCTTCATCAGGGTGATCAAGACTAGCTTCCATAAAAGCAATGAGATTTGTTAAAGAATTTTTTATGTTTTTTACTTTTAAAGAGAATTTTCCATATATGTTATTTAAAGCGACTTTTGCAAATGTTTCCGTTTTACTTGCTATTAAAGCGCATACTGCTTCTGCTTCTGCAAGATCTAATTTACCATTTAAAAATGCCCTATAAGTGAATTCACCTGGTTCTGCAGGTCTAGCTCCGTTTTTATATGTTAAATTTAAAACTTCGTTTATTATTATAGGGTTTCCGTGTACTGAAATTTCTACTAAATCTTCACCAGTATACGTATGTGGTGATTTAAAAAATATGCATATAACCTCATCTTTTTTTTCTATTCCATCTATTATATATCCGTGTTTAACTTGTTTGTCTGATTTGGAATTTGTTTTAAATATTTTATTTATTATGTTAAATGATTCATTCCCCGATAAACGTATAACTGCAATAGCGGATTTCCCATTTGGAGTTGACAATGCGACAATAGTATCTTCTTTTAGGTAATTCATAACAATATAAAATTTTTCAGAATAATGGATATTATTTATGTATTATTTATGAAACATAAAATTGCATATATTATAAATGCGTTTTATTTTTCTATTTGTAATCTCAGCGCTTATAAATAAATATTAATTTTTTTATTTCTCGTGTATATTCTCTGTGTATTTAGCTTTTTCATACTCACGGTATATGTTTTAGGTTTTGAATTGAGTTAGTTATTCTATTTTGCATTGGTTAAGATTATCCTTTTCCATATTTTAGTTCTTCTCTCCAAGTCTGACTTTTAGTAAGATTACTTGCAAGTGACTAATGATCATTTTTGTATCTATATTTTACTTTGAAGTTTTTGAAGTAACATAAAAGTAATTGATAAATATTTGTATCTTTACCGATAATGATGTTAATTGTATATATTCTTATAACTAATAACATCTCATCATCTTTTGGCAAATCAAGGAAAAAATAACTTTTAACTCAAGTATAAGAAAGATTCATTTTTGTGACTGAGCTTATAGTACAATTAAAAATTAACGTTTTTGTCAAGTTTTTATCAAAGATAAAAGACTATTAGAGACAATCTTCTTATTGGTTTGTTATCTTGTTGATCTTGGACCTAAAATAAAAGTTGTAATAAATAAAATTCATGTAGATTTGCTTAATGATGGCAGCATCCGCTAGGGCATTTATGTTTGTTACTAATAGCTGATGGGCAGAAGTTTGCTGAAGTGCAGCTAAAAGATGATATTGATGAAAAACTTGAAAATTGTTTTGTAACTTCATTGTTCTTACACTTAGGGCATATTATTTTTTCTTTATTGAAAACGAGTACCTCGAACTTTTCGTTGCATTTTTTACATATAAATTCAAATAATGGCATTATATCCTCTCTAAGATTTTATATTTTTGCTTCTTGTGTAATATTTCTGAAAATTTACCTTATCTGAAAGTTTTCTTTTTGCAGGACCTATGAAAACTTTTTTTCCTTTGATGTCAGTTGATTGCAAAGTGTGGATTACATTATCGGCATGATCTTGTGGAACCTCTAGAAATGAAAATGCATCTAGAATTTTAATATTCCCAATTAATTTACTATTTAATCCGACTTTACCTGTAATAGTATCTACTAAATCTCCTACTTTTAGGTTGTCTTTTTTACCTACATTAATAAAGAGTTTTATCATTTCGTTTTTCTTCGCAAAAATGTCTAACTTTTGTTCTTTTTTTTCTGCAACGAATGTCATTTTTAAAAGTGCTGCTGCAACATCTAAAGATGTAACTTCGTCTGAAATTAGAGACTCTGTCATTCTTGCATATTTTTCCAAATCTTTTCCTTTTAGAACTTCTTTTATCTTATCTAGCATTATCGTTGTTTTTGTATTTTCGACATCAGCGAGTGATGGAATATTTTTTCTTTTGATAGTTGCTTTTGTATATCTTTGAATGTCTCTGAGTTTGTAAATATCTTTCCCAGCGACAAAATTGTATGCTTTTCCTGTTTTTCCGGCTCTTCCTGTCCTTCCGATTCTATGTACGTAATTTTCGTCATCTTTCGGGATATCAAAATTAAAAACCATATCTATATTTTCAACGTCTATCCCTCTTGCTGCGACGTCAGTAGCTATAAGGATTTCTACTGAGCCGTTCCTGAACTTTGTCATAACTCTGTCTCTTTGAGATTGACTCATGTCGCCATGAATTGCATCAGCGCAATAGCCTCTTACTTGAAGGGCTATAGCAACTTCATCAACTCTTTTTTTTGTGTTGCAAAAAACGAGCGAAAGCTTTGGACTATACATATCAAGACATCTTGCAAGAGCCTCAAGTTTTTGATGCTCTCTTATGTCAAAATAGTACTGTTCGATTGAAGGAACAGTCAATTTTTCGCTTACGACTTTTATAATTTCAGGATGTTGTTGATATTTTTTTGTAAGAAATAAAAACTCCTTTGGCATTGTAGCAGAGAAAAAGACTGTTTGCCTTTTTTCAGGCATGGATTTTAGAATTAATTCTATGTCTTCTCTAAAACCCATATCAAGCATTTCGTCTGCCTCATCTAAAACTATAGTTGAGGTTACGTCAAGTTTTAGAGTCTGGCGTTCCAAATGGTCTATAACTCTGCCTGGTGTTCCTATGACAATTTGCGCCCCTTTTGAAAGAGCGATCATTTGTCTTTGAATAGGTTGTCCACCATAAATCGGCACTATGTCAATGCCTTTTTTGTACTTTGAAAAAAGCTTTAATTCTTCTGCGACTTGTATAGCGAGTTCTCTGGTGGGGCATAAAATTATTGATTGAACATCTCTGTTCTTTGGATTGACTTTCTCTAAAATAGGAATTCCAAAAGCTGCTGTTTTTCCAGTACCGGTTTGGGCTTGCCCTACAATATCTATCCCAGTCATCATTTTAGGTATTGATAGACTTTGAATGGGTGTAGCCTCTTCAAAACCTAAATCTTTGACCGCTTTAAGTATTTCATTTGATAGATTCAATTCGCTAAATTTTAATGTTTTCATTCTTTCTTTGTCTTTTTAAACTTTTTTACTGAGAATTTTTTAATGTTTAAGCTTTCTTTGAAATCTTTATTTAAAATCCTGATTCTCGTATCTCAATACCTTTTCAGCTTCCTCTATATCTACGTCCGTATCAACACATCCATCTTTTTTAAGCGGTATGAACTGAACTACTACATCTGTATTTTCCAGTATTTTAAATGCTTGGTATCCTTCAAAAAAACAAGCGATACCAATAATAGCTCTTGGTTTTTGCTCTTTTATTATTTTCTCAATTGCTCTGCCACCTTTTAAAATGCAAAGAGTCTGGTAATTTAATTTTTTTGCAAGTTTATTTATTTTGTTTATCTTGCATCCAGAGCATTCTGAACAAGTATAGTAGCTATCTTTTTCCTTAGCGGTACAAATTGCTATGTTCCTCATACAATGAGGAACAAAAACAAGTCTTTCACTAAAAGAAACTGAAGCGAACTTTAGTTTTTGCAATTTGTTTCGCTTATCCGTGAAATTTTTATAAGCATGTTCTTTACTTCTTTTTGAGAACTTGCACAGTTTCATAAAAACATTCTACCAAATGTTGATGTGATAAATCAAAATATAACAATATATAACAATTAAAAAATGACTTAAACTTAAGAAGAATAAAGCTTTTTGTTCTTCAATCTTATATCAAAAAGGACTCATTTCATATGCCACACTGTCTTCTTCATTTAAGTCCAAAGTGCTCTTTTTACTTAACATAATAATTCCCTTTTAGTAAATCCCAGTTACTTCATTCTAACTTCTATAACTGAATTAAGAAACTCCAGAATAGTCAGATATTTTTTAGGTTTTTCATTTTTTGCAATAAAGTCCATTTAACTTATCTTCTGAAACTAGTAATGAGACTATGAGATAATTTAATTATGTTTCTTCTACTAGTTCGTCAATTCTCTTTTTTATTTATTCTATCGACAGTCACAATATTAATATTTTATATTGCTTATGCTTACTGCATAATAATGTAAATTATGTGTGATAATAGTAATGAATAAGAATTAGGAGGTTATGATTCTTTTTATATTTATAGTAACGAGAGCATGTTATCTTACATTTATGTTTTGATTATTAATAGTAAAAAACATGGTAAAAAAGTATAATAAGAGTAAGATATAGTTATTTAAATTTCATCTTTAGTGTTGTTTAAAGCAGAAAAATTTATCTTTATCCATTTTTTTGACTTTATGTGGTTGAGTGAGTTCTTTTGCTTGCAGCGAAAAAGACAAGCAAAATGCATGTTTAGGTATAATTACTAAAATAATATCTAAACTAAGTGAGGAAATTACTAGATTAGATTAAAATAAAAACAAAGATTATTGGAACATTGGAGTTTTTGTAGTGTGAGTATAGAATTCTTTGGAAGTTTATTTGGAAATAGTTTTTAAGGATTTTTTATGGCAACTGAATTTATACATTTACATAATCATACTGAGTATTCTCTTCTTGATGGAGCATGCAGAATTACAGATGATAAGGGTAATCCGAGCGAACTCTTTAATTTGATAGCTAAAGAATATAAAATGCCAGCTCTTGCTATTACGGATCATGGAAATATGTATGGAGCTATTGAATTTTATCAATCTGCAAAGAAAAGCGGTATAAAACCTATAATAGGGTGCGAAATATATGTCGCTCCAAAATCGCGGTTTGATAAAAGTTATGGTAGGAATAAGAATGGTGAGAACTATAATTATAATCATCTAACATTGCTTGCTAAGAACTTTGAAGGTTATCAAAATCTTATGCGGATAATAAGCTTAGGTTTTACTGAAGGTTTTTACTATAAGCCGCGTGTTGATAAGGAAATTTTAGGAAAATACAGTTCAGGTTTAATTGCTCTTTCTGGTTGTCTTGCAGGAGAAGTTGCATCTTGGTTAGTTAGGGAGAGTTTTGAAAAAGCGCAAAATGCTGCAATAGGATATTGCAACATTTTCGGTAAGAGTAATTTTTACATAGAAATTATGGACAACGGACTCAAGGATCAGCAAAAAATAATACCTGATCTAATTAAATTGTCAAAGAAGACTACAATTCCGCTCGTAGCTACTAACGACTGCCACTTTCTTAGAAAAGAAGATTATCAGATTCATGATATTTTGCTTTGCATCGGTACCGGTAAGATGCTGAATGATTCTAAAAGATTGCGTTTTGATTCAGATCTTTTTTATTACCGCAGTGCAGAAGATATGCAAAAGACGTTTTCCTATGTACCCGAAGCTATAAAGAATACTTTAGAGATTGCCGAAAAGGTAAATGTTGAAATTGCTATGGATAAACTTCTTTTGCCGCTATTTCCAGTACCGGAAGGATATAAATCTGACTCTGAATACTTAGAAATGCTTTGCTGGAAAGGACTTGCGTTAAGATACGGTAAAGTTGAACTGGAACAGGAAAAGCGATTAAGGCATGAGCTTGCTATTATTAATAAGATGGGGTTTTCTTCTTATTTTTTAATAGTTTCAGATTTCATAAAATATGCAAAAGATCGTGGCATTTTAGTAGGTCCAGGGAGGGGGTCTGGTGCTGGCTCTATGGTTGCATATACTTTAGGGATCACAGACATTTGTCCCTTAAGATATGGCTTATTGTTTGAAAGATTCTTAAATCCCGATAGGCATTCTATGCCAGATCTGGACATAGATTTTGCAGATTCTGGACGAGATGAGGTTATAAATTACGTACGCCAAAAGTATGGTGAAGAAAAGTGTGCTCAAATTATAACGTTCGGTTCAATGCAATCTAGGCTTGTTATAAAAGATGTAGGTAGAGTTATGGGGTTTGTGCCTGCGGAGTCTAATAAAATTGCAAAGCTTATACCGCAAAATGTGAGCATTTCTGAGGCATTAGAGAGTTCTGAAGAATTATCCAACCTTGCTAGAAGTGATGAAAGGATTGCAAAACTTATTACTGCTTCGCAAAAACTTGAAGGTTTAAAAAGACATACCGGTGTGCATGCTGCGGGTATGGTCATAGCTAATGAAGAAATTACAAATTATTCGCCGCTTTCAAAAGGCTCAAAAGATATAATCACAACTCAATATGACGGTGTTGTACTGTCGCAACTTGGGCTTTTGAAAGTTGACTTTTTAGGCTTAAGGACGCTTACTGTTATTAATGAGTGTGTTAAATTTATAAAAGAGAAAAAACCTAACTTCAAATTAGATTACGTTCCATTAAATGATGAAAAAACTTATAAACTTCTTTCTGAAGCTAAAACTATGGGTGTATTTCAGCTTGAAAGTAGAGGAATGAGAGATTTAATAAGAAAACTTAAGCCAAGCGGAATTGATGATGTAATAGCTTTGATCGCCTTATATAGACCTGGACCTATGGGTTCTGGCATGCTGGATGATTTTGTAAACCGTAAGCATGGCAAGACAAAAATTGTTTTTGATCATCCCCTGCAAAAATCCGTACTAAAAGATACTTACGGCATAATTTTATACCAAGAACAAGTAATGAAAATGTCTGAAATACTTGCTGGTTTTACTCCAGGAGAAGCTGACAATTTACGCAAAGCCATGAGTAAAAAAATCCCAGAAGTTATTGAAAAAGAAAGAGAAAAATTTATAGATGGAGCAAGGAAAAAAGGCGTTAACAAGAGAACTGCAGAAAAGATATTTAACAATATTGTAGCTTTTGCGGGTTATGGTTTTAATAAGTCACATTCTGCGGCCTATGGCTTGATTTCTTATAGAACAGCTTATTTAAAGGCAAACTATCCCTTGGAATATTTTGCGGCTTTACTTAACAGCGAAATTGGCCGTTCGGCTGTAAAGGACAACGAGGAAAATAAACTTGTAATGTATTTAAGCGATATGAGTATCTTTGGTATCAAATTGTTGCCGCCCGATGTTCAATATTCTGACGGAAGATTTAAAATAGAAGGCTCTAACATACGTTTTGGCCTTCTTGCCATTAAAAATGTGGGGGAAGGTGCAACAGATTCTATAGAGCGAGCAAGGTTTGTTGATAGTGTTCAAATTAAAAAATTTAAAGATTGGAATGATTTTTTGCAGAGAATAAATTTAAACTCAATAAACAAAAAAGCTATTGAAAGTCTTGTAAAAGCTGGAGCTTTTGATTCTTTTGGCTCAGATAAATTTGTAATAAGAGCGAATTTACTTGGAAATGTAAGTTTGTCTGTTGATGAGGCTGCGAGGCTAAAACAAGATAAAGAGTCAGTGCAAGGTTTTCTTTTTAATGCTGCTGATGAAGATGCAATGAATGTGTTTTCATTGAAAAAAGGGAAATGTAGGCCACTTGAACATTATAAAGCATTGGAGTTTGAAAAAGAGGTTTTAGGATTTTATCTTTCTGGGCATCCGTTAATAGATAAAAAAGAGGATCTTGCTGCTTGCTCAGGTTGTAGACTTGACAAACTTCCGTTACTTAAAGATACTAACTTAGAAATTTGCGTTGCTGGTATGATAGTAATTATAAAGAAACTTATTTCAAAGAATAAAAAAGAGCTATATGCAAAATTTAAGATAGAAGATTTGTATGGTACTATAGACGCTGTACTTTTTCCTAAAGGGTTTAAGAAATTTGGCAATTACCTTAAACCTAATAATGTTGTTGTGGTGAAAGGTAAATTGACAGGCGATCAAAGACAGACTGAGTTGCTAGTTGAAGAAATAATGACTATAGATGAGGCAAAAGGAGGATTTTCTCAAAAATGTAAACAAATTCATATAAAACTTTCAACTTCAAAATATGATGAATTTTTATGTAAAAAACTAAAAAAGATTTTTGAGAAATATAAAGGTAAAACAAAAGTTTATATAGATTTGGAAGATGTGTTAAATGGTAAATTTTCTCTTGAAACTGAGTATCTGTCGGACTGTTCGGACGGTTTTGTAAATGATGTTGAAATGGCGACTGGATCTAAATATTCTGTTGAGTTGCGACATGTTGATGATGATATAAAATAGGAAAGTATTTAACAGTATTTAACATAAAATCAATTTCTGACGATACGCTGAAAGTGGTTATTAGTATGGTTTCTATGATTGTTATTTTTAAAGATACAGACGCAATATAAATGAGGCTGTGTAAAATGTTGGATATTAAAATTATTAGAGAAGATATAGATAAAGTCAAGCGTGCTATATCAAATAGAAATCAAAATGTTGATTTAGACAAACTTTTAAATTTGGATAGAGAAAGAAAAGTTTTAGTTAACGAAATAGAACAGTTGAGAACTAGAAGAAATAAATGGTCCAAAGAAATAGGTAGTCTAAAAAAAGAAAATAAAGATGTCCCTAGAGACTTTGTTGTTGATGTAAATGCTTTAAAAAATAGGATTCAGGAGTATGATAAACGTCTTTTAGCTGTTGAAAAGCAAATAGAAGATTTACTTGTACGTATTCCTAACATTCCAGATGAAAGTGTTCCAGTAGGTAAAGATGCGAAAGACAATAAAATTTTAAGGTTCGTGGGCGAGCCTAGGAGGTTTTCTTTTAAGCCAAAGTATCATTGGGAAATAGGTGAGAAGTTGAAAATCCTTGATTTTAATATTGCTTCTAAAATTTCAGGTTCGCGTTTTGCTATTTTAAAAAATGAAGGTTGTGATTTGGAAAGGGCTATTATTTCATTTTTTTTGGATACTCATAAGAAAAAAGGGTATAAAGAAATAGTGACGCCTTATCTTGTAAATCGTGTTTCAATGAGAGGTACAGGACAATTACCCAATCTTGAAGAAGATTTATTTAAGTGTGCTAACGACGATTTATATTTGATACCTACTGCTGAAGTTCCAATAACTAATATCTATAGGGACTGCGTGCTAGAAGAGTCTTTTCTTCCGCAAAAATATGTTTCTTATTCGGCATGTTTTAGAAGAGAAGCCGGGTCTTATGGGAAAGATACTAAAGGTCTTATAAGGAATCATCAATTTAACAAAGTTGAGCTTGTAAAATTTGTGAAGCCAGAAACGTCGTATAAAGAACTAGAATCCCTCGTACTCGATGCAGGTAGTGTGTTGGAATTATTAAAGCTTCCTTATAGAGTTGTTCTTTTATCTACGGGAGATATGGGGTTCTCGTCTTCTAAAACTTATGATTTAGAAGTATGGTTTGCAGGCGATGGAGTATATAGAGAAATTTCGTCTTGTTCAAATTTTAGGGATTTTCAAGCGAGAAGAATGAATATAAAGTTAAAAGGTGAGAGAAGAGAACTTGTGCATACGTTAAACGGGTCAGGAGTTGCTGTTGGAAGGACTTTTGCGGCTATACTTGAAAATTATCAGCAAGAAGATGGCTCCGTGGTAATACCTAAAGTACTGCAAGAATATACTGGATTTGATGTTATAAGTCCTAAAAGATAAAAAACTTCGTATGTCCGATTTAGTTTTTAATAGTTAAAATTTGAATCTATTTTTGTTTTCTGTTGTAAAATGCTTTTAAAGTATTTTCTAAAAGCATTGTTATGGTCATAGGTCCTACACCGCCCGGAACGGGAGTTATTTTTATATTCATATCTTTGACTGATTCGAAATTTATATCTCCACATATTTTATTTAAAACTCTGTTAATGCCTACATCAATGAGTACAGCTCCACTTTTTATAAAGTCTCTGTTTATGAAACTAGGTTTGCCTATAGCCGCAATAACAATATCTGCAGATTTACATATTTCTTTTAAGTTTTTTGTTTTTGAATGGGCGATTATGACTGTTGCGTTTTTTGATAACAGAAGCATGGATAAAGGTTTACCTACTAGATTTGATCGTCCGATAATTAGTGCCGTTTTGCCTTCAATTTCAATGTTTGATTTAGATAAAAGATACATAACTCCAAGTGGAGTACATGAAACTAGGATATTTTTTTTGATTATCTCGTCCCAGTTTTTTGACAAATTTAGAAGCCCTGCATTAAAAGGATGGAGCCCATCTACATCTTTTAGTGGGTTAATTGAGTTAATACAATCTTGGATGTCTCTATTTTGTGGGAGAGGCAATTGAAGCAAAATGCCATCAACTTCTGAGTTCTCATTTAATTTTTTTATTAAATTTATAATATCTTCTTTTGATGACTTTTCATCAAGATTGTGATGAAAAGACTTTATTCCGACATTTTCACACGCTTTGATTTTTGATTTAATATATACTTGGCTTGCCGAATTTTTGCCTACTAGGATTGTTGCAAGTCCGGGAATTTTCCCAGTTTGCGATTTAATTTTATTGACCGTTTCTCTAATTTCTTCTCTTTTTTCACTTGAGATTTTTTTGCCATCAATCAATTCCATTTTTTTTTAGCCTCTCCAGCTTTTAGATTAATTGTCTCTATAGTATGATAGTATGTGATATGTAAACAACTAAAATTATACTAACTATTATTGTAGAAAGCAATTTACCATATTGCTAAGAGTTATATTATTTAATATAATTTCTTGTTATATGAGACTATATTACAATATTTTCTGTGATTATGATGGAGAGGTCGCATAGTTGGTCTAGTGCGCTGGTTTGCTAAACCGGTGTATGGATGAAGGTCCGTACCGAGAGTTCGAATCTCTCCCTCTCCGTTTTAGTTTTTAAAGATAAAGAAAAGATACGCTTTTTTAGTGCGGAAGCAACAACTTTTAAGTGTATTTCATTGTGATTAAGGAGATAAATATGAGTTGCTGCAAAGAAAAATGTATTTATGATTGTTCTTATGAAGTACAGCAAATGGCATACGTGAGTAAAGGTGCTAGACATGGTCCAGCTCCTATTCCTGAAGAAGGGGAATGGGTTAAACCCACTCAAATTACTGACATAAGCGGTTTGACGCACGGTATAGGTTGGTGTGCCCCGCAGCAGGGCGCTTGTAAACTGACGTTGAATGTCAAAAAAGGTGTTATTGAAGAAGCTTTGATTGAAACAATTGGTTGCAGTGGAATGACGCACTCAGCAGCGATGGCAGCTGAAATTTTAAGTGGCAAGACAATTTTGGAGGCTTTGAACTCTGATTTGGTTTGCGACGCTATTAATACTGCAATGAGAGAACTTTTTCTGCAAGTAGTTTACGGTAGAACACAAACTGCGTTTTCAGAAGGCGGCCTACCTATAGGTTCTGGAATGGAAGATTTAGGAAAAGGATTGCGATCTCAAACAGGTACAATATATAGCACAAATATTAAAGGTGTTCGTTATTTGGAGATGGCAGAAGGGTATATTCTTGAGATCGGATTAGATGAGAATGATGAAGTTATAGGTTATAAATTTGTGAATCTTGGCAAAATGATGGAAGCCATAAAAAAAGGTATTTCCCATAAAGAAGCTTTTGAAGGAAATATAAGTTCTTATGGCCGATTTGACGAAGCAGTGAAAAAGATTGATCCAAGGAAAGAATAAGGAGATACAATATGGTTGTTGCATTTGAAAACTATGAAAGAAGAATAAAGCAGATAAAATCAACGATCGAAAAATATGGAATTAGTGATTTAGAAGAAGCGCAGAAACTTTGTTTTAATAAAGGTATTGACGTAGAGAAAATTGTGAAAGGCATTCAACCTATTGCTTTTGAAAATGCGGTTTGGGCTTATATTGTCGGGGCTGCTATAGCTATTAATAAAGGCATTAAAAATGCAGTTGGTGCGGCTGAAGCGATAGGTATTGGATTACAGTCTTTTTGTATTCCGGGTTCTGTGGCAGATCAACGTTTGGTAGGTCTAGGACATGGTAATTTAGCAGCAATGTTGCTTAGAGAACAGACAAAATGCTTCTGTTTTTTAGCTGGGCATGAGAGTTTTGCTGCTGCTGAGGGTGCGATGAGTATTGCAAGGACTGCTAATAAAGTACGTAAAGAACCTCTTAAGATTATTCTCAATGGTTTAGGCAAGGATGCGGCCTACATTATAAGTCGTGTTAACGGTTTTACTCATGTTGAAACTGAATACGGTTACTTAACAGGGAAATTAAATATTACGAAGGAGACTTTGTTTTCATGCGGAGATAGGTCAAAGGTAAGGGTCTATGGTGCGGATGATGTAAGCGAGGGTGTTGCAATTATGATTAATGAGAGTGTAGATGTTTCTATTACGGGTAATTCTACAAATCCTACGCGTTTTCAACATCCAGTTGCTGGTACCTATAAAAAGTGGTCTATTGAAAATGGCAAAAAGTATTTTTCAGTAGCTTCAGGTGGTGGTACTGGAAGGACTTTGCATCCAGATAATATGGCTGCAGGACCAGCTTCTTATGGAATGACGGATACTATGGGACGTATGCATAGTGATGCTCAATTTGCAGGTTCGTCTTCAGTTCCAGCGCATGTTGAAATGATGGGTCTTATAGGAATGGGTAATAATCCTATGGTAGGAGCGTCTGTTGCGGTTGCGGTTGCGATAGAAGAATCTTCAAAATAAGAAAAAGTTTTAAATCTAAAAAAATTTATTACGATGTGAAAACATTATTTGTATATGTATAATTGTGAACATATATGTGTGCAAAGTGTATGTAGTATAGTAGTTTTTGTTGAGTTATGGAGGAAAAAGTAAATGGTTCCGATGTGTAGTGCTGCAAATTCAAATGATATTAAAAGGAGATTTAAATATTGGCAGAACCGTACACTTATATCTACAATTGTTTGTTATGCCGTATTTTACCTTGTACGTAAAAACTTGAGTATGGCTATGCCTGGAATGGAAGAAGACTTGGGTATCACAAAAGTACAACTTGGCGTATTTTTAAGTTTACACGGTGTGGTATATGGAGTTTCTAAATTTTTAAGTGGTTTTGCTGCTGATAGATTTAGTTCGCGCCATTTGTTAGTATGTGGTTTGCTTATGTGTTCAATATGCAATATAATATTTGGGTCTAGTTCATCTTTGATGATCTTTGGCGTGGTCTGGGTTGTTAATGGACTATTTCAAGGAATGGGGTTCCCTCCTATTGCACGTTTGCTTACACATTGGATACCTCCGAAAGAGTTAGCTACAAAAATGTCTAGATGGAACACTTCTCATTCTATAGGAGCAGGACTAGCTTATATTATTTGTGGCTGTGTTGTTTCTTTGGGCTGGAGATGGTGTTTCTATGTTCCTTCTGGAATAGCTTTTCTATGTGTTGCTTTTATATGGTTTTCAGTTTGCGATACACCGAAATCTGTAGGACTCCCAGAAATGGATAATAATGCAAGTATCAATACTAACTTCAATTCTGGAGATAGTAAAAAAGACGAACAAATCATATCTGCAAGTGACGAATTAAGCTCGGTTGAGTATAGACGGCTTTTAATGAAAAAAGTTTTTAAGAATAAAGCTATTTGGGTTCTTGGAGTATCAAATATCTTTGTATACATACTGCGTTTTGCTATTTTAGATTGGGGACCAATGTTGTTAAAAGAATGGAAGGGCTTATCTCTTACTAACGCAGGATGGATAGTTGCTGCGTTTGAGATATCTGGTGTTTTTGGAATATTGTTATCTGGTTGGGTAACAGACAAATTTTTTAATGGTAGATCTCAGAGAGTGTGTGTGATTTCTTTGCTACTTGCTTCGTTTTTTGTTTTTCTTTTTTGGAGAATTTCTTCTGCACCGCCTTGGCTTAATATTACTTTCCTAATACTTTCTGGTTTTTTTATTTATGGACCACAAGCGCTTGGGGGAGTTGCTACAGCGAATATAGCCACTAGAAAAGTTGCAGCTACAGCTGTTGGATTTCACGGTTTTTGGGGCTATCTAAGTACTCTTATCACTGGCTTAGGAGTTGGTATCATTACAGCTAAATTTGGTTGGTCGTACACTTTAGGATTTGTTTTTTGCGCTGGACTTGTCGGAGCATTTGTATTTGCGCTGATATGGAATTCTAAGGCGGATGGATATGATGATGTTTAAAAGAGAGTTGGTAAATTATTAACTTTTACTAAAATTTTTATTTGCTTATTTTTGTATATTAGCCAGCTTTTATTCTTAACGTATATAAATATTTTAAGTTAAGTATAGATTGTAATAACTTCTTGTTGGACACTCTTGTTAATTTTTGAAAAAAAACCTTGTCTTGTATAATTCTCACTGTAATATACAATAAAGTATCAATAGCTAATCCAAAAATTTAATCTATCAAAATAATTTGAAAGGCAATAAGTATTTAGTGTTTAATGGGAGGTAATATGCGTTAGAGAAAGTGAAAAAATGCATTACTTAAATTCACTCGCTTATTGATTTTCTTAGTATGTATCAATCAAAGATGTATCAAACTTTGTAGACAAATAGGGATAAGAAAAATTTATACCATAAGTAGCGAAGATAAAACTTATACTCTTCATATTAAGGTTGTTGATAAGGTTAAAGGTTGGTAGATTTTCCAAACTAGAGGGTTTATGTTGTCCAGTATAAGAGGCTATATGATTCTAAAATTCCATGGACTATAGTGATAAGTTAAGAAAATAAGAAAGCTTGCGATAAATATATTAAGAGTTAAAAGATTTTTTTATGGGGGATGGATTGCTATTTCCTTGTTACTATAAAGTTTTTGGTAGAGTATTTAGAATTCTTAAAATCAAAATGATTTTAGTAAGGAGTTCAGCGCAAATCCTGATTTAGCGAGGAATAAATATAAAAAATATAGTGGTTCTATTTAGATAGTTTGTTTAATAAAAAATTAAAACGTTGCTTATAAATGCAGCTAAAATTCCTAAACTAAAAATAAGGAAGATTGGCTTATATATGGGCTCTTCAGAAAAAGAATATTCTTCATATAAATGATTGAAGGAAATACTTTAAATTTAGATGGGAAGAATAGAATTGTCATGCCAGGAAATTTTGAGATTTGATGATAAATAATAATATCAAAGTGTAGACTTGTTCCACAAGGTTTAATATATATAAAGCGCATAAAATGCTTAACAACAAAATAACTTTTTTTAGCGTTAAATAATAATATGAAGTATTATTAAGTATATTTTAAATAATGTTACGTCAAGTGCTTTGTATCATGGCAAATAAAGAAACTCTTTGATAAATTAAAGAAAAACATTTGCACGGAAGGTATGAAATAAGTAGGAATGCATAAGTGTGTTTAAAGCAAGACTTCGTTTGGGATAGTGATGTTAGGACTATGCTTCTGAGAAAATAAAAATAAATATTTCTTTTATTCTGTTTATCTAGATGGTACTGTCTAATGGCAATGTTCAATGCCGTTTTATATTGATACAACTGTAAGAGTGTATAACGATTAATAAAGCAAAAAGATTGTTCATCAAATAAATAATTGAGTATAGGGTAAACGAAAATTACAGTTTTGGTAAATTTAATTTATAAAGCTTGCTCTGCTTTAGGTGCTTTTTTGGTAGAGGTAAAAAAGTAGACTTCTCAATCTTAAATTTAGTGCCTTTAAAGATTACTTAGAGCTAGTTTTGCCAGAGGAGAGAAATTTTAGTAAAATTAATTTACTATGGATAAGCTATCTGTACAAATAAGAGAAGAATTTTTAAAATTTTTTGGCGACAAGGAATGTGATATTGTCCCGTCAGATTCGCTTATTCCTAGTGGTGATAAAACACTGCTTTTTACATCTGCCGGTATGGTACAATTCAAAAAACATTTTTTGGATCAAAATAAAGGTTCTTTTATAAGAGCCACAAGCTGTCAAAAATGTTTTAGAACGTCTGATATTGATCAGGTTGGCGCAACTATAAGGCATCTTACATTTTTTGAAATGTTAGGTAATTTTTCCTTTGGTGATTACTTTAAGGAAGAAGCTATAGTATGGGCTTGGGAGTTTTTAACGAAAAGTATGTCTTTACAGAAAGATAGATTGTATATAACAGTTTACAAGAATGATGATGAATCAGCTAGAATTTGGAGTAAAATTGTTTCAGCTGACAGGATTATAAGAATGGGTGAAGAAACAAATTTTTGGAATATGGGTAATACTGGACCTTGTGGTCCATGTTCAGAGATTTTAATAGATTTAGGACCTGGAGTGGGGTGTGGTAAGTCTTCATGCGGACCAAGTTGCAACTGTGATAGATATCTTGAGATATGGAATCTTGTTTTTACTCAGTTCGATAGACAGACAGATAATTCGCTTAGAAATCTTCCACAAAAAAACATTGATACGGGTATGGGACTTGAAAGGCTTGTTGCTGTTGTAAATGGCAAAAAGGATATTTTTGAAACTGATTTATTTATACCTATAATGGAAAACGCTGCAGGAATTTTGAGAATAAAGAATGAAGGTAAGAACATACCAAAGCTTAGAATAATTGCAGATCATTCAAGAGCAGCCATCTTTTTAATTCTAGATGGTATCTTGCCAGCCAATGACGGTAGAGGTTATGTTTTAAGAAGGGTTTTAAGGAGAGCTTTAAGACAGGGAAGACTTTATGGCTATAATGAACCGTTTATAAATAAGCTTGTATCAACTGTGGTTAAGATTATGAAACCAATATATCCAGAACTTTTATCAAAGTTAAGTAATATAGAGTTTATCGTTAAAGTTGAGGAAGAAAAATTTTTGGAAACGCTTGAATCTGGTTCAAAAATGCTTTCTAATATCATAAGTTCTTGTAAATCTAAAAAGGCAAATATTATTGATGGCAAAGCGATATTTAGACTTCATGATACTTATGGATTTCCATATGATTTAACAAAAGAAATCGCTTCTGAAAACGAATTAGTAATTGATGAAGATGTGTTTAAAGCTGAACAAAATACAGCTCGAGAGAAATCACGCATCGCATGGAGAGGATCTGGCGAAAAAGACATAACTTTTTATTCAATGTTGCATGAAAAAGTGGGTGATACGATATTTGTTGGATATAATAGTTATATAAGCAAAGGTAGAGTTTTGGCTATGACGAGCAGTGGCAAAATAGTTGCCGAGTTGAAGACGGGTGATAGTGGGGAAATTGTGCTTTCAAGCTCTTCTTTTTATGCGCGTTCATGTGGACAAGTAGCTGACAAAGGAAGTATATCAAACGAGTGTTTTGAAAGTATAGTTGAAGATGTTTTTAAAGCTGTATGTAATCTGTTTATACATAAAGTAAAAGTTTTAAAAGGGCGAATAAAAGTTGACGATTTAGTGTCGACGGTTATAGATGTTGAATACAGAAAACAAATTTCAAGGCATCATACGGCTACACATTTACTTCATAAGGTACTCCGTGAAACTTTAGGTGCTCATGTGGCTCAAGCCGGATCTCTGGTGGCGAGTGATTACCTACGTTTTGATTTTACGCATTTTTATGAAATAAAAAGAGATTGTTTGATTAAAGTAGAGAAAAAAGTAAATTATGTTTTAAGATCAAATTTGGATATTCATATCGAAGTTATGAATGTAGTAAAAGCACGAGATTTAGGGGCTATAGCTTTGTTTGGTGAGAAATACGATGATACTGTAAGAACTGTTTCTATAAAGAGCGAAGATAAAAAATGTAATTATTCAATGGAACTTTGTGGAGGAACACACGTTAAGCAAACGGGCGAAATAGGATTTTTCAAAATCATATCAGAGTTTTCTGTTGCTGCTGGTATAAGAAGAATAGAAGCAGTTGTAGGTACTGCGGCTGAGAATTATGTTTTGAAAAAGGAAGAGACACTTATCAAAACTTCAAAATTGTTAAATGTTTCAAATGATGATATAGTAGATAAAACTCTAAAACGTATTTCTGATTATAAGAAACTTGAAGGAGAGGTCATTTCATTAAAAAACAGATTAATGTCAGATAAAGTAGATTTATATGCCAAAGATGTCAAAAAAATAAATGGAGTAAACTTTTTGTCCGTTTTAGTTGTCAACACGGATATAGAATTATTAAGAACATTATCTGACCAACTAAAAGAAAAATTGAAGTCTATAGTATTATTGTTAGTTGCAAAAAATGTAAGTAAAGTATTTTTTATAGTGTCTATTACAGCAGATTATGTAAAGAAGGGAGTAAATGCTGGAGAGATATCAAAGGCTTTTGCTGCAGATATAAGAGGGTCAGGTGGTGGGAATCGTTACTTTGCGCAAGGTGGCTCAAAAAATTTATTGTATTTAGATGATGCTATGAAAAGTGTGTGTAAATATATTAAGATAAATGACGAAAAGTAGAAAATTTTTGCCCGAAATTTATTAACCTGTGGAGCTGTAGTTTGAAAATTGTGGATAGTTGTCTTGCATATGCATATATGTTATGCGCCTATAGCTTAAACTGGATAGAGCACTGGTTTCCGGGACCTGTAATTCCGGTTCAAGTCCGGATAGGCGCGTTTTGCAAAATAAAAGTATGAAATCATTTAAAAATTTGTATCGAAATTTATTTTATTCTTGGTGTTTTTTTTGGGAGTAGGGATGCTTAATCTTGAAAGTAACGAGAAAGCACTTTATCGTATAATGAGTAAGTGCGCTATATGTCCCAAAAAATGCGGATCAAACAGAAATAAGGGACATAAAGGCGTTTGTAAGGCTGTAGATGAAATAGTTATTGCAAGTATTTGTGTTCATAGAGGCGAAGAACCACCGATAAGCGCAATTAACGGGTCTGGCGCAGTATTTTTTTCAAATTGTACGTTAAGCTGTATTTTTTGTCAAAACTATCCAATAAGTCAGCTTGGGAATGGTAAGAAAATTAGTGTTGAGGATTTAGTTAATATTATGCTTGATTTTCAATTGAAGGAAGTTCATAATATAAATTTTGTTACACCCACTCATTACAGTGCTCAAATTGTACGTGCGGTGCTTATTGCTCGTAAAAATGGTTTAAAACTGCCTATAATATATAATTGCAGTGGATATGAAGAGATTGAGACCTTGAAACTTCTTGAAGGAATTGTTGACATATACCTTCCGGATATAAAATATTCTAATAATGAAACAGCTTATAAATATTCAGGAGTTAAGGACTATGTTGAGATAAGTCGAGTAGCTTTAAAAGAAATGAATAAACAAGTCGGCACTTTAAAAGTTGATGATAAGGGTGTAGCACGAAAAGGCCTTATTGTAAGACATTTAGTTTTGCCTGGAAATATTGAAAATACTAAAAAGGTTTTAGAATTTGTTGTAAGAGAATTGCCTAAAGATACTTTTGTAAGTTTGATGTCACAGTACCAGCCTGCTTATAAGTCAAATAGTTTTAAGGAATTGTCACGTTCTTTAAGTAAGGAAGAATACGAAGTAGCGGTAAATTATCTTAGATTATTGAATTTTAGAAATGGCTGGATTCAAAACTTATATAATTTTTAAGAATTTATTTATTCTTCCTTTAAATTAGTAAATTATATTCATCGTAACTTTTCATGTGTTTTTTTTGCTTGAGGTTAATAGGCTTAGTTTTAGTTAAAATAATTGTTGACAATTTAAAAATTGTTTATTAGAACTGATGATGGTAGACTTAGTGTAAAATTTAAAGAGATAAGTGTAGAATTAAGTGATTTTAATTCCATAAAGCGAAGAGATAGAGAGTTTTCTGTCTGTGACTTAAAGAAAGATCTGATTGATAATATAACTCAAGACGAAGGTCAGTGATACCGAAATAAGAAGCAAAGTAGTGCTTTGAATAGTTGGCAGAATGGGAAGGTAGATAATAGATATTACTTGATAATATCCATAGTATCTCCATTTTTGCTTCCTTTAGGATTAGGATTTTTGAACCTACATTGAAATATTGGTAATATAGAGAGGAGATTCAATAACTCAATGGACTATGACATTAAAAGTACTTGAGTTATTTGGAGTACTGTTTTAAAACAAAATACAGTGATGTGTTGGCCTGAAAAGTGGTTATTTGATAAAAAATTTGGAGTTACAACTATAGCAAAAACGAAAATAGTAGATATAATTAAAAGGATAAATTATTTATCAGAAGGGTTTGAGGTTTATGCAGTCGGTGGGGTTTTAAGGGATTTGCTTTTAAGTCGCGAATGTAATGATATTGATTTGGCAGTTAATAAAAATGCTTTGAAATATTCTAAAAAAATTGCAAATGCATTTGAGTCAAGACTTATAACTTTAAATGATACAAATAAAACTTACAGAATAAGACTTAAAAATGATGTTGTTGAAAATATAGATATTTCTCTTTTTAATGGCGAAACCATAGAGCAAGATTTGCAAAGTAGAGACTTTACTATAAATGCTATGGCTCTTAAATTGAGGGACTTTCAAGATTTTAAGAGGCGAATTATTTTCTCTGGAAACAACACTTTAAAAGACTTGAAATCAAAGATGATAAATATCGTTTCTATTAGAGCTTTTGAAATAGATCCCTTAAGGATGTTAAGAGCATTCCGTTTTGCCGCAGAATTAAATTTTGGGGTATCTCAAAAGACTTTTAAGCAGGTTAAGCGTGATGCAAAGCTTATTTGTGGAGTTGCCCCCGAGAGGATTAAAGATGAGTTTTTTAGGATATTGTCTATAAGAGATTCTGCGAATTTGATTAAAGAGATGGATAAGTGTAAATTAATTTCAGAGATTTTTCATGAAATTAAAGTTATGAAAAAAGCCAGTAAAAAGTATTATTATCATCCTGGAGGATTGTTTCAACATTCTTTTGAAACTTTAGAGTCAACAGAGAAAATTCTTAATAATTTAAAGAAATATTTTCCTGAAAATCATACAGATTTTCATGAGCATTTTGAAAATAGCAGTGTTTTTTCTAAAAATGTTACTAGAAAGGGTTTATTAAAATTTGCAGCTTTTTTTCATGACAATGCAAAGCCTGAAACCTCAAAATTTGTAAACGGTAAGATGCATTTTTTAGGACATGAAAAACTGGGAGCTGAAAAGATAAAAAAAATTATGCGCTCTCTTAAGTCTAGCAAAAAAGATATTGAGACAGTAAGTTTTTTAATAAAGTATCATATGCGCCCCTCAACTCTAACTAGAAATATTGTAGTTACAAAAAAAGCGGCGTTGAGATTTTTTAGAGATATTGGTGACAATGTTCCGGATATACTTATTCTTTCGATGTCAGACTGGCATTCTTATAAAAAATTGGAGACTTTTTCTCCTACTGTATTGAAGTTACAGGAAAAATCTGCAAGAGAACTTGTGAAATATTATTATGAATTGAAAAATGCAAAGCCTTTATTGAAAATTATTGATGGCAATGTAATAATGAAAAAGTTTAATTTAAAACCTGGTCCATGGATTGGCGAACTTCTAAATTTTGTTTTTGAAGCGCAGCAAGAAGGTAAAATTTCTAAGACATGTGAAGCTTTAAAATTAATTTCTTTAAAATTAATGCGTGTTAAGAAAAAGTATAGAATTTCAGCGTTAAACATTTAACTTGTATTTATGCGGGTGTAGTTTAGTGGTAAAACTCCAGCTTCCCAAGCTGGAGATGTGGGTTCGATTCCCATCGCCCGCTTTTTGTTTTTTTTTGAGATTATGTAAATTTTAAATGTAAGAAAAAAAAGGATTGTTTAACAGTTAATAATTGACAAAACAAAACAAGTATTATAAAATTAGAAGTTGTGTATTTTATCTAATGTGTGATGAGTTTTAATTTGATATTGACAAAGTATAGGAATTGTGCTAGAATGCTATGTCGCTTTGAAAATAAGGTAAAAGAACTTCATAGAGTACTTGACATTTTTTTAAAGTTTTTGTTTAATGAAGCCCTTAGCAAAGTGTAGGAGCGGTTGCAAAAGGTTTTTAGAAAATAAAGTAAAAAGTAGTAGAGTTGAATAATTGAAGTTAAAGAGATGGTAATTATAAAATAACTAGAAAAGAGAGATTTTTTCTAAGAGTTCTTTGAAAACTAAATAATATGCAGATAAGCGCCTCGCAAAAGAGGCAATCGTATAATTCAAAAGTTTAGAGTTAAGTATAATGTAAGTACAAATAATTTAGAGCTTGTAGAACTCTATAAACTATAAATATTTTATTTGTGGAGAGTTTGATCTTGGCTCAGAGTGAACGCTGGCGGCGTGCCTCATACATGCAAGTTGAGCGAGGTTCTACAGAGTATCGTAGAATCTAGCGGCAAACGGGTGAGTAACACGTAAGAAATCTCCCTCAAAATGGGGAATATCTCCGAGAAATCGGAGTTAATACCGCATAAGACCACAGTTTGGCATCAAACAGAGGTTAAAGCAGTAATGCGTTTTGAGATGATCTTGCGGCCTATCAGCTAGTTGGTAAGGTAATGGCTTACCAAGGCTATGACGGGTATCCGTCCTGAAAGGGTGAACGGACACACTGGAACTGAGATACGGTCCAGACTCCTACGGGAGGCAGCAGTAAGGAATTTTGGACAATGGGGGAAACCCTGATCCAGCGACGCCGCGTGGAGGACGAAGGCTTTCGAGTTGTAAACTCCTTTTAGAGGGGAAGAAATAAATGACGGTACCCTCAGAAAAAGCCACGGCTAACTACGTGCCAGCAGCCGCGGTAATACGTAGGTGGCGAGCGTTACTCGGAATTACT
>JAISTT010000003.1 GCA_031272445.1 Candidatus Endomicrobiellum mastotermitis | reverse complement strand
AAATATTGCGGGAATAGGATTTGAACCTATGACCTTCGGGTTATGAGCCCGACGAGCTACCTAACTGCTCCATCCCGCTTCGCAAGTATAACACTAATATCAGTTAAAGTCAATTTAACCCTTAAACTTCGATAATTATTTAACTAAAAAGTGTTTTTGTGAACATAACTCAAAATTTTTCTCACATCAGAAAACTTATTACTAGATATATAACTAATATACTTACTACAAACCCAAAAAATAGTAAGCTTATAATCGCTTTTTTCTCTTTATTCTTATTCGTTAGACGTTCCTCGCTCCTTATTACCGACTTAATTCATTATCACTGCACATTATTTTAAAAAAGCTACTCACAATTGAGCAGCTAATGATGAAGGTGTGGTGCTTTCGCTAAACCACCCATGAGCTAAGTATATCACTTTAATTCGAAATTACAATAGTAATCAAAAATAGAAACCATATTTGGTTTCTATTCCACAACAGAGACTGTGATCTCATAAAATTAAGTATAGCACCATATAAAAGTTAATACTAACTATTAGTTTATTAATGAGTACAACTACAAGACTAACTCCTGCAATAATATTGGAGACAATGCTTCCAATAAGTTCGATGAGTGTAAAAAATATATTTTTATATTGATTTATATATCAAATTTCTCGTTCTTTAACAAGTTTTTCAAAAAAGTCTACAGTCTTGGGATCATCATGATCAAAGAACTGGCTACCAGATGTTTGTAAAGTACCAATTTGTTCCTTATCTTCTGATGTTAAGCTGAAATTAAAGATATCAATATTTTGTTTCATGCGATCTTTCTTTACTGATTTAGCAAGACTGACAATCCCTCGTTCATATAACCAACGTAAAATGACTTGTGCGGGACTTTTGCCGTATTTTTTGCCAACAGCTAATAAAATTTCATTTTTAAAAATGCCATTTTTCCCCTCTGCAAATGGTGCCCATGCCTCTAATTGTACATTCCCACGTGATAAAGCGTTTTGCAAATCCTCCTCTCTTTGATGAAACGGATTGATTTCAATTTGATTTATCTGTGGTACAGTATCTTGAAAAGCAATAATATCTGCTAAACGTAGTTCATTAAAATTAGATACACCAATAGCTCGTATTTTACCTTCTTTTTGCAAATCTACAAGTGCTTTATAGCTCACAAATACATCCCCAAAAGGTTGATGAAGTAATACTAAATCAAGATAATCAAGTTTCATTTTTTCTAGTGATATTTTAATAGAAGTTTTCGTATTCTCATATCCATAGTTACTGAGCCATACTTTAGTGGTGATAAATAAGTCTTCTCGAGGAACAATGGTTTCGGCAATAGCATCACCAACTTCTTCTTCATTAAAATAAGATTGAGCTGTATCAATGTGTCTATAACCTACCTCAATTGCATCTAATACAGCTTGTTTCGTTTGTTCCTGTGGAATTTGGAAGACTCCAAAACCCAATACAGGAATTTCTACCCCATTGTTTAATTTAAATGTTTTCATTTTTTATCTCACTTTCTTAAATTCTGTTATTTTTTTCAAATTTGACTTTTAATAGATGCAATTCTCTCTCATTAGTAGCTGCACCTTCCCAAATCATTTCTGTTTGAGTTGCAAATCTTCCCATAGTGTAGAGGATTAATTCCTTTGAAAGTTCAGTCGGAGCTGAACCTTGGAGGAAAAAGTATAGATGTTTCCCTTTGAAGGGATTTTCCAGACTGCTTTCAGAACTTCTATCTATGAACGTTTTTAATGCACCACTCATATAGTGCCAATAAACTGGAGTTCCAATGATTAGTACTTTACTATTTTTAATTTCAGTAAATATCTTGTCTAACTCATCATTATTATCACTTTGCCCTAAAAATCCGACTTTATAATTTATTAAGCTCAAAGTTTTGTAATCATATTTTTTTAGAAGTCTCATCCCCATCTGGACTGTATTTCCGTTCAGGTGCTGACTTGAATTAATAAACAATATTTGATTATTCACATCGCCCTCCGTTCATTTTGATTGACCTAATATAGCAAGCCACTTTACTTAATGTACCCAAGCTGATGAGGTCATTATAATTAAAATACCTAATAATATAAATAAGTGTATATCACATCTCCTTGTTTATATTATTAATTTCTGGTACTATTTAAGTATACTACTCGTGTGTAACACCCGGTCAAGTAATAAATATTATTTTAGGAGATTTTTTTATGTATACTATGAAAGAAGTTTGTGATTTATGTGATATGACATATGATACACTCAAATTTTATTGCAACAAAGGATTGATTCCTAATGTTAAAAGAGATAAAAATAATTATAGAGTTTTTAGTAAGCATGATGTAGATTGGATTAATAGTCTTTCATGTTTAAAACAGTGCGGAATGTCAATTATAGAAATGCAACAATACTTGGAATACTGCCTTAAGGGACAAGATACAATTAATGAACGAAAAATTATGTTGGCTAAGAAAAAACAAGAGCTTTTGGCTAAACTTAAAACAGTTGAGGATTCAATAGAATATATTGATAATAAGCAAAAGTTCTATAATGATGTACTTAATGGTACTATAAGATATGAGAGCAATCTCATAGCCGAAAGTAAAGAGTAAAAAATTATATTTAAAAAAATGACTACAATTATGCAGTCATTTTTTAGTATTTTAAATTATTTAGATTTGTTGAATTTAATAAAAAATATAAATAGATTTTCTCTAAGTAGTTCTTTAAAGTACCAAAGATAGATTGGGACTTTCCGAGTACTTCCTTGATACGAAAGATTCTTATCTTATTTTTAACGATTAAAATAATAACGCTCTCTCATTTTTTGGTATATCTTTCCGAAAAAGTTTGCTTTTTTTCATACCAATTTGATTAATTTTATAGATATAATACTGACCCCGATACCGACCTTAATACCGACCTTAATACTGCCTTTAATTATATTTTTATATTCTCTACACAGTTATAGTATAATAGACTTTACTTTAAAGAAAATTTAGGAGAGAGTTATGTTCAATTATAAAGTATGTTTAGTTTTCAAAAAAAAAGATATGATACTATCGCAAGAGTTAAATGTTGAAAATTCTGATACAACTAGAAATAGAATGATAAAAATTACAAAGGTTATCACCTCGAGTGATGGCCTGACTATTTTTTTCTGTTCTAATGAAAAAATAACCGACTTTACTGAGGTATTTGAGATGGTTACTCGTTTTAAAAACTTCATGATTGCAGTTCAAGATATAAGTTCTCTTAATGATGTTGATAAATATGAAGAAACAATTTTTCAACAGAATGAAAGTGGAAATTGGGAAGAAATGTTTTTCGATGCGGAACCTAGCCTTGCTTTTTTGGATTTTAAAAAGGCAATGACACCCGAAATTTATAAGCAGTTACTTGGCCATATGTATGGTTCTGAAAACTTACCATTGTCGTATATTCTACTAAAAAAAAGTAAAAATTTAAAAGACCGTAGACAACAATTTATTTCGATAATGACTGCATGTGAGATTGGGGTAAAAGAGTTCTACAAAGAATCAAAACCTGATTTAAGTATTATACTGGATAATTTGCAATCTCCTTCAATACCAAAGCTATTAGGTTCCATATTTAAATCTTATTTTGAAGTAGAATTTCCTAAAGAACTACGAAAACAAATACAAAAATATGTTGAACAAAGGAATGGATTTATACACTCATCTGAAAAAAATATACCTACTTTGGAAGAATGCCTGGACTGTTATATTGCTGTTCTTAAAACATTAAACTATCTTAATAAAATCAATGATAATTACCTATACTATGACCTATATGAAGAAGAAATAAATCTAATTTCTGTAAGCAACACGCAAGCCAGAATTGTGTTTTCCGATTTAATAAAAGAACGTGTTTCTGCAAGACAGTTAAATATGAGTACGGGATTTAATATAAATCTCAATTATAGCAAACCAAAATTATAATACTAATATTATAGTAACTTATATTAATATTGAGATTGAAAAAAAGCTGTAAGTTACCAGATTTTTTGATACAAAGTATATTTTATATGAAATGACTTATTTAGTAGAATTGTAGTGACTCTCTAGTTAGATGTTTAAGTGTTTCAAAGACGGATTGATGACTTGCCAAGTACTCTTTAACGCTAAAGATACCACGTCCTAGCTTTTGACCGTTAAAGGAGTACCACTCATTCATCTTCTTAACTACTCCCATTTGAATTGCTAAAGTGACCACATCGATTTCTTGAAAGAACCCATCACGGAGATTGACCATATTCCAGTAGGGACATCTTCATCGCGACTCAATAACAGTTTTCTTTTGAACTTATTACTCGGGAAACATGTCAAAATAATATACTATCATATAATTAAGTTTGCATATAAAGATGTTTTTAAATGCTTCTATTTAAATAATTTTTTAAATGTTTCGCTGTGTAAGAATTTTTCAATTTTAACAAATCAATGGGGTATCCTTCAAACAAAACTTTGCCACCTGAGTCTCCTCCATCAAGTCCCATATCAATAATCCATTGTGCTTTGCTAATAACTTTAAGGTTATGTTCTAATACAATGAGTGTTTTATTTTTTTTCAAAATTTTTTTAAACAGGATAAGTAAACTTTCTATATCTGTTTCATGTAAGCCTGTTGTGGGTTCGTCTAGTATTATAATATCGGAGAGGGATTGATGAATAATTTTAGCTATTTTTAAGCGTTGGAGTTCTCCACCAGAGAATGTATCTAATGATTGTCCCAATTTAACATATCCCAGATTGACATCAATAAGATCCTGCATAGTTGCAATAAGAATCTTTTCATCAATTAAATGAATCACTTCATCAACTGATTGTTGTAAAAAATCATAAATATTTAACCCACGCCAATATACTGAAAGTGCCTTATCGTTATATCTTTTTCCCTGACACCTTTCACAGAGCTGTTCGACATCTCCCATGTAGGCTAAATCCATTTTAACGAATCCTTTTCCTTTACAGGTTGGACAAGCTCCTTTGCCGTTATAACTGAAAAGAGAGATACTTTCACCTGATTGTTGAGCATATATATTTCTAACCTTATCAAATACATTTAAGTATGTGAGAACACTTGAACGGTTACTACCTTTAATCTGGCTCTGATCTAATATACTTGCTTCAGAATACTTACCTTTAAAAAGTGAACGGATTAATGTACTTTTGCCTGAACCAGCTACTCCCGTGACGACAGTTAAATAGTTCTTAGGTATTTTCACTGAAGCATTTTTCACATTATACAAGCTTGCATTTTCTAATTCATAATAAGAAGGAAAATTAGTTTTATCTGTGTTAAGGTTTGTTTCGCAAGTTAGTGCTTTCCCAGTAACCGTATTTGTCTTTAAGAGCTCCGAATAAGTTCCTTCAAAGGTGATCTCCCCACCTTTATATCCGGGTCCAGGTCCTACTTCAATAATATGATCCGCAATTTTTATTATATCTGGATCATGATCAACTAAAACTACTGTATTCCCTTTGTCTCTTAATCCCATAATAATTTTTGAAACTTTTTGGATATCTTCCGGATGTAGACCAACACTCGGTTCATCAAAAATATAGAGTAAGTCAGTAAGGGCACTATTCAAATGTTTTGTCATTTTGATTCTTTGAGACTCACCACCAGAAAGAGAGGTTGTGGGACGATTGAGAGATAAATAGCTCAAACCAACCTCTTCTAAGCTTTTTAATTTTTTTAACAGATCATCTAAAATGATCTTGAGATTGGGAGATTCAATTTTTCTAATAAACATATACAGTTCTGAAATTGGCATAAGTACACAATCAGCTATAGATTTTCCAAGAATCTTAGAAGAACGAACGAATTCATTTACTCTAGTTCCTGCACAATTTGGACATTCTCTAATTTCTAATATACGATATAATTGAGTGTTATATTTTTTGTCATCTTTTTCAATGAAGCTTTTAGTAATTCTTGGAATAATACCAATATAAGTGGAAGTCTTTGGCCAATCTTTGGTTGGATTTTTGGGAGAACTCCCAGTATCGTTTAAGAGAAGATCCAATTCTACTTGAGTATAATTCTTTAATTTCTTATCATTATCAAAATTACCTGATTCAGTATATCTAGTGAGTCGCCACCCACCAGGTTGAAAGGTTGGAAAATCGATAGCACCATCATTTAAAGACTTATCAAAATCAATTAATTTGTTTATGTCAATTCTTTTAATTTCACCTAAACCTTTGCAAGTTTCACACATCCCTTGAGGATTATTAAATGAATAAATCATTGAATAACCAATAAATGGTGTAGCCATTCTTGAGTACAAGAGCCTTAAACTAGAATAAATATCTGTTAAAGTCCCTACCGTTGATCGAGCGTTCCCACCTATTTTTTTTTGGCTAATTACAATTGAAATAGGAAGATTCTCTATTGAATCGACAGTTGGTTGTTGATAATGGGGTAGTAGTTGCTGAATATAGCTAGAGTATGTTTCATTTAATAAACGCTGAGATTCAGCAGCGAGAGTATCAAAAACTAAAGAGGATTTCCCTGACCCTGAAACTCCAGTCACTACAGTTATTTTATGCTTTGGAAATTTAATAGAAATGTTCTTTAAATTATTTGTTTTAGCCCCTTTTATCGAAATAAAATTACTCATAATTTTTCAACCTTTCCTTTTTTAATGCCTCTATATATTTCTCTGATAATTTTATAAATTCCTCCTGCTCTTTATCATCAAATATTGAGTTTGCAACTTGAAAAAGATGTGAATGCCCATTATCAATTTCAGTTAATAGCTCTTCTCCTTCTTTGGTTAAAAAAGTAATCAATTCACGTCCATCTTCTTTACTTGGCTGTTGTTGTACGTAGTCCATTATTTTTAATTCTTTTAAAGATTTTGATAATTTTGTTCGACTAATACCAAGTAGAATACTGATTTCTGACGGGAGCATCTTTGTTTCTTTACGTAAAATATTTAAAATGTCGTATTGAAGCCAATTGATCCCCTGAGGATTAACCCTACTTCTTTCTGCTACTAATTCACATTGTAAGTTATTTAAAATATTTTTTAAATGTTCCATATTCAAATCATCACCTTGCATATAATTTCTATACGGAAATTATATAAAAAAAGATAGTATATGTCAATCAACTATCTCGCCAGGGATTTACTAATCAATATAAATTTTTGATAAATAGAACTTGTTTTAATAAACAATTGAATAATAAAATATTAACTATTTTTTTCCTACAATTATTATTATAAAGTGATTGGGTTGTTTATTATCTCATATTTTCTCAATCCCTTATCTCTTACCTGGAGCGTAGTAATCATAAAACTTTCTTTTAAACGTTATAAATATTTAAAAAACCCCTTTACAATACTAAAGGAGCTGTTATTATTAAAATAGAAGCTATTTTTTACTAAGTTGATTATTAGGTTTTAAAATTATCATTCCAATTTTTTCATAAATCTTTTTATAATTATTTAGTGCCATGAAGAAGCAAAATGTGATTACAAACACTAAAATACCTGGAAGTATATTATATCTTATGAGTAATTTAATTGAGCTACTCCCAAGTCCAATGTTTCCACAAACACTATAAGCTGTGAAAAGCCCTGCAACCAAAGAAATTGGGAAGCGAAACTTAGGAAATAATAGATAGTTTCCTCTTTCCTCTAAACTTAATCTTTGATAGAAATATTGAGCAGAAAAATAGAAGAGAAAAGTAGTTAGTATAACAAATCCATCTAATATAAGCCAATGTGAATAGGTATCAAATCGGACAAAAAATGATTGATAATAAATTCCATCATTTTTATTATTTAAAATATTGTTGAAGACATTGTTCAAGATATCTAAAATATTTTGCTTTATCAACTCTAATCCAAAGACAAAGCCGATCAAAGATAAGGCTCCTGTAATCCCCTGTCCCAAAATAGTCCCAGAAAAAAAACCTAAAAAATAGTAACAAATGGCAACTAATAAGATGCAAAATTGGTAGAAAATAATTTTATCTAGAGGATAATTAATATATTGGTGAGGAATGCGACTATAAAGAATGACTAAATTAATGCTAACAGCAGTAATTGCCATTAATATTAAAGGAATTAACGACGTCAATATACTGCTTTTTAAGATTTGTTTTCTTTTATACCCAGACGAAAATAAAATCTGTAAAAAATTTGTCTTGTAATTTAAGAAGGATACTAAAAATCCAGCAACAATGAAAAATAAGCTAATAAGAGTAAAACCACGAAACACGTTTCTGGATGTAAACAAATAGCTAAAATTAGTTAAGTCCAGCGCACCTCGCGTGTAAAATAATTTGGTCCTTATATAACCGTAAAATTCTTTAAAAGTCTGTGATTGAATATGAAACTTACCAGTTTTAGAATCAAATTTCAGAAAAATTCCTGCGTTCTGGTTCTCTGCATAATCGACACTTCCTTGGTAATCTTTTGTTTCTTTATATTTTTTATTTACATTATCCTCTTCAGCTTTTTGTGTACCTAGATATG
>JAISTT010000007.1 GCA_031272445.1 Candidatus Endomicrobiellum mastotermitis | reverse complement strand
GCGTTCATCCTGAGCCAGGATCAAACTCTCAATTTTAATTTCTGACTCAGATATTTGTTATCTCGAATATCTGGCTTGGTTTTTTTATCTTACCTACTGTTTAATTTTCAATGTTCTTTATTTAAAGTTTCAAACAAAATTACTGTGGTGGGCCATCAGGGACTCGAACCCCGGACCTACCGGTTATGAGCCGGGCGCTCTAACCAACTGAGCTAATGGCCCACAATAATAATTGTTTGGTGCCGAAGACCGGAATCGAACCGGTACGAGAGGTAAGTCCCGCAGGATTTTAAGTCCTGTGCGTCTGCCAGTTCCGCCACTTCGGCATTATTTGGCTACTACCTAACCTCCCAAGAGGTCTCCCTCTAAGTACTTTCGGCGTTAAAGAGCTTAACTTCTGTGTTCGAAATGGGAACAGGTGTATCCTCTTTGCTATTGCAACCAAATTGTTATTGATTTTTTAATCTTGTATTATATTATCATACTCTTAATGTTTTGTCAACCATTTTTATTAAGTAGTTTTTTATCAACTAGTTAATAAAAAGACTATATTCTTTGTTTGCCGATTTATTCCGGCGTTTTCTTCGTCGTCTTAACGACAAGTATTATAATATCACCTTTGAAAAAGAATGTCAATACTTTTTGAAAATTTTTTTTGAAGTTTTTTTGTTTTTTTACTTTCCTTACTACGAAAACGTTGAAATTACTTGATTTTTCACTTCTATTTTTTAAAATATTTTTTTGTTTTTTATTTTAATTTCTTAAAATAACTTGATTCCAAATCACGTTTTTTTATTTTATTTTTTTAATATTTCTTGGTTTCTTATATTGATATCATAAAATTTATTGATTTTAAAATCTTTATTTTTACTATATTCTTTTAATATTTTTTGTCTTTTATATTGATATCCTAAAATAACTTGATTCTAAAATATTGCTTTTATTTTCTTTTCCAACACTTTTATTCTTTATGTTATTTCTACTATCTCATCTAACTAACTCTGTTTTAATTTTTATGCGTTGCATCCTTATTAATTTTTGACACAAACCATTTATCCTCGTTATATTAAAATTTAATATAATACTTAACACTTCTACTAAGCTACTTTTTACTTTATAAATTTTACTGTGTCAATTATTTTTTCTTCTGAATGGTTTCTAAAATAATTTATTTCTTCTAGATTATGAGTTATTATTATGACCGTTTTTTCTTTTGTCTTTTCTATTACAAAATCCATAACTTTAGCTTTACTTTCTTCATCTAATCCTTTGAATGGTTCATCCATTATCAATAAGTCAAAATCATACAATAACGCCCTTGCTATTGCAACCCTCCTTTTCATTCCTCCACTCAATTCTTTTACTCTTTTATCCATACAATCGACTAATCCAATTTTCATTAATTCTTTTTCAACTTCATTACATGTCAAATTTTGAGATACTAATTTTACATTTAGAAATACACTTAAATTTTCGCATAAGCTATCCGATTGAAAAACTGCACTAATTTTTTTATTTTCAATTCCTTCAATACTTCCACTATCATACTCTTCTAACTCCATTAATATTTGTATAAGTGTAGTCTTTCCAATTCCAGACGTCCCTATTATAAATGTTGTCGATTTTTCTTCAAATGTTTTACAAAAATTGCTCAAAATAATCTTATCTTTGTATTTTTTATTTAAATTTTCAACCACTATATCCATTTTACTCACCTAAAGTCTTTATTTAAATTTTCAACCACTATATATATCTAATTCATCTCTAATCTATTTATTATAATATCTATTAATTTTAAAAAAAACTTCTGAAAACATATACTTATAATGACTATTACAATCGTCCATGCAAACAACTCTGGTGTGTTCAAATATATTTTAGCTTTATACAAATTCTCACCTATAGAATTTTTCGGCATTCCAATTACTTCTGCTGCTATTCCAGATTTCCAACATAAACCCAACGAAACACTACACGCTGATCTAAAATGGGTTATAACTTCAGACATATATACATATCGTACCATTTTTGTTTTTTTAACATTGAACACTTTACACATATCCTGTAAATCCTTGCCTACACTCTCTATTCCAGTTAGAGTATTTCTAAATATTATAGGCAATACCATTAAAAAAGATATTATTATTGATAAATTTTCAGAAGAAATCCATATTAAACACAATATTATAAACGAAGCCACTGGTATAGATTGTATTACTAATATCAATGGCTCTATTAATATTCTTATTTTTCTATTATTTGATACTACTATTGCCATCAATATTCCTACTAAAACTGCACACAAAAATCCAAATATTATTTTTGAAAAAGAATAAAATATAGATTCCCAAAAAACTAAATCCATACTTAACTCAAACAATTTTTTTATGGCATAAATAGGAGATACTAAAAGTATCTCCTGACCAACTATGACACTACCTATTTCCCAGACTACTATCCAAAATATTATAGCCAAAATATATTCTTTTTTAACTTTATTTGATGTAGTAAAAATCTTCACTTGGCAACTTTCCTCCTATTGATTTTGGATTAGCATCATAAAGAACTTTTAAGTATCCACTCAATTTGTTTTGCATTTCAGTATTGTCTATATAAGTTATATTGCATTCAGGAATAGCTTTTTTAGCAACTTCTTCTTTAACTATTTCATTTTCACCTATAAGTTTCGCTGCTGCTTCTATATTATTATTTGTAAAATCAACAGATTCCTTATATTCTTCTAAAAAATTCTTCACTTTTTCAGGATACTTATCTACAAATTCTCTTCTAGCCACTAAAACACCTGTCACTAATGAACTTTTTTCATCATTATTTTTATTGATCTTTTCCCATTCTTTTGTTAAATCTAAAGCTACTCTTAAATTTTTATTTTTCATAAGTGCTGTAGTTACAAACGGTTGTGGCAACAATGCTATTCCATTTTCATCATTTAAAACCGCAGCCAAACACTCTGTATGTTCTGATTTATATTCTATATTTACATCTTTAGTTGGATCGATTCCATTTGATTTAAGTATATAATCCAAAGAATATTCAGGTGTTGCACCCTTCCCACTAGAATAAATAGTTTTTCCTCTTAAATCTTCAATACCAT
>JAISTT010000006.1 GCA_031272445.1 Candidatus Endomicrobiellum mastotermitis | reverse complement strand
AAGGATATGCTATAAACTTGCACTTCTATTTAAAACAGAAACTATATAATACTTATGTCTATAAAAATTTTTCCACAATCAATTCTCTCTTAATTTACTTGTATTAGCCGTTAGTGGTGGTATTTGTACTTGTGGTATTTGTACTTGTGGTACTATCATCAACCCTGTAAAAACCACGGTTGCATGGATAATACGGATCAATGAATACCATGTAGTTATCTATTGCACTAAACACAGTATACGAGAACACACACTAAATTTTATATACTTCACTAACTATTTTCTGCTTAAAAAATGACTTTCTTGAAATTTCATGTAACATAAAAGTGAAAACTAACAAAAACTCTACTTTTTATTTACTATTAAATGCATGTGCATGATGTGATGCGCGCCTCTCGCTTACTTATTTTATTTCTTTCTCAGTGTAGCATACACTTTCGTAGGAAGACCCCACAAATTAATGAAACCCTCAGCATCCTTATGATTGTAAATTTCATCTTTTTCAAAAGTTGCAAGCTTTTCAGAATATAGAGAATATTTCGCAATCCTTGCTGCAGGTACAATATTTCCCTTATAAAGCCTTAACTTAACACTACCAGTGACATACTTTTGAGTTTCATTAACAAAAGCATCAAGAGCTTCTCTAAGTGGAGAAAACCACAATCCATAATATGCAATCTCTGCATACTTATAAGCAAGAGCTTGCTTAAAGTGCAGTGTATCGCGATCCATAGAGACAGATTCTAATTCTTCATGGGCTGCATATAAAATAGTAGCTGCGGGAGCTTCATAAACACCTCTTGATTTCATACCAACAAGTCTATTTTCAACCATATCAGTTCTGCCTATCCCATTTGCACCAGCAATTTCATTTAATTCTACAATTAGTTCAACAGGCGACAATTTTTTACCATCTATAGAAACTGGTATACCACTCTCAAATCCTATAGTAACATAAGTAGACTTATCCGGAGCTTTTTCATGCGAAACAGTCATTTTAAACATTGAATCATCGTACTCATTTTCAACGTCTTCTAAAATTCCGCCCTCATAAGAAATATGCCATAAATTTGCATCCGAAGAGTAAGGCTTCTCTTTAGTTACTGGAACTGGTATATTCCTTTTTTTTGCATAATTAATTGCATCTTCTCTTGATTTTATATCCCATTCTCTCCACGGAGCAATAATTTTTACATCTGGTATTAAAGCCTTAAAAGCGAGTTCAAAACGCACCTGATCATTTCCTTTACCGGTCGCACCATGGCAAACAGCATCAGCTTTTTCCTTTTTCACTATATCTGCAATTTTTTTCGCAATCACCGGTCTTGCAAGCGAAGTGCCCAAATAATATTTATTCTCATATAAAGCGTTTGCTTTTATAGTTGGATAAATATAATCAACAACAAACTCTTCCTTAGCATCAATTATATATGATTTTAAGGCACCTGTTCTCTTCGCTTTTTCATTCAGTCCTTCCAATTCTGACCCTTGTCCAACATCCACACAACAAGCAATAACATCACAATTATAGTTTTCCTTTATCCAAGACAAAATAATAGATGTATCAAGACCACCTGAATAAGCAACAACTACTTTTTTAACACTGTTCTTTTCATTGTTAATCGTCATTTCAACACATCCTTTTCATATTTTCTATTTTCATCAGTAATATATATGAACATTAAAAATTACATTTAAAGCAATCTAACTAAAGCTTATTTTGCAGCTGAACTATAACCTAAAGCTTCATCTAAAATCCTTGTAGCAAAATCTACATCACTTTTTGTAATTATAAGTGGAGGCAACAGCCTCAAAACCGTATCATGTATACAGTTTATAATTAACCCCTTGTCCAAGCAATAGTCTACTATATTTGAACCGTTTATCGTAAGATCTACACCTAACATTAAACCAAACCCTCTTATATCTTTTATAATTGAATATTTCTCTTTTAAGTCTTCTAGTTTTAAAAAAAGATATTTTGCAACTTCTAAAGAATCATTTAAAAACCTTGAATTAAGAATATTCAACACTTCAAGAGCTGCCGCACATGAAACAGGATTTCCTCCAAACGTAGACCCATGATCACCATAAACAAAAATTTCAGCGCACTTTTTTGAAGCCACAACAGCTCCTAACGGCAAACCATTAGCCAAAGACTTCGCCAAAGTAACAATATCAGGTCTGACATCGTAATTCTCAAAAGCACAAAATTTTCCAGTACGACCCATACCACACTGTATTTCATCAAAAATCAAAAGAAGATCATTTTTATCACAAAGTGTTCTCAACTCCTTTAAAAACATTTTTTCTGATGGAATTAAACCGCCTTCTCCCTGTATAGGTTCTATCATTATGGCAACAGTTCTTTCACTTACGAATTTTTTCACTGATTCTATATCATTAATTTCAGCAAAAACAAACTTTTCTTGCAATGGCCTAAAAAATTTATGAAATTTCTCCTGTCCTGTAGCAGAAAGCGTTGCCAAAGTCCTACCGTGAAAAGAATTTCTAAAACATATTATTTCATACTTATTATTCCTATTTTCAGAAGAATTTAAAAAACCCCACTTCCTTGCAAGTTTTATTGCACACTCGTTTGCTTCAGCCCCAGAATTTGAGAAGAAAACTCTTCCATCTGGAAATATTCTTTTTGTAAGTTCCTCACCTAGCTTAATTTGTGAAGGCACATAATATAAATTTGAAATATGTGCAAAACTATCCAACTGCTCTTTTGCAGCTTTTATAACAGAATCATTGCAATGACCTACATTGCACACGCTTATGCCAGCAAAAAAATCAAGATATTTTTTGCCATTTTCATCCCACAAAAATTGACCTTTAGCTTTCTTTACTACTAAATTGACACGCTTATATGTACGCATAAAATATTTTTCTTCAATTTGTTTTATATTCATATTCTTACTACTGTTCCCTTTATATCATATATTCCGCTCACTCCATCTGCTATCCACACTTCTCTCACACCCTTTTTAACAGAATCAGCACAACCTTTAATTTTCGGTATCATTCCTCCATTTATAATCCGGTCTTTTATAAGATTCCTTATATCTTTTACCCTAATTTCTCTAATAGTATTTTTATTTTTATCAAGCACACCAGCAACATCTGTCAAAAATATAAGTTTCCTCGCTTTAAAAGTTATAGCCATTGAAGCAGCTAAAGCATCAGCATTAACATTCATAACGTTACCCTTAACATCAGCAGCAATCGAAGCTATAACAGGTAAAAACCCGTT
This sequence comes from Candidatus Endomicrobiellum mastotermitis, assembly GCA_031272445.1. Lineage (GTDB taxonomy): Bacteria > Elusimicrobiota > Endomicrobiia > Endomicrobiales > Endomicrobiaceae > Endomicrobiellum > Endomicrobiellum mastotermitis. The sequence continues at coordinate 49,875 of JAISTT010000006.1, read as the reverse complement.
TCTTACTAGAACATTTACAAGCTTTTCATCTACTCTAATAGGCTCACCAACAAACCCAAATTTTTTTAGTTGCCTACATATCACACTTTTTCCATCTTTACCTGATATTCCAACAGCATTAGCTCCATTCTTTATGAGACCTGTTGTTAAAATTCTATTTACTTTACCACTTAGTGCCATTTCAACAACACTAAGAGTCTCCGCATCAGTAAATCTTAAGCCATCCACAAATTTGCTTTTTATAGAAAACTTTTCAAGCAAAGCATTTATTTCAGAACCTCCACCATGAACTAAAATAATACTTTGAGTCTGTGAAATTTTGGCAGTTTCTTTAAGGAACCTATCTCGTGCCTGTACATTATTAGCTAAACTCCCACCAAACTTCACCACTGTCAAAGGTTTCATCAATTTCTCCTGTGTAGATTTTTAACTCTGCAAACTGAAAACCTACACTTAAATTTTAAATCACATACCTGACACTTCGAAATATCTGGATCAAAATTTTCAGCCACTATATTTTCAGAAGTACTTATTGCAACATTTATTGCATTAGATATTTCACTCAGAGATTTTACAGCATAAACTTTTTTATTTTCTGATAAAAAGTAAACTGACATTTTCTTTGGACCAAAACCAAAAATGCTCTTACAAGCATAGGCATAAAAACTTAACTGTAAATCCTTGTTTACCTTTTCAGGGTCCCATGCCCTTATATGAGTTTTATAATCTATAATTTCATACGCACCATCAGGGTATCTATCAATTCTGTCAATAATACCCATAAACTTGTATTTTCCTATATTAGTATCAAACGCCTTTTCAACATACAAAACTTCAGTATTTGATTCCTTAAAAGACCTATAGTAGTTCTCCAGCATTTGTTTGCCTCGTTGATAATACTCAAAAATCTGTTGAGGATTATCAAACCCATCATTTCTCCATGAATCATCATAACACTCAAATAATAAATCATGATTTAGCTCTTTAAGACTATGAAACTGCTCAAGAGTTTTATGAATTATACGTCCAAAAGTAATCTCTACACTCACAGGAACATAAATATTATCTAAATACACAAGTTTGTATTTATAAGGACAAAACAAATACGAGTTAATCCTTGAATAACTTATCTTAAAATCCTGTCTCATTTTTATATTTTTCTAAATTACACGCTTATAAAAAGAAATAAGAGTATCGCAATATTTTTCAAATCTAAAACATTCAAGTCCAGCAACATTTTTTACAGATTCTTTTATGTGTCTTTGTGTAATAAGTACAGAATCACTCTTAAAAATATCATACTTTACAGAGTTCTTTAATACATTATACGTAAACGCAAGTACATTCTTATTTTTATCTCTGTAAGGAGGACCTACGAAGATTATATCATATTTACCTCGTAAAACAGAAAAATTTTTCATTATATCGCATTTAATTATTTCTGTCCTATCAGTAAAACCCAGCATACTTATATTATGACTAATAAGCGACAAAGAATTATTGTTCAATTCTACAAATGTAACTTTTCTTGCACCTCTTGAAAGCGCTTCAATTCCAACTGAACCTACACCTGCAAATAAATCAATAAAAATAGAAGAAGGAACTTTAAATTTTATTATGTCAAAAACAGATTTTTTTATTCTGCCAAGCATAGGACGTATAGATAAATCATTAATAGGCAAAGTTTTTAATATCCTTCCACGTGCCGTACCGGAAATAACTCTCAAAACCACTCGACTATCCCTCAAAACCTAATAAAAACTCTTAACTTCAAAATCATAATTTTCCTTAGACAGCTACACAAAATTTTTCATACAACTAATAATTCTCAATTGTATAATCAAGGTTCTCCCAACCTATGGAGCTAAGGGGGATTGAACCCCTGACCTCTTGCATGCCATGCAAGCGCTCTCCCAGCTGAGCTATAGCCCCTCTCTCTCATCTTTTACATTCACAACTTATAATACAATCTATATTACGATTTTTAATTTATTTAACATTTAGTTTAGTGTGTATGTACCTATTACCAACTAAAAAACTTATCCTTTAAACTAGCTCAAGCCATTACCCCTCACCAAGATCAAGACAATTATAACAAAAAGTATAGTAAATTTCTAAAGTTTCAAAAATTGTATCACACTTATATCTTTTTATCTTTATATATTAACTCATAACTTATATAAATTGTACAATATAAAATTCTCTTTTATTTTTACTCAAGATTTTAATTTTCTCATTACATTAATCTATTAATTTCAAAACTAAATTCATACTTCTATTATCTAATAAATATATTTATTAACCCTCAACTTAATATACCAAAACCATTAACAAGAATGGAGCTTTTTCAAAACCTACTAACTTCCCCCAATAATTCCAATTCTATTAAAAGTTGTTATACCTGTTTTGAAAACAGCCTTTTCTATCTTATAAGCATTAAAGGAATTTACACTTCTTCGGCACTATACACTTTATTCCTAAAACAAACATCACATTTTCATTTACACATTTGTAAGCTCCAAAAAAAAACCTTCTTATTCATATAAATATATAAACTCTAAAATTATTAATAAATTTCAACTCCATCTTGCAAGTTTCAATATCGCAACGATCGAAGAATCTACCAATAACAAATCTTTTTCCATAGTATTTTTTACATCTCTCCCATAACAAACATCTTTCTTATCACATGAAAACGTAAAATAATATATTCCTATAAATACTCTCTTGACGAAAAAACTCACCCCTCTTCTGATAGATGCAAGAAAACTGATCAAACTATCAACATCAATGTAAATAATAATAATAATATTTTTCTCTCTTATATCTTTTTAATTTTTATCTACCTCAGTCCTTATTAAGTTGTTGTGTATAATTGAATTTACATATCACATATTATTATATATTTTTATAAAGCCTACTTAAAAAGACACATTTTATTTAAGAGCGTTCATATTGAAGTGTTCTAGTTATCATATCTGTTAGTTCTGAAGGCCCAAAATACTGTATAGGTCCTGGAAAAACATAACTTTCGCTAACAGCCCATTTGTCTCTACTTTTCATAAATTTTTTGAATGGTTTCCCATTCAAATCAACTAAAGCTTTTTGTATGACAGGTTTATCACTGCCATGTCTTTTTTCAATATTCATCATCATCGTAAGAGGAACTCCTCCACACTCCCAGTACTTTGGAGGTCTTACAAGATTTCTCACTGACGATAAATAACCTGTAAGTCCATTTAATATAAGCATAGCCGCATTATATCCTAAAGCATAAGTGTAATTAGCATCAAAATTTGACGGTATCCCACAACGCCCCTCATATCCAAAAAAATGTGTAATTGCTGAGAATTTACATTCATACTTATGCACTTTCTCAAGCTCTAAAAGCCTTTTTTGTACCATCTCAACTAAAAGTTTTTCCGTTTCAATCAATGATACTTGAACATTCCCATGAGGATCTCTATCTAACATAAATTGTGAAGCAATTTCTACAGGAAAAGATTTCATTAAATCTGAATGTTCTTTAGGAAGCTTAGCATAAATAAATTCTTTTTTTTCTTCAATTGAATTAAATCTTGCAATAATCTCAGTATTTTCAGCTAAAACATCGTTTAAATTAGATATTAACTTTTTTATCTCATATATAAACTCTATGAGCCCCTCTGGTACCAAAACAACTCCAAAATTTTTACCATCCTGTGCTCGTTTAACTACAACACTAACAATACTTTCAACTATTTCAGCAAGTGTCATTTTATTTGCTAAAATTTCTTCGCCAATTAAAACTATATTAGGTTGAGTTTTAAATCCGACTTCCAAAGTAACATGAGAAGCACTCCTTCCCATAAGACGCACAAAATGCCAGTATTTTCGTGACGAATTTGCATCTCTGCAAATATTTCCAACAAGTTCTGAATAAATTTTTGTAGCTGTATCAAAACCAAAAGAAGTTTCAATATATTTATTCTTCAAGTCACCATCAATAGTTTTTGGAACTCCTACAATAAACTTATTTAAATTTTCTTTTCTCATATATTCAGCTATCATAGCAGCATTTGTATTTGAATCATCCCCTCCGACAATTACTAGCGCATCAACTTTAGAATTCGAAAGATTATCTTTGGTTAAGCAAAACTGTTCAGGTGTTTCAATTTTTGTTCTTCCAGATTGTATAAAATCAAAACCGCCTGTGTTTCTATAATTACATAACATCTTTTCAGAAATCAATTTATATCTATTCTCTAAAATTCCCGAAGGCCCACCTAAATATCCTATCAAAACATTTTTTTCATTTGTTTTTTTTAGTCCATCAAAAAGTCCAGCTATAACATTATGTCCTCCAGGAGCTTGTCCTCCAGATAGAACTACAGCAACTTTTAAAGATTTTTTCGTAATATCTTTATTTACCCCTTTCTTAAACGTAATTTCAGGTAAACCATACGTATTTTTAAAAATTCCCCTCAAATCATCTTGATTAACAGCAGAGTTTGTAGCCTTCCCTTTAACAGGTTTTATAAAAGAAACACCCTTTTTAAGTATATCCGGAAGAACAGGTTTGAATTTTCTTCTTTCTATCTGGAGTTTTGAAATACAAGTTGACTCTTTATACATTTTAAATTTTCCTCTCTAATTTTTTAGCCAATAGCTCTTTAACTTTTGATACAATATCTTCTGATGTAACTTGAGAAATACCGTTTCTCTTTATTATTGCATGTTTTTCTATAGGCATAGGGCCGACTTGAAGCGGATCTGTACAACCAAACACACCTACACATTTTGTTCCAACAGCAGCAGCTAAATGCATTGCACCAGAATCTATACCTACAAATAAACTACACACTTTTAAGAAAGCCGCACTATCTAGAATTCCTTTTTCTGCAACAAATATTTTAGGAAGTATCTTACATTTTCTAGCAATTCTATTCAACAGTTCACTTTCCCAAGTCGCACCTGAAAGAACACACTTTAACCCATATTGTGATACAACAGTATCTATCACTTTAACCCATTTGTTATCTTTTAGACATTTATCTTGCCTCTTCACACTTGCACCAGGTGAAATCGCGATTGTTTTTTCACTGTCAAGATTATTTACTATAAACCATTCTTTTACATCATTCAAATTACTTTCTGGAACATCTAATATGCCCTCATAATCTCTTTGAATATTTTTTAACCCAACGCTAAACCCTAATTCTCTATTATTAAATAGAGATGGGACCCCAATTCTTTTAACCTTTTTATTAAGAAAAAAACTCAAAGATGACGTCTTAAAACCTACTCTTACTTTTATTTTCGCAAAATAAGCTGAAATTAATGAGCTCGGAGATTCTGAGAAAAGAATAGCTTTGTCAAATTTCTCTTTACTTATATTTTTTATATTTTTTATAAAATTTTCCTCTTTAGGCACTACTACATCAACTAAATTTGAAGATATTAAAATTGGCGCCAAGTCAGATCTAACAACAGAATATACTTTTACATTTAACTCTCGCCTTACAGCTTTAAGAACAGGAAGTGAAAAAAGTAAATCACCAAGTTGATTCATATGAAAGAAGATTATTTTATCCATTTCTTTATTTCCATAAAAACATCATTAGGTTCGATGCTGTCGATGTGTTTAGGATTACTCTTATTCCAAAGTAAAGAAAATTTCCCTATATAAGGAGACGTTTTTTTTACATCCGAAGCCCCAAATATAAAAACAGAAGGAATTTGCAAAACTGCTGATAAATGCATGGGCCCAGTATCTGCACCAACATTGACCTTGCTTTTTAGTAAAACGGCTGCGAGCTCCTCTATACTTGTCTTACCGCATAAATCTACAACCTTATCAGAATTTATTTTGCCAAAATCTTTAATTGAACCTAAAACTACAATCTGCACATTAAAATATTCATTTTTTATTAAATTGATAAGCTTATGATAGTTGTATACACTCCAATCTTTTCCTTTTCCTCTTGCAAAAGGTATTAAAGAAATAAACTCTCCAAAAACTCTATTATCTTGCAAAATTTTATCCGCACTTGAGTTCACTTTTATGTTAATTTTTGGGCTATGGTTTCTACTAGTTAAAAAACGAATGGGTTCAAGATTACGAACCATAGCATTTAAATTGGCACTTTGAGGATATACTTCTTTTATTAAAAGATTACTGAACTCTTTCATTCCAGGCACTCCAATCTTCACTTTCGCTTTTGCAAATTTTGCAAGCAATGCACTTCTTAAAAGCCCTTGCAAATCTATAATTAAGTCATACTCTTTTTCATTAACTTTTTTCAACGTTTCAAAAAAACCTATCAATCCCTTTTCTCTATCCCAAGGTATAACTTTATCAACATCTGGACAAATTTTTAAAACAGAAGTCCACACGTTAAAAGCAACCCAACTTATCTCACAATTGCGATATATTTGCTTCAAAGCATTTACACAAGGTAAAGCATGAATGATGTCACCAAAAGAGCTTGGCTTAATTATTAAAACTTTCATATTTTTTCTTCACTGCATTAAAAATTTCTCCAACAGATATATTATGCATACACACAATATCTTTACAAGCCCTATTTCTACAAGGTTGACAAGGCACGACGCGCTGTATGATTTCCGTATTCCCTTTATATGGACCTGTTAATTTTGCATTTGTAGCTCCTAATATTGCAACAGCTTGAGTATTTAAAGCTGTTGCAATATGCATAGGCCACGCTTCATTTCCAACAAAAACCTTGCATATTTTCAAGAAAGCACATAATTCTTTTAAAGTAAATTTTCCAGTCATATCAACTATTTCAACACATGAAGTCGCAATTATTTTCTCATTTAAACCTTTTTCTATCACCTCATTCTCTTTATCTCCTCCAATAAAAACAATGTCAGCATCCAATTCTAATTTTAATTTTCTAGCAAGAGCAGCAAATTTATAACCTTCCCATCTTCTTGAAATCCAATCAGCATTCGGATGAATACCTATTATTTTTTCAAAATTTATATTTTCTCTTAATAACTTATCTCTAACACTTTTAAAATCTTCATCATGAACTAAAATAGAGTAATTTATCTCTTCATTACAACAACCCAAATACTTTGCAACCTCAAGGTTACGTTCAACAAAATGACAATCTCTAGAAGATTTTACTCCTTTTGAAAATAGTAATGAAAACTTCCATATATTATTTGCAGATGACGAAGCTACTTTAAATCTCGCATCAGCAAATAAAACAAACAATGCAGATTTAGCAAGTCCGTGCAAATCTATACTTAAATCAAACTTTTGCTTCCTTAGTTGTCGTCTCAAAGCTCTATAATAATTAAGAGAAATCCGCTCTTTATTCCAGATGAAAACACTTTCTAGTAAAGGATTGTCATTTAAAATTTCAGCGTATTTCTCATCAACAATCCAGCTTAACTTTGCATTAGGATACTTTTTTTTTATTACTGAAAGAACTGGCAAAGAAAATATAATATCACTCATTCTACTAGGCTGTATAATTAAAATTTTAGGTCCGGGATGATACTCTAAGTATCTCAATATATCTCTTGTCCAGTAATAGTTATCAGTAAATTTAAATAATCTATTTACTTTTTCTTCTACAATTATAGACTTTTTATAGATATCATCTTCTCTATCAATATAAATTGGTTCTCCATAAACTTGTACCATTTTTGAAAAAGGTAATGGAATTATAGATTTATCCCAAGATCCGGAAAGTACAACTCTATTTTTTGATGAACAACCTATTGGAACTATTGGCATACCAGTCTTTTGAGCTACATACACAACTCCAGGTTTTAGTTTATGATATGGTCCCCTAGGACCATCTGCTGCAAAAGCAAGACTATACCCATCACGAGCATATTCTATCATTTCCATCAATGCCCTTTGCCCTCTCTTACTTGAAGAACCTCTAACAGTTAAATAACCGAATTTACGTAAAACTTGAGATAAAAGCTCCCCATCATTTGAAAGACTTACCATAACGACTACATTATTTTTCTTATGATTAGCTAGGTTAGCTAATACTATCGGCAACTCATTCCCATGCCAGAAAGAATAAACTAAATGCTTAGGATAGAGAGAAGTATCATTTATAAATGTCTTCCTCAAGGTCTTGCACAGAATACGACATACAAAAACAATAATATTTACAACAAGATTAGCATCATACATTCAAACTCTCTTTAAGTTTTTCTATCACAAAAGATACAATATTTTTTTGAGACTTAACAGCTTTTAAAGCATTTCTACCAACATCTTCAAGAAATTTTCTATCACATATAAATTTTCTTATATTATTGCACAAATCCTCAGCATCACTAACGATTAAAGCACCTTTATATTTTAAAAGAATTTCTGACTCTGTTTTAAAGTTATCCATATTTTTACCAAACAAAACCGGTCTACCATATCCTGCTGGTTCTATAGGATTTTGCCCACCTTTATCTACAATTGACCCCCCTACATAACATATATCTGAGATTGAATATATGCTTTGTAATTTTCCAAAAACATCAACCAAAATAAATCTATTTTTAAAATTTCTGCTAGAAAACAATGAATATTTAATATGCCTACTTTCAAGAATTTTTACTATGGCCTTAATCCTTGAAAGATGCCTAGGTGCAACAAAGAATTTGATTTTGCTGAAATTTAAACTCATTTTATTGAACACATCTGCAATAATCTCTTCTTCATCTCCTCTTATACTACCCGCAGAAAATACAAAATCCTCTTTGCCTAAAAAGAAATCTTCTCTTCTTGAATCCAACATAAAATTTCTACCATATTTTATATTTCCTGAAACAACAACTTTACATTTACCATCACTTAAAAACGAAAACCTATCAGCATCATCTTTACTTATCGTAACAATAGTATCAATTAGTAGTATGAATTTATTCCAGAAAAATTTAAATTTTTTATAAATTTTAAACGATCTAGCTGACATTCTACCATTAACTGTAATAACTTTTATATTATTATATGATGCGACATAGAGCATAGTCACCCAAATTTCTGTCTCAACAAGTATAAGCATATCTGGCTTAACAACATTGAAAAACCTACGCATAATAGGATATATATCCAATGGAAGTAAAGCTACAAAATCTGCTTTTCTCAAATTCTGTGCATAATCTCTTCCGCTTCTAGTAAGAGATGTCAAAACAATGTAATATTCATCTTTAAGACCATCTAAAACAGGTTCTACAGCACGCACTTCGCCAAGAGAGGCACAATGTATCCAAAGAGTTGTCTTTAAATTTTTATTTGGTAGTTTACAAAATGAAAGACGTTCAGAAAGTTTATAAAAAATTTCTTTATTGTATTTATTATTAAAAATGAAAACAATCACAACAAACGGCAAAAACAAGATATACAGAACATTATAGAGCATAACAAAAAATTTTATCATCTTTATAAATAAACATTCTCTCAATTAACATTACAAATAATGACTTAATGACTACTACTTTATCATGTATTCATTCCATATTACAAAAAGAAAACTGATATCTGCTAAAAATCTTTATTATTTACTACTATCAAACATTATTTTTTATTTTATTTACTTTTTGTCTTTTCTTTGATGGTATCCAGTAGAATAAGCCACATGATGAATATTTAGGGCTAAGCTCCTCGGATTCCACACTTACACCTATTTTTTTAATAGGAATATCCTTTGTGGCTATTTTGTACAAATTCTTATAAACACCAACATCTTCTGAAAGTTCACAGTTCTCTTCTCGAGCTTCAGCTAAAACAAGTTTTTGTGTAAAATTCCTTGACTGTTTTAAAGCATTAATAGCTAAAGCAGAAATAATTATCTTGCCAGTATATTCGCCAAAAGTTTCTTCATTTTTTTCATATTCTTTATACAGATTATCACCTAAAGTTACAAAAAAAATACTTCCAGCGATCCATTTTGATGGGACACCTTCTTTATAAACAAACAATGAAAGAAATTCTCTTGAAAAAGTCTCGTAAATTAGAGATGGTGATATAAATTCATAATAAAAACAACAATACCGTCGAACTGATTTCTCAATCTCCTCAAGTAGTTCAGCGGTATTTGCAAGTCTCTTTACTAAATGCGAAACTTCCTTCACGTGCAAATTAACTCTAAAATTTTTAATTTTTCGCATTATATTAGAGAAAAACTCTTATTGTTTTTATTCCAAAGTACTCTTTTTTTTAAAACGTTTATCTTTCCTCATCTCACATTCATAAACAAGAGAAGCACAAACAAATACTGAGGAGAACACTCCAACTAGAACTCCAATGATCATTATATATGCAAAAGTATGTATAACCTCACCACCTAAGAAAAACATTGAGCATGCAATAATAAAAACTGTAAAAGAAGTAACAAGAGCTCTCGGAAAGACTTCATTTACACTTCTATTAATTATAGTTGAAAAGCTTTCATTAACAATAAGTTTTAAATTCTCTTTTACTCTAGCAAATAAAACTATAGTATCATTAATTGAATAGCCAGCAACTGTAAGAAGAGCAGCGATAACTGTTATATTAATTTCTTTATTTGCAAGAACTAGAAAACCAAAACATATAATGATATCATGCAAAATACCTACAACAGAAGCAATGCCCCACAAGCTAGATTTAAATCTAAAAGTAACATACACAATCATGCCTAAAAATGCAAATAAAAATGCATAACCAGCTTGTTTTGAAAGATACTTGCTGACAGTAGATCCTACATACTCTATTTTTTCAATTTTTACTACATTACCCGGAAATTTCAACTCCACTGAACTCTTAACTAACTTCTTAAATTCTTCTAAAGATTCAAAATTCTTTTTTGCCCTCAACATAATAACGTTATCAGAGCTTTGAAGTTCAAAAGAATTTATACCACTTTCCTTTATAGTTTCACGAAAATCCTGTAACTTAACTTTATTATGAAAAGAAACCTGCATAAAAATGCCACCTCTAAAATCAATTCCATAACTTGGTCCACCTTTGTAAATTAAAATAAATACAGTCATTAATAGTAAAATTCCAGAGATAAAAAAAAACTTATAGCGATTTTTAATAAAATCTATATTCGTATATCTAAAAAATTGCATCTACTCTCCAAATTACACCTTCATTTTCAATAAAAAACCTTTTCTAAATAAAAACTCATAAATAAACTTAGTTACTACAACAGAAGTAAACATACTTATTATAAGCCCTATAGAAAGAGTTACAGCAAAACCCTTTATAGGTCCCATACCAAACTGAAATAAAAAAATAGCAGCTATAAGAGTTGTAAAATTAGCGTCAAAAATAGTCCAGAAAACTTTTTTATAAGCAGTATCCACTGCAATTCTTGGCGTCTTTCCAATGTAAAGCTCTTCTCTTACTCTTTCTAATATAAGTACATTTGAGTCAACAGACATAGCAAGCATAAGAGCTATGCCAGCTACTCCTGGAAGTGTAAGAGTAAATTGGAAATAAGCCATTATAGCCATAAGCACCATCAGGTTTAAAGTAAGTGCTACATCTGCAATAAATCCTGAAAAACGGTAATATACAATCATAAAAATGAAAACCACTAAAATACCAATAATAGATGATGTAAGACCTTTTTTTATGGAGTCATCACCTAATGACGGCCCGATTGTTCTCTCTTCTATCACTTTAATAGAAACAGGTAAAGCTCCTGACCTTAATATAGTTGCAAGGAATCGTGCATCTTCAGAGTTAAAATTACCCTCAATAACTGCCTTTCCATTAGGAATTGTTGAACGAATTAGAGGTGCGGATTGCACGAAACCATCAAGCACTATAGCTAAACTTTTATCTTTATTTCTTGCAGTTATACTTTCAAATATTCTAGCACCCTCTCTAGTAAATTCTACAAAAACTCTTGAACACCCAAATTCATCAAACTCAACCTTTGCATTTTTAAGAAAAAGTCCTGTTAACAAAGCTTTATCTAAAACATAATATTCACCTTCTTTGCTTTCAAAAATCGAGGCGTCTTTAGGCATAACAGCTCTAATATCAGGATACATCTCTAAATTTTCTCTGTAATGTTCAGGTGTAATCCCTTTTATAGAAATAAGTTCAAGAACACGAGCTGCATCTTTACTTGTATTCACTATTCTAAACTCGAGTAATGCAGTCTTACCTATCAAATCCCTTGCAGCTTTAGAATTTTTAATCCCAGGAAGCTGTACTACTATCCACTTATCTCCTTGTTTTGCAACCATAGGCTCTGCTATGCCGAACTGATCAATCCTATGTCTAATAATTTCAACCGCTTTATCAACAGCATCTTTAATTTTTACATTTTCGCCCAACTTTGACAAATCTACTTCTAAAAGAAGATGTGTCCCACCTTTTAAATCTAACCCTAATTTTAAAACTTTATTTAAAATTGGATCCTTTTCTTTCTCTGCTTGTTCCTTTTTCTCATCATGCATCATCATCCACTTACATGATGGCCATAATGCCAAAATTGAAAAAAACAATAGCATACCAATAATAAATGATTTACAATCAATTTTTTTGATCATCTATACTAACTTTTTGTCATTTATTAATAATTCAAACTTACAATTTAAAATGTTCGCCGCTCTTTTACACATAAGCATTCTTGACATAAAAATTTCAAAATATTCAGCGACATTTGATATATGCGTATTAATATTAATTCGGAGTGATATAACTTTCTTATCTTTACTAACTCTTAAAGATGATCTTTCTGCTGCAGAGTTTACTCTATCATGAATATTATCACATTTTGAACTATCTAAATTCCTCACTCTAGTCTTGTGCACATCAGATTTATCAGCCAAAACTAAAGCAGCTGACACAGGATTTCCAAAATCCCCATCTTCCTCATCATGGTTCCCTATAGCTGAAATTATAAATGCTATATCTTCATAGCTCATACCCATATCTTTTAATAATCTCATTGATATAAGAGCTGCCGATTGTCCATGCCCCTGTCTATTTACAATATTCCCTATATCATGCATATAACCTGCAATTTCAACAAGATTTTGAAACCTTTCCGAATGGCCAAGATATATCAAAACGTTTCTTGCCCTAGAAGCAACCAAGCTTACATGTCTAAATCCATGTTCAGTATAACCTATCGTTCCTAAATACTCATTAGCACACTTTATAAATGTAGTAATTATAGAATTTTTTTCTACATCCTTAAGCTTTATCTTTATATCTGACAACTTACTTTTTGTATCCACATCCATTATTTTACCCATACAATAAAACAATACATCCACTGCATTTAAATTAAATCTAATCCAAAAATTTATTTTGACTACTTAATTATTATTTTATTTCTTGGCTAACTCAGGAATTTTTGCTGCTATCTCTTCGTCTTTTTTTGTTATAACAGCAGATATAGATTGTTTCGCTATTTGAATGTAAACATCATTTGAAACTTTAACTTCAACAATGTTTCCCTTTACGCTACTTACTGTAGCATATACTCCTCCTGCAGTAATAACTCTATCATCCTTTTTCAAAGAATTCAGTAAATTACGATGCTCTTTTGCCTTTTTTTGTTGCGGTCGCATCAAAAATAGATAGAAAAAAACAAATATAAAAACAAGAGGCAATAATCCACTAAGCGAAGACAATCCTTTAGGGGACACCTGCGCAAACGCCAAAGATGGTATCATAAAAAAAACTATAAACAAACTAAAAAACTTTTTCATTTTAACCTCAACCTTAACATTTAATTTTTTGAATAATATTTTTTAAAAAATTCCTTTTTAGATTTAGAAAATGTGTCAGTTTCTAATGAATCCCTTATCCTTTTCATTAAGTTTATCATAAAATAGATATTATGTAAAGATAAAAGACTAAGATACAAACTTTCTCGAGACCTAACTAAATGATTCAAATACGCTTTTGAATATCCTTGACATGTAGGACAACAACAATCATTATCTAAAGGACCAAAGTCTTTTTTAAATTCTAAATTTTTTATATTAATTTTTCCGAGACTCGTAAAAACTTGACCATTACGTCCATTCCTAGTAGGAATAACACAGTCAAACATATCTATACCACGCTCAACACACTCCCATAAATCTTCAGGCATTCCAACACCCATGAGATATCTAACTTTATCATCAGGAATTATAGGCAAAATACTTTCCAAAACAGAATGCATTTTTTCCTTCGACTCACCTACGGAAAGACCACCTATTGCATATCCTGTAAAGCCTATATTCAACATCTCATACGTGCTTTTTATTCTTAAGTCATTATATATTGATCCTTGTATAATACCAAATAAAGACTGTTGAGTTATATGAAAATCATTCCCTTTCTTCTTATAAAACTCTTCTTTACATTTTTTAGCCCATCTAATATTCAACTCTGTAGACTTTTTTGCGTACTCATAACTACTAGTATAAGGTATACACTCATCAAAACACATTATAATATCTGCGCCTATATCTTTTTGAATCTGCACAGATCTCTCTGGAGAGAAAAAATGCTTAGAACCATCTATATAGGATTTAAACTCAACTCCATTTTCTTTAATCTCCCTACTACTGCGCAAACTAAATACTTGGAATCCACCAGAATCTGTAAGCATAGGTTTATTCCACGAATTAAATCTCTGTATTCCACCAGCTTCTTTTATTATCTCAATTCCAGGCCGAAGGTACAAATGATATGAATTAGCAAGTATAATCTGTACACCAGAGTCACATAAAAACTCGTTAGCGATCCCCTTTAAAGCACCCTGTGTCCCTACAGGCATAAAAACAGGCGTATCAATAACACCTCTTGTAGTATAAACTTTTCCTCTTCTAGCTTCACACTCAGATGATTTTTTTAAAAGTTGATAAACACCGCATTCTAACATTTTACTATCTTTATCTTATACATATAAACCTTAGATACAGTAGCAAAAAAGCAATTTATCATAGTCATTTATACATAACCTTTAATCTCTATAAAAACTTATCGTCATTAATGTACAATTCAAAACTACATTTTAAAACACTACTCGCTCTTCTACAATAATTTATTCTAGACATAAATATCTCAAAATAGTTCATAACCGAGCATATCGTGCTATCAATTTTTATCTTTAGCTCAATACTCATTTTTTCTCTATTTACAATAACATTTACATTTTTACACGCGGCAACAACTAAAGAATGTTTATCAAAGTCATACAAATCTTCTGTTCCTATTCTTTCATGACTTACATCTGTCTTATCTCCAATTATAAGAGCAGCTGCAACAGGAGACACTGGCTCTATAGTCTTATCCTCATGACACCCTATAGCGCTTACTATAGTAAAAGCATCTTCATCATATCTATTATTATCTCCAATAATATTTAAAAACATTATTGCACTACTTTGATCGTGCCCACGCTTCGAAATTATGTTGCCAATATCATGCATATAAGCTGCGATTTTAGCAAGCTCTTGCTCCCTTTTTTTATAACCCAAATACTTCAAAATCCGTTCTGCAATTTTAGCGGTATGCAAAGCATGACTCTTATCATAACTTTTACGCTTTACGAGATCAAAAGCTTGATTCGTATTTTCAAAATACCCTTCCATATATTTAAAATACATCTGTATTTCTACATTGTTTCTTATTTCTTTATAATTCAACAATCTCTCCATAACTAATTTATTATATCAAATTTATATCTACATTAAAATAATACTTTCTGATTTTAAAAATATTTAAGCTAATTTTATAACAATTTACTGTATCATACTTTACCTCACATTATAAGCCGAGAAAAATTAAATAAATTAATTATTGTATAATATAAGCTTATGAAAAATAGTTTGATACAAATTAAATTCTTAAAAACTCCATTCGACAATTCTACTACAATTACAGGATTAAAAGAATTTTGGAAAAAAATTCTCTCCATTATTTTAAAAAGAGAAAACCACTTCTCCGAAGTATGGAAAAATGGAACAGATGAAGAAATATTTGCTGAACTTGTATTTTGCCTCTTTACTCCACAAAGTAAGGCTGTCTGGTGCTGGGACGCAGTAAGTGAACTCGCAAAAAAAAATATGATACTCAATTCAAAAGAAGAAAACATAGTCAAAATAATAAAAAAAATAAGATTTAGAAATAATAAAGCAAAATATTTAATTGAAGCTAGAAAAATGTTCATTATCAATGGCAAAATAAATATAAAAGAAAAACTTGAATCCTTTAAAGTTATAAACGAACTAAGAAAATGGCTCGTAGAAAATATTAAAGGACTAGGATACAAAGAGGCAGGACATTTTTTAAGAAATATCAGCATTGGAAAAGATTTAGCCATATTAGATAGACATATACTAAAGAATCTCAAAATTTACGGCGCAATAAAAGAAATACCTTTAACACTAAATAAAAAAACGTACTTGAAAACAGAAAAACAGATGCAACACTTCTCAAAAAATATAGGAATTCCCATGTCTCACTTAGATATGCTATTTTGGTGCAAGAATACAGGAGGAATATTTAAATAAAATATTTTAAGATAAATTTTTCTACAACCCTGGAATCTTTATTCCACCACTAAGTTTTTTAAATTCTTCAGTCATAATACTCTGTGATTTTTTATTTGCTTCTACAAAAGCTGACAATATGAATTTCTCTACTTTATCTTTATTTTCTTTAAGTATATGATCTGGAATACTTAAACTTAAAAACTCGTTTTTAGCATTTACTTGTACTTTTATTCCCTTATACTCCACATCTATAATTTGAGCTTTCAATTTTTTATCCACTTCATTTATTTTATTTCTCATAGCCATTGTCTCTTTTGCCATCTTAAACAATTCCATCTTAAATCCATCCTCCAAATTATTTTTTTCATATTTAATAACAATTTTTTAAATAGTCAAGTTGAAATAAACATTTTTTCATAAAAAATAGCATCAATCTTATAATAAAAATATCAATCATACAAACACAATAAATTACAAATTTATTTATGTATATACAAAGTTTTAAACGGATAATAGCAAAGATCTATAATACTATTCCAATCTTATCTTCTACTAATCTTACAGTCCCAGATACTATTTTTTCAAGCTTATTTTCAGTTTTCACAATAAGTCTGCCACTTTCATCAATACCAAGATTCTTACCTGTTATGACACAATATCCATTATCAACAACTATATTTCTATTCTTATACGCAATTTTATCATTATATTCTTTTAAAAAATTTCCAAATCCATTTTTTTTAAAGTCAAAATATAAATCCTCAAATTCATTGAAAAACGCAGAAATAAATTCCAACCTACTTATTTTCCTTTTTAATACATTTTTCAAAGAAATCGATATATTCTCTAAATATTTAGGTAAACTATTATTAATATTAACACCTATTCCAGCAGCAACCCAGTTCGTCTTATTTTGTTTAACAGAAATTTCTGTTATTATCCCTACAATCTTCTTACCAGATATAAGAACATCATTTGGCCACTTTATCTCAGAATTAATATTATATTTTTTTTCAAAAACTCTCCCTAGCATAATGCCCAACAATAGCGTCAATTTCGAAATTTCATTAGGTTGTATTAAAGGTTTTAAAAGTATGGAAAACCACAAACCACCTACGTTTGAGACCCATTTCTTTTTATCGCGCCCATAACCTCCAGTCTGTTTTTTTGCAATAACAACAATTCCCTCATCAAGACCTTTTTCTGCAAGTTCTTTAACTACAATTTGTGTTGACTCCAATTCTTTGTAATACCTTATGCTAAATCGCCTTTTAGAATCCATTTCTATTTCATATTCACTATAAAACTCATTACTTTTTATGAAAACACAATTTGCAGAAGAAAATTTCATTATTTAACACTTCCTATTTAGTTTATACCTAATACCTAAATAAAAACTTATAATAGCAACACACATCTTCATTTTACTACTGTTATTTCAAGCGTTAGGTCTAAGATCGGAGAAGAATGAGTAATCATCCCTATAGATATTCTCTCTACACCAAGCTTAACAAACTCTTTTACAGTATTAATATTTATATTTCCAGAAATCTCTATCTCAGGTTTATAATTTTCCGTGGAAAATTCTCTTATAAGAGCAACCATTTTCTTTGTATCTTCAAAACTTGTATTGTCAAGCATTATAATATCAACTTTCGCACTTAAAGCTTGTTTAATTTGCTCCACATTTTCGCATTCAATTTCAATAGATATATTTTTAAACTTTTCTCTAAATTTATCAATCTTGACAGTTAAATCCTTAACAAATTTTAAGTGATTATCCTTTACAAGAATCATATCTGCAAGACCTTTTCTATGATTAGTTCCTCCACCACACCTTACCGCATACTTCGCAAGTTCTCTATATCCAGGCACAGTCTTTCTAGTATCATATATTTTTGTCTTACTATCGTCATTTATACACTCTACAAATTTATTTGTTAAAGTAGCAATTCCAGACATATATTGCAAAAAATTAAGAGCTGTCCTCTCACCAGATAAAATTGCACACGCAGGTCCGGTGACCACTAAAATTTCATCACCCTGTTTTAATTTTGAACAATCCCGCTTCTTCAGCGATACACCACATCTTTCATCTATAGTCTTAAACACTTTTATAAAAATATCGACACCACAAAGAATTCCTGAATTATTTGCTATCAATACCGCTTGAGCCTGCTTATCACTACTCACAAACTCTCTGGTAGTAATATCATCGAAGACATTATCTTCTTTTAATGCGAGACTAATAAGATTATCTATAATCATATGTAATTAACAGTATAAATACTATATAGTAAAACTCAACAAAGTACAACCACTTTCCCTACATACACACTAATATTAAGCACTCTAAATCATTGTATGACATGTCACAATAATCCATTTATACAATAATATTTTATACTTATATCATTTATCTATATTATATATAATACTATCTACAAAAAGACGGGCAAAGCTTACTCAGCGGGCAAATTGAATGGCTTGGATTTCTAGCTTTACAGATCCTCCTTCCTAGAGCTTGTATTAAAAAAGAAAAGTTTATCCAACATTCCTTAGGAACAACCTTAATTAAATCATCTTCAATTTTTACAGGGTTATTATATTCTGTAAGTTTTAATAAATTTGAAATCCTTATAACGTGTGTATCAACAGCAATCCCCTCGCTTTTCCCAAAAGCGCCACTTAAAACAACATTTGCGGTTTTTCTAGCAACACCTGGAAACTCAAGTAGCTCTTCCATAGTCTGCGGAATACTACCATTATATTTATTCATTGCTAATTGCGCAGATCTAATAATGTTTTTTGCTTTATTCCTATAAAATCCTACAGGCCTAATATAATTTTCAAACTCTAAAACATCAGCGCTTGCATAATCCTTTACGTTTCTGTATCTTCTAAAAAGCCTATCTGTAACATTATTAACTCTCTCGTCTGTGCATTGAGCCGACAAAATCGTTGCCGTAAGAAGTTCAAAAGGGTCAGAAAAATTGAGAGCACATTTTACATCTTTATAATGCCCCTTTAAAATTTCTATTATTTTAAATACGTACTTCTCATAGCTTTCTTTCATTAATAATTTGCAATATTACTTTATGCAAAGCAGTACCATTTGATGCAAGTATTGTATCCTTAAATGTCGTAGAATTACATGAACCAGAATAATCTGATATTTTTCCACCTGCTTCTTCCACTATTAAAATACCAGCAGCAATATCCCATGGCTTTAGACCCTCCTCCCAAAAAAAATCAAAACGCCCACACGCAACATAAGCCATATCTAAAGCAGCAGATCCCAATCTTCTTACACCCTGTGTTTTAAGCATTATATTTGTAAAATTTCTTGTTAATCTTAAACTATCCTTTTTAACATAATAAGGAAATCCTGTAACAGCCAAAGCCCTAATTGCATCTTTTGTTTCCGATACTCTAACCTCTTTACCATTAAGCCATGTACCTTTGTTTTTCTCAGCAACAAAAATTTCTTTCATAATAGGAGAATAGATTACACCAGAGATAATTTCATTTTTAAATTTCAAACCTATGGAAATGCAAAACATCGGCAAATTGTGCACAAAATTTACTGTGCCGTCAAGAGGATCTATGATCCAACAGTATTCCTTTCCTACTTCATTTATTTCATCTTCTTCCGCTAAAATACCATGTTGTGGAAAAGTATTTTTTATTACCTTTATTATCTCTCTTTGAGAACTCCTATCAGCTTGGGTAACTGGATCAATTTCTCCCTTATACTCAACGTTAAGGCTATCGCTATTATAATATCTAGAAAGAACTGCAGCTCCTTTTCTTGCAGCAAGTAAAGCTGTATTTGTATAAGACGAAAACTTCATATAATTCCTTTACATTTTTGATTTGCCAAAATCGAAAACAAACTACCAAAATTCATACAGAATATTTATTATTAAAATTTACAACTTCATAACCTTTTTCAATCCATGACTATACACCACAACAAATCAGTACAACTTTAATAAACGGGGACGACGGGATTTGAACCCGCGATCTTTGCCTTGACAGGGCAATATGTTAAACCAAGCTACACCACGTCCCCAAAGTTTGCTAATGACATTATTTTTCATTAAACATTAAAAACACTCGGGCCCACAATATCAATAATTAACACTTTAATTTACTAAAATTGTCACGACTTTACATGTTTGTGTAATCAATATCTTAAGTCTTTATATATAGGAAATTCATTACACAATCCTAACATATCTAATCTAACATCTGAAATTACACTTTCATTATTCATATTTTTGAGAACCCTAACTATAGCCCTAGCTATTCTCACCATTTCAGGTTCTTTCATACCTCTCGTAGTAACGGCCGGAGAACCAATTCTTATTCCAGATGTAATTGTTGGTTTTTCAGGATCATAAGGAATACTGTTTTTATTTAAAGTTATACCGGCCTTCTCCAAGGTCTCCTGAGCATCCTTACCTTTAACACCTAAGGGTCTCAAGTCAACTAAAAACACATGAGAATCTGTACCGCCAGAAACAATTTTTAAATTATCCTTTTCTAAAGTTTCAGCGAGTTTCTTAGCATTAATCAAAACCTGTTTTTGATACTCTTTAAACTCAGATTTAAGTGCTTCACCGAAAGCTACGGCTTTTGCTGCTATAACATGCATTAATGGCCCTCCCTGTTCACCAGGGAAAACTGCAGAATTAATCTTTTTCGCAAGCCCTTCATTATTAGTAAGAATCAACCCTCCTCTAGGTCCACGAAGAGTTTTATGAGTCGTAGTTGTAGTAATATCAGCATAATTTACAGATGATGGGTAAACCTCTGCTGCTATTAAACCTGCATAATGAGCTATGTCTGCCATATGATAAGCATTAACTTTTTTTGCAATTTCTCCTATTTTTTTCCAATCCCAAATTCTTGAATACGCACTACCACCGCTAATTATAAGCTTTGGTTTGTGCTTCAAAGCTAGTTCTTCCATCTCTTCATAATTTATAAAACACGTCTTCTCTTCTACAGTATAAGAAATAATTTTGAACCATTTACCTGAAACATTGTAAGGACTTCCATGTGTTAAATGTCCTCCATGAGATAAACTAAGACCCATTATAGTATCCCCCGGATCCAAAAGAGCAAGCTGGACAGCAAAATTTGCTTGTGCACCAGAATGTGGTTGTACATTTGCAAATTTTGAATTAAAAAGTTTTTTTGCTCTCTCTATTGCAATAGCTTCTGCTATATCAACAATCTCACATCCACCGTAATATCTCTTGCCAGGATACCCTTCAGCATATTTATTCGTAAGACACGAACCCTGCGCTTCCATGACCGCCTGAGAAGCTATATTTTCAGAGGCAATAAGTTCTATAGTTTCCATCTGCCTTTTAAACTCTTTTACAAACATACTATAAACTTCGCTATCGTTCTTTTTTAGACTTTCCATTTTTCTTCTCCATATACTTATAAATATTCTAATACCTTATCAGTATTTAAACAACCCTTTCGAATAATAACATATGGGAATCTAATCATATCTATAACTGTAGACTCAAAAGAAAATTCACATTGTCCACCATCGACAATAACATCAACTACCTTACCAAACTTTAAAACTTCACTTATATTTTTTGCACTCTTTTCATTTGACACATTTACAGAAGTTGTAAAAACAGGACCATTCATTTCTCTTAACAGTCTTAGCATAAACTTATTATTTGGAATTCTTA
This sequence comes from Candidatus Endomicrobiellum mastotermitis, assembly GCA_031272445.1. GTDB lineage: Bacteria > Elusimicrobiota > Endomicrobiia > Endomicrobiales > Endomicrobiaceae > Endomicrobiellum > Endomicrobiellum mastotermitis. The sequence goes on along the minus strand of JAISTT010000006.1, from coordinate 27,679 downwards.
CACCTAAATCCTTTCTCCCACCCGATAAAATCTGTCCCATTTCAGTTGTAGGAAATATCAACGTAAGTTGACCTGGCCAAAATCTTTGAGCAATTCGTGAAGCTTTATCAGAAATATCAACAAAAACTCTTACTCTCTTAATATCATACGCCATCATAACAAGCGGCTTTTTAGCATTTCTATTTTTGATTTTATACAAAGTTTTCTGTGCTTTAAAATTAAAAGCATCAACGACAAAACCATAAACTGTTTCAGTAGGAACAATAGCTATACCACCACTTTTTATTACTTCACTTACTTTTTTATATACATCTTTATCTATTGATAAAACTTTTAAACTCATTCTATTTTAAATAACACAATATATAAAATAAGCATCTTAGATTACCTACTTACCACTTTATAACACATCTTACTTCAACTTCTATAACTGCCATTTATTTTAACATAATCATACGAAAAATCACAAGTATAATACTTACTATTTTCTTTACCCGCTTTAAAATCTATAACAATTTTAACCTCTCTCTTTAATAACGATTTTCTAGCTTCTGCTTCAGAAAAATCTAGCACTTTACCATTTTTAAAAGTTTGGACACCTCCTATATATATGTCAACCTTACTCAAATTAAACATTACTCCAGATCTACCTGCTGCTGCTAAAATCCTTCCCCAGTTTGCATCAGCTCCAAACATTGCTGTTTTAAAAAGTGGAGAAGTTGCTATTGTTGAAGCTATAAGTCTTGCATCTATTCCAGTTTTAGTATTTCTAACCTCAATTTCAATAAACTTTGTAGCCCCTTCACCATCTTTTGCAACAGACTGCGCGAGTTCTAAAGCAAGTTCATCAAAAACTTTTTCAAATTTTTCTAAATCTGATCTTGATAATTTTCCAGTACCACTTTGCCCATTAGCTAAAACTATTACTGTATCATTTGTTGAGGTATCACCATCAACAGAAACACAGTTAAATGATTTTTCTGAAGAGTTTTCCAATACTTTCTGAAGAGTTTCGCTTTCAATTTCAGCATCAGTTAAAATAAATGAAAGCATCGTAGCATGTAAGTTTGTTGATAATCCACACATATTTGGGTGAATCATACCAGCACCTTTTATACAACCCCAAATTTTAACTTCTCCATTTTCAAATTTAATTCTTTTATCTGTCTTTTTCACAAAAGTATCTGTAGTCATTATTGCAAGCACAGCATCATTTTCACTTTCTACACTTGTACCTATACTACTCTTCAATAAATCGATACTTCTTTCAAGCTTTCCCCTGGAAATATTTAAATGCTGACCTATAACTCCCGTAGAAGCACATAAAACAGATCCTCTATCAAAATTAAAAGACTTTTCAACTATTAAACACATATTTCTGGCATCTTCTTCACCTTCAATACCAGTGCAAGCGTTTGCACAGCCTGAGTTTGCTATAATTCCAAAAAACTTATCTCCTTTTTTTAATCTCTCAATATCAATTAAAACTGGTGCCGCTTTCACCACATTTTTTGTGAATATACCTGCAGCACTTGCAGGTGAATCCGAAACAAAAAGAGCCAAGTCTTTTTTTTCATTTTTTTTCGCTATTCCGCTACATATTCCACCAACTCTAAAACCATTAGGAAGCATTCCTCCTCCTACATTAAACCCATAGTCTCTGGTAAATCAAACATAATATTCATATTCTGTACCGCTTGTCCAGACGCACCCTTCAACAAGTTATCTATAGCTGAAATTATAATAAGCTTATCTGTTCTCTTATCAATTTTTATACTTATCTCACAGTAATTAGTATTTAAGACATCTTTTATTGTCGGCATCACATCTTCATCAAGAACTTTTACAAACTTTCTGCCTCTGTAAAACTCTCTATACTTATCAAGCACTAAAGATAGAGGAATTTGCTTTTTCATGTCTAAGTAAATAGTTGAAAGCATTCCTCTTTCAATTGGAATAATATGAGGAGTAAAGCTTATTGTTATATCTTCACCAGATAAACTTGACAATTCCTGCTCTATTTCAGGGATATGTCTGTGTGTACCAGCAATTTTATATGCTTTGAAGTTTGGATGCTCATTTTTAAAATATTCCTGTGTACCTTTCCTACCAGATCCAGAAACACCACTTTTTGAATCTATAACTATATGTTGCTCTAAATCCACAAAATAATTTTTTATAGCAGGCGCACACCCCAAGATAACTGTTGTAGGATAACAACCAGGATTTGCAATAAGAAAAGCTTGCCTTATCTTATCCGTGTTTAGTTCAGTCAATCCGTAAACCGCTCTATTAATGTATTCTTTTGCAGTGTGTTTTACATTATACCATTTCTCGTAAACCATTGAGTTTTGTAACCTAAAATCAGCAGATAAATCTATAATTTTGACACCAGTTTTAAATAAACGAGGAACAACTTCAAAAGCGACAGCATGCGGTAAAGCTAGAAACACCACATCGCATTGATTTCCAATTTGCTCTATATTTAAAGCTCTTACATTAATATCCAAGTGACTAAAATGCGAATAAACATCCCCAAGACGTCTCTCTTTTGAAAAACTTCTACCATAAAGACCTGTTATTTTAATATTTGGATGCCTTAAAAGAATTTTTAAAAGTTCTTCTCCGGTATATCCTGTTATGCCTACAACTCCAGCTCTTATCATTTCCCTTTTACCTCTCCAATTTTAACTCTCACAAACACAACTAAAGTTGAATATTACTACCTATTACGTTAGTAAAAGTAATGAAAATTTCATTTTACTTCAGGATATATTAAAACCACAAATTCACCAAGTAAACTATTTTTATTTTTAATATTCTCCAAAATTTCTTCAATTGATCCTCTCATAAATTCCTCAAATTTTTTTGTTATCTCTCTTGCAAGACAAATTTCTGCATTTTTACCAAACACATCTTTACATACAGTCACAGTTTTAATTATTCTATGCGGAGATTCATAAAAAATAATAGTTTTTTTTAAATTTAAAAGCTCAGAAAGCTCTTTTCTGATTTTAGTAGACTTCCTCTTTAAAAACCCACAAAATATAAAACCATCAATAGGAAGACCTGACCCTACAAGTGCAGTTACTACTGCACTTGCCCCTGGCAAAACCTCAACTTTTACATCTTTTCTATATTTTTTTATTACTAATTTAATTAAAGTATATCCAGGATCAGAAATACAAGGCATACCAGCATCTGAGACAAGAGCAACATTATTTCCATTCAACAATTTATTGACTACATATTCAACTTTATAACGCTCATTGTAAGAATGAAAACTAATTAAGGGTTTTGAAATTCCAAAATGAGATAAAAGCTTCAAACTTTTTCTTGTATCCTCACAAGCAACCAAATCGCATTCTTTGAGTACTCGCAAAGCTCTTAAAGTTATATCTTCAAGATTTCCTATTGGAGTTGGAACAATATATAGAACACTCCTTTTTTCAAATTCCTTTATCATACACAAATTTGCACTAACTGTAAAAACATCAAAAACAGAAAATAATAGCTTATGCGCTATTCTCTTATAAACTACTTTTTATTACTATTTACATTATAAAATATAATAAAATCAAAAGTCATACTTCTAACATCCCTTATGCAATAATACAAAAATCGTGATCATTCCTAACTCCTAAAAAATTTCAACACTTTTAAATACACACAACATACACCTCTGTTTATGATATAACTTTTAAGTTTAAAAATCAATTACAGACACATTTTACTGTTACAATGAATTTTGAAAATTTTTAATAAATTGTTTACAATAATCTGGAAATATATATTCGAGTACGTCTCAAAAGGAGCAAACAAAATCATACAAAATGTTGCCTTTCATGCTCTAACTCCTAGCGATATAGCAGATTACGTTTCTTGGTTTAGAAAGATAAACGCTAAAAGTAAAAAATGAATGAACTACTTTTCAAAGACTTAAAATCGAAAGTACTCAATGTCGATAAAAGGGGATTACCTATAGAGCTCAATGGCAAGTATTCCAGAGATAGCGTCAACTTTTTTTAAAAAAAACTTAAAACAAGTAAAATTATTAAAATGAGATTCTAGGACAATGTACAATGTATATGAAAGTCAAAGGGATAATGCAATGTCAAAATATTTGGTTATAGTAGAATCGCCTTCAAAAGAAAAAACAATATCAAAAATTTTAGGTAATAATTTTATTGTAAAGAGTTCTTACGGACATATAAGAGATCTGCCGAAAAACAAGTTAGGTATTGACATTGAAAATAATTTCAAACCGACATACATAAACATATCAAAAGCTAAAAAGCTTATAACGGATTTAAAAAAACAAGCTGAAAAATCAGATAAAGTCTATCTTGCCACAGATTTTGATCGCGAGGGAGAAGCAATCGCCTGGCATTTAAAAGAAGCACTAAAACTCCATGATGATAAAATTTTAAGAATAACATTTAATGAGATAACAACAGAATCAATTCTCAATGCGGTGAAAAAGCCAAGAAAATTGGATATGAAACTTATAAACAGTCAACAAGCACGCAGAATTTTAGATAGACTTGTAGGTTATAAACTTTCGCCTCTTTTATGGAAAAAAGTAAAATTTGGACTTTCTGCAGGTAGAGTACAGTCTGTAGCTGTAATGCTCATATGTAATAGAGAAAAAGAAATTGAAAACTTTGCACCAGTAGAGTACTGGTGTATTGAAGCAAAATTATCAAAACATGAAAAAAATACTGTATCTTTTAGAGCTCAGCTTTTCTCAAAAAATGGTACTAAATATGACAAACTTTCAATAAAAAATAAAGATGAGGTAGATGCAATATTAAAAGAGCTTGAAGGTGCTAAATATACTGTAAAGTCAATTAATACAATCCGAAGGAAACGTTCTCCTTATGCACCTTATACAACCTCAACAATGCAACAAGACGCTTATAGAAAACTTGGCTTTTCAGTTGCAAAGACAATGTCTATAGCACAAAAATTATACGAAGGTACCAATATTGGCAACAATGTAGAAACTGGTCTTATAACTTATATGAGAACAGATTCTCTAAATATTGCAAAGAGTGTTCAAAACGAAACACTAAAATTTATAGAGACTTCCTATGGGAGTCATTTTCTACCAAAAACTCCAAGAATTTATAAAACAAAAATTAAAGGAGCACAAGGAGCGCACGAAGCAATAAGACCTACTTTACCAAACAAAACACCATTAGAAATAAAACATCATTTATCAGCTACTGATGAATTCAGACTTTATGAATTGATATGGAAAAGGTTTATTGCAAGCCAGATGGCGGATGCAATTTATAACATAACAACTGCTGAAATTTTAGCAAAAGACTATTTATTTAAAGCATCTGGAAGCACATTATCTTTTGACGGGTTTTTAAAAGTTTATAATATACCAGAAGAACACGGAAGTGAAACAGAAATTCCATATTTAAAAAGTGATGAAGACTTAGATTTTTTGCAGCTGAATTCTCAACAACATTTTACAGAACCTCCACCACATTACAACGAGGCCAGTTTAATTAAAGCACTTGAAGAACATGGTATAGGAAGACCATCAACATATGCTCCAATAATTAAGACTATTTCCAATAGATTATATGTGCGAATTGATGGTAAAAAGTTCATCCCAACAAACCTCGGTGTTGTCGTAAACAACGTTTTAAAACTTCATTTCGGAAATATAATCAATATTAAATTTACAGCAGACGTGGAAGAAAGACTGGATAAAATTGCAGAAAATAAAGTTATATGGCAAAAAGTATTAAAAGATTTTTATGAGCCATTTGCCAAAAATTTAAATAAGGCAGAGAAAAACTTACAAAGACAAAAAATTCAGCAAGAACACACTTCAGAAAAATGTCCTAAATGTGGAAGCTCCATGGTTATAAAAGATTCCCCAAGAGGACAATTCCTAGGATGCTCTAAATATCCTAAATGTAAAACAGCACTATCTATAGATAATAATGGAAAAGTTATCCAGAATTACCAGGAAACAAATATGAAGTGTGAAAAATGCGGAAGTCAATTAATAAAAAAAACTGGATTTCAAGGTAAGCAATATCTTTCATGTAAAAACCACCCAAAATGTAAAACTATGTATAACATTGATAAAAACGGTAATAAAGTACCTAAACCTACACCAGAATATACGGATATAAAGTGTGACAAATGTGGCTCAAAAATGATTAGGAGAATAGGAAAAAAAAGAGCATTCTTAACATGTTCATCATTTCCAAAATGTAGAAATTTAAAATGGATAAAAACAACAAAATTTCTAAAATCCAAGAAGTAGAAAATATAAAATATTCTTTTGAAAAATATCTTGTTGCTGAGCGAAACTTTTCTTCACATACTCTAAGAGCTTATGCAAGAGACATTCTAGATTTTGATCTTTTTTTAAGAAAAAAACAGTCAACTTTTTTGCATACTGACAAGCATAATATAAGAGAATTTTTAAAAGTACTAAACAACAAAAAACTAAGTAGAGCGACTATTACAAGAAAGTTTACCACACTTCGTTCTTTTTATAGATTTTTAATAATTAACAATATTGTCAAAAAAAATCCTATAGAAGGAATGAAATGCCCGAAAAAAGACAAAAAAGTACCATTATTTTTAACTAGATATGAAATACAAAAACTCTTAAACTTACAAAATATAACGCTACGAGATAGAGCAATAATTGAACTTCTTTATTCCTGTGGTTTAAGAGTTGAGGAATTGACAAGCTTAAACATAAAAAATATAGATTTTATATCAAACACTATAACTGTAATAGGTAAAGGGAAAAAAGAAAGGGTTGTACCGGTAGGAAATACATGTCTTGATGCAATTAGAAATTATATAAATGAACGGCGCAACCTCAGATTACCCTGTAATATAGAAACTCCTGTATTTTTAAACAATAATGCAAAAAGACTTAACCAGAGAACTGCAAGAAGAGTTATACATAAATTATCCATTAAAGCTGGCATTAAAAAGAAAGTTAGTCCTCATACTTTAAGGCATACATTCGCGACACATATTCTTGATAATGGTTGCGATATAAGAAGCGTTCAGGAAATATTAGGACACAAAAATCTTTCTACAACCCAAATTTATACACATGTTACAATAGAAAGCTTAAAAAAAATTTATAATAAAACACATCCAAGAGCAAAATAACATCAAACCATAAAAATATGCCTATACATAATTGAAATGACAAATAAAAATGAAACTCCCAAGTTTCCCTTGGGAGTTTCATTTTTTTACTCAACTCACTTTTTTACCCGTATCTTTAAATCCATGATCCTTGACTAATACTCAGGCATTGGAGGCATTCCACCACCCATAGGTAACTTTGGAGATTTATCTGGAATATCCGTTACTAAAGTTTCAGTTGTAAGAATAAGTCCGGCTATTGAAGCAGCATTCTCTAAAGCTGTTCTTGTTACTTTCGCAGGATCAACAATACCAGCTTTTATCATATCAACATACTCATTAACATCCGCATTATAGCCAAAAGTAGAATCCTCTGAATTCTTAATCTTATCAACTATAACAGAGGCCTCGAGGCCAGCATTCTCAATTATCATCCTAATAGGACTCTCTAGCGCTTTAAAAACAATTTCAATACCTGTTTTTTCATCAGAATCTACAGCTTTAACCTTTTCTAAAACAGCTTGAGCTTTAAGGAGAGCTACTCCTCCTCCAGCAACTATACCCTCTTCAACTCCTGCTCTTGTCGCATTTAAAGCATCCTCAACTTTAAACTTCTTTGTCTTCATTTCTGCTTCAGTTGCTGCACCAACATTAATAACTGCAACACCTCCAACCAACTTTGCAAGCCTTTCTTGAAGTTTCTCTTTGTCATACTCTGATTTAGTATCTTCAATCTGTTTACGAATTTGCACTATCCTGGACTCAATTTCTTTTTTATCACCAAGTCCAGAAACTATAGTTGTATTTTCTTTATCAACAACAACTCTTTTTGCTTGCCCAAGTAGATCTATTGTAGCCTTGTCAAACTTTAAACCAGTTTCTTCAGTAATAACCGTTCCACCTGTAAGAATTGCTATATCTTGAAGCATTTCTTTTCTTCTATCTCCAAACCCAGGAGCCTTCACAGCTATAACTTTAAGAGTACCTCTAATCTTGTTAAGAACCAAAGTTGCAAGAGCTTCTCCCTCTATATCTTCTGCTATAATTATAAAAGGTTTTCCAGTTTGAACGATTTTTTCAAGCAAAGGAAGTACTTCTTGCATTGAACTTATCTTCTTATCTGTAATTATTATATAAGGATCTTCTAAAACACCTTGCATTCTTTCAGTATCAGTCACAAAATAAGGTGAACTATACCCTCTATCGAATTGCATTCCTTCTACAACATCAAGAGTAGTTTCTGAAGATTTTCCTTCTTCAACAGTTATAACACCGTCTTTTCCTACCTTTTCCATTGCATCAGCAATTAAATTTCCTATTTCTTTATCACTTGCAGAAATAGACGCAATTTGAGCTATTTCCTCTTTGTTTTTTACTTGCTTCGCAATTTTTTTAACCTCATCAATAACTGTACGAACAGCCTTTTCAATACCTTTCTTTATATGATTTGCATTCGCACCCGCAGTAATATTCTTAAGCCCCTCATTTATTAAGGACTGTGCTAAAACTGCAGCAGTTGTCGTTCCATCTCCTGCTATATCGTTAGTCTTAGAAGCAACTTCCTTAACAAGTTGAGCACCCATATTCTCAAAAGGATCTTCGATATCAATTTCTTTTGCGATTGTAACCCCATCATTTGTAACAGTAGGTGAGCCAAATTTTTTATCCAAAACTACATACCTACCTTTCGGTCCTAATGTGACTTTTACTGCATTCACAAGTTTGTCAACTCCGCTTTTCATAGCTTTGCGAGCTTCGTCATTATAAATCAACTGCTTTGCCATATTATTCTCTCCTTAACTTAATAATTATTTAATTTATTCAATTATTCCTAAAATATCGTCCTGAGACATTATAAGATATTCCATGCCATCAATTTTAACCTCAGTCCCAGAATACTTTCCAAAAAGCACTTTATTACCCACTTTTACATTTAAAGCTACAACTTTACCATCATCTGTTGTCCTACCTGTACCAACTGCTATAACCTCCCCCTCCTGAGGCTTTTCTTTCGCAGTGTCAGGAATGATAATCCCACCTTTCTTTACTTCTTTAACTTCTGTAGGCTTAACCAAAACTCTCTCACCTAATGGCCTGATCATCTTTACTTCCTCCTTACATTTTATATTATTTTCTGTATCTTTCCTATTTTTAGCACTGTCACACTACGACCGCTTATTATACAAAATTAAAACAAACTATGTCAACCTAGCCTTACAAATTTTCGTACTTACTCAATATACTTCTATTATTTTATTACTATTACTCTGCTTTGTAATAATTGCTAACTATCACTTTCCTATTTTTAGCACTGTCACATTACGACCGCTTATTATACAAAATTAAAACAACCTATGTCAAACGCTTAAAAATTTAAACTCTTATACATCACAAACAATAACAATTAACTATGATTAAAAAATAATCACTTAAACATAAACATCTCGTACACCAGCATCTACGTTTAACAAAAACTTGTCTAGCACTTCAAGACTAATTTCATCAAGAATTTTCATCTTATATTCCTCAATAAAACTATTCCCTAATTTTATAATTTTTGGGTCTGCAAAATCCTCAAGATACTCTTTAAAAGTAATCAAAGCATTTATATCACACATATGTTTTATTTCTCCAGATTTTGCTAAATTCATGAAACTCTTCCCTATTCTATTTTTTCGATAACATGCAGCACAAAAGCTTGGAATAAACCCTTTGGAAAGCAAAGAGATTATTATTTCATTTAATGAGCGCTGATCACTCAGGCTAAATTGTCTCCCAGGTTCATCATTATTGATAGCCTCTTTTAAATTATTTTCATATCCACCGGGAGTAACTTTAGATTCTGCACTTATTTGAGAAACACCTAAGTTTATAAGAACATCTCTTAAATTTGCAGTTTCTCTAGTTGACATTATTATACCAGTATAAGGAACAGAGAGTCTTAAAACGGAAACTAACTTTTTAAATTCCTCATCTGAAATAAAATGTTCAGGATTTAGTGAATATTCAGATCCAGGAGCAGGTTCAATGCGTGGAACAGAAATAGTGTGAGGCCCTATCCCATAAGTTTTTTCTAGATATTCAATATGCATAAGCAATGCAAGGATTTCAAAACGATGATCATAAAGACCTAGCAATGGCCCTATCCCAACATCGTTAATACCAGCCTTAAATGCATTATCTACAGCGTTTAAACGATTATAAAAGTCAGACTTTGCACCAGAAGTATGGAGCTTTTTATAAGTTTCCTCATGGTAAGTTTCTTGGAATATTTGATATGTACCAACACCCGCCTCTTTAAGTTTTCCAAAATCTTCAACATTCATAGGAGCAACATTTACATTCACTCTTTTTATTCTATTTCCTTTATAGCTTGCACTATAAATTGCTTTAATTGCATTGATATAATAACCTATACTCTCTTTTGAATAAGCCATCTCTCCAGCAACCATCAAAATACGTTTATGCCCTCTTTTCAAAAGTATTTTCGTCTGCTCTAGTACTTCCTTAAATGTAAGCCTTTTTCTAATAGTAGTCTTATTTTTTGAAGAAAAACCGCAGTAAAGGCAGCTATTCTCACAAATATTACTTATATAAAGAGGGACAAAAAGTACAACACGTCTACCGTATATACTATTTTTTACATAAAAGGCTGCATCATAAATTTTTTGAAGGATTGCATAATCATTTACGCATAAAAGTTTTGCAGATTCTTCTAGACTAAGTCTTTTTAGTTGTGTTGATTTTTCTAAAATTCTGACAACTTCTTTTTCATTTACAGGAACTCTAAGCAAAGAATTTATTTTTATCTCATCTATATATTTCAATTTATCTCCCTTGCATGTATTATTTCGCATACTATGAAAATTAAAGACTCAACAATTTTAAAAGGAATTTTTTATAAGCGAAACAAAATCATCAATCCCCATAATACCTAAATTTTTATTACCTCTTGCTCTGACAGAAATCTTATCCGTATCCATTTCTTTATTTCCAACAACTGCTATATAAGGAATTTTCTGCATCGTACTCTCTCTTATTTTATACCCAATTTTTTCATTTCTACTATCAAAGATAACTCTTATACCTTTACTTATCAATTTCCTTAACAAATAAGAGCAATATTCATACTGACTTTCATTAATATTAATTATTGCAACCTGAATAGGAGAAAGCCAAATAGGGAGTGCTCCAATATAATGCTCTAAAAGGATACCTATAAATCTTTCTAGGGATCCCATCAACGCCCTATGAATCATATAAGGTCTTGCTCTTTTGCCCAATGAGTCAATATAATAAATATCAAATCTTTCAGGAAGATTAAAGTCAAATTGTATAGTTGAACACTGCCAAAGTCTATCTATGGAATCTCTTATTTTTATATCAATCTTCGGACCATAGAAAGCCCCTCCACCTTCGTCAATTTCATAATCATAACCTGTTTTTTTTAAAGCGTTTTCAATAGAACTTTGTGCCCTCTCCCAATCTTCTACTCTACCTACATATTTAGTTTTAGGTCTTGTGGCAATATAAACCTTATATTCATTAAATCCAAAAGTTTTAAGGCACTTTATAGCCAGATTAAAAACTTCTAACATTTCCTTTTCAAGTTGTTCTGGAGTTACAATCACATGACCATCATCTTGTGTAAATCCCCTGACTCTTAAAAGTCCATGCAAAACTCCAGATTTTTCAAACCTATATACTGTACCTAGCTCTGCATATCTTATTGGAAGTTCTTTATAAGAGTGAAGTTTAGTTTTATATATCATCAAATGCATAGGGCAATTCATAGGCTTCACTCGATATGGCTTTCCTTCTACTTCCATAGAAGCATACATACTATCAGAATAAGTCTGTAAATGTCCACTCACTTTAAAAAGCTCTTCACTTGCAATATGTGGTGTAGATAAAAGCTCATATCCATTTTCAAAATGGAATTTCTTAAAATAGTTCTCAATAATATCTCTTAAAATAACACCTTTATGATGCCACAAAATTAGGCCACTACCAACAATATCGCTAACACTAAATAAATCCAGATCTTTCCCCAACTTTCTATGATCTCTTCTCTGAGCTTCTTCAACTTTACTTAAATAATTATCAAGATCTTTTTTCGTAAAGAATGCTGTTCCATAAATTCTTTGAAGTTGTTCTCTCGAAGAGTCTCCTTTCCAATAAGCACCTGCAACTGAAAGAAGTTTAAAATATTTAAGCTGTCCCGTTGAAGCTATATGAGGACCTCTGCATAAATCTGTAAAATTACCAGTTTTATATATGCTTAGACTATCCTCATCTATTTGAGACGCTATCTCAATTTTATATTTTTCCCCTTCATCTTGAAATTTTTTAATAACTTCATCTTTGGGCATAGATAAACATACAAAAGTACTATCTTCTTTTATTATTTTCTTCATTTTTTCTTCAATCTTTATTAAATCGTCTAAAGTAAAAGGCTCAATTTTATCAAAATCATAATAAAATCCATTCTCTATAGACGGCCCTATTGCAACTTTCGTCAAAGGGAAAAGTTCCTTGACAGCAGCAGCCATTATATGAGCTGCAGAATGTCTTAAAATATCCAATGGTTTTTGCTCTTTCATAATTTTTTATATTCCTTCCATTAAAGACAAATTATAATTAAATTTAATTACATTACACAACAAACATACCGCTCACATTATTGACTATTTTTTACACTTTTTTTAAAGACATACGCAATTAAAATTCTAAATTACATAAAAATTATTAGCACTCTACTATATTACTCCATTAAAAGCTATATTTTTATTTTACATTTGTTCTAATCTAATATCTAAAATATATTTTTGCACTTGTTGTCGTTATACTAAACTTTGTAATAATTTTTCAATCCTTTAAGAATTCCATGCTAATATATTAATAAATTTCATCTCAAAACAATCACTTCTTGATTCTTACAAAATCAATTCCATTATGTTATGACTGAAATAAGTTAAAACAGAAAAACGATAAGTTTAAAGAAATAGACTTATCAAGTCTAATAAAACAATGAATGATGCCAAAAAAGTTTTCTAGTTTTGTTTTAAAAAGTAGCAAAACAAGGATAAAAAAGTTCTTGCTAACATGACTCCCTGGACAACCTAGAGTTATTATATTAAAAAAAATTAATCTAGCCATTGCTCTTTAAAAGTTAACATGAATTCACATTTTTTTAGTCGTTATCGTATCCTTAAAAATATTTTGAACTATTTGTATTCTTGATTAACCATGAGGATATAATTTTTTCTGAATTAGAAATTTCAAAAACAAAAAAAACAACAGATACTTATATTGTTTTTCAATTTAAGTTAGTCTTAAGAATGTCGACATAAAATTATATTTAATGTAAGATATATTATTGTAGAGTGTAACAATTTAATATAACATTTGTTGTGCGTTACAATAAATGATACAGATGAATTAATAAATAAAATTAAATGAAAAAATTATTTCTGACTGTTGTACTATGTTACGCCTTTAACATGCATGTTCTAGCAACAAGTTCTTATGCAAAACCAAGTGTTATAGAAAGACTTGAGGAAAAAATCAACGCTCTTAATGTTGAGCGTGCAGCTATTGAGCATAAAAAGTTGTGTCTAAATGATGAACTAATGATCGTTAAACAAAAGAAAGCGACTCTCATGAATAAAATTATAGGTCTAAAACGCAACAAAGATTATTATAGTATCTATTTAAAAACTAAAATTGAAAAGAGTGAGAATGATATTAAATTATTTACCCTCTCCCTTTCTAGATACAAATTCATAATTGATATTGAAAAGATTAATCTCAATATAGATAAAGCTAATATCGAACTCATAAAAAATGAAATTAAAGTTGGAAAAACGCCAAAGGTTCCTCTTGATGTAGTAAAGGCGCTAATTAAATGTGATGAGTATTGGGCTAAGATTACAGAGGCTACAGTTAAAGTCGAACAAGCAAAAATAAAAGAAAAGGAAGCTAAAGTAAAATATCTTGAAAATATTCTTGAAGTAAACAAGAAAAAAGATGAGATAAGAAAAAATACTAATAATTCGTATGGTTATATTAACAGTACAAATATTGAAATCGCTAAGCTGATAATTAAACGAGCTGCACTAATCTTAAAGCTTGAACAAGCACGAAGAGAAACAGCACAAGCAAAAATAAAGGAGGCACAAGCTGGAAATAAATTTTCTAAAATTAGACATAAGTCTTGTAAAATTTACTCAAAATTTAGTAAAGTAATTGATGAAGATGACTTCATGTTATTTAGAAATAGGCATTGTGCAACTAATTGCAATTGTAATTGTATTGAGTTTTAACAACCATTACACTTCGTACATTCATTTGCATCACCTGTTTTCCTACAATTGTAGCAATGCCCGTCCTCGTCCCAACTTGCCCCATGGCCTAACAAAAGAGGCCCTATAGCGTTACCAACTGCACAAAGAGTACAGCAAAGCATAACCGCTAAAAAAAATCTTTTCGTACTTTTCATAGCATCTTTCCTCCTCATATAAAATATAGAAGTTAAAAAACCTCTTCTATACAACATAAAGTCCTCTTCATCAAATATTGTAAATAACATATTCTTAAATTTCAAGGAAGAAAGTAAGAATTGTAAAAAAAAAAGTTTTTGACTTTATAAAAATAGCCACACACAAAAAAAGCGTTAATTATATATATATATTATGTACTTCATTTTACAAAGCTCCACTATATAATATCCTAAGAAAAATAAAAATTTAGTTTAAAGAGCAACCAAGATAAAAAACAATCGGGGCGACTGGACTTGAACCAGCGACCTCTCCCACCCCAAGGGAACGCTCTAGCCAACTGAGCCACGCCCCGAAAATTAACTACATAAAACTAAACGACGAACTAGACCTCATATCTTTATTTGTAAATTTTGTATATCACACCCTTAAAAGTTTTAAAATATGTTTTAGTTCATACTTTAAGTCACTCAAAAATTTAGAATCTGGTATATGCTCCAAGTCTAAATTCAAATCTGTTTGTAAGTCTGTAAGTTTTTTACGTTTGTCACCGATCAAACATTTCTTTACACCACTAATTGTATATTTTTTATTATACAATAAGTCTTTAATCTTAAAAACTAACTCTACTTCTTTTGTACAATACCTTCTTTGACCAGAATTTTTCCTAATAGGGCGTAAAAGATTGAATTCACTTTCCCAGTATCTTAAAACATGTTTTGAAACAAGCGTTATTTGCGAAACCTCTCCTATAGTAAAATATTCTTTATCGGGTATTGGTGGAATTTTAGACATTACATATCTCTCAAGTCAATTAAAAAAACCTTTAGACTGCCTGAATCTTATCTTTCTTATGGGAGCTATAAGGAGTTTTTCGCCAGTTTTAGGGTTCCTTCCTTTTTTTATCTTCGTTTCAAATATATGAAAACTCCCAAAACCAGTTATAACAACTTTATCGCCGTTCTTCAAAGAATTTGATATCTCTTCAAAAACTTTATCTACAATATCACAAGCTTCTTTTTTAGAACTCAAAACCTTTGACAACACTATCGCTATATCATTCTTTGTCACATAAACCACCTACAATTTTAATTACATATCAAAACTTTTTCTTAATTATTTAAACCTATTCTCAGAACCTTTCACCAATCTTCTAATATTTGTTTTATGCCTGTAAATAACAAAAAAAACCATTATAAAAGTAAACATCATAGACTTTAGTGTGGTATATCCAGAAAAATATGACGCTATAGGAAGACTTAAAGCTCCACATATTGAACCCAAAGCAACATAACCTGAAAATAAAAAAACTAAATTAAAAACAAAAAACGATATCAAGGAAGGTACAGGCATAAGAGCTAAAAATATCCCAAACCCAGTAGCAACACCTTTACCACCTTTAAATTTTAAAAATGCCGTAAACATATGACCTATCATTACACTAGCGGCAATAGCTAAAGAGTAAAAAAAAGAATCCTCTATAAACACTGCAAAGTGTACAACAATAAAGCCTTTTAAAGCATCAGCTACAAAAGTCAAAATCCCTGAACCCTTTCCTATCGTTCTAAAAACGTTTGCAGCTCCAGGATTACCTGAACCAACGTTACGTATATCAATTTTTCCAACTCTTTTTGCAATAATATACGCAAAAGGTATTGAGCCGCATAAATAAGCTAGGGCAATGTACAAAACTTTTATTAGTATTGACATAACTTTCCCCTATAATATTTTCTAAATCTTAAGATTATCGGTGTCCCATGAAATTTAAATCTACCTCTCAAACAATTTTCAATAAATCTTTTATAAGAAAAATGTACAAGCTTTATATCGTTAACTGAAAAAACAAAAGTAGGCGGTCTTGAAGCCACCTGCAAATATTCTTTTAGCCTCAAAGTTTTACCTTTACTTATATAAGACTTTCTTATTATAACATCTCTTATTACCTCTTTGAGCTCATTCTGCGTTAGTTTTTTTGAAAACTGTTCAAAAACAATTTCGGCTTTTTGAAATATTTTATTTATTCTTTGTTTTGTTTTTGCAGATATAAAAACAATATCTGCCCAACACATAAATTTCATCTTTTTTCTCAACTGTTCAGTAAAATATTTTACAGTTTCTTCCTTTTTTTCTATTAAATCCCACTTATTAACAGCTATAATAACGGCTTTCTTTTTTCTGATCAAAAGTCTTGCAATTTTGACTTCAGCATCCCCTATGCCTTGTAAAGCATCCACAACCAAAACAGCAATATCCGCATCATCAATAGCGTAATCTGTGCTTAAAAAAGACAAATATTCCATATCATTTTTAACTTTACTATTCCTATGGAGTCCGGCAGTATCTATTAAAATGTATTTTTTATCTTCAACCTGAACATGTACTGTAAGAGAATCCCTTGTTGTGCCAGAAACATTGTGAACAATACTTCTTTCTTCACCTGCAACAGCGTTAACAAAAGAAGACTTTCCTACATTTGGTTTCCCTATAATGATAATTTTCAACATCCCGCTAGCTTCTTTCTCTTTTATATCATATTTTATATTTCCCCAGATTTTATTCAGCAAGTCATTTATACACCTGCCGTGATTTGCAGACACAAAAATAATATTTTCAAATCCGAGCTCATAAAACTCATATCCCTTAATTTCTTCCTTCTCTGTATCTATTTTATTTACAACAAGAATTACTTTCTTTTTACTAAGCCTAATTTTATGAGCAATTTGAAAATCTAACGAATGAATCCCTTCTTTACCATCTACGACAAGCAGTATTAAGTCTGATACTGCAATAGCATTATCTATTTGTCTGAATATGCTTTTTGAAAACAGTGAAGAATCTCTACTCCAACCTGCAGTATCAGAAATAATAAACTTTTTATCCTTCCAAAGAGTTTCATAATCATTCCTATCTAGTGTTGTCCCAGAAACTTTATGGACAATACCTTTTTTTTTTCCTATAATTCTGTTGAAGAGAGTAGACTTACCTACATTAGGTCTACCGATTATGGTGACTCTTGCTAACATTAAATAATTCCTTTAAAACTCTCTAATTTTCATTACATAAAATTTTACAAAATACAATACTAACATACAATTAAATAATAAGTTGAACATTATATATATTTACAAGACAAATAACCTTATTCTTAAAAATTTAATATCAAGCACAGCAATCGAAAGTTTTTTATATATCTTTACCTAATCACGTATATATATAATTCTTTTGTTATTTTGTTATATTTATAATAAACAAGACACATTATATGCTTTAAAACATACACTTTTTTAAGAATTTAAGAGACATGGCTATATACTTAAATTGGAATAGCCAAAGTAAATACCTTATCTAAAAAACATAAACTCTTTCCCTTTTAAAATTGAAACCCTTACATTGTTGTATATAATCCGCAAAATTAAAATCTCTTGTATCTACCACCAATAAATCAATTATGATTTAAATTCTAAAATACTTTTCAAAATACATTTTTAGTTTTTAAATACTGCATGCACAAATACGACTAAAATTGACATATCAGAAGTTTGCCTGGTTGATTTTATTTCAAACTAACACCATTTTCTATAAATTTCTTAGTTTCTTAATCTTTCAGGTTTTCTTCCTTTATAATCTCGTTTAAATCCTGTACTTTATTTCATCTATAAACTTTTTCCAACAGTCATGACTATTCGCTCAATTATTTATAGTTTTAATAAAATCTCCTTATAAGCTTAAACTCTTTTTACTTCCCAGCTCTATACTTTATACTTGTACTTTTGAATTTATTATATTATCTTCTCAATTGTAGCCAAAACCTCTCTGTCTTTACTATTAATTTTTGGTATCTACTAGCTACTAAATCTAAAATATAACCTTATATCATCGATTTCAAATTGCTTTACTAATTTCATTTCAAAGATAATAACCTCCACATAAAGATCATTTCATATGCATTTTTATAATCTTAGAAATTTTCTACTTTCAAAATTTCATTGCTTTCAAATACATCATTTGTAACTTTAATACTATCCTCACAAAATCTACCGCAGAATTTATCTTTTTAAGCTCTGCAATCAATTTCAAATACCCCTTTGGCGTTCTACATCTTTTACAAAACCTTTGCACAATATTCTTATATAAGATTTAAGTAAAAAACTATTCCACAAATTCTTTTATCCCCAATAACATTAAACTTTATTAGTTTCTTTTTCTAAATCTCTGAAAAATTATAAATTATAATGTCGCCAACCATCTATATAATAATTTTTAACTTATCAATGAAGTATCAAAACTAGTTTAAAAATAAGTGTTATAATCTTCTGCGGCATCATCAAGGAAATTTTGAGAGCTTTTAATCAATCCATGATATACCAAAGTCTTCTCATGCAAATGCCAATGCCATCATTATCTTTCAACAAAATCATAAATAAAGGCATTTTTATAGTCCTTAAGCAGAAGATAAATATGTCATTTTACTCTTTAAATTCCACGTAATAAATTTCGCCTTTCAGTATAGAACTTACGACAAAAATTGAATTAAATTCAGCAACGCGCTTTATCTTTTTTAAACTTATAATAAACTTTTGTTTTAGTTTCCTAATCGAAAATGCTCTAGAATGTACTTCTCGTTCTTATTAATTCTTTCATTTACGTTTCTATATCAATGTCAGACATTTTTTTATATTTAATTATTTATTCTTAATTTTAGAATACCTACATATAAGTTTATCTAAACGGCAAAACATTTTTATAATTATGCATAATTATAGCTGCCTACAACGATATAAGAGTGCAGTTTGCAACTGGAAACCTAAACTTTGCTTGTGGTCCTTAACTTAAGATTATCAACAGAAAAGAATTTAACGTAAATAGGTTCGAGAAAACTAAATAGATTGTAATTTTAAAACTTTTTATTATTTTTGTATGTGTATATTGCAAAATGACATTCATGAAAAAAGTGCTTGGTCAATAAAAATTTAATCATTAACTTAAAAGTTTTAAAACTTATATATATTTAGAAAAATATTTTATCGAAGCCTTCAAAGCGATATTTTTAGCATATGTCCACAAAAAGATAAACTCAAAATTTTTATATGTTTTCTCACATTTTCTGCAACTGTTCGCACTTTACTCTCTTAAATAATTCTTGCACTTTGCACTATTGGAATAATATCTTATGATAGAAAAATTTTCTTAATATTAACTAATAGCAACTTCTATTTATTGTTTATATTTATATAATGAGAAAGAGATTCTTAGAGATAAAGTCAAAACAACGTCCTAAAATACACTTTTTGAAATCCATTAATACTTTTCCCTTCACAAAGTATTCAGACCATATCAACCATACACAAAAGCGGGCGATGGGACTTGAACCCACGATCTTCTCGTTGGCAACGAGACGTTCTACCACTGAACTACACCCGCAAAAGTCTCAATTGTATAAAACTTACATCACTCACTAATGCTGAGGGCGGGACTTGAACCCGCATCCAATTAAGGACACGCCCCTCAAACGTGCGCGTCTGCCAATTCCGCCACCCCAGCAGCAGCATCTTTATTTATATAAAACCCCATCATATAATACAACACTTTTAAAGACATCTCTCGGATTACACTATTACTATATAATACTCTATTTAATTACAGATACCTCGCTCATATTTACATAAAATTTTGTAAGCAGTAAAGATGTAAGTAAAAATACACAAGCCATAAAAATAATCAGTTTACTTATAAAAGCTTTTCGTGAAGGAACACTAAAAATTTGATCCGCACCACTGCTCCATCCGAAAATACTTTGCCCACCTATAATTCCACTTTTTCCAGACTGAAGAAGAACAACAATAATCAATCCGATGCATGTCAAGTAATGAAGCCATTTTAAAACAAAAAATAAGATATTCATGCTATAATTAATTATACTACAAAATTATATAAAACACCATTCACTAACTTTTTACAATAACTACTAAAATTTAAAACATTTTTTAAGATCTATTTTAGGTTACCAAAAATAAATATAAAAACTATTTATTAGGTATACTGGCAATTCCAGGCAATTCTTTACCTTCAAGAAACTCTAAAGACGCTCCTCCTCCTGTAGAAATATGACTTATCCTCTCATCCACTCCAGCTTTTTTAACTGCAGAAACCGAATCTCCTCCACCAACAACAGATATTGCTCCTTTACAAGTTCTCTCAGCTACAAGTTTTGCAACTTCAATTGTTCCTTTTGAAAATTCACTTACCTCAAATATTCCAAGTGGTCCATTCCAAACTATAGTTTTCGCAGATTTAACTACTTCTGAAAACTTATCTATTGACCTCAGTCCTACATCAACCCCCATAAACCCATCAGGAATCTTTTCATCTAAAGTAGTCTTTACAACTGCATTATCAGGAATACTTTTATTTAAAAAGTCAACTTTATCTGCAATTATATGATCAATCGGTAACAAAAAATTAACTTTCTTACATTCAGCCTTCTTAAAAAGCTCAATAGACAAGTCAAGCTTATCATTTTCAACCAATGATGTCCCTGTGCTAATTCCGCGAGATTTCATAAAAGTATAAGCCATTGCCCCACCGATTATAATTACGTCAACTTTATTTAAGAGATTTTCTATAACATTTATCTTATCAGAAACTTTTGCTCCACCAAGAATCGCTAAAAAGGGTCTAACTGGATTTTCAAGTGCTTCACCTAAAAATTTCAATTCTTTTTCAACAAGAAACCCTACTGCTGCATCCTTAACATACTTTACAATACCTACAGTTGAAGCATGCGACCTATGCACCGTACCAAAAGCATCTTGAATAAAAACTTCGCCCATTGAAGCAAGTTCTTTCGCAAATGTTTCCATTGCTACCTCATCTTTTTTACCTGATTTAGATTTACCTTCTTCTTCAGGATGAAATCTAAGGTTTTCAAGTAAAAGTACTTCACCAGGTTTTAGATCATTCGCCGCTTTTTTAGATTGCACACTTATACAATCACCTCCAAAAAACTTAACTGGCTTTCCTAACAACTCACTTAAACGAGCCGAGACTGGCATCAAACTCATTTCTGGAATAACGTTACCTTTTGGTCTTCCTAAGTGAGTCATAATAATTACTGCAGCATTCTCATCTAAGAGATATTTTAATGTCGGGATAGTCGACACTATTCTTTTATCGTTTGTTATATTGAAATTCACGTCAATAGGAACATTATAATCAACACGAACTAAAACTTTTTTTTCTCTCACATCAATATCTTTAAGCGTTCTTTTCATTTTTATCCTCATTAAAACTGAAAACCGCACTACATCAACATACACATGTATGCACGGTTTTCAGTTTGCTTTTGATATCTAATCCAGTACAAAACCACTCCGTTATAGTTACAAAGTTAGAAATGTACCCATTTATTCTTATATTATAGTTTCCAAATTTAGTTATTCACTTCATTCATATAGGCAATTAAATCTAAAACTTTATTTGAATAGCCCCACTCATTATCGTACCATGAAACAACTTTAACAAACTTATCTGTTAGAGCTATTCCAGCTTTTGCATCAAATATAGAAGTGCGCACATCACCTAAAAAGTCTGAAGATACAACTTCATCTTCAGTATAGCCCAGTACCCCTTTGAGCTCATTTTCAGAAGCTGACTTCATAGTAGCTTTAATATCATTATAAGAAGCAGACTTTGCTAAATTAACTGTCAAATCAACAACTGAAACGTCAAGCGTAGGAATACGAAATGCCATGCCTGTCAATTTTCCATTTAATTGCGGAATTACCTTACCAACAGCTTTAGCCGCACCAGTAGAAGAAGGAATAATATTACCAGATGACGCCCTCCCTCCTCTCCAATCTTTAGTCGATGGGCCATCAACTGTCTTTTGTGTGGCTGTAGTAGCGTGAACTGTAGTCATTAACCCATTAAGAATACCAAAATTATCATTCAACACTTTAGCAATAGGAGCCAAACAATTTGTTGTACAAGAAGCATTAGAGACGAACTGTGTACCTTTCTTATATGAATCCAAATTCACACCACACACAAACATTGGAGTATCATCTTTAGAAGGAGCAGACATAACAACATATCTAGCACCCGCATCAATATGTGCCTGAGATTTCTCCTTAGAGAGGAATAGTCCTGTCGACTCTACAACATACTCAGCATCTATGTCATCCCATTTCAAATTTGTAGGATTTTTTTCTGCTGTCACACGAATAGTATTCCCATTAACAACTAAGTTACCATCCCTAACTTCAATAGTCCCTTTAAAAAGTCCATGAACAGAATCGTACTTTAGCATATAAGCCATATAATCAACACTGATTAAATCGTTAATAGCAACTATCTTAACATCATCTCTTTTTTGCGCAGCACGAAATACTAA
This sequence comes from Candidatus Endomicrobiellum mastotermitis, assembly GCA_031272445.1. Classification (GTDB taxonomy): domain Bacteria; phylum Elusimicrobiota; class Endomicrobiia; order Endomicrobiales; family Endomicrobiaceae; genus Endomicrobiellum; species Endomicrobiellum mastotermitis. The sequence continues at coordinate 4,642 of JAISTT010000006.1, read as the reverse complement.
ACGCCCTATACGTCCAAAACCATTAATACCTATCCTAATTGTCACAACTTGCCTCCTCCCCTCCAGAAATAAACTTTTATTTATAAATCTAAACTCAATATGTAGCAAAAACTAAACTAAAAAATTCAAATCTTCCTACTTGCAGATACCAAACCTACTCACACCGAAGAGTACTAGTTATTTTTCACTTTGTCAAATCAAATCACTAATAACAAAACAAAATAAACCTATCAATCTCTATCTAATTGTATGCATATAATCATATAATATAAAATATAAATTAATAAACGTTCTCTTCCGCTTCGCATAAATCACAAGTTGTGCTCAGTATAATACATTAATTTTCATCTTAAGTTTTAAGTATTTAAAAGTATTTAAGATTCAAGCTTAAATCTAACGATAATAACATTTATATTATAGTCTATAAAAATAGTAATTTAACATGAACATATTTTTTTGATATAGTAAAATAAAAGTTAGTGTAATAGTAATATGAACGTAATACAACTAACACGTATATGCAAAAGTTTACTGTTGTCTCGTAAATAGTAAAATATAACAAGCAAAATATAAAAGAGAGGTATAAAAAAGTGAATGTTGCAAAAAAGATCATCTCTCAACACCTAGTAAACGGAAAAATGGAAATAGGATATGAAATTGGACTTAAAATAGATCAAACTCTTACCCAAGATGCTACAGGCACAATGGCATATCTACAGTTTGAAGCTATGGGTGTTCCAAAAGTAAAAACAAAATTATCGATAAGCTACATAGATCACAATACTTTGCAATCAAGTTTTGAAAACGCTGATGATCATAAATTTTTGCAGACTATAGCAGCAAAGTATGGAATAATCTTCTCGTCCGCAGGAAACGGTATATGTCATCAGATTCATCTAGAAAGATTCGGTGTCCCTGGGATGACTTTGATAGGATCAGATTCTCACACTCCAACTGGTGGAGGAATAGGCATGCTAGCCTTTGGAGCCGGAGGTCTTGATGTTGCTTGTGCCATGGCAGGACAACCTTTCTATATAACCATGCCCAAAATAGTTAAGGTGAACCTCAAAGGTAGATTGAGAGATTGGGTAAGCGCAAAAGATATAATACTTGAGCTTTTAAGACTTCAGGGTGTCAAAGGAGGCAGAGGGAAAATATATGAATTTTCGGGTGAAGGAGTCAAAACTTTATCTGTACCCGAAAGGGCAACAATTACAAATATGGGAGCTGAACTTGGAGCAACTACAAGTATATTCCCATCTGATGATATAACAAAAGATTTTTTAGAAAAACAGGGTAGAGAAGCAAGTTGGATAAGAATTGAATCAGAAGAAAATGCAACTTACGATGAAAAAATTGAAATTAATCTAAACACATTGGATCCATTAATTGCTGCGCCTCATATGCCAGATAATGTAAAAAAGGTTAAAGACTTAGAAGGTATAAAAGTAGATCAGGTAGGTATAGGCTCATGTACGAATTCATCGCTTGCAGACATGATTTTAACTTCAGAAGTCTTAAAAGGCAAAAAAATAAATAAGGATGTAAGTTTTTTTATTTCACCAGGTTCAAGACAAGTTCTTACAATGCTTTCGTATTCAAATGCACTATTTAATATTATAGAAAGCGGGGCTAGAATTCTTGAAAGCGCATGTGGTCCGTGTATAGGAATGGGACAAGCGCCTAGAAGCAACGCAGTATCACTTAGAACTTTTAACAGAAATTTTGAAGGAAGAAGTGGAACAAGAGACGCACAAGTATATCTGTGTTCTCCAGAAGTCGCTCTTGCCACTGCTTTAACTGGCAAAATTACAGATCCAATGAATTACTTTAATATAAAACCATTAATAAAATTGCCGGAAAAATTCTTCGTAGACGATGCACATTTTCAGCTACCACCTATAGATAACTTACAAGTAAAAGTCATAAAAGGACCTAACATTAAATCATTAGAAGAATTTACACCCTTAGTAGACAATAATTTATACGCAAAAGTAGTTTTAAAAGTCGGAGATAATATATCAACCGACCATATACTTCCAGCAGGAGCAAAAATTTTGCCGTTGAGATCAAACCTTCCTGCAATATCAGAATATACTTTTGCAGCAGTTGATAAAAATTTTGCGACAAGAGCAAAACTAACATCAAATGGAGTCATAATAGCTGGCGAAAATTATGGTCAAGGTTCTTCACGAGAACACGCCGCTCTTGCTCCGCGATACTTAGGAATAAAAATAATCTTAGCAAAATCTTTTGCAAGAATACACCTTGCTAACCTTATAAATTTCGGTATATTGCCACTGACATTTGACAACTTTTTAGATTATACCAAAATTAAACTTGACAACGGAATTAACTTTGACAACATTAGGAATATCATTAAAGAAGATAAACCTATCTATGCAAATATCAACAATACTAAAATCAAAGTAAATTATAATTTAACACAAAGACAAAAAGACATTATCTTTGCTGGCGGACTTTTAAATTGGATAAAAAAAACAAATAACTAAAGTATATTATTGTAAAAGTTACCTCTAACTGATTTGAGTCTGTATTAACAAAAGTATGAATATGAGTATAATTATTAAAATTAAAAAATAATAAGGACCTAATATGGGAAATGACAGAATAAAACAGATGGTTCTATTGAAAGCTATGGCAGCAAAGGAAGCTTCAAGATCACTTGCTTTAATGAATACAAAACAGAAAAATAATATACTTTCTGTAATCGCCTATGCTTTGCAGCAAAACACAAATGAAATACTTTTCCATAATGAAATAGATGTTGAAGCAGCAAAAGAAGCAAAAATAACTCCAGCTCTAATAGATAGGTTAACCCTAACAAAAGAACGCATAGATAATATGACAAAAAGTATAAAGGATGTTATTTTTTTAAATGATCCTATCGGAACAATACTTGAAGAAATTAATCCAATTGCTGACTTTAATGTTAAAAAAATAAGAGTACCTTTAGGTGTCATATCAATGATTTACGAAGCACGTCCAAACGTTACTGTTGATGCTGCTACTTTATGTTTGAAAACTGGTAACGCAGTCATATTAAAAGGTGGGTCAGAAGCTATAAACTCAAATAAAATTCTCACAAAAATAATACATGAAGCTGGACTAAAAGCGGGTATGCCATCTGGATCGATACAATTCATAGATACCACAGATAGAACAACTGTGCAAGAAATTTTGAAACTTGACAATTTTATTGACTTAATAATACCAAGAGGTAGTGAGGAACTCATTGAATTTGTCAAAAATCACTCTCTGATACCAATTTTGTCACACGGTAAAGGCTTATGCCATACATATATAGATAAAGATGCTGACGTTAGTATGGCTATAAGAATATCAGTGAACGCAAAATGTCAAAGACCAGCAGTATGTAACGCAATGGAAACGCTATTAATTCATACAGATATAGCTCAAAACATCTTGCCTAAGCTATGCAAACTTTACAAAGAGACTAACGTTGAGTTAAGGGGATGTGATACTTCAAAAAGTATAATAAATTCAATCATATCCGCAACGGAGAAAGATTGGAGCACAGAATATCATGACTTTAAACTCTCAATTAAAATAGTAAATTCTTTAGAAGAGGCAATAACTCATATAAATAAATATGGATCAATGCATTCTGAAGCTATTATTACAAATAATGAACAAACAGCAAATGAATTCGCTGCAAAAGTAGATGCAGCTGCAATCTTCATAAACGCTTCAACTAGACTTCATGATGGTAACAGTTTCGGTTTAGGCTGTGAAATAGGTATTTCAACACAAAAACTTCATGCGCGAGGTACAATGGGAATTAATGAGCTCACCACTACTAAATATATAGCCAAAGGAAACGGCACAATACGAAATTAACTTATCCTTTTATGGTCGTTTCAGATTTACACATAAAGGTAAAAGTAGTACAATATAGATTATTTGAGGTTGTCATTAATCACATAAGTAAACTTATATGAAACTAGGAATCATAGGTCTTCCCAATGTAGGGAAATCAACATTATTTAATTCTATAACAAAAGCTAGTGCTCAAGTAGCGAATTATCCTTTTTGTACTATTAGTCCAAATATAGGCACAGTCTTAGTTCCAGACAAGCGTTTAGATTTTCTTGAAAAACTTTATAAACCCAAGAAAAAAATCCAAGCAGTAGTAGAATTTGTAGATATTGCAGGACTCGTAAAAGGAGCATCACAAGGAGAGGGATTGGGTAATCAATTCTTAGAACATATAAGGAGCACCGCTGCAATAGTCCATGTGATTAGATGTTTCGAAGACAAAAATATTACTCATATTATGGGAAATAACATCGATCCATTAAGAGACATAGAAATTATAGAAACTGAGCTTATATTGGCCGACTTAGAATCTATATCAAAAAGACTCGAAAGACTAGAAAAAAGTACTAAATTCAATGAAAAAAAAATGCTTACAGAAAAACACCTTGCAATAAAGATAAAAACTCATCTTTGCAAAGGGAACCCTGCTAGAACCCTTGAGCTTAAATCTTACGAAAAAACAATATTAAAGGATTTTTTTTTAATAACATCAAAACCAACCTTATATGTTTGTAACGTTTCAGAAAATGACTTGCCTTTAATGGAAAACGAATATACAAAA
>JAISTT010000010.1 GCA_031272445.1 Candidatus Endomicrobiellum mastotermitis | reverse complement strand
CAAAATATGCCACCTTGGTTATTGGTTATCGTTTGTCACGCAATTTTCGAATTTTCATTTGAATCTGTAAAATATCTTAAAAAAAATTTGTAGCATACACTCAATAAAATGCATATAGTATAGAATGTCCTGGTTACCTCTAGGGTTTCTATACCAAAGGAAAATAGCAACTCTTTGCATATTGTTGAGTAGTCTAATTGAATTCTTCATTGGACACGTTGATATATTTGCGAAGACTAAGAGATGAAAAGATATATTTTTGGCGGAATATTAAGTAGGATTTTGTTGCTTACTCCGGTCTATTGTGTTTATATGGTATTGTAAAGAACTATAATTTCTGCATTTTAATGAAGTTTCTGTGTAGGAGCTGCTTTGTTTAAATTATAATGCAAGTAAGTTATCAAGGATATAATTATGAGTGGTGAAAAAGATTACTCTAAAACGGTGAATCTCCCTAAAACTAATTTTCAAATGAAAGCCGATTTGCCGCTTAGAGAACCTATTTTTATTGAAGAATGGGATAAAGGGAATCTCTATTACAAAATCTGCGAAAAGAATAAATATAAAAAAAAATTTATTTTTCACGATGGGCCTCCTTATGCAAACGCACATATACATATAGGAACTGCTCTTAATAAAGTATTAAAAGATTTTGTTGTAAAGTATCGTTCTATGTCAGGTAATTATGTACCTTTTACTCCTGGTTGGGATTGTCATGGATTACCGATTGAACAGCTTGTTTTAAAAAAAATGAGGATGGATAAAAACAAAGTAGATAAATTTACTTTTAGAAAACAAGCTGCTGATTTTGCAAAAAAATTTGTTGAAATACAAAAGTTTGAATTTAAAAGATTAGGAGTTATAGCGGATTGGGATCACCCTTATTTAACTTTAGATCCTAAATACGAAGCGTCAATAATAAAAGTTTTTAGAGATTTGTTAAAACATGGATATATATATAGAAAAAAGAAACCTGTTTATTGGTGTCCAACTTGTGAAACAGCTATGGCAGAAGCTGAAGTCGAATATGAAGATTCTGTTTCAGATTCTATTTTTGTGAAATTTAAGTTAGTGTTTCTTACCGAGAAACTTAAATCAAGAGAATCTGTTTTAAAGGATTTTTCTGTGTTAATATGGACAACAACTCCATGGACTCTTCCTGCCAATGTTGCTATTGCTTTCAATGAGAAATCTAAGTATGTTGCTGTTATTTACAAATTTAAAAATAAAAGCAAAGAAAAGCTTATAGTTGCAGAAAATTTTGTTGAAGATATTAAGGATAAAATAAAGGCTGTGGATTTTGAAGTAGTTTTAGAGATTAAAGGTGCTGATTTTCTCGGAATAAATTGTCAAAACCCGTTGCTTGTAAATAAACAGTCTCAAGGTATTGTTGCTGACTTTGTTAATATGAAAGATGGTACTGGCATAGTGCATATAGCTCCAGGACATGGACCAGAAGATTATGAGGCGAGTTTAGAGTATAATCTTGAGATTTTATCTCCTGTTGACAATAAGGGATTTTATACAGAAGAAGTTCCAGAATTTTATAATACTCATATTTTTAAGGCTAATTCTTTAATAGTAGACAAGCTTGAAAATGAAAACAAAGTTATTGCGAAATTGAAGTTTAGTCATCCTTATCCGCATTGTTGGAGATGTAAAAATCCTATAATTTTTAGAGCCACGCCTCAATGGTTTTTATCAATAGATCATAATAATTTGAGAAAAAAGTTGTTGAAATTATCAAAAAATGTAAGTTGGATTCCTAAATGCGGTGAAAGTAGAATAACGGCAATGCTTGAAGGTCGTCCAGATTGGTGTTTAAGTCGTCAGCGTTTATGGGGAGTTCCCATACCTGTATTTTACTGTAAAGAATGTGGAGAACCATTACTCAATTTTGAAATTATAGATAAAATATTACTTCTATTTGCTGAAAAAGGGTCTGATTCGTGGTTTAACTTGAGTGAAAGAGATCTTCTAAAAGAAACTAATGCAAAATGTTCTGTATGTGATTGTATAGATTTTAGAAAGGAAGAAGATATATTGGATGTGTGGTTTGATTCAGGAGTTTCCTACGAGGCTGTTTTATCAAGTAAAGATTATAAAGATTTAGGTTATCCCGCAGATTTATATCTTGAAGGAAATGATCAACATCGTGGATGGTTTCAGAGTTCTATGATACCATCTGTTGCAATAAAAAATGAAGTGCCATATAGAAGTGTTTTGACACATGGTTTTGTTGTTGATGGAGAAGGAAAAAAAATGTCTAAGTCAGTTGGTAATGTTGTGTCTAGCAAACAGCTTATAAATAAATATGGAGCTGACATTGTTCGTCTTTGGATAGCTTCAAGTGATTATAAAGAGGATATAAGAGTATCTGAGGAAATTTTAGGAGGGTTAAGTAATACTTATAGAAAAATTAGGAATACTATAAGATTTTTATTAGGGAATATTAGTGATTTTAATATAGGAGAAACCCTATCTTTTAAGGATATGAGTAAAATAGATAGGTATGCTTTAAATAATCTTCAGCAGCTTGTTTTAAATGTTAGATGCGCTTATGAAAAATATGAATTTTGCAGAGCTATAACACTTATTAGTAGTTTTTGTACAGTCTTTTTAAGTGGGTTTTATCTTGATGTTTTAAAAGACATTCTTTACTGTGATGAGACATATGCTAAAGATAGAATAAGTGCTATATCTGCAATATTTGAAATTTGTTCAGTCTTAGTGAGACTTATATCCCCTGTACTCTCATTCACTGCTGAAGAAGCTTGGAGAGAGATACGGAAGTTGACACATGAGCAACATGAATCCATTTTTCTTACAGATTTTCCTATAGGAGACAATGAGTATGTTCTTCAAACTGAAGTACTTGAAAAGTGGGTAAAGATACTCAAGGTTAGGGAAAAAGCATTAATAGTCTATGAAGAGTTGAGACGCGATAGAATTATAGGTTCAAATCTTGAGGCTTCGTTAAATATTGTCTATGGTCAGAAATATACTGAGATTTTTAAAGATTTAAAGCTCATTAATTTGGTTCTTGGTAATTGGGATATAAAATGCAATTTTTCAAATGGAGAAAGTAGTTTTTTTATAGAGGCAAAAAAATCAGAGTTAAAAAAGTGTTTAAGATGTTGGAAATATATTGATGGAATAAAAGACAATTTATGTCCTAGATGTAGAAGGGTTTTATTGGTTAGATGAAAAAAATGATATTTTTAAGTGTGGTTGTTCTTACTATAGATCAGTTTACAAAATTTCTTGTAGATAAATTTGTAGACTATACTTCTTATATAAGTATTATTCCACTCTTCAATTTTTTTAATATTACAAATATTCGAAATACGGGAACAGTTTTTGGTATGTTTAGAGATAGGAATTCATTATTTTCTTTTCTAATACTTTCACTTTTAGTTATTATATCACTATGGTTTTATAAAAATCTGACTAAAATGTGTAGAACTCAAAGATATGCTTTTTGTCTAATAATTTCAGGTGGTTTTGGAAACCTTGTAGATAGGCTATTTCGAAATGGAGTTGTAGATTTTCTTGATTTTGGTATTAATTATTTAAGATGGCCATCCTTTAATATTGCCGATAGTTGTATTTGTATTGCCGTAATTCTTATTTTTGTTGATGCCTTAAATTTTAAAAAAAACAGATATTCATAATATGCATCCAATTCTTTTAAGTTTAGGAAGTTTCAAAATTTACACTTATGGTTTTTTTGTGGCCTTAGCTTTTATGACTACAATTTTTTATCTTTCATATTCAATGAAAAGTTCAAAAAAAAAGCTGATTTCATATGATGAATTGTATTCCTTATTTATGTATATGGTCATTTTCGCTATAATTGGTGCAAGATCATTTTTCGTTTTTATAAATTTAAAAGATTTTTTTTTAAACCCTTTAGATATTTTTAAAATATGGAAAGGTGGGTTAGTTTATTATGGAGGGTTTATTGGCGCAGTAGTATTTATGTTAGTGTACGCGAAAAAAAAGAATATAATTATATTTAAATTAGGAGACTTTTTCGCTCCAGCATTAGCTTTAGGACACGCCATAGGAAGGATCGGTTGTTTTTTTGCTGGTTGTTGTTATGGGAAGGCAAGTGATCTTCCATGGGCTGTAACGTTCACGAACAAATATTCATTAGCTGTTAGGGAAGTACGCCTACATCCAACACAGCTTTATGAGTTTATTGTTAATTTTTTATTATTTATGTTTTTACATTTTTATTCTAAGAAAAATAGCAAAACATCTGGAATGTCGCTTGTAATTTATCTTATATCTTATACTCTTGCGAGATTTATTATTGAATTCTTTCGTGACGATTATAGAGGAATGAAGTGTTTTGGATTTTCTATTTCTCAAATAATATCAGTTTTTTTGTTTATTATTGGAGTTTTAATAATATGGAAGAAAAAGTTGTATATGAAAAGTTTGAAAATGAGAGATTAGATTTTTATTTGGCTTCAGTATATAAAGATTATTCTCGTTCTTATTTTAAGAAACTTATATATAATGGAGAAATTTTAGTAAACAATAAAATTACCTCTTCAAGTTATAGACTTAAATGTGGTGATGTTATAGTATTTGAATTTAAAAATGAAAAAGCATTGCCTATAAAACCTGAAAATATAAGACTAAATATTATTTATGAAGATGCCGATATTATTGTTGTAAATAAACCTGCTGGTATTATAGTTCATCCGGCATGTAGTCATTTTTCAGGAACTTTACTAAATGCTTTAGCTGGATATTCTAAAGGGAATTATAAACCATATTTGGTGCACAGACTTGATAAAGACACATCGGGTGCTATTATTTTTGCAAAGAATGAGAAAGCTAAAGTTGATGTTTCAAAACAATTCCAAAGTAGGACTGTAAAGAAAATATATTATGCTGTAGTTGTAGGTATTATTATTGAAAATAGAGGTAAGATCGAAGCACCATTGGGTAGATCACCACAAAATAGAAAGCTTATGACAGTAAATTCTCTTGCCAAAAAAATGGCTATTACAGAATTTAAAACTATTCTAAGGAATGATGGCTATACTTTATTAGAAGTGAGGATTATTACTGGTAGAACACATCAAATAAGAGGACATATGAAATATATAAATCATCCAGTTGTAGGTGACCAACAATATGGTGGTCCTAAAACAATTAATGGGAAACAGTTCAAGAGACAAATGCTCCACTCGTATAATTTAAGTTTTGTGCATCCTAAAACCATGAGAACCATGGAATTTACTGCAGAATTACCAAGTGATATGAAAGAAATACTATAAAGGATTTTTTTTATATATTTCTGATTTACGAGGAAATGATGAAGGGGTGTTCTTATATTTTCTAAAAACTAAAATACAGTAATTCAATTTTTGTTCAGGTAAATTATAAAATATTGTTTGTTCAATTTTTGCTCCTAAGCACTTTAGAGAATTTTTTATTGAAGAAGTTCCTTCTTTTAAACTTTCTATTGATCTTTTTGTTTTGTAAACTATAAAATATCCGCCAACTTTTAATAAAGGTATTGAAATTTCGAGATTAGGAGAAAACTTACTTACAGCTCTTGATAAAACAAAATCATACTTTTGCCTATATGTTGAATCTCGTCCTACTTCTTCAGCCCTTTTATTTAGTATTTTTATATTAAACTCAAGTTTGTTGTTTATATTTTCGAGGAACTTACATTTTTTTGTTATAGATTCAATTAATGTAAGTTTAATATTAGGAAGTGAAATTTTTACTGGTACTCCAGGCATTCCAGAACCTGTTCCAATATCTGCAACATTCAAATACGAAAACTTATTATTATTTATACTATTTATGACTTTTGTACTATATAAAGAATCACAAAAATGTCTATATATTATATCTTTTTCATTTTTAATCGAGATAAGGTTAAGTGTATCACTCCATTTATTAATTTCGTGAAAATATATCTCAAACTTCCGACACATTTCTTTTGAAAAAAATGGCACAATATTTTCTCTAACATAACTATAAAATTCCTTGAAGAGCGTTTCATTTTCCATAACTATACTTGTATATTAACCATATGAAGATAAATATATTGTTTTTTTTCATACTTACCATACATACATATTATTGCCAATGTCATTTATTTAATTTTATCTATTCTCTCTATTCCCAGTATCCTCATTGTTTTTCTCCTTTTTTTGTTTTTCAAGATGAATAGTTAATATTGCTATATCTGATGGCTTTATTGCATGAATTCTGGAGGCTTGTCCTATTGTTTTGGGGCGTATTTTAAAAAACCTTTGCTTTGTTTCCACAGAAAGTGATTCAAGTTTATTATAATCAAAATTTTCAGGAATTCTACGATTTTCACTTTTTTTTACTTTATTTGCCATTTTATTTTGAATTTCAATGTAGCCTTTATATTTTTTATAAATACAAATTTCCTCATTCACTTTTTCAAGCGACCACGGCGATAAGTCATCACTAGTTGGTAAATTTTCCATCTTATTTTCATATATTTGTATTAGTGTATTTCTGTAAAGTTCAAATTTTCTATATATTTTATCTGATATTAGACCTATTGATTTTCCTATATCCATAAGTCTTAAATCTGCATTATCATTTCTTATTGAAAGTCTGTATTCTGCTCGAGAAGTAAACATTCTATAAGGCTCATCCATACCTTTTGTAGTTATATCATCTATAAGTATTCCTATATAAGACTCATTTCTTTCAAGTATAAGAGGTGGTTTGTTTAAAATTTTAAGTCCAGCGTTTACACCCGCAATAAGACCTTGAGCTGCTGCTTCTTCATATCCTGTTGTTCCATTTACTTGTCCACTTAAGAAAAGATTTTCAATAGTTTTTGTTTCTAGAGTCTTTTTTATTTGTAAAGGATCTGAGTAATCATATTCAATGGCGTATCCATATCTCATTACTCTAGCGCCCTCAAGACCAACTATCGAGTTTACCATTTGTTGTTGTAAATTGAATGGAAGTCCAGTATAAAGTCCATTTAAGTAAACTTCATTAGTACTATAACCTTCAGGTTCTATAAAAATATGATGACTTGTTTTTTCAGGATAACGCTCTATCTTTTCTTCTATAGCAGGGCAATACCTTGGACTTTTGCTATTTACTTCTCCTATATTAATAGACGAAAGAGCAAGATTATCACTAACTATTTTATGTGTTGTTTTATTGGTATATGTAAGCCAACATGAAAGCTGATTGAGATTTTTTCTCCATTCTTCAATTTCTGTAAAATGAGAAAAAGGTACGGGTTTTTCATCTCCAGATTGCTTCGAAATTTTTGAGTAATCTATTGATAAAGCGTTAATCCTAGGAGTAGTAGTTGTTTTAAATCTCCCAAGTTTTATTCCACAATCTTCAATAAGAGATTGTGAAAGATATGATGCTTGACGTTCATTAAACCTTCCACCGTCAAAATATGTTTTTCCAAGATGTATTTTACCTCTCAAAAAAGTTCCTGTAGCTATTATTACAGCTTCTGTATTTATTACTTCATTTGTAAGTACTTTTACTCCACATACCCTATTGTTTTTTATTACTAGAGATGTAACTTCAGACTGTAATATATCAAGGTTTGGCTGATCTTGGAGAGATTTTGACATTAAAATTGAATAAAGTTCTTTATCACATTGCGCTCTAGGGGACCAAACTGCAGGACCTCTTGAGCTATTTAGTATTTTAAACTGCAAGCCTGCACGATCTGCTATTTTTCCCATCTCACCACCCAAAGCATCAATTTCTCTAACCATTTGCCCTTTTGCAACTCCGCCTATAGCTGGATTACATGGCATTCTTGCTATTGAATCGATGTTAAGTGTTATTATTAGTGTTTTTAAACCTAATCTTGCACATGCTAAAGAGGCTTCACAGCCAGCATGACCTGCTCCAATAACTACTATATGATATCTTCTTTCCATTATACTTACTTATTCTACTTAGTTAATAATTATAAGTATGATTAATCCTATTTTTTTTTGAAAATCTTATATTGTACTTCTACTATAATAGTGTAATAAATTATACAAAAATTTTGCAATTTTATGTTTTTAAAATAAATGTAAATGTTACATCTAGTTTGTTGAATAATTTCATGAGAAAATTTCAAAAAAAACACGAAATCAACTAAGATTTGCTTGCTTGTAGCAGAAAAACTTGTTCTATGAAAGAAGAAAATCATACTTACAGCAATTAATATTCATAATATAAGTCAAGTTACATAACATAATATTGGATGGAGTTTAAAGTAAATATTTTTTGTTATAATAGTCTCTCCTTTTAGTATCTCCATGTATAATCTCTTATTTTTGATTTGGTATTTATCAGAATTAATGGCTTATCCTATATTTGGAGGATTCTTTATTTGTAGCAATATTTTTATAGTGTTTTTTTTATTGCTCTATACTGAATAATAAGTTTATAAGAGTTTTTATTAAAACTTTTTTTAAAAGATTTGGTTAAATTACGGTTAATGATTAAGAAGAGGAGCTATATATGACTAAAAGAGTATTTTCGGCTATGCGTCCTACAGGAAGGCTCCATTTGGGGCATTATTTTGGCGTTTTAGAGAACTGGATTAAGCTCCAAAGTGAGTATGAATGTTATTATATGTCTGCCGATTTACACGCTTTGACTACAGATTATTCTGATACTTCAAAAATTGACAGAAATACTTTGGAAATGATAGCTGATTGGATTACTGTAGGTGTAAATCCTAATAAAACTGTACTTTTTAAACAATCAAAAGTGCCTCAACATAGTGAATTATTTTTAATACTTTCTATGTTAACTCCTTTAAAACGACTTTATATGTGTCCTACATATAAAGAACAACTAAAAGAAATTAAAAATAGAAATTTGCATAACTATGGTTTTTTGGGGTACCCTGTTTTAATGTCAGCTGATATTTTACTGTACAAGTCAAATATTGTTCCTGTAGGTGAAGATCAGGTGGCGCATCTAGAATTCACACGCGAGATAGCAAGAAAATTTAATGGTTTTTATGGTGAAATTTTTGTAAAACCGCAAGAGCAACTTACAAAAGCTGCTAAATTTTTAGGTTTAGATGGGAGAAAAATGTCAAAATCTTATAATAATTCAATTCTATTAGGTGATGATAACGATGTCCTGAAATATAAAGTTAAAAGTATGTTTACTGATCCTCTAAAAATAAAAAAAAACGATATCGGTCATCCTAATGGGTGTGTTGTTTTTTCATTTAATAAAATATTAAATAGAGATTATAAAAACAGAGAGGAAGAGTGTAAAACAGGTAAAATAGGTTGTGTATCGTGTAAAAAACAATTAATTGAAATACTCTCTGAATTTATGAAACCTTTGTCTGAAAAAAGGAAAGACATAATCGCTGATAAAAACTATATAGAAAATGTGATCACGACAGGATGTCAAAAGGCTACAGAAATTGCGCAAAAGACTATGGAGGAAATTCATAAAATATTAAAATTTTAAGGTAACATTTATGGCTTATAATGTACGTACCGATATATTTGAGGGCCCTTTAGAACTTCTCTTACATCTCATAAAGAGAAATGATTTGGAGATTAGTACAATAAAGATAGCTGAAATAACAAGTGATTATCTCATATATCTCAACTTAATTCGGAAACTTAATATTAGTTCGGCGAGCGAGTTTCTTGTTATGGCATCAACTCTTATTCAGATTAAAGCGAGACACTTCTTACCGTCAATATCTGAAAAAGAAGAGGATGGAAATGATACTTTAAATAAGCTTAATAATAAAATTTTGGAATATCAAAAGTATAAAAAAATTGGGGAATTCTTATCACATAGAATTATTGAAAGTTCGCAAATTTATTATAGACCTATTACAATACCAAGCAATCAAAATTTTGTTTTAGATGTAGTTGTTCTAGATTTGGCAAAAAGTTTTTATAAAACTTTAAAAACATTCTCTAGTAATATAAGGGATATCGTATATCAAGAAATTCGAGTTGAAACAAAAATGAGTGAAATTCTTGATGTTTTAAAAGTTAAGCAGTATGTTTTCTTTAGCGATATATTGCGAAAGCAAAAAACGAATATTGCATCAATAGTTTGTTTTATGGCTATTTTAGAGCTTGTAAAAGATAGACAGATTTTTATAAAACAATCTGGATTGTTTTCAGAAATAAAAATTTATAGAATTTGTAGTGAAAATATATTGCAGAGGGTATAGACGCTAGCGTTTTTTTTATGAACATATCGTCTCAAGATTAGAATGAAAAGATTTGAGATAAAGCAAATTTTAGAAGCGTTACTTTTTGTTTCTGAAAAACCTTTGAGTTTAAAAGAATTAAAAGGAATAATAAAGGGAGATTATGCTGGTATTGATACAAATAGTCTTGAAAATATTTTAAATGAACTCAAAGAAGAATACGTAAACTTAAATAAGCCATATGAAATCAAGTTTATAGCAGATGGTTGGGTTTTTGCTACCAAGCCAAAATATGCTCCTTGGATAGGAAAACTTCTTAAAGAGAAGCGCGTGCTAAAATTATCTCCTTCAGCTCTTGAAACTTTAGCCATAGTCGCATATAAGCAGCCTATAACAAGAGCTGAGATTGATGATGTTAGAGGGGTCGAGTCTTCTAGTGTTATAGATGGTCTTCTTGAAAAAAAAATGATAAAAATAATTGGCAAGAAAGAAACTTTAGGGAAACCAGTACTTTATGTTACAACTCAAGATTTCTTGAAATGTTTTGGACTTGCTCGTTTGAGCGAACTTCCTTCAATCGAAAATATATCTGAAAGTTTACAATAAAGTGAATTAATAAAAATTATCTACTTACACATGTGTAATTTATTATTTGTTGATTGAAAAATTAGAGTACTTTAAAAATGTTTTTTAGTGGAGCATAGAATGATATATAAAAAGTCTGTCGTAAAAATAGCAGATAATATGATAAAATTTATAAGTGTTATGCTTTTATGTTTTTTTTGCATTTTGATCTCAAGACATTACTATCAAGTTAAAAATTATGCTACAGTATTACGTGGAAGTCTTAATGTAATTATTTTTTTTACTGAAAATTCTCCTGAAGGAGATATGGGTACTATAGAAAGGATTAAAGCAACAAACTTAGTATCTATAAGAAAGTATGTGAGTACAAGCGAAGCATATTTAGAAGCTGTAAAAAAAAATCCGTTCTTGGAAGACATTTTAATCTCAAGTAATACTAAATCATCGATCCAAGCATATGCTGTAGCTACCTTTAGACTTATTTCGTCAGAGAAATTGATGTCAAATACGAAAAAAACTTTAGAGAGAATCTCGGGAGTTGACGAAGTAGTATTTGATGTACCAGTTTTTGAACAATATATGAAAACTAAAAATCTACTCTCACTTTACAAAAAAGTTTTTTTTGTTTTTGAGGTTGCTGGTTTTATTCTATTTATTCTTAAATTCACCCTTTTTATCATAATGTATAAGTTAAATATAAAGAAACTTATTGTGGATATTTTTTTATATTTGTTATGTACGATATTTGCATTCTTTATTTTCTGGATTGTTTGTACTTACATGCACTATCCTCTGTTGATTAATAATATTACAATACTGTCGATAATGCCTCTTGTAGTAGCTCTTGGTATTATACTGAGCTGATGCTAAAAATGAAGATTTATTTGTATCTTAAGAATCTTGTCATTGAGACTAAGTATAAAGATTTTCTTATATTTATGAAAATATTTATTCTATTTTTTTTACTATCTTACCCTTTTACGTTGATGTTTGGACAAAGTAAAGATATTAGTAGTCAGATAAAACAGCTCTCAAAAGTAAAAATGTCAATAAGAGAAAAGCAGCTTGAAAAAGACAAACTTATCTTGCAAGAAAATGCTTTCAAAAGAGAATTAGTATCTATAAACAAAAACATAGAACAAAATGAAAAAAAACTTACCAGATGCTTGAAAGATATAAAAATCACGCAAAATAATCTTGAAGAATCTGCAAGAATTCATAGTTCTGCATTAGCAAAAAGTATTAATTTAAATAAGATTATATTTAAAGAAATAAGATTTTTTAACAAAATGAACTTTAGATTTTCTTATGAACAAAATCCTTTAGAATATAAAATAAGACGTAAATCTTTGGAATATAAAAAAAAGAATTTTGAAAGAGAAAAAAACTTGGTAAAAATTTCAGAAGCAAACATAAAGAAATGGGAAAAGTCTAGAAAAAATATTTTGGATTTGCAGTTACAGGAAAAAAAATTAGTAACACGAAATAGAAATGAACTTAAAGAAAAAAAGAAGCTTTTAAAAGCCATGTTCAATAGGAGACTTATTGCAGAAAAGGAAATAAAAACTTTAAATGAAAGTGCTAAAGCTTTACAAGCATTGATAAATAAAATGAGTATGGTAATTAAGCAAAAATATTCAACAGATACAATGACTCAAATAAGAAGAAAAAAAATATTTTTGTGGCCAACGAATGGAAAAATCATTGTAGGTTTTGGTAAAAATAAACATCCTGAACTTGATACTTATATAATAAGCAATGGCATAAAGATAAAAGCAGCTGATTTTAGTCAAGTAAAAAGCGTAGAATCTGGAGTTGTGGTTTTTACCGGGCCTTTCCGTTCTTACGGGAAAATTATTATAATAGATCATAAGGATTCAGTTTTAGGCATTTACGGTTCATTGAATAATATTCTTGTAAAAGAAAATCAGAATGTTTCAAAGGGTACAGTTATTGCAGAACTAGGTGCTGGAGAGAACAATGTTTTATATTTTGAAGTAAGATATAATAAAATTTCTGACAATCCAGTACTATGGTTTCATGAATAATACTTTAATACTTTAATTAAGTATTTATTCTATAGTTATAAGAATTAAAAAAGACATTTGTTTTAAAAAAAATGATGTGAATGATTGTGAATGAGTGGAGAATATGGTGGCAACTAAAGAAAAAAAAATGAGCGTATGGATTAAGTTATATATGATAATATTAGTTCTTTTTGGTATGAGTATATGGTTTTCTTTGCAGTTTACGCAAAAGCAGAAGAAAGTACCTATAGATATAGCAATAGATGAAAAAATAGTGGATGTTTTAGTTTCAAATGATATCCTTCAGAGTGATATTTTGAGTCAATACATTATGGAGAGAAATATAAAAACAAGTCGGTGGAATGAATTTTATAAAAAGATAAAGCTTAAATCTTGGAAGACTATGCAACTTCTAGAAAAAAAATTTAGGAGTATTGCTCGTTCTATGAAAGTAGGTTTAAGTAAGGTGAATAATAGAGATGGTTCTGTGACATACAAGTTTTATTCTCCAAGCAAAAGTTATTATAATATAACTTTTGTACGTTAAAAATATGAATTGAGAAGGTACTTGTATTTTTTTATTAGCACAAAACAATAATCTTTGTATTCTATGTTCTAGAGAAAAATAATATGAATGTACTCGCAATAGAAACTTCGTGTGATGAAACTTCTGCATCTATAGTTGCAAATGGAATAAAAGTGAAATCGATTATAGTTTCTTCACAAGCGAGAATACACGCTAAGTTTTTTGGTGTTGTCCCAGAACTTGCAAGTCGTGCGCACATAGAAAATATAAACTTTGTGGTTTCTCAAGTTTTGCGTACTAGCAGAATAACATTTGATAGTTTTTCAAGGAAAGTAGATGCTATTGCTTTTACTAGAGGACCCGGGTTAGTAGGAGCTTTACTTATAGGTGCAATTGCCGCAAAATCCCTTGCTATTATTTATAAAAAGCCTTTAATACCAGTAAATCATTTGGAAGGACACATTTATTCATCATTTATTGAAAATAAGTTTATAAAGCATCCTTTCTTGAGTTTAATAATATCCGGCGGTCATACAGAACTTATTTTAGTGAAGGATTTTGGAAAGTATAAAATGTTAGGAAGAACGAGAGATGATGCAGTAGGTGAGGCTTTTGATAAAGCTGCTAAAATGTTGGGGCTTTCTTATCCAGGGGGACCTATAATAGACAAAAGAGCAGAAAAAGGAAATCCTGAAGCAATAAGATTTACGAGACCTTATTTAAAGGGAAGTTGGGATTTTTCCTTTTCAGGAATTAAAACGGCACTTTTAAATTATCTTAAAATAAATCCAATTAAAGATGAAAAACATCTGAATGATGTCTGTGCTTCTTTTAGACAAGCCGTATCTGAAACACTTTGTTTTAAATCTTTTACAGCTGCAAAAGAATTTAGATTGAAAAGAATTGTTTTAGGTGGTGGTGTAAGTGCAAACTATCTGATAAGAAAAATGTTCCTGAAAATAAGTCGTGAAAATAAAATGAAAGTTTTTATTCCGTCACCTGTTTATTGTACTGATAATGCAGCAATGGTAGGATGTGTAGCATATTTGAAATACTTAAAATGCGGGTTAGTATATAGTAATGCTCAGCTTACATCTAACCCATCTCTCAATTTAGAAGATTGGCAATATAATTATACATAATTAAGACTGGAGTTAAATTTACAATGTTTACCATTCATCTATTTTAAACGAAGTTTGGAATAGTTGTAAATAATGAAATTGGCTAAGTTAAGTATTGGGAATATTAAACTTGACAATAATGTTATTCTTGCACCCATGGCAGGAATAACAGATTCACCTTTACGGCGTCTTGCGAAAAATGGCGGAGCAGGCCTTGTTTATACAGAAATGATATGTGCAAAATCTATTTTACATAATAGTAAAAAAGTGAAAAGTCTTCTTAGAATATCATATGATGAAAAGCCAATTTCTGTACAAATTTTTGGTGATGATGCTTATACTATGGCAGAAGCAGCAAAGACTATTAGAGATATGGACATAGATATAATAGATATAAATTTGGGATGCCCAGCAAATAAGATAATAAAAACTGGTGCTGGTTCCAAACTTCTTGCTAATGAAAAACTTGTTTCAAAAATTTTAGAGTATGTTGTAAAAAGTGTTGATATTCCTGTTACAGCTAAAATTCGCATAGGACTTTTACCAGGAGAGAACATAGCTCCTAGAATTATCAAAATAGCTCAAAATTGTGGAGTAAAAATGGTTGCAATACATGCTAGACCTGCATCGCAAAAACATTTCGGCAATCCTAATTTAAAGTTATTTGACGACGCTTGTAGATGTGCAAAAATTCCTATAGTTGCGAATGGTGGTATTATTGATGAGAAAACAGCCATTGATTTTATGAAAATACCAAATTGCAAAGGGATCATGATAGGGCGTGGTGCTATAGGTAATTACTCGATATTCAAAAAGCTTGTAGATTTTTTTAACAGTGGTAAAAATTTGTCCTTGACATCAACATCAAAAATAGAAAGAATAATATGGTTAAAAAAGCATATTGAATATTCCACAGAGCATTATGGAGAAGAAATGGGACTTATTGTAATTAGAAAGATTA
The DNA here is from genome assembly GCA_031272445.1 of Candidatus Endomicrobiellum mastotermitis. Taxonomy (GTDB): domain Bacteria; phylum Elusimicrobiota; class Endomicrobiia; order Endomicrobiales; family Endomicrobiaceae; genus Endomicrobiellum; species Endomicrobiellum mastotermitis. The sequence continues at coordinate 2,161 of JAISTT010000010.1, read as the reverse complement.
TTAATTACTATATTAGAAACTTACCTAACGCAGCAAGAATACGGGAAGTATTTAATAAAATAAACACATTGTCAGACTTTAATAAATTAGTAAGATTTTTTGGATTGTTTGATATAAATTTATAGTAGTTTTTTAGTTTTATTAGATTTTTATTTCTTTATATATTAGTTTCGAGTTCATAAATAATTTATTGAAATAAAATCTAAAAGGTTTTACTTTCAAGTTAGTCTATATTATTTAATTTAATTATTGACATTGAGGTGTGCATTGTATTTACTGTAATTACAATATAAATACTGGGAACAAAATTTTCATACTTTTTCATAACATTATGTTGAAACTAAATATCTTAGATTATGATATAGGTTAGTTGGCCATATAATGCTTTAGGGAAAAGCTAATTTTGTTAAAGACCTCTATGAAAATATTTATGTAACAATTTTAAAATAAAGTATGTAACAAAAGAAAGCGTAATTTATATACAGTAATGTCGTTTTATTTGTATAGTATAATCGCGTAAGAATTGTCATGCAAATTTAAAATAGTTACACTATTGTATTGGATCAAAGAATTGTTTTTTTTCGCTTCTATTATATACTTAATTATTAATAGAAAAATATCAAAATAAACTAGTTTAATTCAGTGACTAGTAAAGTAACAATATAGAAGGGAGATACTTTATTATGAATATGAAAAAGTTTTTGTTATTTGCATTTATCAATGTATTTACTTTCGCTGTAGGCTGTAAAAAGCAGGATATCAAACATGAATACTACGAATCAGTAGATGCTACAAAAGCAGCTACTTTTAATGATGAGCCATCAATAAGAGTTAACTCTAGCAAAGAAATTAATCTCAAAACTGTATATTTCGAATTTGACAGAAGTGATTTGACAGAATATTCAATCGAAACATTGAAGGAAAATGCAGCCTATTTAATAAGTAATTCTAATGTAAATATTATTCTCGAGGGACATACGGATGAAAGAGGCACAACTGAATACAATCTTTCATTGGGTCAGCGTAGAGCTTTAAAAGTTAAAGAATATTATACTAGACTAGGAATTGCACCCAATAGAATTGCAACTATTTCATATGGAAAAGAAAAACCAGCTGAAGTAGGAAGCAATGAATTGATATGGTCAAAAAACAGAAGAGTGGAAATGAGAAGACTATTGAGTTGAAGATTGAATAACAATATAAACACATTATTATGAAGTTTAAAATTTTGTTAAAAATTTTTAGTAACTATATTTTGAATATAACCCTACTTGTTATAATATATTTCATGCTTTTTACTACAGGGTGTTGTACCTTGTCAAATTACAATAAAATTGCAGATTTAATGGATGAAATATCGCAGTTGCATATAAAATATAGAGAGCTCCAAGAAAATCATGCTGATTTATATACAAAAGTTACTACAGATTATGCTAAATTCGATACTTCAATTCAGGATTTACAAAATAAAGTTTTTTCGTTAAATGATTCGTTAAATAATAAATTGAATAATGATAAATTTATTTCGTCTTCATCTATTTATGGACGTGCTTATGGTGATTATCTAGCAAAAAAGTATGAGCTTGCTTATTCAGGATTTGAATCATTTATAAATAAATATCCTAATGATGTACAGGCAGCTGAAGCGCAATTTTATATGAACGAATGTTTAAAAATGTTTGATAAAAATGATCATGATAGTGCCAATAAAAAAAACAATAACTAAAAGAGATGGGTTTTTCCCTTATTTACTGATTTCAGTTTTTTTTCATTTTATCTTTATTTATTTTGCTTTTTATACCAGAAAAAAGCCAGTGTTTTTGTCTGTGCCAGTTGAAGTTTCTTTTTATTCTAAACCCCAAGATGAACTGGTTGATCAATCTGAAGTTCTAACTTTAAAAAAAAAGGCTAGATTTTTAGATGTCAATTATGAAAATAAAGTGGAAATTGTGAATAATCATAATCTGAAAGAAGCTGTTATTGTAAAAAAAGAAAAACTAAAAAACTATGGTACACAAAACTTAGAATGTAGTAATAATGTTGGAAATTTTCAATCTTTGAGTTCTACTAATACCTCTACTGAATCAACTTCACAGCATGGAATACTTTCGTTTGATACTCATGATTTCAAGTATTCTTATTATGCAGGAGAGGTAGTAAA
>JAISTT010000005.1 GCA_031272445.1 Candidatus Endomicrobiellum mastotermitis | reverse complement strand
GGTAATATCAAAATTATAGTAGTGTACTTGCCTAACAAATACTTTCGTAACTATTATGAAATGGAGGTGGCGGGAATCGAACCCGCGTCCGAAAATGTTTCAGTAAGACCACTACAGGTTTAGTCTGGAAATTTTTCTCATTTATAACGTTGTCTCCAGACAAGATTACGTTATAAACCGGTATCATTTCAATTTCACTTTAAACTGACGATACAAACAGTTTAAAACTAACCTGCTCTTTTTCGTTTTATTCTCATAGCAGGTGTCTTAAGATAAAACGTGACTGCTTTAAGCAGCCATTGGCACTGCTCCAAGATTCTTGAAGCCTTTGAATTTTTTTTCTATCCATAAGAAAAAGCCTAACAAAAGCGTTCCTAAAATAGGAATTTTGGAGTTTTGTGTTGAAGTTAAATCATCGTTGTTTATTTTTTAGTCGATTTTTACGGAGCCATCGACTAACTCCGACCTGCTGTCATTACATCAATCGTTTTCGTCGAGACCTATTCACCCCCTCCCACAAAAAAAATTAATTTAGTAAATATCACTTTTTTTGTTTTTTAATTCTTTTTTCTTTAAAAAAATTTTTAACAATATCTGCGCATTTGGTACTTAAATATTTTTCTTCTCCGCCTTTTATTTCTATTCTGTGATTAAGTTTTGTACATACTGTTTTATATATATTCTTGCATGTACCAATTCTTTTATCAAATGCACCGAAAATGATTCTTTCTATTCTAGCGTTTATTAAAGCTCCTATGCACATTATACAAGGCTCTATTGTAATATATATGGAACAATTATTCAAGCGATAATTCTTTAATTTTTTTGCAGCTTTCCTCAACGCAACATTTTCGGCATGAGCTGTAGGATCGGATAATGAAATGCATTTATTGAAACCTCTTGCTATTATTTTCCTATCTTGGATTATAACTGCTCCTATAGGTATTTCTTTTGCGGTACCTGCTTTATGAGCTTCTTTTATAGCTTGAAGCATGAAATAAGCGTCATTTATCTCTATAATTTGTTTATTCCCCCTTTTATTCATTGTGAATATGCTATTTTAATATTGTAATTAAATATATTAGAATATGACAAGTATATATAAGTATACCATAAGCTGGTTGTCTCGTTTAAGTATTCTTGACTATTTACGTCTAGAATATATATAATAACATAATATATATTTAAGGCGTTGTGATGTGTTGTCCAAAGAGTAAAAGGTATTTGTAATTTTATAAGTGAAAAGTGTGAGCATTTGCGAGATTGTTGCTCAATGGTATAGCAAAGATAGATTTTGCTTACTGTGATGTATAAGAAGGAGGATAAAATGAAGAAATATGAAGAAGTTGATATAAAAAGGCTTTTAGAGATGGCGCATGAGCCATCTAGAATTGCAAAAAAATTACATCCTTTTTACAGAGGTAAAGTTGAAATTGTCCCAAAGTGTAGAGTAAAAGATTTTAACGACTTTTCTATATGGTATAGTCCAGGGGTTGCAGAGGTATGCAAAGATATTTTTAAGAGACCGGAACTTGTATATGAATACACAAATAAGTGGAACAGTGTTGCGATTGTAAGTGATGGAACGAGAGTTTTAGGTTTAGGCAATATAGGCCCAGAAGCAGGGATGCCAGTTATGGAGGGAAAAGCTCTTTTGTACAAATATCTTGGTGGAGTTGATGCATATCCTATATGCCTTGACACTGTAGATGAAGAAAAAATAATACAAACTGTAAAAGTATTACAGCCATCTTTCGGTGGTATAAATTTAGAAGATATAGAGCAACCAAAGTGCTTCCCTGTGCTAGATACTTTAAGAAAAGAGTGTCGTATACCTGTTTGGCATGATGATCAACAGGGAACAGCGCTTGTAACGCTTGCTGGGTTAATAAATGCTTTGAAAGTTGTTTCTAAAAGAGTAGATAGAGTTAAGATTGCGATGATAGGTGCAGGTGCTGCAAATATATGTATATGCAAACTTCTGTCTCTTTATGGTGCAAATCCTGCAAATATAATTTTAGTTGATATACATGGTATTATTAATAAAGATAGAAACGATTTAACGCCGCACTCTGAAAAATGGAAATTAGCCATGAACACGAACATTAATAACTTGAATGGTGGAATTAAAGAAGCCATGGAAAATGCTGATGCTGTTATTGCTTTGTCTACTCCAGGACCAGATATAATAAAAAAGGAGTGGCTGAAAGCAATGGCTAAAAATCCTATAGTTTTCACATGTGCAAATCCTATACCGGAAATTTGGCCGTGGGAAGCTAGAGAAGCTGGAGCGGCTGTGATAGCAACAGGGAGAAGTGACTTTCCAAATCAAGTAAATAATTCTTTAGGGTTTCCCGGTGTTTTTCGTGGAGTTCTTGACGTCAGAGCATCCACAATTACAGATACTATGTGTATATCGGCTGCGATTGAGCTTGCCTCTTGTATCCCAGATAATGAAATTAGTCCAAACAAAATTCTTCCTAATATGGATGATTGGGAAATTTTTCCTAAGATTGCTGCTGCGATAGGAGTAAAAGCAATAGAGGAAAAGGTTGCTTGTAGAGAGTTAAACTATGATGAGATTTTTAACAATGCGAAAGTGATAATAAAAAGAAGTAGGGCTATAACTAAAACGATGATGGAAAAAGGTTATATAAAAAGTGCGGAAGATAAAATCTAGAACTATCATAAATGCTGTTGAAAATTTATGTGCTAATGCAAATTTTGAGCTTCCTACAGATGTTTTAAGATCTTTAGAGAAAAGTGTTCTTTGTGAAAAAGGTATAGCTAAAGATATTTTGGAAGAAATGATTGAAAATGCGCTTATTGCAAAAAATGAACAAATCCCATTATGCCAGGATACTGGTATGGCAAATTTCTTTGTGAAATTTGGAGATGATGTGAGCATAGAAGATGGAGATATTTACTATGCAATAAATAGAGGTGTCTTTTTAGGGTATACGAAAAATTATTTGCGCAAGTCTATTGTTTCTGATCCGCTTGAAAGAAAGAATACTCAAGATAACACGCCAGCAAATATTTATATTGAAATTGTATCTGGCGATAAAATAGAAATTGCTTTTTTAGCTAAAGGTGGCGGAAGCGAAAATGCAAGTTCATCAATGATGCTTACTCCGTCAGTTGGTTGGGATGGAGTAAAAGAATTTGTTTTAAAAACTGTAAATGAGAAAGGTAGAAATGCCTGTCCACCTCTAGTTATTGGCGTAGGTATAGGTGGAGATTTTTCATCAGTTGGATTTATATCAAAAAAAGCTTTAATTCGTGAAATAGGTAGTGAAAATAAAAATATCTTTTATAGCGAAAAAGAAAAGGAATTGTTGGACGAAATAAATAAATTGGGTATTGGCCCTATGGGGATGTGTGGAAAAACGACATCATTAGCAGTATTTATTGAGGCAAGGCCGACTCACATAGCTTCCTTGCCAGTATCTGTAAATATTCAATGTCATTCGTTTAGAAGGAAAATAATCATAATATGAAAGTAGATTTACACGATTTAGTTTTAGATTCTAAAATTCTAAAAGCAGGACAAAAGGTTTTAATTAGAGGAATTATTTATACTGCTAGAGATTCTGCTCACGATAGGATTGTAAAAATGTTGAATTGTGCTGAAAAAATACCTTTTGAGATGAAAAATGCAGCGATTTATTATTGCGGACCATCACCTGCAAAACCAGGTATGATTGTAGGTGCATGTGGCCCTACTACGTCTTCGAGGATGGATGTTTTTACTCCCAGAATTTTAAAAGAAGGCGTTAAATTTTTGATTGGAAAAGGTGTTCGTTCTGAAGTTGTTGTTGATTCTATAAAACAAAACAGTGCAATCTATCTTGTTGCTACGGGTGGTGTTGCGGCACTTCTTTCTAAGACTGTAAAAAAGATTGATTTAATAGCTTTTGAAGATTTGGGTCCTGAAGCAGTTTATAAGCTTGAAGTTGAAGATATGCCATTGATTGTTGCTATAGATAGTTTCGGCAATACTGTTTTTAAGATGTAACTTCCTTATATATATTTAATCTTCAAGACATACACTTTTGCAAATGGATAGGTTTGGGTTTTATAATTAAATTAGTTAGCTTAACGTTTAAAATATTATTGTATATTGGAAAGAAGATGTTATGTTTCTTGCATTAGATGTTGGTAATACAAATATAACTGTTGGATTATTTGGTACGAGGGATGGAAAGGTTTTACCTGGACCATTGAAAATTTGGAGAATGTTTACTAGAAAAAGATGGACTTCTGATGAGTATGCAGTAATGCTTATAAATATGCTTTTTTATTCTGGTTTTGATGCAAAGGAAGTAACTAATATTGCGGTTTCAAGTGTTATTCCTCAACTAAATGATGTTTTTAGGGAACTTTTTAAAAAATATTTTGATAAAGAGATATTTTTTGTAAGTTGCGATAATTGTGGAGGACTTGTTTTTTCAGCAGAAAATTCTAAAGAAACAGGTGCTGATAGAATTGCTAATGTTGTAGCTGCGTACTCTTTTTACAATGAAGAAGAAGGTTGTATTGTTGTTGATTTTGGTACAGCGACAACTTTTGACTGTATAAACTGTACTGGTGAGTATCTTGGTGGAGCAATAGTTATGGGACCGTCAATTTTGATGCAGTCTTTAAGTTTAAAGACATCACAGCTTCCAAATATTGTTGAGATAAAGAAACCTTTAAGGTCAGTAGGTTTTAGCACTTTTGAGTGTATACAATCTGGTACATATTTTGGGTATGTAGGACTTGTAAAGGAACTTATTATAAGAATGAAAAAAGAAGTAAAAGTTAAACATGTGATTGCTACTGGTGGGTTGGCTGGACTTATATCAAATGATGTAAAAGAAATAGAGACTGTTTTACCAGATTTAACTTTGGAAGGGATACGCATTATATGGGGAAAAAGTGTTAAAAGTGATAAATAAATAAAGATTAATGTGTTTTGTAGAATATGTGGTAGCTATGCATTTATATTTATAAATATTTTTAATTTTTAAAGGAGATTGAGGTTTTTAGTGAAAATTCGTTATATTTTGATACTTATTTTTATACTTTTTTCTGTGCATTCTTATGCAGATAGCTATATGGTTTCGGATGTTTTGATTAAGGGATTGAAAAATGTAAGTTTAAAAAATGTTTTATCAGTTATAGATCTTAAAAAAGGGAAGTACTATTCAAAATATCAAGTAAAGAAGGATGTAGCTTCAATTGCAGGTTTAGGTTACTTTAATGATGTTAAATTTCATTTTAATAAACAGAGTGGGAGCCTTGTTTTTGAAGTTAGTGAAGAGCCTTTTATAGAACGTATTGTTTTTAGAGGAAATTCAGAATTTTCTACACGTAAGCTTAAGAGTCTAAGTATGTTGAAGGAGAAAGATTATTATAGTTTTTCAAAACTTGAGGAAACTAAGAAAAAGATAAATACTCTGTATAGTAATAAAGGTTATGTTAATTGTAAAATTGAAGCTTATCCTACAGTTAACGTTGATACAAATAAAATGACAGTAACTTTTCTTATAACAGAAAATAATAAAATCGTTATAAAAGATATTAAAATTGAAGGTATAGCTTGTTTTAAAGAAAAAGAAATTCTTAAAGTTATGAAAACAAAACTTGGAAAAGTATTTAAAGAAGATGTTTATCAAATGGATTTAAAATCGATAGAAACATTTTATAAAAACAATGGTTTTATAGATTATCAATTTGTTTCTTCGGCTACTAAGTGTAATGATGCTGAAACGGAAATGTTTTTAACTTTAAATATTAATGAGGGTAATAGATATAAAATAGGATCTGTGACTTATATTGGAAATTTTGTTGTTGGCGATAAGTATATGAAAAAGGTAATTAAAATTAAAAAAGGTGAAATTTTTGACCAGCATAAAATTGAAGAAACTGTAAATCATATTTGTGAATCATATTTTAATAAAGGATATTTTAAGGTAGTGGTTAAACCGTGTTTTAGTAAAGAAGATGTTAATGGAACTGTGGATGTAAATTTTTTAGTTGAGGAAAATGAAGTTTTTTATTTAAGAAATATTTACATTGCTGGTCTTGTCTCTACTAAAGATAAAGTTATAAGGAGAGAAATACTTCTGAGATCAGGAAATGTGCTGATGAAAAAAAAGCTATTAAGAAGTATTGAAAGGATTTATAATTTAGGTTTTATTGAAGATGTAAAATATAATGAGTTGCCTACTGAGATGTCTAATACTGTTGATTTAGAATTTTATGTTACAGAAAGTAATCGTTCAAACTTGTTTAGTGCCGGTCTTGGATATTCTAAGTCTATTATTGGATCAGTTCAATTTCAACATGTAAATATGTTTGGATTGGGGCAAAAATTGAATTTGCTTTGTGAGATAGTCAAGGAAAAGCAAAATTATGAAGTTGGTTGGATTGAGCCTTGGATTTTTGATAAAAATATGGGCTTGATTTTCAATGTTTATAAAAGGGATGATACTAAAGATATAAAGATAAAGAATAGAGATATAAAGAACCATGATGACACTTCTAAGGAGTGGCAAAAAGAAAGTGACAAAAGGACTGGATTTGAAGTAAAGTTAAATCCTAGAATTGGTGAGAGAATAAGTTTGTCATTTGGATATGGGTATGAAAATGTTAACTTTCGTTCGTGTTTTACTAGTGTTGATAATGATAAAATTTTGGAAAAAGGCAGAATATCGAGTGTTTTTTCTCACTTCTTATATGATTCAAGAGATTATATTTTTGATCCTTCAAAAGGAACTATACATCATGTAACTTTACAGATGGCGAGTAATATATTAGGTGGCAATAAAAATTTTGTTAGAGGGTTTGTCGATTCTGAATGGTTCTTTCCTACATTTTGGAGATTTGTATTAAGTGCTAATTTGCGTGTGGGGTTAGTTGCGTCTTATGGAAACCAATCAGTTCCTATATATGAGAGGTTCTATATAGGAGGATCAGATACTGTAAGGGGTTATGATAGAGATGAAATTAAGCCTTATAATGGTAAACTTATGGGGGTAATAAATGTCGAATATAAATTCCCAATATTTTCACAAACAGGGAGAACGTTTATTCAAGGCTTTTTGTTCTACGATGTAGGAGGACTTTGGGAAAGGAAGAGGGTGGAGAAAAAGTTGTATCAAAGTGTGGGTTTTGGAATTAGGTTACCAATACCCATGCTTCCTATAAGGGTTGATTGTGCATATAGATTGACTGAAAAACCTGGATTAAAATTTTATTTTACTTTAGGTATTTTTAAATAAGAAGATAGTTTAGAAGCGAAAATTAGATTGTGAATTTAATGCTTAAAAATTATATGAGTTATAGGGGCGGCTAGGGTATACAATGAAAATTACAGCAGCGGAACTTGCAGCAATTGTTTCAGGGAAGCTTTTTGGTGATGAGGATATTGTTTTAACAGGTGTTAGTGGACTTTCAGTTGCAAAAGAAAGTGAGATTTCCTTTTTGGAAAATTTAAAGTATCTTTCCGAAGCTTTAAAAAGTAGAGCTGGAATTATTTTTATTGCGAATGATATGGATATTTCGCAGTTTACAAACAAAAATATAATAAAAGTACCTAATCCTAAATATGCTTACAGTGTTGTTCTTAGTATTATTGAGAAAGAAAGATTAAATCTAGAAAAGAGAAATATACATTTTTCTGCTTTTATAGCGAATAGTGTTAAGATAGGAGTAAATGTATATATAGGACAAAATGTTGTAATTGAAACTGGCACTAAAATTGATGATAATGCAAGAATATTTCCAAATGTATATATAGGTAATAACGTAAAAATTGGCAGAGATTGCCTCATATATCCTAATGTTTTTATAGGGGATTATACTGAGATAGGCAATAGGGTTATTATTCATCCTGGTGCTGTTATTGGAGGAGATGGTTTCGGTTTTACAACGACTAATGAAAAAAAAATGCAAAAGGTTCCACAAATAGGAAAAGTTGAGGTAGGTGATGATGTGGAGGTCGGAGCTAATACCACAGTAGATAGAGCTACTGTGGATGTTACTAAAATAGGTAATGGGACAAAAGTTGATAATCTTGTTCAAATAGCACATAATGTTAGAATTGGTGAGAACTGTGTGGTTGTTGCTCAAGTAGGAATATCAGGTTCAACATATTTAGGGAATAATGTCACTATAGGTGGCCAAGCTGGACTTGTTGGACATTTAAGGATAGGTAATGATGTAATGATAGCAGCTCAGTCTGGAGTTACAAGAAACATTAAAGATTTTGAAAAAGTTGGTGGTAACCCTATAGCTCCAATCAAACAGAGTATAAAAATAAGGGCGTTGATGAGGAAATTACCAGAAATATATAGGAATTTGAAAATGATAAAAAAAAACTTGGGGGGCAGATAAATTTGAATGGCTAGGCAAACAACTATTTTGAGAGAAGTTTACGTTGAAGGCGTAGGCCTTCATACTGGTGATAAAAGCATCGTAATTTTTAAGCCTGCACCGTATGCTAACTATGGTATTAAATTTGTAAGGATAGATTTACCCAATAAACCTGAAGTTGAAGCTATATGTTCAAATATTTCACCTGAGTTAACTATAAGAGGAAGTGTCATTGAAAAAAATGGAGTAAGAGTTCATACAATTGAACATATTATGTCAGCGTGTTTTGGTCTTGGAATTGACAATTTGGTTATAGAAATAAATAATAATGAACCTCCGATTTTGGACGGTGGCTCAAAAACGTTTACAGAAACTCTTTTAAAAGGTGGATTGAAAGAATTTAATTTTCCTAAAGAGTACTATATTATTAATGAACCTATATATTTTGAGCTTGGGAAAACTAAAATATCTGCATATCCATCAGATAAACTTGAGATGGAATGTACTATAGGTTTTAATCATCCATTTTTGAAGTTTCAGCAAATGTCTTTTAGTGGGTTAAGTAAAGATTTTTATTTGGGTGATATTGCACCTGCGAAAACGTTTTGTTTTGATTATGAAATAGAGACACTTCAAAAAGATAAACTTGCTTTAGGTGGATCTATGGATAATGCAATAGTTATAGCTTTAGATGGTGTTCATAATAAAGAGCCATTGCGTTATAACAATGAATTTGTAAGACATAAAATTTTAGATTTAATAGGTGATATTTATTTAGCTGGTAAACCTGTGAAAGCTAAGATAGTTGCTGATAAGCCTGGACATAGAAATAATATATGCTTCATAAAAGAATTTTTGAAGAAAGCAATTATTAAAAAGGATGAAACTTTAGAAATAGTAAATGATGTTAGAAAAACAGGATTAATGAAGACAGAAATGGTGTTAGATCTCAAAGAGATTTTGAATTATATACCACATAGGTATCCATTTTTAATGATTGATAAAGTAAAGATGAATGAGGCAAATCCTTTAGAGGCTATTGGATATAAACTTGTAAGCGGTAATGAAAGTTTTTTTCAGGGACATTTCCCGGGATCACCAATAATGCCAGGTGTTTTGATTATTGAAGCAATGGCTCAAACGTCATGTGTCATGTTTTTATCTAGACCCGAGATGAGGAACTGTCTTGCTTATTTCATATCTATAGATAAAGCGAAATTTCGTAAACCGGTAAAACCAGGAGATGTTTTAGAATTACATATAGAAACAATCAAGGATAGTGGGAGACGTGGTAAAATGAAGGGCAGAGCGTATGTTGATAAAAAGTTAGCTGCTGAAGCTGAATTTATGTTTGTTATTGTTGATAGAAAATAAAGATTGTAATGCTGTATTTGTAAAATTTGCTATAAATTTGTGGAGATTTATTTATCAGTATTTATGCCAGTATTTAATCTATATAGTAATTTTTTATATGGAAAGAGTGATATTATTTCTGTTTTTTAATTTTAATTATTTTTAAGAGTATTTTATTCATGATTCATAAAACGGCTATTATTGATAAGAATGCGATTATTGAAGAAAATGTAAAAATAGGGCCCTATACTGTTATAGGTCAGGATACAATCATAAGAAGTGGGACAAAAATATATGGTCAATCGTTTATTGAATGTGCAGATATAGGAAGTAATTGTAAAATTTTCAGTTTCTCTTCAATAGGTGGATATCCACAGGATTTAAAATATTGTGGTGAAAAAACAAAGGTTATTGTGGGTAGTAATACGATAATAAGAGAATGTGTTACTTTAAATAGAGGTACAATTGCATCAGGCAACACTATTATTGGAAAAAATTGCATGATTATGTCATGTGCGCATATAGCTCATGATTGTGTAGTTGGGAATGAGGTAATAGTTGGGTATTCGACAGGTCTTGCAGGTCATGTTAAGATAGGTGATTGTGCAGTTTTAAGTGCAAGTATAGGAATACATCAATTTTGTAAAATTGGAAAGTTTGTGATGTTAGGTGCAGGTTCAATGGTTAGTATGGACATTATACCTTATGTGACGGCATATGGAGATAGAGCGATTCTTGCTGGATTGAATGTTGTAGGATTAAGAAGAAGAAAAGTAGAATTTTATGAGATTGAGAATATAAAAGAAGCTTATAGAATACTGTTTATGTCAAAATTAACCCTAAATAATGCTATAACTCAACTTGAAAATTCAGTATCACCTTATGTCAGAGATATAGTAGCTTTTATAAGAAATTCTAAAAGAGGGATTGCGAGGCCTAGAAATATTAGGTGTAAGTAGTCTTTTTGAGCTTTTGTTAATATAAGAGATAAGAAGATGATGTTAAAGCTAATTGTGTGCGATGTTTGCAACAAGATAAATAATTTTGTTATGTATATAAATAAATATGTGGTAGTTTTAAAAAAAGTATGAAAAATATAGGACTTATAGCAGGTAATAATAGATTTCCTTTTTTAGTTGCTCAGGAGATAAAAAAAAGTGGAGATAAAGTTGTTTGTATTGCATTGAAAGAAGAAGCAGATATAAAACTTGATAAAGTTTGTGATAAAATTTATTGGTTTTCTGTTGGAAAATTTCAAAAAATATTAGATACCTTAAAAAGTGAGGATGTGAAAAGTGTTGTGATGGCTGGACAAGTGAAACATGTGCAGATTTATTCTGCTATAAAAATGGATTGGCGTGCAATTAAGGTGATGGGAAGTTTAATAAATAAAAAAGCTGATGTGATTTTAGGAGCAATTGCGAACGAGTTTGAAAAAGATGGAATACGTCTTATATCACCTAATGTTTACTTAAAACACTTACTTGCTGAAAGAGGGGTACTGTCTGGCAATAAGCTTTCAGCAATTGAGAATAGAGATGTTGAGTTCGGATATAAAATGGCAAAAGAGATAGCAGGTCTTGACATCGGTCAGACTGTAGTAGTAAAGGATAAATCTATCATTGCTGTTGAATCAGTTGAAGGTACAGATGAATGTATTAAACGTGCGTATAAACTTGGAGGGGAAAATTCTATAGTTGTCAAAGTGGCAAAGCCAAATCAAGATTTTAGGTTTGATATTCCGGTGATAGGTGTTAATACTGTTTATACACTTAAAGAAAATATGGTACGGGCAATGGTAGTGGAATCTAATGCTACTTTGATATTAGATAAAAATGAGGCTCTAGATATAGCAAAGAAAAGTGGAGTTACTATAATAGCTATATAATGAAAATATACTATTTGTTGAATTTGAAATCTAGTGTTATTAGTTTATAGAAAATAGAAAGTGAAAAATTTATGATAAATGTAGCATGTCCTATTATTGGATGGAAGGAAAACCAACTTATTAAAGAGGTTTTGGATTCAGGTATTCTTGCAAGTGGAAAATATGTTGAGCAGTTCGAACAGTCTTTTGCAAGATACTCTGGTGTAAAGTTTGGTATTGCAAATGTGAATGGTACAGCATCACTTCATGTAGCTCTTTTGATGTCTGGAATTAAACCTGGAGATAAGGTTATCACAACACCTTTTTCATTTATAGCTACATCAAATTCAATTCTTTTTTGTGGTGCTAAACCCGTTTTTGTTGATATTGATCCCAAAACTTTTAATATAAGTTCTATTGGAATCGAAAGAGCATTAGAAAAATATAAGAATATTAAAGCTGTTTTAATAGTTCACCTTTATGGATTACCATGTGATATGGAAGCGATTATAGCGCTTAAGGAAAAATATAAATTTGTTCTTATTGAAGATTCATGTCAGGCACATGGTGCTGAGTTTAAAAATAAAAAGGTAGGTTCATTTGGTGATGCAGCAGCTTTTTCTTTTTATGCTACAAAGAATATGATGACAGGTGAAGGTGGGGTTATCCTTACAAATGATGAAGAGGCTGATAAGTATGGGAGACAACTTATAAATCATGGTAGATATGGGCATTCGTTACATACAATTTTAGGTTATAACTATAGACTTACAAATATTGCTGCTGCGATAGGTATAGCTCAGTTAGAGCAACTTGAAAATTGGATTACGAAGAGAATTATAAATGCTAGAAAGTATAATGAGGCCTTTAAAAGTTTAGATTTTTTGAAAATACCTTACATTCCAAAAAATTGTAGGCATGTTTTTCATCAATATACAATAAGAGTCTCGTCGATTGAAAGAAATAAGTTCATTAAATATTTAGCGGATAATGGTGTTAATAGTGGGATTTATTATGATAATGTATTGTATAAACAACCACTTTACAAACGACGTGGATATGGATCTGTAATATGTGAGGAAGCTGAAAAAGCTGCGGAAGAAGTGTTGTCACTTCCAGTGCATCCATCTCTTTCTGAAAATGACGTAGATAAGATAATTGAAGTGGTAAGTGGATACAGAAAATGAAAGTGAAGACTGCCGTTATTGGGGTTGGCTGCTTAGGGCAACACCATGTAAGAATTTTAAAACATCATCCTAATTCAAGATTGGAGTTTGTAGTTGATATAGATGAAAAAAGGGCTAGAAAAATTGCAAAAGCAAACAAAACGAGTTATCTTACTGATTTTAATGTGCTTATAGGAAAAGTTGATGCAGTAGTTGTTTCAGTACCAACTCCGTATCATTATCAAATAACAAAATTGCTTTTGAAAAGTAATATACATTGCCTTGTTGAAAAGCCATTTACTTTAAACCTTGAAGAAGCTGAAGAACTTATAGAAATAGCGAAGATTAGAAATTTAATTTTACAGGTGGGGCATGTTGAGCGATTTAACCCTGCGATTATTGCGGCGATGCCTCTTATAAACAATCCAAAATTTATTGAAGTTAATAGATTAGGGCCTTATGACCCTAGGACTAATCATATAGGTGTAGTATTAGATTTGATGATACACGATTTAGATATTTTATTTTTCCTTATAAAGGATAAAGTCGTTTTTTTTGAGGCGCATGGTGCAAGAGTTTTATCAAGTAATGAAGATATTGCAAAAGTAAGATTAAAATATTCAAATAGTTGTGTGGCTGATGTATCTGCAAGTAGAATTTCAATGGAAAAATATAGAAGAATAAGGATTTTTCAACCCGATAGTTATATTTCTATAGATTATGCAAAAAAAGATCTTAAAATTTATAAAAAGAAAGATCCTGAAAAAAAAATAACTTCTCTTTTTGACATAGAAATTAAAAAACCTAAACTCCTGCGTTCAAACGAACCTCTTTTTTATGAGCTCGATAATTTTTTAACTAGTATTATTGACGGTAAGAAGCCGAGTGTTACTGGAGAGCATGGTAGAGATGCAGTTGAATTAGCTCTTAATATTTTAAAAAATATGACTTTTTAAGATAATTAAAATTGACATAATTGCTAATAATTTAGAAATTAAAAGTTAAGATCTTAAAAGAGTGTTATTTATTTAGGGTTAAAATGGTAGATAATAAAATTTTTGTTTCTGCTGGTGATCTTTCTGGTGATATACATGCTTCGAATCTTGTAAAAGAGATAAAAAAAATCAATCCTTTATACTATATTTCTGCTGTTGGTGGAGTTAATCTAAAACTAGTTTCTGATAAATTCCTTGATAATATAGTAAGTATAAATGCTTTTGGTTTTTTTCCTATAAAACAGTTTTTATATTTAAAAAAGGTTTTAAGAAAACTTGAAGATCATTTTATTGGAGAACACCCTGGCAAAATTATACTAGTTGATTATTATGGATTCAACATATTTGTAGCGAGGCTAGCTAAAAAACTGAGAATTCCTGTTTATTATTATATAAGCCCACAAGTATGGGCTTCACGTAGTGGCAGAATAAAGGAACTTGCTAAGACAGTCAAAAAAATGTTAGTGATTTTACCGTTTGAAGAAAAATTATATAAGGATAATAATGTTGATGCTATTTTTGTTGGGAACCCTTTGATAGATAGTGTACCGGAAAGGCAAAGTTTTCCAAAACAAAGCTTTGGGAGCTTTAATCCTCCTACTATAGGTTTATTTCCTGGTAGTCGTAAGAATGTTATTAAGCGTCATATACCTCTGATTCTTAAAACTGCTAAAATACTTAAATTTAAGTTAGATGCGAAGTTTATAATGTTTAGTGCGAGTGAAGAGTTTACTTTTCAATTACCAGAATATATTGAGCTTTGTAAATCAGGAGATTTTGAGAGGAGAAGGTCAATAGATTTTGCAATTTGCCCCTCTGGAACAGTAAGTCTTGAAAATACATTAATGGGAGTCCCTATGGTTGTTATATATAAATTGTCATATTTCAACTATTTTTTTATAAGAGCAGTTATAAAAGTAAAATATATAACTTTAGTGAATATTTTAAGTGACAAAAACATTGTTCCCGAGTTTGTGCAAACTAATGCAAAACCCAAAAAAATCGTATCTTCTGTGTTAGAGCAGTTAGAGTTTGAAAATTACACACACAAAGTTAAAGAGTTAAATACTTTTAGAAAGATGTTGGGAACTCCTGGAGTAAATAGAAGAGTTGCTGAGATTATTTTGTTTGAGTAACAAAATGATTTGTGATGACTATTATATCGCTTTTCTAACTTTGTTCGATTTGATGCAAGATGTACAAACATATTCGCGCACCTTTTTCCCGTCAATAATGATGTTTAAATTTTGAAGGTTAGGTCTGAAAAGTCTTTTAGAAACTTTGTTTGAGTGACTGATTGTATTTCCTGATCTAGAGCCTTTGTTGCAAATTATACATTTGTAAGACATTTTATATACCTCTTGAAAAGATTATACTTTAATTATTAGTCGAAGTCAAAGGTTTGTTTTTTATATTACAATAATAAATATGTTAAATTTAGAAAGTAGATTACAATGCTTAAAAGGAGTGGGACATAAGCGTGCACAGGCATTTGCGAAGCTTGGAATTAAAACTATTGAAGATGTACTTACTTTTTTCCCTAGTCAATATCAAGACAGAACAAAAATCATTCCCATAAAAAACGCTTACAAAGAACAGCAGAGTTGTTGTATATTTGGTAAAGTAGGTAAAGTATATGAGAGGATATTTACAAATGGACTTTACATTTTAGATGTAGAGATATTTGACAGTACTTCTATGGCGTATATCCGATTTTTCAGAAAAAGAAAAATATATTCCAGCTTTGATATATTTGCCTCTATAAAAAGAGTTTTTAAAACAGGGGTTTTTGCTTATGTTTATGGTGAAGTAAAAATAAGATACAACGACAATTTTATACTCGTAAATGATTATGAAATTGTGGAAAAAGAGAGTGATATCCCATTGTTTTTCAATAAAATTGTTCCAATCTACCCTACTACAAGAAAAATAAGCCAGGCATATATAAGGGCCTGTATAAATAGTGTACTGCGGTCACACTTACATGATTATCCTGATGTATCTGGGTTACTACCAACTTGTAATTATATATTAAAAATGAGTGCGTCAACTGCATTAAAGAAAATCCATTATCCGGATAGTTTAAAAGATGCTGAAAGTGCTCGCAGAGCATTTGCATTGCAGGAGTTTTTTGTAATGGAGGCTGCGTTTTATTTATCACAAAATAATTTAAAGAAGAGTCGTAAAAAACAAAAATATTTACTAAAGCCTAATTTATTGGAAAGATTAGAACAAAATTTGAAATTTAAATTTACAAGTGATCAGCAAAGGGCAATAAGAGATATATTTACTGACATGCAGAGTGAATATCCTATGAATAGAATACTAATTGGTGATGTCGGTTGTGGAAAAACTGTTGTTGCGTTAAGTGCAACATTACTTGCTATAGAAAGTGGTTACCAAGCAATGATTATTGTACCGACTGAAATATTAGCTGAGCAACATTATTGTACAATGTTAAGCTTGCTTTCAGGAATTGGTGTTAAAATTGCGTTATTGACTAGTTCGTCATTAAGAAAAATAGATCAAAGGAAAATGATATTAGCAGGTCTTGAAAGTAATGATATACAAGTAGCAATCGGTACGCATGCATTAATAGAAGACAGGATAAAATTCGCGAGTTTATCATTAATAGTAATTGACGAACAACATAGATTTGGTGTTATGCAGAAATCCGCAGCTTTGAAAAAAGTATCTTATCCTGATATATTAGTTATGTCTGCAACACCTATACCAAGAGCGTTATCAATGATTATACATGGAGAAATAGATGTAACTACAATCAAACAACTACCGCCCGGTAGGCTCCCAGTAATAACCCATGTTTTAGATGAGAGAAATGCATATCAAAAAACAATTGAAGAGCTTAAAAATGGGAGCCAAGCGTATATAGTGTATCCGCTTATTGATGGTTATGATAAACTTGACTTAAAGTCAGTTGTGCGAGAGTCAAAAATATTATCTCAAACATGGTTTAGAAACTTTAGGGTTGAATTATTTCATGGTCGGTTGGAATCATCAGAAAAAAATAAAGTATTGATTAAATTTAAAAGTAAAGAAATTGACGTGTTGATATCTACAGCAATAATTGAAGTAGGTATAGATATACCCAATGCAACGGTAATGATAATACAACATGCTGAGAGATTCGGGTTATCACAATTACATCAATTAAGA
Source organism: Candidatus Endomicrobiellum mastotermitis (assembly GCA_031272445.1). Classification (GTDB taxonomy): domain Bacteria; phylum Elusimicrobiota; class Endomicrobiia; order Endomicrobiales; family Endomicrobiaceae; genus Endomicrobiellum; species Endomicrobiellum mastotermitis. Next base: position 35,317 of record JAISTT010000005.1, on the reverse strand, counting down.
GGTAGAATTGGTAGAAGTGATAAGCAATCTTATCTTTATCTTGTACGAAAATCAGAAGCAAAAAGCGGGTCTGCAGATGAGAGAATTAAAATTATAGAGTCAATAAATGACGGATTTAAAATTGCTGAGGCAGATCTTAAAATGCGTGGACCTGGAGTATTGATGAGTACAATACAGCATGGGTTTTCAAAATTTAAAGCTGGTGATATAGTAAAAGATTTGGATATCATTAAATATGCAAAGAACTGTGCAAAAGAAGTTATTGATGATGATCCTACATTGTCGAAAGAGAAAAATTTTATATTAAAAAAACTTATATCTAAACGTTTTTCTTATGGAGATGAAAGAGATTTTATTAATGTATGTTAAGTGTCCCCTTTTTTATTGAAGTTAAAACTGAGAATGTGGTTTTATTGGTTAAAAAGAAAGTTCATTAAAATAATGAAAAGTATTGTATATAACAGTGTTGATAAAATTGTATATGAGTAAGTTTAGTTTAGTTACTTCTTCTCTTGATTTAACTTTCAGATGGCTTCAAGTGTTTGTTTAAAATACTTATGGAATTTATGTAATTCTTAGCGGCAATGTTATTTTTTTTAGAATATGGAAAAACTACAATTATTTGCCATAAGTTATTTGATTTTTTTATTAATTGTTCTTTAATTGCATATTTTGTTCCGCTTTTTTCGTAAGAACCTTCTAGTAGTATTCCTTTATTGTTTGTGATTTTATTGTTCATTGTTTCGTATATAAAATTATTGCAATACTTTAATGTACCTATAATTAATTCTAATCCACTTTCTAAGTTTATTTCGTTTGTATATTTTGCGTATATGATAGTATAGTTAGTTTTTTTGTGTTTTGCTTCATAAAAAGATACTTTACATATTTTATTACTTAATGGGCTTTTTAACATCTGTTGTTCGCTTTGAATACTTTTTTTCATAATAGGAGCGATAACTGAAATGTAAGCGTCATCTAATTTCTGAAAAATAGTCATATTTTTGTTTTCTCTTATTTTATTTAAAACAAGAATTGTAGTGAAAGTAAGTACAAGAATTATTAGTATACTCAATATTTTTTTTTCTTTTTTCATAACTAAAAATCTCCATAATTTTTTGATACAATTAGCATTGTAGTCTTATAACTAAACAGTGAGAGGTGTTATTTTGTTTTTAATTTAAAGTTTATAGTAACGGAAGTGACTCTGGCTCTTAGTGTGGTCATGTTACTTTATATTAAAAATGTATATAACAAAAATTTAATAAACACAAAAGAGCTGTATATTTTATGATGAATATTTTTAATAATATAAGAAGACAATATGGGACTAGTGGAGGTTACTTAGAATTTTTGAAAATAGCGGTTCCTCTTATCATTTCTACAAGTGTCGGAGCAATTCAGCTTTTTATAAATAGAACTTTTCTCTCTTTGTATTCTCAAGAAGCTTTTGCTGCTTCTGCGCCAGCTGGTATTTCTAATTGGGCGATTGTCACTCTTTTTCTTGGTACTTTGGCATATGTAGATGTTTTTGTAGCGCAATATTACGGCAAGAGAGAATATCGATCAATAGGTCCTGTAATTTGGCAAAGTGTCTATCTAGCATTAGTTGCAGCTTTTGTAATTCTTTGTATTTCTTTTTTTTCTGAAAGTATCTTTATGAGCATAGGCCACCCTTATATTGTAGCATGTGAAGAGGTAAAATTTTTTAGAGTTTTATGTTATGGTGCTTTCCCAACTCTATCTGTGGCGGCATTATCTGGTTTTTATGCAGGGAGAGGTAAAACTAAAGTAATTTTATTGGTTGGTGGTTGTGGTGTTATAATAAATATTATTTTGGATATTTGTTTAATTTTTGGACATTTAGGTTTCCCGAGATTAGGTATTTGCGGTTCAGCTTGGTCAAGCAATATATCTTCAACTATTATGCTTATAACTTATGTTTTTATGATCATTGCGAAAAGCAATAGTATTTATAATACAAGATGTGTTAAACCTGATTTTAGTTTCATGAAAAGATTGTTGCGTTATGGTTTTCCAAACGGAGTGCAGTTTTTTTTTGATATGACAGGATTTGGAGTTTTTGTACTTATAGTTGGAAGACTTGGTATTGCAGAGCTAACAGCTAGTAATATAGTTTTAAATGTAAATAATCTAATTGTTATGCCTCTTGTTGGGTGTGGTATGGCGATATCAATAATGGTTGGTAATTACTTAGGTAAGAATAAAGCATCTCTTGCAAAAATGAGTGTCAAATCTGCTAGTCATGTAGTATATGTTTACTCCGTAATTATTATTTTTGTTTTGATTTTATTGCCAAATCAACTTCTCTATCCATTTTCATATGGAGCGCAGGTTTTGTTAGTAGGTAATATAAAACCAATGGCTGTGGATCTTTTAAGGATTTTAGCAGTATATCTAATTTTTGATGCTACTGGAATAATTTTTGCAGCAGCTATTAAAGGTGCGGGTGACACAGTGTTTATTATGAAGGCGCTTATGGCTTCTACTGTATTTTTTGTAATTGTACCGACATATCTTATAGTAGTGGTCTTTAAATTTGGTGTATACGCTGCATGGTACTTTATGCTTACTTATAGTGTATCTCTTGCAATTAGTTTTTATTGTAGGTACAGATCCGATAAATGGAAGGAAATGCGTGTTATAGATATGAATATTATTGATGATTGATCCATTACTAGTGTTGAGTAGAGTAAAAGTTTACAACTAAAGTTGTTGTTGATAGTATACTGTAAAAAAAGAGTATCTATTTGAAATGAAACTTTGACAAATCCGAGAGTCTTTAATTAGATTGATTTATTTTTGTGAAGATGCAATAGTTATTATATAAGTAGTATATATGTAAGGTAGGAAAATGAGTATTTTAAATGTAAAAGAACGAATTAGTGGTTATATAAATCATGAAATTCTTTTAAAAGTAAAACGTCTTTGGATTAATTATATTTTTCCACAGCGAAGGCTTTTAATACTCTCAATTGTTTTTATGGTTATGTTTGGAGCTTTAGAAGCATTATCAGTTAATTTACTTAAACCTATTTTTGATGAACTATTTATAGCTAAGAAAAAAGAAACTCTTACATGGATTGCTATTCAAGTTATAGTTATTTTTGCTGCTAAATGCATTGCATGTTATATGCAATCTGTTGGTATGACAAAGATAGGAATAAATTTCACGAAAAAAATCCAGGATGATTTATATGATAGAATTATTATTCAAGATTTAGAGTTTTTCCGTAAGAATAGTTCTGGAAATCTTCTAGTGTATTTTATGGGTGATTTGAATGCAATTAGAGATGCCGTACTAAGAGGAATTACAACTGCTGTCAAAGATGCATTTTCGGCAATCTTTTTGGTTGCTCTTATGTTTTGGAAAAGTTTTGATATGGCTGTAGTTGTATTTGTACTTTTCCCGCTAGTATTTTACCCAATAGTGTATTTTGGTGAAAAAATAAAGAAAATTTTTTCTAAACAGCAAAGTTCTTTTAGTAATTTATATTCACTTTTAACGCAGTCTTTTCAAGGGATTAAAATTGTCAAATCTTATAACATAGAAAAGGTTGAGTCACAGAAGATAAGAGATAGTGCTGCTGAAATAGCAAACATTCAAATAAAAATGGCGAAAAATAGTAATATTTTAAGTCCTTTGATGGAGTTCTTTGGTGGGGTTACCATAGCTGCAAGTCTTATCTATGGTGGATACAGGATCATGCATGGTTATCTTACTATAGGTGACTTTATGGTTTTTTTACTTGCCATAGTTTCATCATATAAACCGCTGAAATCTTTGGCAAATTTTGGTTCGTATATTCAAATTGGTGTAGCTGCTGTTGATCGTGTTTTTACAATAATGGATCAAAATCCTAAAATAGTTGATAAGCCTAATGCTAAAGTGTTTAAAGCAACACATGGAGTTATAAATATTGTCAACGTTAAGTTTGGCTATGTTCCTGGTATTGAAGTTTTGCATGGCATTAATTTAGGAGTGAATAAAGGTGAAAAAGTTGCATTTGTTGGTGCTGCTGGTTCTGGAAAGTCCACTCTAATAAATTTAATATTAAGATTTTATGATGTTGAGGAAGGAAGTATAAAAATTGATGGTGATGACGTAAGAGATTTAAGAATAAGATCATTGAGAGATAACGTAGCTTTTGTATCGCAGGAAGTTGTGCTTTTTAATGATACTATTAAGAATAATATTTTAGTGGGTAGACCCAATGCTACAAATGATGAGATTATAGAAGCATCGAGAAAAGCTTCGATACATAATTTTATTATAAATCAAAAGGAAGGATATGATACAATTGTAGGAGAAGGCGGTAGTAATTTATCAGGCGGACAAAAGCAGATGATATCTATTGCAAGAGCTATGTTGAAAAATGCTCCTATACTTTTACTTGATGAAGCTACAAGTTCTTTGGATTCTATATCTGAGAAAATAGTACAAGAAGGTCTTGAAGTGTTAATGAAAGATAGAACTTCAATAGTTGTAGCACATCGTTTATCTACGATAATTAGTTCTGATAGGATATATGTTTTTGAGTCTGGCAATATTGTAGAGTCTGGGACTCATAAAGAACTTCTTGATCTAAATGGATATTATACGAATCTTTACAATATTCAATTTATACAGGATTAATTTTATAGTTATATAAAATTTTGATTTTTTTATATTATAATACTAAACTAAAATTCATGAACAATATTAAACAAATTAGCAGTTATGTTTCACGTATAATTGAAGATATAAAGAAGAATGGTGATAGAGCTGTTCTTAAGTATCTTAAGAAGTTTGATGATATAGATTTATCTGAAAAAGGGTATGAAGTTTGTCAAAAAGTAATAGATGATGCTGTTGATCAGGTACCAAAGTTGTTAAAAAATGTAATAAGATCTTCTTATTTAAACGTTTTAAGTTATCATAGGTATGAGTACTCTCAAATTAAGAAGATGTGGAAATATGAAAAGAATGGCTTAAAGGTAGGGCAATTTTACACACCTGTAGAGTCTGTTGGTATATATGTACCAGGAGGTCGTTTCACTTATCCATCAACAGTTATTATGACTGCAATTCCTGCTATCGCAGCAGGTGTGAAGCGGATAGTGATGGTTACTCCACCAAAAAATATGAGTTGTGCTGTTTTGTTCACTGCAAAACTGTGCGGAATAAGAGAAGTATACTGTGTTGGTGGCATAATGGCTGTAGCAGCGCTTGCTTACGGAACAAAGACGTTAAAGAAAGTTAATATGATTGTAGGACCAGGAAATGCTTATGTGAATGAAGCTAAGAGGCAGGTTTTTGGGCATGTAGGTATAGATTCTCTTGCTGGACCTAGTGAAGTGGCAATAGTTGCAGATGAAGCTGTGCCTGCGGATTATGTTGTTGCTGATGTAATGGCTCAAATAGAGCATGACCCTATGGCAAAGGCTTATCTTTTATGCAAATCTGAAAGTAAAATCTCCGAGATTAAGAAATTGCTTCCAAAAAAAGCTTTTAAACAATTAAAAATTGAATTTTGCTCTTTAAATGAAGCTGTTGAAAGAGTTAATGATATAGCCCCTGAACATTTGGAATTATTAGTTAAAGACTATAAAACTTTGTTGAAAAGTATTAGAAATGTAGGGGCAGTTTTTGCAGGGTATCAGACACCTACTGCTTCTGGTGATTATTGGGCCGGTCCATCACATGTCTTACCTACAAGTGGGTCTGCAAAATTTTCCAGTGGTGTTTCAGTAATGACATTTTTGAAAAGATCTACATATGTAGAGATGAGTAAGAAAAATAAAAAAGCATATAAAACTATTGCTAGTTTCGCAGAGTCTGAAGGCATGCAATATCATAAGAAGTCTTCTGAGGTAAGAATATGAGTCAGAGAAAGGCAAAAATTGAGAGAGAGACCAAGGAAACTTCTATTTCTGTTGAAGTTAATCTTGATAGGTATTTTGTATCGTCAGTATCAACTACTATAGGTTTTTTAGATCATATGCTTGAACTTTTTGCTATGCATTCTGGAATAGGTTTTAAAATTAAGGCTGTTGGAGATACTCATGTGGATGAGCATCACTTAGTTGAAGATTCTGGGATTGCTATTGGTCAAGCTTTAAAAGAAGCTCTTGGAGATAAAAAAGGTATTGTAAGATACGGTCATTTTCTTTTACCTATGGATGAAGCTTTAAGTTACGTAGCTTTGGATTTATCTGGTAGATCTTACTTAAGCTATGAGGTAGATTTAAAGTTCCAAAAGAATGGATTTAATTATGATTTAATACAAGAATTTTTTTATGCTCTTGTAAATAATGTGGGAGTTACGTTGCATATTAAAATGATTAAAGGAAGGAATAATCATCATATAGTAGAGTCCGTCTTCAAAGCTTTTGGTCACGCTTTGGGAATAGCAGTATTGTATTCAAAAAGTAAAAAATCTATTCTTTCAACTAAAGGGGTTCTTTGAAATAGTGGGACAGATAAAAATTGCAGTTATAGATTACGGTTTTGGTAATATTAAAAGTGTTATAAATGCTTTACATTATTGTAATGCTGAAGCATGTGTTGTTGATTCTCCTTTGAAAATTTCAGATTTTGGGGGTATAATACTTCCTGGTGTAGGAGCGTTTGGTCCTGCAGCAGATTTTTTAAGATTGAAGGGTTTCGATAAAGCTATACGTAATTATGTAAATTCCGGAAAAATGCTTTATGGAATATGTTTAGGATTTCAACTCTTTTTTACTAAAGGATCTGAAAGTGGTAGTCATGAAGGACTTGGTCTTATATCTGGTGAAGTAAGAAAATTTAACTTTAAGGATGGGTTGCTAAAGATTCCGCATATGGGGTGGAATAGTGTAAATATAGAAAGAAGTTTATACTCCGGAAAAATGTTTTTTTCAATAAATGATGGGGAAAATTTTTATTTTGTGCATTCTTACTATGTGGTGCCTGAAAATTTTTTATGTGTTTCAAGTACGTGCGAATATGGTTTAAAATTTTGTTCCTCAGTAGCCTATGAAAATTTATGGGGTAGTCAGTTCCATCCTGAAAAAAGTGGAGAAAAAGGATTAAAAATTTTGAGTAATTTTGTACGTGAGGCAAGTAAATGATTGTAATACCGGCAATTGATATAAGACAGGGAAACTCAGTGAGATTAAAGCAAGGTAAAATTGATGCTGAGACTATTTATTCTACGGATCCGGTTTTTATTGCAAAACTTTGGAAAGCAAAAGGAGCACAGCGTATACATGTTGTTGATTTAGATGGTGCTTTTAATGGAATGAACATAAATAAAGATATTATTAAAAATATATGTGCAGAAGTTGATATTCCTGTTGAAGTAGGTGGTGGAATAAGAGATATGGATAAAGTAAAGGAAATTTTTGATATGGGTGCTTCGTATGTAGTTTTAGGTACGGTAGCTGTTTATAATCCTGAAATTGTTAGAAAGTCTATAGATAAGTATGGACCTAAAAGAATAATTGTTGCTGTTGATGCTAAAGATGGTAAAATTGCAATAGGTGGTTGGAAAGATATAACTCCAGTTGATATTTTAGAACTTATAGATAGGCTAAAAAAAATAGGTATCGAGGAGATTTTATACACTGATATATCTAGAGATGGTATGTTTACGGGTCCTGATTTATCAGGTATTGAGAAACTCTGTGAAAGTAGTTTGAGAATAATTGCTTCAGGTGGTGTTAAAACTATTGATGATTTGATTGAACTTAAGAGGTATGAGGAAAAGGGTGTTTTTGCTGTAGTGGTTGGTAGTGCATTGTACACGAGTGATTTTAAACTTGAGGATGCAATAAAGAGAGTGGAATAAACGCTTTTTTGAATTTAGAGGTTTAGATGATAAAAAAAGAGGTAAAGTGTTAGGGATAAGATTAATACCTTGTTTAGACGTTGCAAATGGTCGTGTTGTTAAAGGTACGAATTTTATTAATTTGAAAGATGCAGGTAATCCTATTGAAGTGGCTAGACAATATTATTTAGATGGTGCTGATGAAATTGTATTTCTAGATATTACTGCAACTCATGAAAGGCGTAATACTACAATTGATTTGGTGAGAAGAACTGCTGAAAAAGTTTTTATTCCTCTTACAGTAGGCGGAGGAATAAAAACTGTTGAGGATATAAGAAATCTTTTAAATGCAGGGGCGGATAAAGTTTCTCTGAATTCTTCTGCCGTTAAAGATCCTGAATTTGTGAAGAAAGCGAGTAATAAATTTGGTATTCAGTGTATAGTAGTTGCTGTAGATGCAAAAAGGGTAAAAAAAAACAGATGGAATGTCTTTATTCATGGTGGTAGAATAGACACTGGTATTGACGCTATTGTTTGGTCTAAAAAAATTATGGAACTTGGTGCTGGTGAAATTTTGTTAACTAGTATGGACAAGGATGGTACAAGAGATGGTTATGATTTAGAGCTTTTAGAAGCAGTTTCAGGTTCTGTGAAAATACCTGTAGTTGCATCTGGTGGTGCTGGGAAAATGGAACATTTTTACCAAGCTTGTGAGTCTGGTGCCTCAGCAATACTTGTTGCTTCTTTATTTCATTATAAAGAGTTGACAATAAAAGGGGTTAAAAATTATTTAAGATCTAAAAATATATTTGTTAGAACGATAAATGAAAAAGTCTGAAATAAAAATAAGATAAAAGCTCAAAATTAAACTTGTACATGATTGTGAAATGTTGGAGATATGGGTTATAAGGTTACAGAAGAGGTTTTTTATGGGTAATTTCATTGAAAATTTAAAATTTGATAGTAAAGGACTTATTCCAGTTGTAGTTCAAGATTTTGAGAGCAATGTAGTTTTGATGGTGGCTTATATGAATAAAGAAGCTATTAAAAGAACTCTTAAGACAAAGAAAGCTACTTTTTGGAGTCGTTCCAGAAAATCTTTTTGGATTAAAGGTGAAGTTTCAGGAAATATACAAGAAGTAAAAGAATTTTATTATGACTGCGACGGTGATTGTATTCTTTTGAAAGTAAATCAAATTGGATTAGCAGCATGTCATACTGGGCACAGAAGTTGCTTCTTTACAAGAGTTACATCAAATGATAGTACGGAAACAATAGGTAAGATATTATTTGATCCTGGTAAAATTTATAAAAGGTGAGAGGTATTTAATTAGCGTTTATATTTTAATAGAAAATTTTCTAAAAGATATTATCAAAAAAATTTGACTTATAAAAATGTAGGTTTTAAGTTCTTTCTTTATTATATGTTTCATCAAATTGTGTTTCAAAGGCGAAAATTTATTTTTATGGATGATGAAATAGGTAAGGTTTTTATGTTTTAAAATTAAGTTAATAACATTCGGTGTATATTTTTATAGCTGTTGTGTCTTAAATTAATTAGATTGTGTTTTATAAAAAAAAAGTCTTAGAAACAAATAAAAGATTAAAATAACTAAATTATATTTGTTGGGGATATTTATGGATTCAAAAATGGAGAAGTTTAAAACTGCAGTGGAAACTTTGAAAATAGAAGCTCAATCCATAGAATATCAGTTAAAGCATTTAGATTCAAACTTTGATAAAGCTGTTTCTTTAATAAAAAACTGTAAAGGACATGTTGTTATTGTAGGGCTTGGCAAATCTGGATTAATAGGTAGAAAGATTTCTGCTACAATGTCTTCTCTAGGAATTCCATCAACATTTTTACATTTAACTGAAGGTTTGCATGGTGATGTGGGCATGATTATAAAAGATGATATTGTCATAATGCTTTCTTATTCAGGTGGTACAGAAGGTATAAAAGAAATTCTTTCTGTTTTAAAAAAGATAAAAGTAAAAATTATAGTAATGACTGGTAAAGTCTTAGCTAACGTATGGCAGGATAGTGAATGTATTGTCAATTGTAGTATTGAGAAAGAAGCGTGTCCATATAATCTTGCTCCTACTTCATCAACTACTGCAATGCTTGCAATGGGAGATGCCTTGGCTATTACTGTTTCTAAGTTGAAAGGTTTTAAAAAGGAAAACCTAGCCATACTACATCCGTTGGGTTCTATAGGTAAAAAGCTTACTATTCGAGTGAGTGATATTATGAGAAAGGGGAAGCAGAATCCTGTTGTAAAACAGGCTGCGACTGTTGAGGAAGCTCTATTTGTTATGACGAGTACAGGAATTGGAGCGACAAGTATTATTGATGGTGATGGTAAAATTGTTGGTTTTTTTACAGACGGTGATCTGAGAAGGTATCTCCAGATTGATAAAAATGTACTTGATAAAAGTATAACATCTGTTATGACTAGAAATCCAAAGGTTGTATGCTGTGAAAAGATGATTGCAGAAGTGGCGCTAATTTTAAAGAAATACAATATAGATAATATTCCAGTTGTAGATAGAAATATGAAGCTTTTAGGTATTTTGGATCAAGGAGATTTATTAGCTGGAGGGTTTCTCGATTAGGAATATTTGATTTAATGTTATTTGTAATAAAAATTTAGTTAAGTTAAAGTGAGTCTTGGAGAAAGTTGAGAATGAAAATAGTAGGCAAAGGTGTATTTGAGAAGAAAGGGCTTCCTGCAGGTATTTGGACTAAATGTAATAAGTGTGATAGTATTCTCTTGCAAAAAGATTTTGAAGGGAATTTTATGGTGTGTCCCGAATGTGGATATTATGTAAGGCTTAATGCGCGTGAAAGAATTGAACTTATCGTTGATAAAGGTAGCTTTAAAGAGATTAATGCAAATATCAGATCTATAAATTTTTTAGATTTTCCAGATTATTCTGATAAGATAAAAAAATCTGAAATAAATGATGCTATTGTTACAGGTGAAGCAAAAGTCAGTGGATATAGCGTTGTGATTGCGGTTATGGATTTTAGGTTTATGGGTGGTAGTATGGGGTCTGTCGTAGGTGAAAAAATAGTGAGAGCTATAGAACGGGCTTTAAAAAAAAAATACCATATAATTATTGTTTCTGCCTCAGGTGGAGCAAGAATGCAAGAGGGTATAGTGTCTCTTATGCAAATGGGTAAAACTAGTGCTGCTCTTGCGAAACTTGCTGATGTAGGACTTGCGTTTATTTCTATTTTGACAGATCCAACAACTGGTGGAGTTGCTGCGAGTTACGCTATGCTTGGAGATATAAATATTTCAGAACCCAAAGCTTTGATAGGCTTTGCTGGGCCTAGGGTTATTGAGCAAACTATAAGACAGCAACTTCCTGAAGGTTTTCAGCTTTCTGAGTTTTTAGAAAAACATGGAATGATTGATATTGTTGTAGAAAGAAAAAATATGAAAAGTGTTCTTACTAAAATATTAAAGTTTTTTTATGACAAATAATATTTTTGAGATTTTAGAGGAATATAAAGGAATGACGCTAGGACTTTCGAGAATAGGAGGATTTCTTGAGAGTATAGGTAATCCTCAGAATAAATTGAAAGTGATTCATATCGCTGGAACTAATGGGAAAGGTTCAACGGCATCTTTTATATCTGGAATTTGCAAAGCAGGTGGATATAAAACAGCTTTGTATACATCTCCACATTTAGTTAATATTACCGAAAGGATTAAAGTTAATGATGTAGAGGTATCAAGAAAAATTTTTGATAATTTGTCAAAAAATTATTTGACAAATGCATTAAAATATAGGCTTTCGTATTTTGAATATTTGACTTCATTGGCCTTTATATATTTTGCTGATTTAAAAGTTGATATAGCTGTTGTTGAAACAGGACTTGGTGGTAGTTTTGATGCAACAAATGTTATAGAAAAGCCGCTAATATGCATAATAACGTCTGTTTCAAAAGAGCATCAAGAAATACTAGGGACTAGTATTAAAGAGATAGCCTTTGAAAAAGCTGGAATAATAAAAAAAAAATCTTATGTTATTTGTGGTAAACTGCCTCCTAAAGCTATAAGTATAGTTGAAGGCAAGGCTACTCCGTACTTATATGGAAGAGATTTTAGGAGCATGAATAGTAAATATGGAGAGTATGGACAAAAATTTGATTATTTGAGTACAGATATTAGCTTAGCGGATGTTGGAGTACAACTTTTAGGTGATCATCAACTTGTTAATGCTTCAGTTGCTATTTTTGCAGCGGAGCTTTTAAATAAAAAGGGATATTATTTAAATGAGGTAAGTATAAGAACGGGATTGAGTAGTACAATTTGGCGAGGAAGGTTTGACATAAGAAAAGTTGTTTGGAGAAGCAAAATCTTTAAATTAATTATGGATGGTGCACATAACATTGAAAGTATTAATGCCTTTTTCAGAACATTCGAACAACTTGGTTTTTCGAGAAAAAAAAGAGTTTTTATTTTTGCCATTATGAAGGAAAAAAAGTATGAGTACATAATAAAAAAAATAGCTTTTTTTGCAAAGAGAATAATATTATTGAAAGTAAATAATAATAGGACTTTAAGTCATGACATTTTAAAGAAAGAATTTTCAAAATATGTTGAACATAATAAAGTTTTTGCTGTAGATTCGGTGGAGGATGTCTTTGATAAAATAGACAGTAATGAAGTGGTTGTCGCAGTAGGTTCTCTTTATCTTATTGGTGAACTTTTGAAGTATATAGAATAGGATAATTTCAAATTAGTTTTAAGGGTTGTTTGAAAACAAATAAAAATAATACTTATGGTTGTTCCCAGTAATTTTAAAATAGATGAATCATTATTTAAATTTAAAAAAATAATTGCTTTTAGTGCACTGTTATTAGTGTTTATACTACTGCTAAGTTTAAATGCTTTTTCTTCTGAGATTAATGTAATTGCTAATAACCTTGAATACAGCGGTAAACAAGGAGATGGTTTTTTAGCAAGAGGAAATGTTGTTATTGAGTGGGAAGGTAAAAAAATTTATGCCGATTATATTGAATTTTTCCTAGAAGAAAAAATTGTTAATGCTTGTGGTAATGTCAAGGTTGAAGAGTTAAAAAGTGTAATTTATGCGGATAGTGTTACGTATAATTATGATAAAGAAAGTGGCAATATGAAAGAAATTTTTGGATATTCTTCTTCTAATAATAGTGATAATAATAAATTTGTACGAGCAGGATATATTGAGAGGGACGTTAGTGAAGCAAATATGTATAATATGAATAATATAAGACTTTCAAACTGTGATTTAGACAGTCCTCATGTCTATCTTAAAGCAAAAAGAGGAAGAATTATGTTAAATAAAAGAGTGACTATTTATAATGCAATTCTTTATATAAATAAAATTCCAGTGCTTTATATACCTATATTTACAAAATCCTTAAGTGACGAGAAAGATTTTTTCTCTAAACTTAAAGTCAATCCTATACCTTGCTATGATGAAAAAGAATTTTTTTTAAGAACGATGTTTTCATATCCGTTAGCTAAGTTTTTGACCTGTAGTATTACATTTTGTTGCCCTTTTAATTTCAAAGGGAGAACTAATAGATGGGATGTGTCGCTTGACTATAAAACTGAAAGTGCAAAAGGAACTGTTAATACTTATCATGGTTCTGATAATAATAAGTCTAGGGTAGAGTTAGATTATTTTCAGATGATAAGTAATATTTGGAGTATAAGGTCTAAAGCAACTGCATATCTTAATTCTTCTAAGATTAGTAATTACGAAAATTATAATAAGCATTCTTATGCGGTTTTAACTAGACAAAAAAAAGATTCAAATTTAAGTATTGGGTTGAGTGTTCTACAACATAATAAAGATAAAGTGTTTTACAAAGGGAATGAAAGTCCTGTTAGTAATTATAAAAAAACATTTTTACTGCACCCTAAAATTAATTTTACGTACTATCCTAAAAACATTTTTTTGGGAATTATGCATAAATTTAGTCTTGTATACGATAATACTTTGCACGATAATTATTATCTAGATGGATATAAGTGTGGAATTAGTAATACCGTATGTTTAAATTATACTTTGACAAGAAGCTTTAGCTTTTGGAAAAGATTTACGTTAAATCCTACTTTAGAGATGTTTACAAGTTTAAGTTTTGAAGATAAATTTAGACGTAATTTTCATAATGCTTTTATCATAAAGTGTGGTGGATGTTTGAATTTAAGATATAGAATTACGGATTGTGTAGATTTGAACTTAAATTATTGTCCAAGGAAAATAGAAAATAAGAAAGATATTTTTAATACTATAAGTAAAAGTGGAAGTGATTATGGTTGTAATGTGCTCTCTTTAGCAGATTATATCTATATTGGAAATGCAGCTATAGTCATAAACTCCTTTTCATTTAGCGAGAAAAAATTGCCTTTTGTTACGGAAATAATGTGGAATCCTAAAAGTTTTGTAAGCGTGTACGTAAAGCAGTCTCAATTATTACGTACATTTAAAACTGATTATCTTAAATTCTCCTTTAAAATTGGTGATTTAAGTAAGTCTTATTTAAATTTTGATGTTTTTTGCAAAAGCAATGATAATAGTAATATCAATAGCATATTGGGGTTTGGACTATGGGTTAGCCCCAAATGGAGACTTGATTATAATATGATAATATCGAATAGAAAGAGGCCTTCTATCTTTGGGGTAAAGGGGTTTGAGTTTAAGATTCATAGAAACTTGCATTGCTATAATTTAGGTGTACTTTTTAGAATAACAAAAAATTCCTCTGGTTCTTTAGTACCTTGTGTGTTTTTACAATTTAATGAAAAAATTGACACGCTTTTTAATAAAGAAAAGCAAAAAGTAGGTTATTTCAAGGATTTTAAGGGAATGCCAGAGTCATGGTTTTACTCATAAGTAGGATTTATTGTTTGATAATGATATTTTTAGAAATCTATTGAATGACTTTCAAATTAATGATTGCATATATTATGCATGTACATGAATAGTGGACTGACGCATATGTATAATCGATAGAGGGTGGTGTTAGCAACAATTAACTTAGTGAAGAAGAATTAAATTGGAGAAGTGGCCGAGTTGGTTTAAGGCGTCAGTCTCGAAAACTGATATATGGGAAAACTGTATCGAGGGTTCAAATCCCTCCTTCTCCGGGCGTGTGAATATGATTAAAGAAATCTTAGCAGTTTATCCTGGAAGTTTTGATCCTCCTACAAATGGGCACTTAGATATTGTATCCAGAGCTTCTTGTTTATTTCCAAAAATGATAGTCGCCATAACGGAAAATATGTCTAAAAAGCATATTTTTTCTTTAGATAAGAGGATTGATTTATTTCGGAAAATTACGAAAAATTTAGATAATGTGAAAGTGATGTCTTTTTCTGGTCTTCTGGTAAATTATCTTGAGAAGATTAACTCTTTTGTTTTGATAAGAGGATTAAGAGCTTTGTCGGACTTTGAATATGAGTTTCAAATGGCACTAATGAATAGAAAATTGAACAAAAAAATTGAAACAATATTTTTAATGACAGATCAGGATTATATGTTTATTTCATCTAATATGATCAAGGAAATTGCAATACTTGGAGGTAATATTGCTGATTTTGTACCTGATTGTGTAGAAAAAGAATTAAAAAAGTATGTTGTTGGTTTATCACAAGAAACTTATGCAAAGTAGTAGGGCGAATATAATATTGTGTATGTTATAGTATACAATACTTACCTAATTTAAATTGGAGTAAATTATAACAGTGACATCTTTCATAGCGGGATTAATTTTAGTTTTTTGTACAGGATTTATAGTAGAAGGTGCAATGTATAATATACTTTTTATTAAACTTCTTTTTGCTTCTTCTCTCGCCTTTCTTTTTTGGAAATTTTCTTTTTCATTTCAGTTTATGATATTTGCTTTTCTTATATTTTTGTTGATTCATGTTTCAGTGATAGATTATTTTTATAAAATAGTACCCATAATATTTCCAATTCTTTTGATTACTTTTGGTATTTTTTCAAGTTTTATAAATTCAACTTTAGGGGGAACATATTTATTAAGATTTATAAATTCCCTTTTTGGTATTTTTATTGGAGGAGGAGTATTATTTGTTGCTGAAATATTAGGTCTGTTTATTTATAAGAAAGAGACTCTAGGTGGAGGAGACGTTAAGTTCATGGCAGCTGTCGGAGCATTTATAGGATGGGAAAGAGTTTTATTTGCAATAATTATTGCATCAATTCTATGTAGTATAGTAGGATTAATATTTGTGCTTTTAAAGAAAATTGAAAAAAAGGGGTATATTCCCTTTTGTCCGTTTTTATCAGTGGCTTCTTTTACGGTTTTATTTATTCCTAAACCTTCTTTGTTTATTGGTGTGTTATATAAGTGAGCGTGCATTTTTAAGAATATAAAGATGGATGTTATTTAATAATAAAAGAGGTTTAATTTAGTTGATGATAGTTCAGTTTTGTTTGACAATAGGTCTAGATTTTTATAAAATCTCTGTCAAAAAAAAGAGTTGAGGTCAAACATGTCATATAGAGTTACTGTTATCCCGGGCGATGGGACGGGACCTGAAATTACTGAAGTTGCAATAAGAGTCATTGAAGCTACTGGAGTGAAAATTCATTGGGAAATAGCACAAGCAGGAGTTGACGCAATGGCAAATGAAGGGACACCTCTTCCTTTGAGCACTTTGGATTCTATAAGAAAAAATAAGGTGGCTCTGAAAGCTCCAATAACGACCCCTATAGGAGTAGGTTTTCGTTCTGTTAACGTTGCAATAAGAAAAGACCTTGACTTGTTTGTTTGTCTTAGACCTTGTAAGACTTATAATGGTGTGCGATCTAAATATGAAGATATAGATTTAGTCATTGTAAGAGAAAATACAGAAGATTTGTATGTAGGGGTTGAGTATCCACAGGATTCAAAAGAATCTCAAGAGATAATAAAGCTTTCAAATAGTAAATTGAGAGAACACTCTGCAATATCAGTAAAACCTATTTCAGTTTTTGCTACAGAGAGAGTTGTACGTTACGCCTTTGAATATGCGCTAAAATATAACAGAAAAAAAGTTACTGCTGTTACAAAGGCGAATATAATGAAATGTACTGATGGATTGTTTTATGAAACAGCGAGAAGAGTTGCGAAAGATTATGATGGCAAGATAGAATATGAAGAGAGATTGATTGATAATATGTGCATGCAACTTGTTCAAAAACCAGAGCTTTATGATGTTATAGTGCTTCCAAATCTTTATGGCGATATTCTTTCAGATTTGTGTGCTGGACTTGTTGGAGGTCTCGGTGTTGCTCCTGGAGCAAATTTGGGAAAAGGCATTGCAGTTTTTGAAGCTGTTCATGGCTCTGCTCCTAAATATAAAGGACTGAATAAGGTAAATCCAACAGCTTTAATTCTTTCTGCCAAACTTATGCTTGAATATCTAGGTGAAATAGATGCTGCATCAAGACTTGAGAGAGCAGTGTCGAATGTTATAATGGAAAAAAAGTGTGTTACTTATGATTTGGGTGGTACTGCAGGAACAAAGGAAATGGGTCAAGCAATAATTGAAAAGCTTTAAATAAATGTTATATGCAGAAAATTGTTTCTATAATGTAAGTAGTAAGGAAATTTTATAGTATGGAGATATTAAAAAAAATACTAGTAGTTAATTGTGGGTCGTCGTCAGTTAAGTATACTTTGTTTGAGTTGGCAAGTGAAAAAAAAGTTGATTGGGGGATAGTTGAATGTATTGGTTTACCTGAGGCATACTATAAGAGGCAAAATGTCAATACTAATGAGAAAAAGGATTATTTGAAAGTTGCAAATCATAGAGAAGCGATTGAACTTATAATAAAAAATCTTTTAGATGAAAAGGTTGGCAGTATTGTAGATACGAATGAAATTGCGGTTGTTGGACATAGAGTAGCGCATGGTGGAGTCAAATTTTCAAAATCAGTTTTAGTCACTGAAAAAGTGAAAGAGGATTTAAAAGAATATTTTGCAATAGCACCGTTGCATAATCCTGCAAATTATGCTGGTGTTCTTGCTATAGAAAAAATGCTCCCTGGAATTCCGTCAGTTTTAGTTTTTGATACAGCTTTCCATCAGACAATGCCCGATTATGCCTATATGTATGCTATTCCGTATGAGTATTATGAAAAAAATCATATAAGAAGATATGGTTTTCATGGGACGTCGCATAATTATGTTTCTAGAATGGCAGCTAAGATGCTAGAAAAACCTTTAAATGAGCTTAAGCTGATTACAGCTCATCTTGGAAACGGTAGTAGCATAGCGGCGATTGACAAAGGAAGGGTTATAGATACTTCTATGGGATTTACTCCTCTTCAAGGAGTTGTTATGGGTACGAGATGTGGTGATATAGATCCTGCAATTATACCTTATATTTTAAAGCAATATAAAAATGACAGCGATACTTTTTTAAATACTTTAATGAATAAAAGGAGTGGATTGTTAGGTATTTCAGGACTTTCATCTGATATGAGAACTATTGTTAAAGCGATTAAATCAGGAAACAAAAGGGCAAAACTTGCTTTTGAAATGCTTTGTTATAGTGTAAAAAAATATATAAGTGCTTATTATGGAGTGTTAAATGGCATTGATGGGTTAGTTTTTACAGCTGGTATAGGTGAAAATTCTCCGTTTGTTAGGGAAAAGATATGTTCTAATTTGCATGCTTTGGGGATTGAGTTAGATTTGAAGAAAAACAATGTAATATCAAATGAAGAAAGATTAATTTCATCTTCAAACTCTAAGGTAAAAATTATGGTAATTCCTACAAATGAAGAGTTGATGATTGCAAGGGAGTCAAAGATTTGTCTGTATAAATGTAAATAATAAACTTGCTTTTTAGCTTGTTATAAAAAGTGTTTTGGCCTTTTTAGAAAAAAGTTTTGTGAAAATTGTTATGTTTATGTTGTGGTGTATATCATTGAAAGTGAGATATGATATTGTGGTGTTAATAGATAAGTAAAAGTGATTGTTTTGATGTAGGCACTAATGAATTTTGTTAATATATATATAATATAAGTATGGTTGTAGTGTCTAAAATGTTAAATAAAGACAATTGGAGGAATTAAGAAATGCCAAATCCAAAAAGAAAGCACACTCCTCATAGAAGAGACTGTAGGAGATCGGCAAATTCTAAACTTGACGTGCCAAATACAAGTAAGTGTCCAAATTGTAGTGTAGCGAAATTGCCGCATAAGGTGTGTTTTGAATGTGGGTTTTATGATGGGAAACTTGTTGTGTCTAAAAGTGTTAAAAAGTCTATTGAAACATTACAGCATGGAGTTGTCAAGAAATGATAATTGCGCTTGACGCCATGGGAGGTGATTTTGCACCAGTTTCCACAGTTGAAGGGGCAATTTTTGCAGCTAAAGAATCTGAACATAAGATTGTTCTTGTAGGTCCTGAAAAACTTATATTTAAAGAACTGCTAAAGCATAATAAACGATATGATCTTGCGTCACTTAATATAGAGATAGTAGATGCGCCTGAAATTATTACTATGAATGAACATCCTGTGAAAGCTGTAAGGCAAAAAAGAAAGTCTTCTTTATGTGTTTGTGCACAGCTTGTAGCAAATGGAAAGGCTAATGCTTTTATTTCTCTAGGTAATTCTGGAGCTGCTATGGCAGCAGCGCTTTTTTATTTAAAAAGAATAGATGGAGTTTTGAGACCTGCGATTTCGACAGCTTTTCCTACTATTAATGGTTTTTGCATAATTGCTGATGTAGGGGCTAATGTAGATTGTGCACCAGAGTACCTTCTTCAATTTGGAATAATGTCAAGTTTGTTTTGCGAAAAGGTTGCTGGCATAGAAAAACCTAGAGTTGGGCTAGTTTCAATTGGAGAAGAACCTATAAAAGGCAATAAGACTACTTTAGCGGCTTTTGAACTTTTGAAAAAGACTGATATAAATTTTATAGGGAATATTGAAGGTCTGGATATTCCAAGGGCAAAGGCAGATGTAGTTATATGTGATGGATTTGTGGGGAATGTAATATTGAAATTTGGTGAAGGACTTGCAGAGATGATGCTTAAGCTTGTAAGAAAAGGATTAAGGCGATATCCTGTAGCATGGGCATCGCTCCCTCTTTTATGGCTTGCGATAAAAGATTTAAGGAAGAAAGTTGATTATAGCGAATTTGGTGGTGCTCCACTTTTGGGTGTTGATGGAATATGTATAATAGGGCATGGAAGTTCAGATGGTAAAGCAGTGAAAAATGCTATCTTCGCTGGAATAAAGGCTGTGAACCATAATCTTGCAATTGAAATTAAAGAAGCAATAGCAAGATGTGGTAAGGGATGCTGATAAATGAAAAAGAAAATAGGTGTTAAAATTTCTGGAACAGGTTCATATTTCCCTAAAAAGGTTCTTACTAATGTAGATTTGGAAAAAATAATTGACACCTCTGATGAATGGATAAGTACAAGAACAGGTATCAAAGAAAGAAGAGTTTCTGAAATAAATGAGCCAACTTCAGAACTTGCCTTTAAAGCTTCTGTTGAAGCTTTAAAATTTGCAAATATTTCACCTAAACAAATAGATATGATACTTGTAGCGACAATCACTCCAGATATGTTGTTTCCATCAACTGCGTGTTTTTTACAGGCAAAATTGAATATTCCTCCAGCACCAGCATTTGATTTATCTGCCTCTTGTAGTGGTTTCATATATGGAATTTCAATTGCAAAGGCTTTTATTGAATCAGGGTTGTATAAAAAGATTTTGCTAGTTGGTGTTGATGAACTTACGAAGATTACAGATTGGACGGATAGGAATACGTGTGTTTTATTTGGAGATGGTGCAGGTGCAATGATTTTATCTGCTTCGTATGAAGATGACAATGTTTTATCTGTTTTTTTAGGAGCCGATGGTTCATACTCAAATTTACTTTTTTTACCTGCAGGTGGTACGTTTAGTCCTGCAACTATAGATACTGTAAATAAAAGGTTACATACAATAAAAATGCATGGCAAAGAGGTTTTTAGAGCAGCTGTTCCAAAAATGGTTTTTGCTGCTGAAAAAGCGCTGGAGTTTTCAGGAAAAAAACTTGAAGATGTAAAGCTTTTTATTCCTCACCAGGCAAACATGAGAATAATTAAAGCGGTTGCAAAAAAAATGGGCATTTCCATGGATAAGGTTTTTGTAAATATCCATAAGACAGGAAATGTTTCTTCAGCAACTACGATTACAGCCTTGGATGAAGCTATAAAGACCAATAAGTTAAAAAATGGAGACATTGTGGAATTAGTGGCTTTTGGTGGTGGATTCACGTGGGGAGCTGCTGTTATTAGAATTTAATTTTAGAGGTTTTAACTAGAGAGAATGTGAATAAATAAAATATTTATAAGATTTTAAAGTTTTTTATATTTGAAAATTTTGTGCGTTTCTGAGAATAATATTTTTTAGTTTTTTGAGAGGTATGATGGCTAAAATAGCGTTAATGTTTCCTGGACAGGGTACTCAGAGAGTAGGTATGGGAAGAGATCTTTATAATAAATATCTGAAAGCTAGGGAAATTATAGATATAGCAGGAGATGAACTTAAAAATATTATTTTTAATGGGCCAGAAGAAGTTTTAAAACTAAGTAAATATGTGCAACCTGCAATATTTACAGTGAGCATGGCTGCCTTTGAAGTTTTTAAGGAATTATATGATATTTCAGTTAATGATTTTGTTGTTGCTGCAGGTCATTCTTTAGGAGAATATTCTGCCTTATGTGCAGCTGGTTTTTTTAGTTTTAGAGATGGATTGGCAATGGTCAAAGCAAGAGGAGAGTTTATTCAGAAAGCATCCGAAGAAAATCCAGGTACAATGGCTGCAATCATTGGGCTAAAGAAGTCTGTTGTTGAGTGTATATGCAAACAAGTTTCAAATTTTGGGGTTTGTGAACCAGTTAATTTTAACTCTCCTGAACAGATTGTTGTAGCTGGAAGTCTATTATCTGTAAATAAAGCAATTAAGCTTGCGACTATTGCGGGAGCGACAAAATGTATCATTTTAAATGTTTCTGGGCCATTTCATTCTTCTCTTATGACTTCAGCTGCGGATGATATGTCAAGGGAGCTTGAGAAGTATATTTTTAATGTGCCATCTTTTGGAGTATTTACAAATTGTGATGCATTATTAACTACTGATGAATTATCTGTTAAGAAAAAACTTATAAAACAAATTAATAATCCAGTGAAGTGGGACGATATCATAAGTAACATTATTGCTGCGGATTTTGATGTATTTGTAGAAATTGGGTCAGGTAGAGTCTTATCTGGACTTTTAAAAAGAATAGATATATCAAAAAAAGTGCTAAATATAGAAGATTCAATGAGTTTGCAAAAAACACTTTTGGAGTTGAATAGATATGAAACTTCAAGGTAAAACAGCGATTATTACAGGTTCTTCTAGAGGAATAGGAAAGGCTATAGCAGAAGTTTTTGCATCCGAGGGAGCTCAGCTTGTAATCACTGGAACTAGCATAAAGTCAGCTCAAGAAGCAACTAGTGAAATAATAGCAAAGTACAATTGTGAGGCTATACCAGTTGCCGTAGATGTTTCAAAATTAGAAAGTTGTGAGGCTTTAGTCAAAGCTTCTCTTGACAATTTTTCTAAAATAGATATACTAGTCAACAATGCTGGCATAACGAAAGATGGTTTAGTTTTAAAAATTAAAGAAACAGAGTGGGATGAAGTTATAGCTATTAATTTAAAGGGTGTGTTTAATTGTATAAAGGCAGTCAGTAAATCTATGTTTAAGCAAAAACATGGTAGGATATTGAACATAACTTCTGTTGTAGGTCAAATAGGGAATGTAGGCCAAGTAAACTACTCAGCATCAAAAGGGGGGATAATTGCAATTACTAAAACTTGTGCTAAGGAGTTTGCTTCGAGAAATATTCTGGTAAATGCTATTGCTCCTGGTTTTATTCGTACATCTATGACAGATAAGTTAAGTGAAGAGCGAAAGCTGATCATGGCTTCAGCAATACCTCTTAAAAGATTAGGGGAAGTTTTTGATGTAGCAAAAGCGGCATTGTTTCTAGTATGTGATGATTCATCTTATATAACGGGGCAGGTTTTATCTGTTAACGGTGGTGCGTATATGTAATTTTAAGATGAGGGCAAGGAGAGTGTTTAAAAAGTGGTTATGGCTTTAAGTTTTTATAGCATCATTTATAGGTATAAAGCTAAAGTAAAAATAAAAGGTGTAGGAGGAATGTACGAAATGGTAGATTTTGAGGATAGAGTAAGAAAAGTTATTGTTGAACAGTTAGGTGTAAATCCTACTGAGGTAGTGCTTAGTGCATCATTTGTTAATGATTTAGGTGCAGATTCTTTAGATACTGTAGAACTTGTTATGGCTTTTGAAGAAGAGTTTGGTATTGAGATTCCAGATGAAGAAGCAGAAAAAATTCAAACCGTGGGAAATGCTATAGATTATATTAAGGCTCATGCTACAAAATAGGGTGCGAAAATGAGCAAAAGAATAGTTGTTACTGGTGTAGGTGTTGTTACACCTATAGGTATAGGAAATGCTGAATTTATTAGAGCGTTAAAGATTGGTAAATCAGGTGTTTCTGCTATTGAGTCGTTTGATACAAGTGCATATACCACGAGATTTGCAGCTACTGTTAAAAACTTTATCCCAGAACAATTTATTGATAAGAAAAAAGTAAAAAAGATGGCAAGGTTTACACAGTTTGGATTTGCATCGGCAAAAATGGCTATTGAAGATTCTGGACTTGATCTATTTAATGAAGATTTATCAAGAATTGGAGTTGTAAGTGGTACAGGAATTGGTGGTTTAGATATAATTGAAGAGGAGGAACAGACTCTCTTAAGACAGGGTCCTAGGAAAGTAAGTCCTTTTCTCATACCTATGATAATTACAAATATGCTTCCTGGTGAAATAGCTATTCATTACGGTTTTAGGGGAACAAATTATGCTGTTACAAGCGCATGTGCATCTTCTAACAGTGCCATTGGAGATGCTTTGCAATTGCTTCGTGGTGGTAATGTAGATGTAATGATTTCAGGTGGTGCGGAAGGTAGTATCGTCCCTCTGGGATTAGCTGGTTTTTGCTCTATTAGAGCTTTGTCTAAAAGAAATGATGATCCTCAAAGGGCTTCAAGGCCTTTTGACAAGGATCGCGACGGTTTTGTCATAGGTGAAGGAGCTGGTATGGTTGTACTTGAAACTTTGGAACATGCATTGGGTAGAGGAGCAAAAATATATGCTGAACTTGCTGGATATGGAGCGTCTAATGATGCTTATCATATTACTGCTCCTGAGCCTGAGGGTAGGGGAGCTGTTTTGGCTATGGAGAAAGCTATAATTGATGCTGGTATCTCTAAAGAAGAAGTTGATTATATAAATGCGCATGGTACATCAACCGTTTTAAATGATAAAACAGAAACCTTTGCAATAAAAAAAGTTTTTGGTAAAAGAGCATATAAAATACCTGTTTCATCTACAAAATCAATGGTAGGTCATCTCCTAGGTGGTGCGTCTGTTGTGGAATTTGCAGCTACTATTCTTGCAATGCAAGAAGGTTTTATACATCCTACAATAAACTATGAAACTCCTGATCCAGAATGTGATCTAGACTATGTTCCAAATACTATGAGAATGCAATGTATTAATTGTGCCATTTCAAACTCTTTAGGCTTTGGTGGCCATAATGCTACTGTTGTAATAAAGAAGTATGTTAAATAAAAAGCAAAAAGAGTTTCAAAAGATTATTGAATCTAGATTCAATAATCTTAAGTTTTTAAGTATAGCTTTAACTCAATCTTTGTATAAGGAAAGAGATTATAATGGATATGTGGAATTTAGGTGATAGTATTCTTTCAGCAGTTGTTGCAGAAACTTTTTATTTAAAGTATCAATATGAAAGTTAGGGAAAGCTATCTCAACTAAAGCTCAGGTTGTTTCAGTTTCTAGTTTGAGTAATTTGTCTAAAGAAATAGATTTTGGAAATCATGTATTTTTTGTGAAGAATGAAAACGAAGACGTAAAAATAAGAATAATAATCGGCTTATTAGGGTGATGTGGGTGAAGTTTTTGTTGTATGAGCTATATAATTTAGATAGAGTGGACTTAAAAATAAAAAAAAGTTTGTTTTAAAGTTTTTTGAGTAACAAAAAAGAAGTTGAACCTGATCATAAAAAGGAATTTTAAGCTATTGTATAGTGTTGAAAGTAAGTTTTTAAGGAACAGGCACAAGAAATTCTAAAAAAGAGGTCCATCACGATCTGCTACTAAACAAACAATGAAAATTTAAACTATTATGTCAACAAAAAAAAGATGTGTAGATGATTTAACAATAATTTTATTAGTTTTTTCTTTGGTACTATTTATAGGAGTTTAGAATGGTAATGGATTACATGTTGTCTGAAGAAGAGAAAATGATAGTTGAAACTGCAAGAGTAATTGCGATTGAAAAAGTGAAGCCTTTAAGAGAATATTATGATGAAAAAGAAGAGTTTCCCTGGGATATTGTAAAAGAGTTTGCTAAAGCTGACTTGTTTGCCACATATATTCCTAAAGAATATGGTGGTTTTGGAAATGGTATTATGGGTCTTGTACTTGTGGTTGAAGAGCTCTGTAAGGTTGATGGAGCAATTTCATTATCACTTGCCGCAACAGCATTAGGAGTTTTTCCTATTTTAATAGCTGGCAATGAGGAGCAAAAGAAGAAATATCTGCCTGACATTGCATCAGGTAAAAAAATTGCAGCTTTTGGTTTGACAGAAGCAGGAGCTGGTTCAGATGTAACAGGGATGACTACAACTGCTACTAAAGATGGAGATTATTATATATTAAATGGGGCTAAATGTTTTATTACTAATGGTGGAGATGCGGAAACGTATACAATTTTTGCAAAAACTAATCCATCTCGAGGTGCAAGAGGAATATCATGTTTTATTTTAGAAAAAGGTGATATAGGTTTTAGTTTCGGCAAGAAGGAAAAGAAGATGGGGATAAGAGCATCTTCTACGAGGGAGCTTGTGTTCAATAATTGTAAGATACATAAGTGTAGATTGCTTGGAAGAGAGGGTCAGGGGTTGATGATAGCGCAGACTACATTGGATAATTCTCGTCCTGGTGTTGCAGCTCAAGCGCTTGGGATTGCAACTGGAGCTTTAAATGAAGCTGTTGATTACGCAAGAAAAAGAATACAATTTGGGCAACCTATAGCTTCTTTTCAAGCTATACAACATATGCTTGCGGAAATGGCTACAGAAATTGAAGCAGCAAGGGCATTACTTTATGCTTCTGCAAGGATGATTGATTCTGGGAAAGTAAAGCGTACAAGTAAAGAATCGGCTATGGCAAAACTTTTCTGCTCAGAAGTGGCTATGAAAGTTACTGTAAACGCTGTACAAATATTCGGTGGTTATGGATATACTAGAGAGTATCCTGTAGAAAAAATGATGAGAGATGCGAAAATTACGACTCTTTATGAAGGAACGAGTCAAATTCAAAAAAATGAAATCGCACTTAATCTTATTAAAGAATATGTGGCAAAATCTAGATAAGAAATGTAGTTATGTTTATTATATGTAAAATGGGTGGTGATAGATGAATGTAATTGTTTGCATTAAACAAGTTCCTAGTTTAACAGATGTACAAATCGACCCAGAGAATGGAAGACTTAAAAGAGATGGTGTAGAGTCTGTGATTAATCCTTTTGATGAATATGCTATAGAAGAAGGTGTAAGAATTAGAGAGAAAGTTGGAGGGAAAGTTGTTGTTATTACAATGGGTCCCCCACAAGCTGAATCTGCCTTGAGGGAAGCACTTTCAAGAGGTGCAGATGAAGCATTTTTAATAAGCGATAGAGCTTTTAGAGGATCAGATACGTTAGCTACATCTTACACTTTATCGTCTGCGATAAAATTTATAGGTAATTATGATATTATTATTTGTGGGAAACAAGCATTGGATGGTGATACTGCACAGGTTGGTCCTGGGGTTGCAGAAATGCTTAACATACCTCATATAGCCTATGTAAAAAAAATAGAATTACTTGGTGATAAATTGATTAGAGTGGAAAGAATGATGGAAGATGGATACGATTTAATAGAAAGCTCGTTTCCGATTCTTCTAACAGTTGTTAAAGAAATAAATATCCCAAGAATCCCCTCTCTTAGGGGAAAGATGTTTTCAAAAAAGGCATCTATTAAAACTCTTGATGCTGCTACTATAGGTGTAGATGCTAAAAGAATAGGTTTTAGTGGATCTCCAACGCAAGTTATGAAGACTTTTTCACCTCCACAAAGAAATAATTGTGGAGAGAAATTTAGTGGTGATGCAAAAGAGATTGCTATTGCTTTAGTTAAAAGGCTATCCACATTAGGAATAGTTTAAAAAATATAGATTATTTAGTATTTTATAAAATTAATAGATAGAAAATAGATTATTTTTAGTGCGTCCTCTTTAAGTTTTGAACAAAAAAGGTATATCTAACTTTATATGTGCTCTTTTGAGTGCTTAAATTCTAAACTTTATTTGAGGAGTTTGTTTAAATGATAAATATTATAAAGGTGTTAGCTGATAAATGTGTTGGTTGTAAGATGTGCGAAAGTAGATGTCCTTTTAGTGCGATTTCAATGCTTGAAATGGGATCATCAGAACATAAGAGAAGGTTTAAGCTTGCAGTTATAGATTTAAATAAATGTACATATTGCGGATTATGTATTCGTATCTGTAAGTTTGATGCAATAGAGTTGAAAAAGGATAAAGTGCAAGTTGAAATTGATAAAAATTTGTATAAAGGTGTATGGGTTTATGCAGAACAGAGGCATGGTGAGATATCAGATATTGTATATGAGCTTTTAAATGAAGGTCAAAAGCTAGCCGGAAAGCTTGGGACATCTCTGAGTGCTGTCTTAATAGGTAGTGATATTAGATCAAAGGTTCAGGGACTAATAGATAGAGGAGTAAGTAAGGTTTATGTTTGTGACGATCCTATTTTTGTTGAGTTTCAAGATGATCCTTATACTGACGTTTTAACTAGGCTTATAAAAAAGGAAAAACCTGAAATTATTTTAATTGGGGCAACAAATATAGGGCGTTCATTCGCATCAAGAGTTGCAGCAAGGATTTGTACAGGTCTTACCGCAGATTGTACGTCATTAGAAGTGGATAGTATAACAAAAAATCTTCAGCAAACAAGACCAGCTTTCGGTGGAAATATCATGGCAACTATTTTAACTCCAGAACATCGTCCACAAATGGCTACGGTAAGATATAAAGTTTTCAAGGAAGCTAAAGCTGAAGTGAGAAGAAAGGGGGAGATTATTGAATATAAGGTGGATACACAGACTTTGCTGAATAGAACAAAGTTTCTTGGTTTTATCAAATATACTGCTAATATTGTTAATCTTAGTGATGCAAATATTGTTGTGTCTGGTGGAAGAGGGTTGGGTAATAAAGAAGGTTTTAAACTCATTAAGGAATTGGCTGAGTGTTTAAGAGGAGCTGTAGGTGCCTCAAGGGCAGCGGTTGACTCTGGTTGGATATCAGATATGCATCAAATAGGGCAAACAGGAAAAACTGTAGCTCCAAAGGTTTATGTTGCTTGTGGAATCTCTGGACAGATCCAACATATGGTAGGTATGAATTCATCTGATGTTATTGTTGCAATAAATAAAGATGCAAAATGTCCTATGATGCAAATTGCATCTTATGCTTTAGAAGGTGATTTATATGAAATTATTCCGAATGTGATAAGGGAGATAAAATTGTATAGATCTATTTAAAATTTATAGATAAATAGAGTTCTAATTTTTAATCACCTCTTACTTATTGTAAAGAGTAAATATTTATTAATATTAAATAAAAAGGAAGTATAATTATAAGAAATGAATAATAGAAACGATTTAAATGTTATTAATACTCCGGAAACTTTAGAGGCCCTTGTTCAGCGTGTGAAAAAGGCACAAAAGATATATTCTAATTTTGATCAGGGCCAGGTTGACAAAATTTTTAAAGCTGCAGCAATGGCTGCTAACCATGCGCGAATTTTTCTCGCCAAGATGGCTGTTGAAGAAACTGGTATGGGAATTGTGGAAGATAAAGTTATTAAAAATCATTTTGCTTCTGAATATATTTATAATAAGCATAAGAATGCTAAAACGTGTGGAATTATCAGTGAAAATGTACCTAATGGAATTAAGATTGTTGCTGAACCTATAGGTGTTATTGCAGGCATTGTTCCTACTACAAATCCAACTTCTACAGCTATTTTTAAATCTTTGATTTCTCTGAAAACAAGAAATGCTATAATTTTTTCACCTCACCCAAGAGCCAAAAGATCTACTATAGCAGCAGCTAAAATTATGCTTGATGCTGCAGTTAAAGCTGGTGCGCCGAACGATATAATAGGTTGGATTGATATCCCGTCTTTAGAGTTAACTAATTTACTTATGACAGATAAATGTATTGATATGATACTTGCTACTGGAGGTCCTGGAATGGTTAAAGCGGCTTATTCTTCTGGTAAGCCGGCCCTTGGTGTAGGTGCAGGTAATACTCCTGCAATAATTGATGAAACTGCTGATATACGTATGGCGGTTTCATCAATTATTATGTCAAAGATTTTTGATAACGGCATGATCTGTGCATCTGAACAATCAATTATAGTTATTAAAGATGTTTACTACGATGTTATTAAAGAGCTAAGGCTTCGTGGGGCATATATTTTAAATGAGCATGAAAAAGAAAAATTAGCAAAGATTATGTTTATAGAGGGTAGGTTAAATCCTAGTATTGTTGGTCAATCTGCTTTTAAGATCGCAGATATTGCGGGAATTAAAGTTCCTTTAGATATAAAGATTCTTGCGGGTGAAGTTGATAAAATTAGTTTGGAAGAAGAGTTTGCACATGAAAAATTGTCGCCAGTGATAGCGATTTATAAAGCTGAAAATTTTGAGGATTCTGTTATTAAAGCTTGTAAACTTGTAGAGTTGTGTGGTGCAGGACATACCTCTGTTCTCTATACTGATGAAAAGGGACAGGATAGAATAAATATATTTGCGAATAAGTTGCAAACAGGAAGAATTTTAATTAACACACCGTCATCGCAGGGAGGAATTGGTGATCTATACAATTTTAAATTGGAACCTTCATTAACACTTGGATGTGGTTCGTGGGGAGGAAATGCTGTGAGTGGAAATGTTGGTGTAAAGCATCTATTAAACTATAAAACAGTTGCCGAGAGACGCGAAAATATGCTATGGTTCAAAGTTCCACCAAAGGTTTACTTCAAGAGAGGAGCTACTGATTTAGCATTACGTGAACTGCAGGGTAAAAAACGTGCTTTTATAGTGACAGATAGATTTCTTTTTAATTCTGGCACAATTTATAATGTTACAGAAGTATTGGAAGAAATTAATATTGATTATCAGATATTTTTTGATGTCAAACCTGATCCAACAATTTCTGCAATAAATGAAGCTCTAGCCATGATAAGAACTTATGAACCTGATGTAATTATTGCCCTTGGAGGAGGATCTCCAATTGATGCAGCAAAAATTATGTGGTTAATGTATGAGCATCCTGAAACTAATTTTAAAAATATTGCCATGCGATTTATGGATATTAGGAAAAGGATTTGTAGAATTCCAGAGTTGGGTAAAAAAGCACAAATGGTTGCAATTCCTACTACGTCAGGTACAGGCTCTGAAGTGACGCCGTTTGCAGTGATTCAAGATGATGAAACTCACATTAAATATCCTATTGCAGATTATGCGCTTACTCCCAATATGGCGATTATTGATCCAAATTTTGTTGATTCTATGCCAAAGAATTTATGTGCAGCATCTGGTATTGATGCTTTGACTCATGCAGTTGAGGCTTATGTATCTGTACTTGCTACTAACTTCACAAATTCTCCAGCTTTGGAGGCAATAAAATTGATATTTAGATATCTTCCTCGTTCTTATGTTGGAGGAAAATGTGATCCAATTGCAAGAGAGAAAGTTCATTATGCGTCAACTCTTGCTGGTATGGCTTTTGCAAATGCGTTTCTTGGTTTATGCCATTCAATAGCTCATAAGCTTGGTGCTATGTTTGGCTTTCCTCATGGAATTGCAAACGCTTTGGTTATTAATCAAGTGATACGTTATAATGCTACTGATTGTCCTAGGAAGCAAGCTATATTTCCTCAGTATAAGTTTCCGAATGCTAAGGCAAAGTATGGGCAAATTGCTGACGAGTTAGATCTTGGAGGCAAAAATGATGATGAAAAAGTTAATTTTCTGCTTGATGCTATAACGCAGCTTAAGAAGGATATTCAAATCCCACTTTCTATAATGGATGCTGGTGTATCAGAAAAAGATTTTAACAATAAACTGGATGATATTGTTAATCTAGCTTTTGACGATCAATGTACTGGTGCTAATCCTGTTTACCCGCTAATTGATGATATTAAGAGTGTGTTAATAAAGGCTTATAGAGGCTTATAGTGGAAAAATTTAAATGCTTTGAAAATAAAGAAAGTATAAAATATTGGAAGGAATGAATAATAATAATCAAGAGATACATTTAAAAGAAGAGATTTTGGAAAGAATAGTGGAAGCGTTTTTTTCTAATGATTTTAAAGAAAAGACGCGACTTATACCTTTTGAGATGCGTCCAAAGGGTTCTGAGGTAATGTATCGATGTTGTATTTTTAAGGAACGTGCGATTTTAAAAGATCGTGTAATAGCAGGCTTAGGTTTTACTATAGAAAATGATAATGAGGTAACTGATCTATTAGAATATGCAGAAAAATCCATTAAACGTAATGAACCAGATGAGAATCCACTTACAGTTGTAGAGACCGCTTGTAAGGGTTGCGTTCCTAATAGAATTTATGTAACGGATATATGTCAAGGATGCTTGGCAACTTCGTGTCGAATTGCGTGTAAATTTGGTGCTATAAGTATAATCAATGGCAAATCAGTAATTAATAGTAGTAAATGTAAGAACTGTAAGATGTGTATAGCAGCGTGTCCATATAATGCTATTGTGAAAATAGTTGTTCCTTGTGAAGATGTTTGTCCGGTTAGTGCAATTAAGAAGAATGCGAACGGCACAGCGAAAATAGATTATAGTACATGTATATATTGTGGAAAATGTATTGTAAGTTGTCCTTTTGGTGCTGTTCATGAAAAGAGTCAAATAATTGACGTTTTAAAAAATATTGTTTTTGGTAAGAAGAAAGTTATTGCGTTAATTGCTCCTTCAATTATTGGACAATTTCAAGGTAATATATATCAATTAAAGTCAGCACTAATAAAGGTTGGCTTTTTTAACGTTTATGAGGTTGCTTATGGAGCTGATGTAACTATTATAAATGAGGCAAAAGAGTTTAATAAAAGGATGAAATTAGGTGAGTCTTTCATGACAACTTCCTGTTGTGCGAGCTACGCTCAGTTTATAAAAAAACATCTACCAGAAATAGAACCATTTGTGTCGGATACTAAAACGCCACTTTATTATATTACGCAGAAAGTTAAAGCTAAACATCAAGATGCTGTAATTGTTTTTATAGGTCCTTGTGTTGCGAAGAAAAAAGAGGTATATGAAAATAAAGATGTTGACTATGCTATAAACTATGAAGAACTTAGAGCAGTGTTTACTGTAAAAGGTATTAAAGTTCAAGATTGTGAAGAGGAAAAATTTGATATTGAAAGTTCTAAACAAGGGCGTGGTTTTTGTGTTACAGGGGGTGTTGTAGGTGCTGTGTCAAATGTAGTAGGGTTTCTTGGGGGAAGGATTTTGTTAAAACAATATATAATTAATGGGTTCACTAAGGAAACAATTAAACAATTAAATAGAATAGTTAAAGATAAAAAATGTGTGGAAGGAAATTTGGTTGAAGTGATGGGTTGTGAGGGAGGATGTATTGGTGGTAATGCGACGATTTGTAATCTAAAGATTTCGCAAAGAGCTGTAAAAACCTTGTTAGAACAAAGTGAAAGTGTATTGAAGATAAAGTATAGTTGTGACATTCATTCCAATGATTCAGTCACAAATTAATTTGTTTAATTATCATAATATGTTGTTATAGTATAAAGTGGATGGTAGTATGAAAATTTTAGTTACAGGTGCAAATGGCTTTGTTGGGAGTCATATTGTTGAAGCGTTGCTTGAAGCGAAACATTATGTTATATGTCCTATAAGAGAAACAGCGAACCTGAAATGGATAAGAGGTTTATCTCTAGATTTCAGGTATGGTGATTTAAGTGACAAAAGTTTTTTAAAAAAAATTGTTAAAGATGTAGATATTGTTATTCATTGTGCTGCTGTTGTGCGTGCGATGATCAAAAATGAATATTTTAAAGCGAATGTGGAAATTACTAAGGACCTGTGTGAGATGATTTTAAGCGTAAATCCTAGATTAAAAAAGTTTATATTTATTTCCTCTCAAGCTGCTATGGGTCCATCAACATCGACTGACTGTAAAAAACTTACAGATAAAGAAAATCCAATTTCAGATTATGGTTTAAGTAAACTTATAGCCGAAGGAGAGATAAAAAAAAAATTATATGGGAAGGTGGTATACACTATATTAAGACCAGCGGCCATTTATGGACCAAGAGATAAAGATATATTTATATTTTTTAAGCTAGTACATAACCACTTGAGACCTATAACGTTAGTGAAAAAATTGTTACAGCTTGTTTATGTGAAAGATGTAGCAAGTTCTGTTGTGGATTGCTTGAAAAATGAAAAAACTAATAATAATTGTTATTATCTTGCTGATACTGCCACACATACATGGTCAGATATAGGTAAGATTATATCATTTTCTAATAATGTAAAAGCAGTTCCTGTTATTATTCCTGACTTCATTTTTAAATTTGTTGGTATAACAATGGAGTTTTTATCTTATTTTACTAGAAGATCTGCCTTATTGAATAGGCAGAAGATTAATGAAATGCTTGAAAAGTATTGGATAGCAGATACTGAACCTTCTAAAAGAGACTTGAATGTTAATTTTACGTCTTTTGAAGTTGGCTCTAAAGTAACGTATAATTGGTACTTAAATAATAGATTTCTTTGAATAGTTTTATATATTATGTTTGTATTAAAAGAGGAAAAATGGGCCCAGATGTTTTCAAAAAATGCTTTAATTTTAGTGTTGCAAACGATCTTAAAATAAGAGGTTTTTATCCTTATTTTCACAAAGTTGAATCTGTGCAGGGGCCTGAAGTTATAGTTGATGGTGAAAAAAAGATAGTTGTTTGCTCTAATAATTATCTTGGACTTGCGAATCACCCTAAAGTTATCGAAGCTTCTATAGCTGCTATAAAGAAGTATGGTACTTCTTGTACAGGTTCTAGGTTTCTTAATGGCACTAATGATTTACATGAGAAAGTTGAAAGGAAATTTGCAAAATTTGTAAATAAAGAGGAAGCTGTTCTTTTTACGACTGGACATCATTCAAATTTAGGAGCTATCTCAAGTTTGGCAGGGAAAAATGAAATTTTAATTACAGATAAATTAGATCATGCTTCAATTATAGATGGTTGTCGTTTATCTTTTGGTGAAATGGTAAGATTTAGACACAACGATATGGCAGATCTTGAAAGACAGATTGTTAGATGTAAAGGAAAAGGCATATTGATTGTGGTTGATGGAGTTTTTAGTATGGAAGGTGACATTACAAATTTGCCAGAAATTTCAAGACTTGCAAAGAAATATGCAGTGAGGATATTTGTTGATGAAGCTCATTCTTTGGGTGTTATAGGGGAAAATGGAAAAGGAACCGGAGAGTATTTTAATATGAGTGATAATATTGATGTATTGATGGCTACAGCTTCTAAGTCTTTGGCCTCTATTGGTGGTTTTATTGCTAGTAAATCTGAGGTTATTGACTATATTAGACATAATGCAAGAACAATGATTTTCACAGCAAGTTTGCCTCCGGCGTGTGTCGGAGCTATAGATGCTGCTTTAGATTTAGTTGCTACTGAAACTGAACGAAGGGAAAGACTTATGAAAATTTCTAAGAAAATGAAATCAGCATTTCAATCTATGGGATATGATACGGGACATTCGCAGTCTCCTATTATACCTTTAGTTGTTGGAAGTGATTCAGTTGCTTTTAAAATGTGGAGAATGCTTTTTGATGAAGGAGTTTTTGCTTCACCTGTTGTTACTCCTGCAGTACAGGAAGGACATTCTATAATTAGAACAAGTTATATGGCTACTCATTCTGATGATAACTTAAATTTTATTCTTGAAAAATTTGAAAAAGTTGGTAAACAGCTAGATATATTAGCTTAGATCAGTATAGGAACGACTAGGGATTGGTTGATTGTAAGGAATTAAGAAGGAAACTAGTCATATGAGAATAGTTATAGTAGATAATAAAAAGCAGTTTAAAGAGTTTATTCATTTACCGTGGAAAATTTATTCGAAAAATAGTCCATGGGTACCACCATTAGTTTCAGATGTTGCAAGTATTTTTTCGGAAAATAAGAAT
>JAISTT010000002.1 GCA_031272445.1 Candidatus Endomicrobiellum mastotermitis | reverse complement strand
GGTAGAGTTGTAGCTATAATAGACTATAACTATATAGAATTTCAAAATGACAATTGTGGATTTTTTGGTTTTTTTGAATGTTTTAACGATATTAAAGTGGCAGTAGCGCTTTTTTCTGCTGTAAGAGATTGGCTTAAAGAACAAAATATATATAAGATGATTGGACCTATGAATCCATCGACAAATGATGAGTGTGGGTTTTTATTAGAGGGATTTGATATGTCACCGAGTTTCATGATGTCGTATACTCCTCAATATTATTTGCGACTTGCTGAACAGTGTGGTCTTAGGAAGATAAAGGAACTTTATGCTTATAATATGGATGTTACAGAAGATTCTAGAATTTGCAGACTTGAGAAAGTGGTAGCTGTAGTAAAAAGGAAACTTCCGACATTAGAAATAAAGACTATACAAAAGAAGTCATTTGAGAAATATTTAGAGGATATAATATCAATATATAATCATGCGTGGGAAAAAAATTGGGGGTTTGTACCATGGAGTAATGAGGAGTTTATTGAAGTTGCTTCAAAATTGAAAATGTTTATGGACCCAGAGATGGTTATAATGGCAACAGTAGCAGGTTCTCCTGTTGGAGTACTTATTTCTTTACCTGATTATAATCAGGTTTTAAAAAAGCTTGATGGTAAACTTTCCCCTTTTGGAATCTTAAAATTTTTATATTATAAGAGGAAAATAAATAAATTGAGACTTATGGTCATGGGTGTTTTAAAAGAATATAGGTATAAAGGTATTGAAGCAGTTATGTATGAAAAAGGGTTAAAAAATGCGCTTAGGAACGGTTATAAGCATTGTGAACTCTCATGGGTGCTTGATGATAATATAATGACGCAACGTACTGTTGAAATGATGAATGGTAAAATTTATAAGAAGTATGCTATATACAGTAATTGAAATTTTAGGTGTGTTTTTATTTATTTAACTTCGTAATTATAATACTTTTTAATTGTAAATTAATTATTTATTATGCCTTTTACTTTTGTAAGAGAGTTGTAATCTACGCGTACCAAACAATATATGTTAAAAATAAGGCAATATTAAAACATTAAAGGAAGGAATTTTCATGTTAAATTGAGAGAAATTTTCTTTTTTGTGTGATTGTTTGTTTTATAAAGTGTAGACTTAAAAGTAAATCTATTCTATTTTGAAGATAAGGACAATAATGTATTTGAAAAAACTAGAAATAAGTGGCTTTAAGTCATTTGCTGAGAGGACAGTGTTGGAATTTAAATCTGAAATTTCAGGTATTATAGGTCCTAACGGATGTGGCAAATCTAATATAGTTGATTCTATACGTTGGTGTCTTGGAGAACAAAAATCAAAATCAATGAGAAGTTCTAATATGCAGGAAGTTATATTTAGCGGTACTCAAACAAGGACGATAAGCGGAATGGCAGAAGTTTCTCTTGTTTTTGATAATTCGCAAAATGTTTTACCTGTGAATTACTCAGAAGTCACTATAACAAGAAAGTTGTTTAGAAGTGGTGAAAGTGAATATTTTATAAACAAAAATCAGTGTAGACTTAAAGATGTAAAAGATATATTTCTAGATAGTGGTTTAGGGATTGATAGTTATTCAATAATTGAGCAGGGCAAGATTGATTTTTTAGTTACGGCAAAGCCTGAAAGTAGAAGAGAATTGTTTGAGGAAGCTGCTGGAGTTGCAAAATATAAGGCAAGAAGAGAAGAAACTTTAAAAAGGCTTGAAAAAGTTGATACAGATATATCACGTTTATCTGACATTCTTAAAATATATAAACAGCAGATGGCAGCTTTAGGTTTATCTGTGGTAAAAGCTAAGCAGTATAATGAATATCAGGAAAATCTTGCGAGATGTGAGATTTCATACTTAGTATATTGTGTTACTTGTAATAATATTGAAATAGAAGAAGTTAAAAAGAAGCTAGATACTAAGATAAAAGAATTTGAATCTGGTGATGTTTTATTAAAACAATTTGACTCGGAAATTCAAAACCTGCGTTTTAATCTAGATGAGATAAATGAACGATATCTAAATATAAATAAAGATTTAGGTAGAATCAAAACACAGATAGATATTGCTAATCAAATAATTAAACATGAGACGCAACGTGAAGTTGAAATAAAATCAGAGCAGGAAATACTTGAAAAAGAACTTTCAGTGTATTGTGATAAAATTATTAATATGGAAGAGCAGCTTAAAAAACTGAATATTAGTGATGATTCTTTTTCAATTGAAGTGCATCGTTTTGAAAATATTTATAGAGAAAAGGAACAACAATACAATACTGTAAAAATGAGATTATTCGAAATTGAATCGAAAAAAAAATCAATTCAATTACAAATTTCAGAACTTGAATCTGAAAAAAGAAAGCGTCTTAATTTAAAGGAAGAATTTACAGAAAAAAAAATACATTTAGATGCAGATATAATTTCTTTAAAGAAGATAGTGTTAAGACTTGAGAGTATTATTGTTTCTATGAATCAAGAAATAGCAAAGATTGAAGTTGAGCTTCTCGATAGGAATAAATCACTACAATTACTTAAAGTTAAACAAGAAGAAATAAATGAAGCTATTTTGAAAAACGATGAAGAAATGAAAATTTTTAACAGTGATTTTTCTAAGTATAGAGATATTCTAGCTTCTAATGATGCTCGTACAGTTGCTTTAAAAGAATTTGAGTATAAAGATCCTATTAGATCATCTATAAGAGCGGTATTGAGTTTGGGTGATTTTGCAAGAGGTCCTATAAGTAATCTGATTGTTATTGATAAAAATAAACGTGAACTTATTGCATCCATTTTAGGAGAAAAATTAAATTATCTTGTATGTGAAACTTTAGAAAAGGCTGAGTATGCTATTAGATTTTTAGAGGATAATAATTTAAGCAGACTCTCGTTTATAATCGTTGAGAAAATTTCTGATTATTATAAAAATGTCAGTATAGGACTTCCTTTAAGACATTTTGAACTTATAAAATATTTAAGCTACGATTTACGCGATGAAAAAATAATTCGTTTTATATGTTCCAATTCTTTTATTTCAGGTAGTAGATTTTATGGAAATGTTTTAGTTCAGGGTGGAGGAAAAATATTTTTCGAGAAACCGATATTAGTTGAGGAACAAATAAAAAAACTTAGTGATGAATCAAGAGAAATAAAGCAAAATATTTCTGATATACAATTTAAAATGCAACATGTAGATAAATATCGAGAGAGTCTTTTGATTGAAAAAGAGAACTTAGGTTTTGATGTGATAAAAATCAAAACGCAGATTGATGAGAAACAAGTTCATGTTGAACAGAAAAGAAATGAGATAAGAAATATTGTTGATGAAATAGATAAGCATAAAAAGGAAATAAATAATAAAAATTTTGAGTTTAGATCTTTTGATGAAAAAATATCTGTTTTTGAAGCAAAGATTTCAGATTATGAAATAAAATT
Source organism: Candidatus Endomicrobiellum mastotermitis (assembly GCA_031272445.1). Taxonomy (GTDB): domain Bacteria; phylum Elusimicrobiota; class Endomicrobiia; order Endomicrobiales; family Endomicrobiaceae; genus Endomicrobiellum; species Endomicrobiellum mastotermitis. The sequence continues at coordinate 58,595 of JAISTT010000002.1, read as the reverse complement.
ATTTGAATTTTACAATGAACTGAAAACTATTGAAAACAGTGTATTTTTAATGAGAAAGAAGGAAGAAGCTCTTGCTCCTGTTATGATGGATGCAAGAAGTAATTGGGAAAAAAAGCTTACTGAACTTGAAAATAAAAATAGAGAATGCCAATACATTGTAGATAATATTGCTAACTTTAGAACTCAAATAAAGAATCTTGAATTTAAGATTTCTGAAAATAGTAAGAAGATTCTAGAGTCAGTTGCATCTCAGCAAACTGAAAGTAAAAGAGTGAAGCAGTTGCTTGATGGACAGTTTAAAAGGGAACTTGAAATACAAGTTTTTTTGAAGGATAAACAAGCATTTCAATCTGCACTGAATACAAAAGCAGATGAGTTACGCAAATTACAAAGTAAAATGGATAGTGTAAATAGCGAAATAAACATTAGGAAGATTGATTTAAAAAATCTTGAATATAAGAAGGACGATTCAAAAAAAAAACTTACAGATATTTATGGGAAGAATTATGAAGAAATAAAAAGTAATTTTGATAATAATATTAGAGTAGATGTTGAGGAAATTAAAGAGATAAGAGATAAAATTAAATCTTTAGGATCTGTAAATTTTACGGCACAAGAAGAGTATGAGAGTATTGAGAAAAAATATAATTCTCTTTTGGTACAACAGCAGGATTTATTAATAGCTAAAAATGATTTACGTGAAATTATAAAAAAAATTAATCAATCTACTACTGAGAATTTTAAAAAGACTTTCAACCTTGTAAGGGAGAATTTTAAAAAGCTCTATATGAAACTTTTTGAGGGTGGGGAAGCAGATTTAATACTTAGTGATGAAAATGGCTTGCTTGAAAGTGGAATTGATATACTTGCACAGCCACCAGGAAAAAAATTGCAAAATATTTCTCTTTGTTCTGGTGGCGAAAAGACTTTAACGGCTATTGCTTTGGTTTTTGCTTTTTTTATGACAAAGCCTTCTCTCTTTTGTATTTTAGATGAGGTAGATGCTTCGTTGGATGATGCTAATGTTGGTAGGTATAATGCTATGATTAAAGAGTTTTCTACTAGTATACAATTTTTAGTTGTAACACATAATAAACGTACAATGGAAATAGCAGATGTTCTTTATGGTGTTACGATGGAAGAATATGGTATTTCTAAGATAATATCTGTAAAAATTGATAAACAAAATGATGCGATTGTGCAATAAGCATTTGACAAAAAGTAAAATTTTAGTATAATACATGTATAATAATATACGGAGAGGATTAGAAAATTATTTAGTAGCGGGGTGGAGCAGCTCGGTAGCTCGTCAGGCTCATAACCTGAAGGTCGCAGGTTCAAGTCCTGCCCCCGCAAGTTTTTTTGTACCCCCCCCTCCCCACATATACTTGTAAAGTATATAAGAGGAGGGGCTGTATTTTTTAATTCTTGTTTTATCTAATATGACTAGGTATTTAGTTGTTTATTCTGAAGTTTAGTTATGGTTGAAAATAAATGATAATTGGCTTAACAGGTTCTTATTGTTCTGGTAAAGATACAGTTGCAGAGTATATCTCTAAGAAGCATGGATACATTCATTATTCTTTGTCAGATGTTATTAGAGAAATGATGAGAGAAGCAAATATTAAGCTTGAGAGGGAGAATTTTATAGTATTTGGAACTAAGTTAAGAGAGAAAAATGGAAACGGGATCCTTGCAAGAAAAATTTTAGAAAAAATTGCCATAGGTACTAAGTGTTGTATAACTTCTATAAGGCATTCAGAAGAAGTTAAAGAGTTAAGAAAAAGAAAGGATTTTATTTTAGTAAATATTAATTCACCCCAACTTTTACGTTTTAAGAGAATGCAATATAGGAAAAGATTGGGAGATCCTAATACACTAGAAAAATTTGTTGAGCTTGAAAATAAAGAATCACAAGTAGGAGGTTCAGGACAACAATTGAAGAAAACAGCTGATATGGCTGATATTAATTTTGTTAATGATTCAAATGATATAGTAACTCTAAAAGCTGCAGTTGAGAGATTGTTTATAAGTATTAATGGGTTAGGCATTTAATATGTTTTGTTTGTTACTTATTTATTTATGTAAGTTTTTACAGAACAAATCTAAGAAAAGAGATTGTTGCGATAAACTGATTGTAATAGAAAATGTGAATATTGCTAATATAGTATTTTAAATAAATATTATAGGGTTAGTAGTTGAGTGAGTATATTTGAGGCTTTGATGATGTTTTTTTTGGCGCTGTATAGCTATTTTCAATATATAAGCCATATGATTTTAGAAGCAATGAAGTAAAAAGTGTGTTATTTCTAATACTTGTTCTGTTAGACTACGTGTTTGGTATACTTCATAAAGTATTTTATAATTATGATTATGATAATGCTATTTTTTGTATATTTTAGAAATTATATAATTTTAAGTAAGGATTTGAATAAATAATACTTTTTAATATGCAAAAAAGTATGTTTAGGTATAATATGATAGTCTTGAATTATATTTCTGTTAGTTCGTATAAGTAATTGATACGGTTAATGGGACTTGATGGTGCGATACCCAAGTGGTAAGGGAGCAGTCTGCAAAACTGTTATTCGTCGGTTCAAATCCGACTCGCACCTATCATACATTTAAGTGTTGCCCGGTTAGCTCAGTTGGTTAGAGTACTTCCTTGACATGGAAGGGGTCAGAAGTTCAAGTCTTCTACCGGGCATTTGTTTGAGGATTGATAATAGTGAAAAAAATATCTAAATCACTTGTGACAAAGCAATTGAAAGCTCCATTGTACGATGTCCTTTTAGCACATGCAAAAAGAAATGTTACTTCATTTCATTGCCCTGGTCATAAAAATGGTAGAAGTATAGATAAAGGGTTAAGAGATTATGCTGGTGAAGAAATTTATAAATTTGATGTAACTGTTTTTGATGAAGTTGATTCTTTACATGACCCAGTGGGTCCTATAAAAAAAGCTCAAGAGCTAATGGCCCAAGCGTATGGTGTAAAGCATTCTTTATTTTTGGTTAACGGTACTTCTGTTGGAAATATGGCTATGTTTCTTGCTGCGTGTAATCCTGGAGATTCCGTAATAGTTTCAAGAAATTCACATAAGTCGATTATGGCAGGAGTAATTATGTCTGGTGTATGGCCTATTTGGGTTCAGCCTAAAATTGACCAAAATCTTGATTTAATATTTAGTTTGACTTATGATCAAATAAAAGATGCTTTGGATAAATATCCTGAGGCTAAAGCTGTATTTGTAACAAGTCCAACATACAATGGTGTGGTTACCGAATTAAGTAAGATTGTTGATTTATGTCATAGAAGAGGGAAAATAGTTTTAGTAGACGAAGCGCATGGTGCACATTTAATCTTTAACAAACGTTTGCCAGAATCTGCAGTTACTGCAGGAGCAGATTTGTGTGTTCAGTCGACACATAAAATTTTATCTGCTATGTCACAAGGCTCTGTGCTACACTTTAATTCTAACTTTATTGATTGCAATAGAGTGAAGAGAGTAGTTTCGATGCTTCAAACTACGAGTCCAAATTATTTGATTCTTGCAAGTCTTGATTTAGCTAGGAGGCAAGCATTTTTATATGGCGAAGAGAATTTTAATAAAATTATAGAAGCTGCAGAGGAAGGTCGTTTATACATAAATAATAATATTAGTTCAATGAAGTGTTTTACGCGACAGGAAATGCAAAAGTTGGGATTTGATCTAGACACTACAAAGATTACAGTAAATGTTACAAAAACTGGCCTTTCGGGATATGAAATTGAAAATATTCTTGCAAAGGAATACAATGTGCAACTTGATTATGCAGATTTATTCAATTTAGTTGCGATTATGGGTGAGGGTTCAAATAAACTAGATGTGGAAATTTTTGTGAATGCTCTTGAAGATATAGACAGAAAATATCATGGCGAACAGAAAAATTGGATACTTAAAATTCCGTCTCTTGCTACGGAAATGGTTATGAGACCTAGGGAAGTATTCCTTTCAGGTGACACAAAGAAGTTAGGCTTAAAGAAGGCGGTTGGTCATATCGCAGCTCAAACTCTTACTCCTTATCCTCCAGGCATTCCGGTTGTGATTCCTGGTGAGAGGATTACAAAAGAAATATGTGATTATCTTATGGATATGTCTTCTAAGGATATAAGAATAAGTGGGCAAGAAACGGAAACGTTAAGAACAGTAAAGGTTTTTACAAATTAACGGAGAAGGTAATGAATAAGAAAGATTTAGTTAATTTTAAAAAATTATTAGTGCAAAAAAGAATAGAACTTTTAAATAAGTCGAATAGTAATGCTAAAAGAGGGATGAATATTGATTCAGATATTAGTGATGTTGGAGATGAGATAGATACGGCAAGTCATAATAGCGAAAAAGAAATATATTTTGAACTCATTGCGAATGATAAAATAACTTTAAACGCTGTAAATGATGCTCTTACTAAAATAGAAAAAGGTATTTATGGTGAATGCGAATACTGTAAAAATACTATTCCGTTGAAAAGATTGAAGGCAGTTCCTTGGACTAGATATTGTATTAAGTGCCAGGAAGAGGTTGAAAATCCTAAAAAATGATACTTCATTTGTTTAATAAGACTTTTTCAGAAAATTTTACATCTTGGGTAAGAAGCATAATTTTGTTTGTGATAGTGTTTTCTATTGGCTTCATTTTTAGGAAGTATGTTGCAAGAACTATTCAAAGTATTTTTTCAAAGATTGGATTTGTATTAAGTAATGAAATAATTGTAACATCAAAGAAGTATATTTCTTTTTGGCTTTTTTTTATAGCTCTTTATATTGCTTTTTTAGTAGCACCTTTGAATGATGCAAGTACAATTCTTCTTCATAGATTATTTTATGGATTATTTGTCTTTTCTGTAGTTACTTTTGTTGCATCAATTCTTTCTAAGATTTTATCTAGATCTATTCCTGAAAAAATCGGAATAAATATAATTAAATTTGCTATAATCCTTGTAGGGTTAACATTAATATTAAATCAGCTTGGTATTAAGTTGACACCACTGTTAGCTGCTTTAGGATTAGGATCTTTGCCGGTGGCTCTTGGTCTACAAGACACTCTTGCAAATTTTTTTGCTGGTGTAAGTATAATTGCGAGTAAGCAAATTGTAAGAGGAGATTACATTAAGATTGATTCGACAGCTGTTGAAGGGACAATAGTTGAAATTAACTGGAGGACAACACTCATAAGAGAGATGTCAAATTCTATTGTCAGTATACCGAATAATAAATTATTGTCTTCAATAGTGACAAGTTTCCACTTGAATAAATTAGGAGTTACTGCGTTAGTAAAATGTGGGATAGCATATGGCAGCGACTTAGAGCGTGTAGAAAAAGTCGCAATATTTGCAACGCAAGAAATACTAAATAGATATGATGATTGTGTGAGAGCTTTTACTCCTATAGTGCAGTTTACAGATTTTGCTGATTTTTCAATAAATTTTAATTTGATATTTAGAATTAAAAGTGTGTATAAAAAGAATTTTATGCAAAGTGAGGTTTTAAAAAATCTTTATAAAAAATTTAACGATGAAGGAATAGAAATTCCTTATCCGCGTAGAGTTATTACGATTGATAATAAACAATGTGACAATATAGAGGAGATATAAAAAATAATGAAGTTTGTTTTAAGTTCAAAGATATTTAAGGCTACGGTAACGCAAGCTAATGTTAATTATGAAGGGAGCATAACTATAGATACTGATCTTTGTGATAAAGCTGGTTTTTGGATTGGAGAAAAGGTTCTTGTTGTTTCAAATACTAGTGGAAGTCGTTTAGAAACTTATGTAATTCCTGGCAAGTCTGGATCTGGCATAATTTGCATGAATGGTGCTGCTGCTCATCTTATAAGAGAAAAAGAAGAAGTGATTATAATGGGGTTCAAACTTTCTGATAAACCTATTAAACCAAGAATAGTTTTTGTTGACAAAAGTAATAAAGTTGTAAGAATAAAATAGAATTATATGTGATTTCTGTTAATTTAATTAATGCCATAATAGTTTTTAATTGTGAAACCAATTTTATGGAATTAGTCGGGGCGTGGCTCAGTTGGCTAGAGCGCTCGGTTCGGGACCGTGAAGTCGCTGGTTCAAGTCCAGTCGCCCCGATTTCATGAAGGTAAGGTTAAAAATTTAGGAATTTTCTTGATATAACTTTATTAAAGTAAGTACTTAAACATTTTTTTAAAAAAATTTTTCTACTACGATATGAAAACTATTTTCCAATTTTTGATATTTTCCTTTAGATCTTTGCTAGTATATTGTTATAGAAAATTGATTGTAAGCAGAAAGTAGTGTGACTATCTTTATGAGACTTGATTGTAGATACAAAATTAAAATTAATTAAAATGTGTGTATCAAACTTCAACAACTATATCGTCTTCTAACTTTGATAAATAGAAACAATTTGTAATACGAAAACATTTTGTCAAGTTTTTAAAGTATGCTCTTATTATGTCAGGATTAGAGTTTTAGATTTCTTTTACTTGGTACAAAATAATTTAAATTCATTATTATAAATATAGGAACATTCCATCTATCATATCATCATTTCTTAGAGCAAGCAAGTAAAAATAATCTTTAATCTTATCTATAAAATATATTAATGATAATAGTAGTATTATTATAATTTTTTTTTGGAATTCAAGATCAATGTTGTGTTTACTTATTTCTTTAAAAAGAGAGATTAGTTTATCTTCTATGTTCTAAAAATGTTTGTGATTTCTTGCTTTTATCATAAAATTGTAAATCTATTAAAATTTTAAAATTTAGAGAGTAGCATTAATTAGCTTGATAATGTGATAATGATTATAGTAAGGTTCCTTTTATTGCGATAATAGTTAACTTACTAGAAATTACTCCACGAACTGTCTATAACAATATTGATTTTTCATTTTTTATCTTTCTAAAAAGTATTTTAGTCTTATTTGAAGTTTTTATATATTTTTTAAAGATTTATTGTCCTTTTTTAGTAACTCAATATTATGATGAATTGATTGCGTTTGACATATTTTTTCTATTTCCGTTAATTTATGAAGAAATAGTATAAAAGTTCATACATACGTAGAAGTCCTTAAAATTTCTAGTTTTGATTGTACCTTTCTTTACTATGTTCGTAATTTTTGTTGATAAAGTAATCTTGATTCTTGATTTTATTATTTAATCCACAAAATATCTTACTAAATAAACGAAACTCTGATTTTTTTGCTATACCACATTTTAAGAATAGACTTTTATGGTGTTGTTGTAAACATTTAGTTGCCTCGTATTTTACTTATCAACCTATTTGGTCTTGTTCTTGTATGTGATACTAAACTGCTTCTTCATCTACCTTCTTTCTTTTACTTTGCCATATACTTCTAATTTTTAACCTAATTCACAGCTATAAAATCTTCTTAATCTTTCTACCATAATTCATATTTTTAAATACTACTCCATATCTTAATTTTGTTGCTTTTTTAGTAGTTAGTAAATAGTATATTTATCTTATAAGATAGGATTATATATAAATGTCTTGAAGTAGATTTATGGTAATTGTAGAATGTATAGAATTCTTAAAGTGATTTGAAAATTACTATGAAATTTTTATTACATAAATTATATAAAGATGTACAGAATGTATTGGATTTTGAGTTATTAAGATAAAATAAGGTTGCTTGAGAAAATAAAGTCACCATTGCTTATTGATTACTCATGTTGATGATATTTGTTTTTATGTTTTTTTATCTTTTTCTATCCACAAGAACAGTCAAAAGTATAATTTTATAAGAAGCATTGAAGTTACAAGAACAAGAAAACGCTTCTTATTCTATAACAAATATAAAATATAAAAATATATAAACTTGTATAATTTTATTGTAAAGATGCTTTATTAATGTGGTGAATGTTTGTATAATCGTTATTATTTATTAAGACTTTTATATATTTTATATAATTATAATTATTTATTAAATTAAATGTAAATGATATGCCCTGATAGCTCAATAGGATAGAGCAGATCCGTCCTAAGGATAAGGTTGGAGGTTCAATTCCTCTTCAGGGCGGGTTTTATGTTGTTTTAGGTAGGTTAGAATTTATAATAAGGAATTTATTTAAAGAGTTATTTTTTTTGAGGTACTTTTAAAAAGGTATAATTAGCAGAATAAAATACGAAAATGAATAAGGAGAATGAATAATGTCTGCATTATGTGGAGATAGTACTGTAGCTAAGAAATTTAAATATTGGCAAATTCGTACGATGTTGGCGACATGGGTTGGCTATGCCATGTTTTTTGCAATACGCAAGAATTTGGGTATGGCTATGCCTGGTATTCAATCAGAATTGGGTATAACAAAAGAGCAACTTGGTATTTTCATAAGTTTAAATGGGATAATGTACGGAATATCTAGGTTTGCAAATGGTTTTATTGTTCATAAATTTATGGCTCGCAACTTTATATCATGTGGTCTATTTTTGTGTGCTATATGTAATATTATTTTTGGTTTTAGTTCTACATTAACAATTATGGGTGTTATATGGGTTTTTCATGGTTGGGTACAAGGCATGGGTTGGCCTCCTAATGCAAGGTTACTTCCGCATTGGATTCCTCCTAAAGAGCTTGCAACAAAAATGGCTCGTTGGACGACTTCTAATTGTGTGGGGGCAGTAGTATCTATCATTGTTTGTAGTTATCTTGCTACTTGGAGTTGGAGGAGTGTCTTTTATGTACCCGGAGCTATTGCTGTATTAGTAGCTGGAGGAATATGGCTTATAATACGTGATACACCTAGTTCTGTTGACTTACCAGAATTGTCAGCAGGTGAAAATTATGAGAAAACTGATGATAAAAAAAAGAAATCCAGCGAATATAAACAATTTATAAATAAAATGGTATTTAAAAATCCATATATTTGGATTATTTCAATCGCTAATTTCTTTGTTTACGTTTTGAGATTTGCGATTTTAGATTGGGGACCGGTACTGTTAAAAGAATGGAAAGGGATGGATTTGAAAAATGCAGGTTTGATGCTTGCTGCTTTTGAGATATCTGGTGCTGTGGGTATATTGTTATGTGGGTGGATTACAGATAAGTGTTTTGGTGGTAGAGGATTGCGCGTTTGTTTTATTACAATGACAATTGCTTCGTTTTTTATGTTTTTATTTTGGCGTACAATCGCTGCACCTGCGTGGATATCTCTAATGTGTTTGATATGTTCGGGATTTTGCATTTATGGTACACAATCGCTTATTCTTAGTGCTGCATCCAACATAGCAACAAAACGTGCCTCAGCGGCAGCGAATGGTCTTGTGGGAATTTGGGGATATGCAAGTACGGTAGTGACGGGTTGGTTATTTGGTTTGTTGACAGATATTTATGGTTGGCAGGTTTCTTTTAAGTACGTCATGGCAACTGGATTTATTGGTGCGATTGTTCTTATTTTTGCTTGGAGGGCTAAAGCTACGGGATATGATAAAGAAAGTTAAATTTTTTACTTTAACTTTAATAATGAAATAATTTGTGTACCACCGTTGCATATGTTTGGCTAAAATTTATCATAATATATCTCTGTTATAAAGGGTTGAAACTTTTATTCTTGATTGAGTTTAAAATTTTATGGGTTTTAGTTTTCTAATTTTTGATTTAGATGGAACGCTTATTGATTCTCAAGTAGATATAACTTCGGCTATTAACTTGGTTAGAAGAAGGTATGGACTTAAATATTTATCAGTGGGACAAGTACGTTCCTATTTGGGAGGTGGTATAAGTAGGCTTATAGATAAGGTTATTTATGAAGAGAAAAAGATAGATAGGCTAGAAGTGGAGGAGTTATTTAGATTTTATTATGGAAAATGTTTAACTGATACTACAGTTATGTATAAGGGTGTTGCTAATATGCTTGAAGTTTTAAAAGATAAAAGCAAAGCAGTTTTATCAAATAAAGGTGAATTATTTTCGTGTGAAATTTTAAGTCGTCTAAAAATTTCTGATTATTTTATTAAAGTTTTTGGAGGAGATAGTGTGATGGGTTTAAAAAAACCTGGTCCTGGACCTATTATGGAATTGATAAAAATCACAAATTCTGATATTTCAAAAACTGTTATGATAAGGTGATAGTGCAAATGATTTTTTGGCTGCAAAAGCTGCCGGTATATCATCTAGCGGTATTATATGGTTATTCAGATTTAAGGCATATAAAACAATATAGTCCTGACTATGTGGTTAAAGCTCCTGATGACATTATTAATATAGTTTTTTAGTTTCTAAATAAAATATTGTTTATCTAAATGCAAGGCAGTATTAGACTTTTTGATATTAATAATTAAAGTTATAATAAACGATTTATAGAAAAGTTATTGAGTTGTAAAGTGAAAAACTTTATTCCTGACGCTGAGAAGAGCTCTTTAAACGAATTATCAGGGTACTCGATGTCTGTAACTACTTTTTTAATAGCCGCATTTATTATCATTTTAGTACATAATATACATGGAGAGTGTGTGCAATAAAGCGTTGCATCTTTAATGCTTGTGCCATGATATCCACATTGTATAATGGCATTTTGCTCAGCATGAATTGCTCTACATATTTCGTGTCTTTTCCCTGAAGGAATATTTAATGTATTTCTTAAACACCCAAAATGTATGCAGTCCTGCAAACCAACTGCAGCTCCATTATAGCCTGTTGTTAAAACTCTTTTGTCTTTTACTATAACTGCTCCAACGTGGTGACGCATACATGTGGATCTTTCAGCTACGAGCCAAGCAAGCTTCATAAAATACTCATCCCACGATGGGCGATTATATGTTATTATTTCTTTATCCCTCACATTAGGCATTAAATTAAAAAAATGGAATTATGTCAAATGTATTTATGTTTTTTTTGCTAAAATTTAGACAACTTCACAATCTACGATTATATGGTTGTGATATTTAGGGGATCATATGAATTTTCAGGAAATTATTGTGGCTTTACAGAATTTTTGGTCTAAAAAGGGATGTCTTTTATGGCAACCCTATGATTTGGAAAAAGGGGCAGGAACATTTAATCCTGCTACGTTTTTGCGTTCTTTAGGTCCAAAGCCATGGAATGTAGCTTATGTAGAAACTTCTAGAAGACCTTCTGATGGCAGGTACGGCAAAAATCCTAATAGATTGCAGCACTATTATCAATTTCAAGTTATTATGAAGCCTGTACCTAAAGATATACAACAAATTTATCTAAGAAGTTTGAAAACTATAGGAATTGACTCAAAAGAGCACGATGTCAGATTTATTGAAGATGATTGGGAATCTCCGACTATTGGTGCATGGGGGCTTGGATGGGAAGTCTGGATCGATGCTATGGAAGTAACACAGTTTACATATTTTCAACAAATTGGTGGTATTAATTTAAACCCAATTTCTGTCGAAATTACATATGGTACTGAAAGGCTTGCAATGTATGTTCAAAAGAAAAATAATGTTTACGATTTACAGTGGAGTGACGATGTGACTTATGGAGATGTATGTCTTGAAGAGGAAAAACAGTGGTCTATTTATAATTTTGAAATATCTGACATTGATTTGTTAAAGAAACATTTTAATGATTGGGAAAAAGAAGCGAGAAGACTTACTGAAATAAAACTTGTGCTTCCTGCCTATGATGCGGTTATGAAATGCTCTCATTTATTTAATTTGCTTGAAGCTAGAGGTGCTATTGCGGTTTCTGAGAGAGTTGATTATATTTTAAGAATACGTACGATAGCTAAAGTTGTTGCTGAAGAATATTTAAGATCTATTGCAGAAGAGGTGTAAAGTTGATTAAAGAAAATAAAAAAGATGCTTTACTGGAAATAGGTACAGAAGAAATTCCATTTTCTTATATTGAGCCTGCTTTAAGGCAAATTGAAAAATTTGTCTTAGAAGCTTTTAATACTATAGGATTAAAATATGAAACTCTTAAAACTTATGCTACTTCTAGGAGGCTTGTTCTGATAGTTTTGGGACTTATGGTAGAAAGTGATGATAAGGTCGAATATATTTTAGGACCATCTTTGAAAGCTGGTATGGATGAACATGGCAAATATACACAAGCAGTTAGGGGATTTGCTTCAAAAAATGGCGTAATTCCAGAGCATCTTGTTCTTAAAAGTACTAATAAAGGTGATTATTTTTGTTTTTTAAAAAAAACTAAAAATGAAAAAACTGAAAAACTTTTATGTAAGGTTTTTTCAGAATTGATAAAGGGAATATCTTTTCCAAAAACTATGTTGTGGGAAGAAAGTAGGTTTAAATTTGCAAGACCTATAAGAAATATAGTTGCCCTTTATGGAAATAAAGTAATTAAATTTAGAATTGCAGATGTAATTTCATCTAACTGGACCGTAGGACTTCATACTTATAGTAACAGTAAAATAAAGATAGATTTGCCTGAGAATTATCTTTTAATAATGAAAAACAAATCTGTGATTGTTGAACAAAAAGAGAGACGAGAAATAATAAAAAAATCAATGGAATTCGTTGCTAAGAATGTTGGTAATATAGTAGTTGATGAATCTCTTATTGACGAAGTAAATTACTTAGTTGAATATCCAACGGCCATATTATGTTCTTTTGATAAAAGATATCTTAATTTACCCTTAGAACTACTTAGTGTGTGTATGAAAAAAAAACAAAAGTGTTTTTTAGTAAGTGATGAAAATAGTAGTTTATCGAATTATTTTGTAGGTATTAGAAATGGTGTTTCAAAGTATCAAGAAATTGTAAAAGAAGGGTATGAGAAAGTTCTTACAGCGAGACTTGCTGACGCTGAATTCTTTTATAATAACGATTTGAAGAAGGGACTTAAATGCAATATAGAAAAACTAAAAGGTGTTGTTTTACACAATGAAATTGGAACGGTTTATGAAAAAGTTGAACGTATTAAGCATATAGCATCTCTTCTTAATAAAGAACTAAATATGCAAGTTAATGAAGATACACTTGAAAAAGCAGTAATGTTTTCAAAAGCTGATCTAGTAAGTGAAATAGTTTTTGAATATCCTGAACTTCAAGGTATAATCGGTAGGATTTATGCTTCTAAATTAGGGGAGAGTGCAGATGTTGCTCTATCTATAGAGCAACATTACTGGCCATTGGTTGCCTCGGGGAGACTTCCATCAAATAATGTCTCGCTTTTAGTATCTTTATCAGATAAAATAGATACATTGGTAACATATTTTTCAATAGGTCTTGAGCCTTCAGGTTCAGCAGATCCTTATGGATTAAGAAGAGCAGGAATAGGTTTTGTGAGGATGATAATGGAAAAATTACCAAATTGTGATTTAGAATATGTCATAAGGAAAATTTTTGAGTTTTTACCTAAAAATGTAATAAATGACTTGAAGTCAGAAAATGCTTACAAAAGGCTTGTAAACTTTTTGTATCAGAGGATAGAAAATATTTTTGAGATTGAAGGGTATAAGTCATGTGAAGTAAAAGCTGTTACGAATATATTAAAGTTAAATTGTAGACTTAAAAATCTTGGTACTTTACGATTAAAGCTTAACGCTTTACAAAATATTGAACTAAGATATGGTTTTTCGTCTATTATAATGTTATTTAAGAGAATAGCCAATATTGTAGATCAAGCAAAAAAACAAAATGTTAATATTTCCAAAATAATAAGAGAGGATCTGTTTGTTTTAGATGTTGAAAAAACAGTTTTTGATGTTGTTAAAAGATTAAAAATGGAAGTTGAATGTCATATTTTGAAAGAAGAGTATAGTGATGTTTTTTATAAGGTATTAAAAATAAAACCATTAATCGATAATTTTTTTGAGAAAGTTATGATAATGACAGAAGACGAAACAATAAAATCAAATAGAGTTTCTCTAATAAATTACATAAAAGATATATTTACTGAATTTATTGACTTTGCGTCTCTCTACTAAAGGCTATCTTAAATCTGTGATTTTAAGTTCTATTTTAAAGGATTTTCTAACTCTTTTAACTGAGACGAATGTTATTATTGATTTTTAAATTGTAGTTTGTTAGAATTTTTATTTTGGAAGGGAAAATTATTTGATAAAAAGAAAATAATATTGCGCTGCTAGCTCAATTGGTAGAGCAAACGACTCTTAATCGTTAGGTTATAGGTTCGATTCCTATGCGGCGCATATTTTTATTAATTATGCTTGAGCTTTGCATGATGCGGACGTGGCGGAACTGGCAGACGCGTATGGCTTAGGACCATATACTGAATGGTGTGGGGGTTCAAATCCCTCCGTCCGCACAATACTTAAAAGTTTTTTGTTTTTGTTATAAATATAATATTAATATTATTTTGGAGTTAAAAAGAAAAATTTGATATGACTTTTCTAAACAAACAAATTGATTTTAAACATAAAATTATCAATAAAGGGATATGCTCTATAAATATAGAGGTTGAAGTTTCTGAGAAAGTTGTAATAGATGAGGTTAATTCTATTTTTTCTCGGATACAGAAAGAAGCAAAAATTGATGGGTTTAGACAGGGAAAAGTTCCTAGAAGTATCGTTGAGAAAAATTTTAGTGAGGAGAGTAGGAGTAAAGCTATAAAGAGCGTTATCAATAAAACTCTTTTAAGTGTTCTTGAAAAAGAAAAATTTGATATAGTTGGATTTCCAATAATTGATGAATTTGATTATAGTTTTGGAAAGAATTTGAAATATCGTTTTGCTGTAGAATGTCATCCAAAAATTGATATAAAAGACTATAGAAATATTCCGATAAAAAAGAAAATTTTTGAAATTACTGATGAAAGTTTAAATAGAAGTATTGGTGCTTTAAGGGAAAGAAATGCAAAACTTATTCCGTCTAAATTGTGTGAGGTTGGCGAAAATAGTTTTGTTTTTGTTGATTATAATGCTTTTGATTCTGATGGCAGAATTCTCCCTGAGATTACAGCTAAAAGCTATGTGCTTGATTTAAGTTCTGAGAGTACGCATGAAGAATTTAGGAAGGCTTTAAAAAACTCAAAAATTGGAGATGAAAGAAGTGTAAAAATTGAATATCAAATGGATTATCCTAATAAAGCTTTGGCGGGTAAAGCTATAACTTTTAAAGTAAAAATAATTGAAATAAAAGAAAAAGAACTTCCAGATCTTAATGATGATTTTGCGAAAGATTTAGGGGCTGAAGATGTTAAGGACTTGAGAATGAAAGTAAAGAAGTCTATGGAGTCTGAAGAAAAAGTTCTTCAGAATATGGATATGAAAAAACAAATTGTTAAATATTTACTTGATAATAATAAATTTGAAGTTCCACCGTCTCTAGTTGCAAGTCACGAAAAATTCTTAATTGAAAAAATGAAGGGATACTTAGAAAATCAGGGTACTCCTAAAGAATATGTTGAGGAACAGATTGAATCTGAAAATAAAAAGCTTAAAGAAGAAGCAGAGAAAAATGTGAGGCTTTTTTATATTTTGGATGTAATATGTAAAAATGAGAATCTTATTGTTACAGATTCTGATTTTGAAGTAGAAAAGAATAAAATAAAGGCCTTGAATCCTGATAGAGAAGATGCTACTGATAAATACTTTTTAGAGAAAAAAGATAATATATTACTTTTGTTGAAAGAAAAAAAACTATTTGATTTTTTAATCAGTAACGCAAAAATTGATATAGTAGAAAAGCATATGTCGTCACTTTAAAAATAGGTTAAAATTTAATGTAGTATGATTGTTAAATTATTAGGGAGAAAATGATGGCATCGTTAATACCCACAGTAATAGAAAGATGGAATCAAGGCTTTGCTGTAACGTATGATTTGTATTCAAAACTTCTCAAAGAGAGAATTATTTTTGTTGGTGATGGAGAAGATGGATATGTTACTACTGAGTCTGCAAATACTCTAATAGCACAACTTTTATACTTAGATTCTGAGGAATCAGATAAAAATATAAGTTTGTACATAAATTCCTCTGGAGGTATGGTTACAGCAGGACTAGCTGTTTATGATACTATGCAATTTATAAAGAGTCCAATAAGTACGATTTGCATGGGAATGGCAATGTCTTTTGGAGCTGTTTTGCTTGCTGCAGGAGCTAAAGGTAAGAGGTTTGCTTTGACGCATTCTCGTATAATGATACATCAACCATTGATTTATGGTTTATCTGGTACAGTTTCTGATGTTGATATAGAAACAAAAGAACTTATTTATACTAAACAGAAACTTTCCGAGATAATAGCAAAACATACTGGTAAGACCGTGAAACAGGTATTAGAAGATACTGATAGAAATTATTATATGTCCGCATATGAAGCGAAAAAATATGGGTTGATAGATGAAGTTGTGGTAAGTCTAAAATAGATAGTTTTTAATAAAAGAAGCTTGAGATTTATATACTATGTAATTGATATATTTTGGTAGTGATGATAAATAATGATAAGTAGATGTATTTATAGTTAGAAATATCAATATTAGAAAGATTATAATGGAAAATGATTTTGACAAAAAATTTTATATTTTTTGTAATAAGAAGTATCCTAATAAATTATTAGAGTAAATAATGTTTATATTTGTGAAAGATGTGTAAGAAGTTTATTGGAGATTTTTGATATTTTGAATAAAAAAAATTAAGAGAAGCTGTTTTTAAATTACCAAAGCCAGTGAAATAAAAAAATCTTGATAATTATGCCGTAAACAAGAATATGCGAAAAAAGTTTTATCTGTGGCTGTGATCACTATAAACTGGTGGAAACTTCATTTTTTGTATCAAAAGAAGATGAGGTAGGGGGTAGGGTTTCAAAAGTCTAATATTTTACTCGTAGGTCCTACTGGAACGGGCAAAACTCTTTTAGCACAAACTTTAGCGAGAATACTTGATGTTCCCATTTGCTATTTCTGATGCAACTACGTTAACTGAAATTGGGTATGTTGGAGAAGATGTTGAAAACATATCTTAAGATTTATGCGAAATGCAAATTTTGATATAAGAAGAGTTGAGAAAGGTATATATTTATATTGATGAAGTGGATAGAATTTCAAACAAGTCTGATAGTATGTCTAAAATGAGAAGCGTTTTCGGTAAAAGTGTTCAACAAGCTCTTTTGAAAATTCTTGAAAGAACTATTGCAAGCGTTTCTCCGCATGGTGGTAGGAAACATCCACAACAAAAATATATTAATCATAGATACTTACAAATATTCTTTTTATTTGTGGAGGTATTTTTAATGGACTCTAAGGTCTAATAGAGAAACGTTTATAAAGAAAAAAAGATATTGATAATAAAGATAGATTTAAGGATAGCGAGTGAGATTATGTGCCTTCTAAAGTTTGACAGTGAAGATTTAGTGAAGTTTTGGTTTATACTAGAATTTGTAAGCGGGACTCCCTATAATTGCGACATTGGACTTTTATCAATGTAAGACTTAATGTATAATCTTAATAAGATCTAAAAATGCTTTAATAAAACAATATCAAAAAATTTTAAGTTTGAAAATGTTGAACTTGAGTTTGAAGGAGAAGTAGTGAAAAAAATGACATATGAGGTGTTAAAAGGGGATCTGCTGCAAGAGGCTTAAGAGTAATTATAGATAATTTATTACTTAATGCGGTGTTTAGTATTCCGGATGATATTTCAATTGTAAAAAGCATGGTCACAGCTGAAACTGTAATGAAAAAGGAGAATCCTAAGTTTGTGTATAAAAGCACAAGGGAGCCTACATGAATAATAATAGATTGGATAAGTTTACTAATGATAAAAATGAAGTATCGAAAATTCCTGAAGTGCTCCCTCTTCTTCCAGTGAGGGAAATGGTTTTATATCCTACAATGGTATTACCTATTAGTATAGGTAGAGAAAAGTCTATCAAAGCTTTGGAAGAGGCTATGGTAACAAATAGACTTGTTTTTATTGTTACGCAAAAAAATATTCAAGTTGAAGATCCTACACCTAGTGATATTTATAACATAGGGACTGTTTGTGAGGTACTTCAAATATTAAAAATGGCAGATGGTATAAAAGCTCTCGTTGAGGGACTGTTTAGAGCTCAATGGACAGATTTTAAGCTAAGCGATAAGGGTTATGTTGAGGTAGGATTTAAAATTTTTGATGAAAAAGTTGAAAAAACTCCTGAAGCCGAAGCAATTATGAGACAGTCTGTTATTCTTTTTGAACAGTATATAAAGTTAAATCCAAGAATGTCAGTGGAAATTTTTGTTTCTGTAAGCAATATTACTGAACCTTCGAAGCTTTCAGATGCGATAGCATCGCATCTTGTTATAAAGAATAATGATAAGCAAGCAATTCTTGAATTGATAAATCCAATTGAGCGTTTAGAGAAAATAATCCGAATATTGGATTCAGAAATAGAGATATTAAATATTGAAAGACGAATTCAAAGTAGGGTAAGAAGTCAAATAGAAAAAACACAAAAAGAGTACTATCTTACTGAACAAATGAAAGCTATTCAGAAAGAACTTAAACAAAAAGATGATGCACAAAAAGATATTGACGATTTGAAGGACAAATTAAAAAAAATCAAGATGCCGCAAGTTGCAAGAGATGCTGCTAGTAAAGAGATAGCAAGACTTGAAAAAATGATGCCAATGTCTCCAGAAGCTGCAGTTATAAGAACATATCTTGATTGGATTTTAGATTTACCTTGGGAGAAGTCAACTCCTGATAATTTGGATTTAAGAAGAGCTAAAGAAATTTTAGATCAAGATCACTATGGACTCGAAAAAATTAAAGAAAGAATTTTAGAGTATCTTGCGGTTTTATCTAGAGTGCAAAAAATAAAAGGACCTATTCTGTGTTTTATTGGTCCTCCAGGTGTGGGCAAAACTTCTATTGCGAAATCTGTTGCTAGGAGTCTTGGAAGGAATTTTGTGAGGATTTCTTTGGGAGGGGTTAGAGATGAAGCTGAAATAAGGGGACATAGACGTACTTATATAGGTTCAATGCCGGGGAAAATTATCCAGTCAATGAAAAAAGCAGGGTCTAACAATCCAGTTTTTATCCTTGATGAAATAGATAAAATGGGTTCTGATTGGCGAGGTACTCCATCATCAGCATTGCTTGAAGTTTTAGATCCTGAACAAAATTATGCTTTCAGTGATCATTATCTCGATGTAGATTTTGATTTATCAAATGTTATGTTTATAACCACAGCAAATACATTAAATAATATTCCAAATACTCTACTCGATAGACTAGAGATTATAAGGTTTTCTAGTTACACTGACAGTGAAAAATATCACATAGCAGAAGATTTTATAGTTCCTAAACAGTTAAAAGAACATGGATTGAAACCAGAAGAACTTGTTCTTGGTAATGGTGTGGTTAGTGCTATAATTAAAAATTATACTCATGAAGCTGGAGTTCGTAATCTTACAAGAGAAATAGCAAATATTTGTAGGAAAGTAATAAAGGAATTAGAATTCGATAAAGAATTAAAATTAATAGAGATTACTACAAGAAATTTAAATACTTATTTGGGCATAGCCCACTATGAGAGAGAAAAGATAGCTGAAAATGGTATTGGAGTGGTGACCGGTCTTGCATGGACTGACGTTGGTGGAGAGGTGCTTACAATAGAAGTAAATAAGATGAAGGGTAAGGGTTCTTTGGTTCTTACAGGGAAGCTCGGTGATGTTATGAAAGAATCTGCACAAGCTGCTTTGACTTATGTTCGTTCTGCTTCTCGGAAATTATCGATAGATGAAAGTATATTTTCAAAAACTGATTTTCATGTGCATGTGCCTGAGGGGGCAGTGCCAAAAGATGGACCAAGTGCTGGTATTGCTTTGGCGACTGCTTTAGCTTCAGTATGTATGGATAAATCTGTAAAAAAGAAAATTGCAATGACGGGGGAAATTACGTTAAGAGGTAGAGTTCTTGGTATTGGTGGACTTAAAGAAAAGGTTCTTGCTGCCCATAACGAAGGGATTACCACTGTAATATTCCCTGAAAGTAATAAAAAGGATTTAGTTGATATACCTGATGATGTAGTAAAAAAGCTTAAGATGATACCTGTTTCTCATATGGATGAAGTGATTTCTTTAGTTATTGAGTAACAAAAATAAACATTTAGTTTATTTGTTATTTGTAAGAGACTGTAGTTATAAATAAATATATTGATTATGATCGTAGTGTTAGGTTTGTTATATTTTACGTTTACTAAATGGATCTGATAAATTGTTTTGTTAAGTTTATTTATAAGTCAGTCTTAGGTATTGTGTTACTCATTTCGTATTGAGTAATTTATTTAGCTGTAGGCAGTATTGTAATTGTGAGTATGATGTTACATTTTTTCAAATTTGTTTTACACATATGTTTTTAGTTATAGTGTCTGACGTTCCTTACTTCAGTTCATCGGGATATTTTTTCAGCTTACGATATTTATGAAATTTGTAAAATATTTCTTCAAGTAATCCTGATTAATTATTTTTAGCATCTATTTGTAATATAAATATGAAGTTGGACGAATTTAACTCATTGTAAACAAAAATAAACAAAATGGAGGAAGTAAAAAGTGACAAAATACTATCTTTTAACCCCAGGTCCCACTCCAATTCCACCAGAAGTTGCTATTAAAGAAGCATTGCCTATAATTCATCATAGGACAAGTGAATTTGCAGCAATTTATAAAAATGTTGCGGAAGCCTTAAAAGGTGTATTTCGGACTAGGAATGAGGTATATATTTTAGCTTCTTCTGGAACAGGTGCAATGGAGATGGCTGTTGTAAATCTTTTAAGTCCTGGAGATGAGATTATAGTTGCAAGTTGCGGTAATTTCGGCGATAGATGGATGAAAATAGCTCAAGGATGTGGGTTAAAAATTATTTCTGTTTGTGTTGAGTGGGGGAAAGTGGTAAAACCTCATGAAATAGAAAAAGCTCTTAAAAACAATCCAAATGTTAAGGCTGTCTATACTACATTTACTGAAACATCAACAGGTGTTGCAAATGATATTATGACTATCGGTAAAATAGTTTCAAAGACAGATGCTGTTTTAGTAGTTGACGCGATTTCTGGGCTTGTAGGTCAACAATTTGAAACTGACGAGTGGAAAGTTGATGTAGCAGTTTCTGGTTCACAAAAAGGCTTTATGCTTGCACCTGGTCTTGCTTTTATAACTTTAAGTGATAAAGCATGGAAACTTGTTGAAACTTCAAAACTTCCAAAGTTTTATTTTGATATTAAAAAATATAAAAAATCTTATGTTACGAATGAAACTCCATTTACTCCTCCTGTAACTTTAATCGTTGCTCTTGAAGAATCTATAAAATTTATTAATAGAAGAGGTTTGGAAAATATTTGGATTGATTGTAAACTCCTTGCTAAAGCTGCGAGAGCTGGAATGATGGCTCTTGGTTTAAAGCTTTTTGGAGAAGTTCCTTGTGAAGTTGTTACAAGTGCTTTAGTTCCAATTGAGATTGGTGCTAAGATAGTTAAAGTGCTGGGAGAAAAGTATGGGGTTTCTGTTGCCGGTGGACAAGGTGACTTAAAAGGTAAAATTATAAGATTTGCACATATGGGTTATATAGGCAAGGCGGATTTACTTATTGGGTTTGCATGCCTTGAAATGGTATTAGTTGAACTTGGTATGAAAATTGAGAAGGGTAAAGCAGTAGCAGCTGCTGAAGAAGTATTGCTAAATGGTTTGTAAAAGAATGTATTAGTAAAAGTTTAAAGGCGATATAGATTTTTGAATCCTTTTTAATTTGACAGTTATAAAATTTATCTTATCGTAAGGTATAAGAAGATATGG
The DNA here is from genome assembly GCA_031272445.1 of Candidatus Endomicrobiellum mastotermitis. Classification (GTDB taxonomy): domain Bacteria; phylum Elusimicrobiota; class Endomicrobiia; order Endomicrobiales; family Endomicrobiaceae; genus Endomicrobiellum; species Endomicrobiellum mastotermitis. The sequence continues at coordinate 36,878 of JAISTT010000002.1, read as the reverse complement.
GGGGTGAGGGAATGTACAAAATTTTAATGACTTATAATAACGTTGAGGGATTAGATTCGTTGTTTTCAAATAAGGAATTTAAAATTGATGTGTGTAATAAGCCTTCTCCAGAAGAATTTAAAGGATTAGTAAAAGATTGCGATGGACTTTTAATACGTTCCGAAGTAAAAGTTACAGCGGAAATAATTGAAAGTGCTAACAAACTTAGGTTTATTGGAAGGGCTGGGACTGGTGTAGATAATATTGATAAAGCTTTAGCAACCAAGAAAGGTATAGTGATTGCTAATGTTCCTGGAGGGAATACAATTTCTGCTGTAGAGCACACAATAGGACTTATGCTTTCTCTTGCGAGGAATATACCTGAGGCATATAAATCATTAAAGAGTAAAAAGTGGACTCGTAAAAATTTTGTGGGCACAGAACTTTTTGGTAAAACCTTAGGTTTAATAGGTCTTGGAAGAATAGGAACTGAAGTTGCTAAGAGAATGAGGGCTTTTGGAATGAGAATTATAGCTTATGATCCATTTGTAAATTCTGATCTAGCAAAGAATAATGAAATAGAAATAAAAATGAATATTGATAAAGTTTATAGAGATGCTGATTATATATCTATTCACTCCCCTTTAAATGATAATACTAGAGGTATGATAAATGCAGATGCTATTAAAAAAATGAAAGATGGTGTGAGAATCATTAACTGTGCAAGAGGTCCTATAATTAACGAAAAAGATTTATGTTATGCTGTGAAATCTGGAAAGGTTAAGGGTGTAGCTCTAGATGTGTTTACAAAAGAACCTCCTGAAGATTGGACTATTATTGATATGGAAAATGTTATTGTGACTCCCCATATTGCTGCTTCTACAGAAGAAGCTCAAGTAAGGATTGCACAAGAAATGAGTGGAGTTATTATAGATTTCTTTACAAAAAATATTATAAGAAATGCTATAAATACTCCAAATAAATGTCAATAAATAGTAAGTAGAGTTTTGAATATATGTAAGATGACATTGCGATTATGAAGTTATTGTAATAAGAAATGAGTGAGATGATAATTTAAAGTCAATTGAAGGGAGAGACTGATTTCTTTGTCTCTCTCTTTCAGTATCTAAGGTGTATAGGATGAATTATTGAATTACTTAATTAAAACATTAGGTTGTCAAGTAAATATGTGTGATTCTGATAAGCTTGATTCTGCTTTTTTAGCTTATGGGGCCTCTAAAGCAAACAATTTTTTAGATGCGGATGTATTAATACTTAATACTTGCTCTGTAAGAATGCAATCTGAACAGAAAGCTTTTTCTTATCTCGGGAGAATGGAAGAATTTAAACAGCAAAATCCAGATGTAAAGATAATTGTTATGGGTTGTATGACTGAAAGACTCGGTAATGATATTAAAAAGCGCTTTAAGAGTATTGATTTAGTTGTAGGTACGAAAGATATTGATAATAGTATTTCTAAGATTATTGATTTATGTTGCTTTAGGAATTCTTTTAAAAAAATAAATTCCAATATTCAGTTTAGATCTAAAGTTATAAGCTACATTACTATTATGAAAGGTTGTAATAATTACTGCTCTTATTGTATAGTTCCATTTGTAAGAGGAATTGAGAAAAGTTTTGATTACAATACGATAATAAATAAATGCTCGTCAGCTGTGAAAAATGGTGTTAGAGAAGTAATACTTTTGGGGCAAAATGTAAATTCGTATAAGTATAAAAATGTGGATTTCACCTCATTACTAAAAAGTATTGCATCTATAAAAAATCTTGAAAGGATTAGGTTTTTGACAAATCATCCTAAAGATTTAAGTGATGACTTAATAAATGTTATAACTACAAACCGGAAAATGTGTTCGCATATTCATCTTCCTATGCAGTCTGCGTCTAATAAGATTCTTAGGTTAATGAATAGGAAGTATACTTATGAATATTATTTAGACTTAATTGAGAAATTAAGACTTGCTATACCAGATATAACTATAACGACTGATATTATAGTGGGCTTTCCTGGAGAAAATGATAGAGATTTTGAGGACACTTTAAATGCAATAAAAACTATAAAGTTTGGTGGATTATATGTTTTTAAATATTCTCCGCGTCCTAATACTATGGCATTTGAAATGAGTGATGATGTATCTATAATAGAGAAAAAGAAACGCCATGCTATTATACTTGAAGAGTCAAATAAAATTTCTGCTGAAATTGCTTTGAAAATGATAGGAACGAGGCATCAAGTTTTAGTTGAAAAGGTTAAAGATGGTTTTATGGAGGCAAAAACAAAGAGTGGACGTAAAGTTTTTTTAAAGATTGATAAAAAGCATTATGGTAAAATTGTTAATATTATTATAAAAGAAGCAAAGATAAATTCATTATTTGGGGACGTTATAGATTAGTTATTTTAATTGTTTTTTTGCCTAAAAGTGAAAATTTTATTTTCTATGTAATATTTAGATAAATTAAATGTGTTTTATGCCGTATATTGTATATGAAAGAGTTTATCATAATTGTAATTATAACTTTGGTGATATTTATTCTTTTCAGGCTCGAGAATAAAGTTAAACTATTTAGTGAAATATTTAATGAGAATCCATACGAAGATTATATTGTTAAATATGCTGATTATTTTGGTGTTGATTCTTTGCTTGTAAAAGTTGTTATGAAAAGGGAATCTAATTTATCTCATAACGCTGTTTCAAATAAAGGTGCAGTTGGTCTTATGCAAATAATGCCAAAAACAGCTTCAGAAATTGCAAAACAATTAAATATTATGAATTATTCTGATAATAAACTTAAAGAAGTTGAGATAAATATAATGTTTGGGATATATTATTTGCGAAAACTTTTAAACTATTATAACGATAATTTAATTTTATCTTTAGCTGCATATAATGCAGGATTAGGGAATGTTGAGAATTGGTATAGTAAAAATCGTATGCTTGCTGAAAAGACATGTGAAATACCTTTTAAAGAGACAAGAAGTTATGTTCGCTCTATAATATTTACCTATAAAATATATAAATTTTTTTATGCTTTTAAGGATAGGATATGTTTTAAAAGTAAAAGTATAAAATTTTTTTGCGAAATAATGATGTTCCTAATTAAGTAAAATTTATTAAGGCTATATACAAGAGTTTTTATTTTTGCTGAAAAATATTTAGAGTTGTTTAGAAAAAATTAAAATATGGTCCTTTTCGGAGAATAAAAATTAAAAAGTCTTTTGAGAAAGTAACACCTTTAATGCAGCAATACTGGGATATTAAAACTAGATATCATAATATGGTGCTTTTTTTTCGTTTAGGTGATTTTTATGAGATGTTTAGTGATGATGCAGTAAAGGTAGCGCCTATTCTTGAAGTTGTGCTTACACAAAGAAATGGAGTCCCAATGTGTGGAGTTCCTTATCATTCGGCTAACTCCTATATTAGAAAACTTATAACAAGGGGATTTAAGGTTGCTATTTGTGAACAACTTGAGGTACCTGGAAATGTAAAAGGCATTGTGAAACGCGGAGTTACAAAAGTCATAACTCCTGGGACAGTTTTAGAGGATGTCTTGTTAGAATCCAAAAAAAATAATTTTTTAATGTCACTAATTTTTGATGATGCCTTACTACCTATTGCATTTGCTGTGGCCGATATATCAACAGGTGATTTTTTTACTTCAGAAATGTCGTTAAAATCTATTGAAACTGAGCTATTGAAGTATAATCCAGGAGAACTTATTATATCTTCTGCCATTGTTCAAAGTAAATTAATCTCAGATTTCTTGGCAAAGTTTAAAATTCCTATTTCTGATGTAAACAGTTTATTTTTCAATGTTGAGAATGCTAAAAAAATGGTATATGATGTTTTCGGTAATGATGCTCTAGAAAAGTTTAGACTTGACAAAAGAGAAATACTTTGTGCTTGTGGAGCATTGCTTGCTTATATAAAAGAAGTACAGTCACAAAGTATTGATATTTTTTTAGGCGTGAAATATATAAATAATTCGAATTTTATGTATTTAGATGCTGTTGCGATAAAAAATCTTGAACTTTTTAGCTCTATATCTAACGGAAAAACTGCAAACTCGCTACTTGCTGTAATAGATTCTACGAAAACACCTATGGGAGCAAGAACTATACAACAGTGGCTTATAAGACCGCTTTTAGATATCTCAAAAATTGAGACTCGACAAAGTATTGTAAAATTTTTTATAGATAATTCAAGTATAAGGAAAAAGATAGTTGAAAAATTAGAAATTATCTCTGATCTTGAAAGGGTAATTGCAAGAATCACTTCTGGTAGTGCGAATCCTAGAGACATGATGGCATTAAAATATTCTTTAAAAACGGTTAGTGATATTTCTGAAATTATAAAGTATGAGAATTTATTGAATTTTAATATTCCTGATAATAGTAAAGTGATAGATAAAATTTCATCATATTTACTTGATGAACCTTCAATGTCTTTAAGAGAAGGGAATGTAATTAGAAGTGGTGTTAATGATGAACTTGATGAATTGAGAAGGATATCTGCTGATGTAAAGCTTTATATATCTAATTTGGAGATTAAAGAAAGATCTTTGTCAGGGATAGGTAACCTTAAAATAGGGTATACTTCAGTATTTGGCTATTATATAGAAATCACTAAATCAAACGTTGCATTGGCCCCTAAGCATTATATTCGCAAGCAAACAGTTGCAACTGGTGAAAGATATATAACAGAAGAGTTAAAAGTCCTTGAAGAAAAAATATTATCTGCTCAAGAAAAAATCTTAAGACTTGAAAGCAATATATTTAATACTTTAAGACTAGATGTATCTGCTTTTAGTTCTGATATTTTAAAAACTGCGCAAATTATTTCAGAGATTGATATTTTTTGCGGGTTTGCTTCAAACGCATTAGAATACAATTATTCGTGTCCCAAGATTTCGTGTGGTAGGGATCTTTTTATTGAAGGTGGCAGACATCCTGTATTAGAAAGAGTATTGAAAAGTGGCGAATTTGCAGCAAATGATATATTATTTGAAGATGATTTAAATGTAATGATACTTACAGGGCCAAATATGTCTGGAAAATCTACTTATTTAAGGCAAATAGCGCTTATTGTGATAATGGCACAGATTGGATCTTTTGTTCCTGCTTATAGTGCCAAAATAGGACTCATTGACAGAATATTTACAAGAATAGGCGCAGGGGATAATCTTGCTGGTGGTGAGTCAACTTTTATGGTGGAAATGACCGAAACAGCAAATATTTTAAATCAATATACGGAGAAAAGTCTTATTATTCTTGACGAAGTGGGAAGAGGAACATCAACTTATGATGGGATAGCTATTGCTTGGGCAATTATAGAATTTTTTACAGAGGATAGAAGGAAATCAAAAGTGCTCTTTGCAACACATTATTTTGAACTTACTGGCCTATCCAAGACTCTTAAAGGAGTTGTAAATTATAGTGTTAGTGTTGAAGAGTGGAATAATGAAGTTATATTTTTACATAAAATAGTACAAGGTAGTGCATATAAGTCTTACTGAATATACGTTGCAAAAATTGCAGGAATACCACGCCAAATTATTGAAAAAGCTTACAATATTTTAAAAAAATTAGAAGTAAACTCTATTGATTCAATATATGATAATAATTTACAAGTTAAGGTTTTTCCTACTGACAAACACCAGATTTTAGAAGAACTAAAAAGTGTTGATATGAATACTTTAAGTCATATAGAAGCGTTTAATTTACTACGTGCTTGGAAAAAACGATATGAGTAAAATAATGTTTCTTTTTGTGATGTAGAAGAATCATGAAAATAAGGTTGTATGTATAATTATTATATAGTTAATGATTAAATAAAATGACAAAAGTAAGAAGGGTGAAAAAAATGATGTTAAAGAAAGTATAATAAATAAGTCCCTGGAAAAAGTTGTGAAATGTCAATAAATATTTTGTCTCAAGAGACAGTTAATAAAATAGCTGCAGGTGAAGTGATAGAACGTCCTTTAAATGTTACTAAAGAGCTTGTAGAAAACTCTTTAGATGCTTTTGCTTCTTCTATTATTGTTGAGATAATAGGAGCTGGTAAAAAACTTATAAGGGTTTCTGATAACGGTTTTGGTATGGATAAGAAAAATTTAGAGCTTTCTATATTAAGGCATACTACAAGTAAGATTAAAGATTTTTGTGATTTATCACAAATTCGTTCATTGGGATTTAGGGGAGAGGCTCTTGCTTCTATAGTAGCTATTTCAAATTTTAAGATAAAAACTAGAAAGAAGGGTGAATTTTTTGGGTGGGAGCTTTCGTTAAGTGGAGGAGAAAAGGTTAAAGTTACTCCATGGTCGGGAGCGGAAGGAACAATATCAGAGGTCGGAGATTTATTTTTTAATATTCCAGTTAGACAAAAATTTTTGAAAAGTGATTCTACAGAACGTTCCAAGATTATAAGTTCACTCGAAGAAATAGCTCTTGCTAATAAAGATGTAACTTTTAAAGTACTTTCTGAAAATAAAACGGTTTTTTTTACTCCTAAAACTAATAGCAAAGTAGAAAGGATTTCAGATATTTTGAGTAAAGATTTTTCAGAAGCAGTTAAAAATGTAAAATTTAATCATTCTAAGATCTCATTAGATATTTATTTTACAGGAAAAGACTATTCATTATCTAATAGAAAGTACCAATATCTTTTTGTAAATTCTAGATCTGTGAATTATCCTAAGTGGCTTACGCATTGTGTGTATCAAGCGTATAAGGGATTAATTCAACGTGATAGGCATCCAGGAGTATTGATTTACGTTGATATAAATCCATCTGAAATTGACGTGAATATACATCCAACAAAAAGGGAAGTAAAATTTATGAATGAAAACAGTATATATGATATGTTTTTGAAATTGTTAAAAAATGCTCTCATTTCATATGAGCATTCTAAAATACCCATAAATCTTCCAATGAATGGTAGCGTGTCTAATTTTGATAAATATTACAATGAGAAGAGTTATGCTTCATGTTCTTTTTTAACAAATAAATCCGCACTTGATATGCACAGTTCTCCTGTTATTACTGAATCTAGTTCTGATTATAATGTTTCAAAGCAAGTTTATGGCTTTAATAAATGTACTAATACTGTTGATGCTGTGGAAGAAGATCTTTCACAGGCGAAATTTTTTGATAATAATATTATAAGAATTGTTGGGCAAATTTTTGGTACTTATATTGTTATTGAAAATAAAGGGGATTTATGTATTCTTGATCAACATGCTGCTGCAGAAAGAGTTAAATATGAGCTCTATCTTTCTCAGATAGAAAATCAGGCTATTGAAATCCAGCAAGTACTTATGCCTAGGAGTTTTGACTTATCTCCAAGTCTTTCTGAACTTCTTAAGGCGAATATAGCTTTTATCAATGAGCTTGGAATAATTATTGAAGAGTTTGGGCGAAATTCTTTTAGAATTACAGCGTATCCGACATTGCTTGGTGATGCGTCAATAGAGCAGGTGATTATGGTGGTATTATCAAATATTGAAAATGATAGAGCAAACAAAGGAATAGAACAAGTTAAAGATAAGATTGTGCGTTCAGCATGCCGTGCAAGTATAAGAGCTGGAGATAGTGTTACGTTTGCTGAAGCTGAGAAGTTAGTAAATGATCTCTTTAAGTGCAAGCTGCCTTTTACATGTCCTCACGGTAGACCTTTGATATATAAAATATCTTTAAAAGAATTAGAAAAGTTCTTTAAAAGAAGATAATTAGTTGTTTTTGTTTGTTGAGTGAGTATGAATAATAACGTAGAAGTAATAATTATTTCTGGACCAACTGCAAGTGGAAAAACAAAAAAAGCTGTTGAAATTTGTAAAGAGAGAAATGGTGAGATAATTTCATGTGATTCAAGACAGGTTTATAAATATTTAGATGTTGGCTTAAATAAAGAGGGTACTCTTTTACAGAATGGGTTTCGTGAAATTAATGGTGTCTTACAACACCTAACTGATATTATAAGTCCAGATCAAAATTATAATGTTGCAGATTTTGTAGAAGCTGCTGATTTAAAAATTGCTGAGATTTTTAAAAAAGGTAGAGTTCCAGTTATAGTTGGTGGAACTGGTCTATATATTAAGTCTTTGCTTTATGGACTTGACAAAATGCCAAAAACTAATAAAAGTTTAAGGGATAAGTTAAAAGCTAGACCTCATATTGAGCTATATAATAGACTATTGAAATTGGATCCAGAATCAGCTAAGAAAAATAGGGAAAACCCGCAGAGGTTACTAAGAGCGCTTGAAGTAAATATACTCTCTGGAAAAACTTTACGAGAACATTTTGAAATCAAATGTCCAAGGTATAAATTCAGTCATTACAGTATTTTTATTGAGAAAAAGATTCTTTACAATAGAATTAATGAAAGATGTAAGTATATGATTGAAAATGGAATGATAGAGGAAACACAAAAAGTTTTAGATATGGGATTTAATGAGAGTTGCTTTGCGTTAAGTGGTATAGGATATAGATATGTTGTGCAATATCTAAATAGAAAAATTTCATTGGGAAATTTAGTCTCTGAGTTTTCAAAAGATACAAGGCATTATGCCAAACGGCAAATCACATGGTTTAAAGCACAATCTGATGTGAAATTTATAAATGGAAAATAAAACATTAACAAAATATGCTGGGAAGGTGGCTTTAGGGACCACACTTTCTAGAATTTTAGGTTATATAAGAGATATGCTTGTGGCAAATTTATTTGGAACAGGTATGTTTGCTGATGCTTTTTATGCAGCCTTTAGAATTCCTAATCTTTTTAGACGCATATTTGGAGAAGGATCGTTTTCAGCTGCATTTATACCAGTTTTTAACGAGTATTTAAATGGAAAGAAAAAAACATTAACTCAGGATTTTTTAAATGTAGTGTTTTCAACTTTATTTTTGATACTTGTAGTTATATCTGTTTTTGGTATGTTTTTTGCATCTGTCTTTACAAAGGTATTTGCAGGAGGATTTTCAGATAATCCTATGAAAATGCAACTTGCTATAGAAATTGCAAGACTCATGTTTCCATTTATTTTTTTTATATGTCTTGCTTCTTTTTTACTTGCCATACTTAACACTTTGCATACATTTTTTTTGCCAGCAGTTGCACCGGCAACATTGAGTTTTTCAGAAATTTTTTATATTTTTCTTATTGCTCCTGTTATTGTTCCTAATAGTCAAATTAAGGGGCTTGCTGTAAGTGTTATTATAGGAGGAATACTGCATTTTTTTGTACAGTACCCTAAGCTTAAAAGTTTGGGTTGGAATTTAAAATTTAAACTCGATTTAAAGCATCCTGGCGTGAGAAAAATTGTATTTCTTATGATACCATCAATTATAGGTTTATCTGCGGATCAGGTAAACGCGTTAGTTGATAGTAGGTGTGCCTCTTCTTTAGGGCAAGGTTCTGTAACTGCGCTTTATTATTCTAATAGACTTATGCAAATGCCATTGGGTATTTTTGGACTTGCGATTGCAACGGTATCACTTCCTGTAATGACGAACGCTTATTCTAAAAATGATATGGTAACTCTTAAAGAATCTCTTGGTTATTCTATAAGATTTACAATTTTTACCTTGTTTCCTGCAGCAACAGGATTAATGGTTATCGGATTACCTATAGTTAAACTCTTATTTGAACGTGGTAAGTTTAACTCTTTAGGATCAATTATGACAAATGATGCTTTATTTTATTATTCTTTTGGACTTCCAGCCTATGCTTTGGTAAAAATTTTTGCAAATGCATTTTATTCGTTTCAAGATACAAAAACTCCAGCTAAAACAGCGATATGGGCTGTAGTTTTGCATATCATGTTATGTTTCGTGTTAATGTATCAAATAGGTGTAGGTGGACTTGCACTTGCAACGTCTTTGTCGGCTTATTTTAATTTGTTACTGCTTATCATATATCTTAAGAGGCGGATAGGTGGACTTAACCTTCAACGAATATTGCTTTCATTTTTGAAGACTTTTTTGGCATCTATTATTATGGCTATTGTGTCTTATAATGTGTGTAAAATTTCTAAGAAATTATTTATATCGGTTCCAGTTTCTATAGTTTCAGGTATAATTATATTTGTTTTAGTTTTGTATGCTTTGAAATCTGAAGAGTTGAAAGCAGTTCTTTTCAACATTGTTTCTGGTAAAACATGAAAAATGATAGGCTTATGCAAATTCCTAAACTCCCTGGAGTTTATGTAATGAGTGATAGTTTAGGTGATATTATATATATTGGCAAAGCGAAAGATCTTAAAAGCAGGATTTCGTCATATTTTAACGCTGATATAGATTCAAAAGCTACGACTATTATTACGTCTATGCGAAAGATAGATTATATTTTATGTGCTTCTGAAAGAGAAGCGTTGATAATTGAAAGACAACTAATAAATAAAATTAAACCACATTTTAATTCTATGTGGAAAGATGATAAATCTTATCCTTATATTAAATTTTCAATAAATGAAGATTTTCCACGATTGATATTTACGAGAAAAAAACTTAAAGATTCAGCTTTATATTTTGGTCCTTATCCACAACTTTTTTATATAAAGAAATTCGTTCGATGGCTTAAGAGACTTTTTAAAATTCGCCCATGTAAAATAGATCTGTTTGAAAACTCTCTTCATAATGAAAAGAATGTTAAATCTTGTCTTTATTATCATACAGAAATGTGTTATGGTCCTTGTCTTGGTAAGATTACATCAAAAGAGTATAAACAAAAAGTTAAAGGGATTGAGTTATTCTTAAATGGTAGATTTAAAAAATTGGAAAGTGAGTGGAAAAAACAAATGTTTGATTTAAGTTTAAGTATGTGTTATGAAGAAGCGAAAGAAGTAAGAGATAGACTTTATGCATTGCGGAGTATGTCTGAAAGAGTTATGATAAGCGAAATCACTCAAGAGGAAATGAATCAGTCTATAAAAAGAGCGGACAGTATGAATGAATTAAAGAATTTTCTTGGACTAAAGAGTCAACCTACAATAATAGAAGGATTTGATAATTCTAATATACATGGAATAGATGCTGTAGCTTCTATGGTTAGATTCCAAAATGGAATTGCTGATAAAAAAAACTACAGAAGATTTAAAATTAAAACAGTGCATGGTATAGATGATTTTGCAAGTATGAAGGAGGTTATCTTCAGGAGATATTCATCATTAATAAGAAAAAATGAAAAGATGCCAGATTTAATTTTGGTTGATGGCGGGAAGGGACAACTTAAATATGCATTAAATGCATTGAGTGAACTTCGGTTACAAATCCCTGTAATTTCACTTGCGAAAGGTAATGAGGAAATTTTTTTACAGGATAAAGATAAACCTCTAATTTTGAGTAGACATTCAGAGGCTCTAAAACTTTTGCAATTCATAAGAAATGAGGCTCATAGATTTGCTTTGAGTTATCATAGAAAACTTAGGGTAAAAAGTTTTTTTAATTCTTTTTTATATTGATTAAGGTTGTTTTTTAGAATATGTTATGAAAAAAAAAATACCTAAAAGTATTGTAGAAAAAAATGAAAGGTTATCCTATTTTTTATGTAAATGTTTGGAAAGCTTGCTTTGAAACACCTGCAGGGAAAACTTCAACCTATTTGCAAATTGCTAAAAAAATAGGTACTCCTAAAGCTGTTAGAGCAGTAGGTGTGGCGTTGAGCCGAAATCCTTTTGCTCCAATAATTCCTTGTCATAGAGTTATAAGAAGTGATGGAAAAATAGGGGTGTACTCTAGTACTGGTGGAGTAAAAAGAAAAATGAAAATGCTTAAATATGAGAAGGAAACTGGAATTAATGCTTCAATGGATTGACGATATCCCTAGAAATGCTGTAATGAACATGGCGCTTGATGAGGTGCTTTTTAATAAATATAAAAATGAACCAATATTGAGGGTTTATGGTTGGGATAATTCATATACTACGATAGGATACTTTCAAAAAGTGGAGAGTATTGCTGAAGTTGAGTTTGTGAGAAGATTTACTGGTGGACTTACTGTAAATCATTGTAATGATATATCTTATAGTTTTATTGTCTCATTAGAATCCTGGAATATTTATAGTCAAAGTGAGACTTATAGAAATATTCATTTAGTGATACAAAAAGTTTTACGATTATTTGGTATTAATTCAATAATTTTATGTGATAAAGTAGGCAATATGAATAATATGTGTGTCCAAACTTTTTATGAAAATGATTTGATTTTAGGTGGTAAAAAAATTGTGGGTTCATGTTTGCGTAGACGTAAGAATAAGCTTATGGTACAAGGTGCAATTCATGTAAATTTAAACTATAGTGATAAAAAAAAATTTTCACGAGATTTTGCAAAAAATTTGGCGGAATTACTGAAGATTGAAGTGAAAAAAGAAAACTTTACTGATGATGATATTGAGTCAGCAAAAAAGATTAGTAACGAAAAATATTTGAATCCGCAATGGAATAATATGTTTTAATAGTGACTAAGTAATCAGGAATGATAAGATAAATCGTTAAATATTATTTTAAATGATGATATATTGAGTTGTCTTTGTGTACGAGTAAAGGCAGAATTTGTAAAGATTTTTCTGTCTTAAAAAGAGGAGTGGTTATTATTGTCGAGTTGTTACTTTATTTGAAAGTGAACAATCTTTAAGGATTGAAAATACTGTATGGTTAATAAACTCCATTCTAAAAAGCATTCTACATAATAAAAAAGCTTTTATTCTCCAGTTTTTAATGACTGTAGTGAAGTTGGTTGTCGTATTATACAAGATGTAGATTAACCTGTGGGTTGTAATTATGACAAATCTAATAAAAAATGACTTATGGGTAAAAGATTTGAGTTTATACTATATAAGATTAAGGTTAGTTTAATAAGAAAGTTGAAAAAGTTAGTTGATAAGTGCACTTCTATGATTAATTGACCTATGACAAATCAAAAAGTAAACAAGAAAAACATTTTAGGTATTCTTCAAATTATAAATTCTTACATATTTGTAATTGCTTTTTTTGTTGCTCTAGTTGTAAATGTGTATCTGTATTCTGTTATTAATTTTTCATTAATTGCAATTTTAGTAGTTATGTTTTACTGTTTTTCTGAAAACATTTATAGTGGTATTTTGATAGTTTCTACCATTGTTACATTTGTTTTAGATATTGTTTTTGTAAAACAAAAATATGAAGTTTATATTGTAGTACTTGAATATATGTCAATAGTCTGTTTATGTCTAATTCTTGAAATGTATAATAATAAATGTATTGTCATAAAAAAAAGTTTTTTTGAAAAATACAATGCGATTATCAGGGAAATTATTTTAATAGATTATGAAATATCAGAGAATAAAAAAATAATTATAGGTTTAGTACAGCGCATAAGAGATCTTAAGAAAATAAGTAAGATTCTTCAGTCACTTCAGACTACGTTTGATGAAAGGAAAATTATAGAGAAATCGGAAGATATTGCATATAAATTCATAGGTAAGGGCTCTTGGAGATTGAAAAAATACAGAGAAGATGATATTTTTGCTTCTTATGTGAAAAATACATCTTTACCATTATTGATTAAAGATTTAGCTACTGATAAACGATTTTTATTAAAACAAAATAGTAAGAAAGTATCATTTATTGCTACTTCTGTTGAGTTTAGTGGGAGATTTTGGGGTATACTTCAAGGTAGTTCTAGCATAAAAGATTTTTTTTCTGAACGTGATTTGCGTCAATTATTTTTATTATCAGGTATAGTAAGCACAGTCTTGAACAATTTTTATCTCTATGAACAGCTTCAGACTCTTGCGATTACTGATGGATTAACTGGGCTTTATAATCAAGTTTATTTTAAGGAAGTACTTAGAGAAGAAATTGACCGTTCTAGAAGTAATAAGTTACCATTGTCTTTGGGAATATTGGATGTAGATTTTTTCAAGAATATTAATGATAGATATGGTCATCAAGCGGGTGATTCTATTTTATGCCAGATTTCATCACTTTTACGTACAAGATTTAGAGAAACTGATTTTATTGCTAGATATGGCGGCGAAGAATTTGCTTTTGTGATGTTACGTACTAATTCATGGGAAGCATCGAAAATTTTAGAACATATACGTTTGAGAATAGAAAAACAGAAGTTTTTTTTACCTGTAGAAAGTTTATATCCTATTCAAATAAAAATAACTGTAAGTATAGGCTTTGTATCACTAACTAAAGGTTCTCTTATTTCAGAAGAAGAATTTATAAAAAATGCTGATGTGGCTTTATATAAGGCAAAACAATTAGGAAAAAATAGAGTGGAAGGTTTTTTATGTGGTGAATAGGAAAGTGTTAATTTTAATATTTGTCATTTTTATACTTACAAGTGTATTTTTTGTGACATCTAAATCAGATTGTGTTAGTACTATTGCAACCTTGTCGTTTTTTATTACCTTGACTGGATTGTATTATGCATATTGGTTTAAGAAAGCAGTTTTAATTTCTTCAATTATATCGTGTATTGTAGTTCTTTTTTCTTTAAAAAAATATTCATTTTCTGTATTGAGCATTTGTTTGGTTTTTATAACGCTTATTCCGTTACCTTACTATTTTTACCTAAAATCAAAAAACCTAAAGAAAGAACTTTTTAAGAGAAATATGCTTCTTAAAACTAGGCAATGGAAGGCTCTTTTAGAGTATAAGGAATCTTTAGCTGAAAGGCAAAAATATGAAATTAATATGGAGAGAATAAGTCAACTTTATATTATAGGAGAAAAATTATTTAAGTGTGTTTCGAAAGATGAGTACTCACAAATAGTTTTGCACTCTATTGAGAAAAGGTTTGGAAATGCAGGGTGTGCTATTTTTGAAAGAGTTAAATTTAATTGGGAAATGCTTGTATCGTCTGGTGTTTTACGGGATAAAATTGTAAATCAGTTGGAATTTTTGAAAGACTTTAAAAGGTGCAGTGTTGTAGATAGTGTGGGATTTGAAGATTGTAATTTTAAGATGGTTTATTGGCCTTTAAAGGTAGAAGATGAACTTATAGGTTGTATTTTGATAGTAACTAAGTTAGAACATGCAGATGTATGTGTTGAAGAAGGTTTAATTTTTATTCCTCAAATTTCATTAGGTTTAGAAAGAATGAATTTTTTTAATGAAATTTCTGAGAGATCAAGGAATGATGGGCTTACAGGATTATATCTAAAGCGATATTTTTTACAACGATTAGATTTAGAAATGGAAAGAGAAAAGCGATATAACGAATGGTTCTACATTTTAATGTTAGACTTGGATTATTTTAAAGATGTAAATGATAAGTATGGTCATTTAGTAGGAGATAAAGTGCTTGCAAATGTTGCTAGACTTATTTTATCCACTGTAAGACCTGGTGACTTAGTTGGTAGATATGGTGGTGAAGAATTTATAATACTAATCCCTACGATTAGTAAGGAAGATGTGAAAATTTTAGCGAATAAGTTAAAAAATTTTGTGCAAAATGCAGTATTTCAAGAAAATGATAATAAATTTAATGTAACAGTAAGTATTGGAATAAGTTGTAATTCAAAAAATATTACCGACCCAAGTCTTATAATTAATACAGCAGATAAAGCTTTGTATAAAGCAAAAAATAATGGAAGGAATCAAGTTGTTTTATATGATGAAGTAATGTAATATAAAATAAATAAATGATCTTTTAAATTTTACTATTGTTAAAATATGTTCTGTCGTTTGGAGGCAATGATGTATAATGAGGATAGAGAAAGATTAATTTCAGAAAATAAGGTTAAATTAGGAATAAATGCCCTCAATGTTCTTGAAAAAAGATATTTGAAGAAGGATAAAAATTGTAATGTTATTGAAAGTGCTGAAGACTTATTCTATAGAGTTGCTGAAAATGTTGCGCAGGCAGATAAGATTTATGATGAACATGTGAATCTAGATGCATTGATAAGGGAATTTTATCTTAGTATGTCGTCTCTTGATTTTTTACCTAATTCACCTACTTTGATGAATGCGGGCGGACAATTGCAACAACTTTCTGCTTGTTTTGTTTTACCAATAGATGATTCAATGGATTCAATTTTTGAGACATTGAAGAATACCGCTCTAATACATAAATCCGGTGGAGGGACTGGGTTTTCGTTTTCAAGATTACGTCCTAAAAAAGATACAGTTAAAACTACGATGGGGGTATCTTCGGGACCCATATCTTTTATGCAAGTTTTCAATGCAGCGACAGAGGCTATAAAACAAGGTGGGATGAGGCGTGGAGCAAATATGGGAATATTGAGAGTTGATCATCCAGATATTCTAGATTTTATAGTTTGTAAAGATAGAAATGACAGTTTGAACAATTTTAATATATCAGTTGCAATAACAAAAGAATTTATGCTTGCCTTAGAATGTGAAGGGGATTATAATCTTTATAATCCGCGTAACGATATGGTAGTGGGTAAATTAAGAGCAAAAGAGGTTTTTGATAAAATAGTCTATCAGGCATGGAAAAATGGTGAGCCGGGTATAATTTTTATAGATAGAGTGAATGACTGCAATCCTATTCTTGAAATGGCTTCAATAGAATCTACAAATCCTTGTGGAGAACAGCCGCTCATGCCTTATGAGTCTTGTAATTTGGGTTCAATAAATCTTAATAATTTTGTGAAAGAAGGTAGTATTAATTGGAGAAAGCTTGAAGAAACAATTAAAACAGCTATTCATTTTCTTGATAATGTTATAGATATAAACGACTATCCTATTCAAAAAATTCAAGAGGTAACTCGTTCTAATAGAAAAGTAGGACTTGGGGTTATGGGATGGGCGGATATGCTTTTTTGTTTGGGTATACCTTATGGATCTCAAGATTCCATAGTGCTTGCCGAAAAGCTTATGAGCTTTATTCAGTCTAAATCTCATAGTGCTTCTGAAGAGCTTGCAGTTAAAAGAGGAGCTTTCCCAAATTTTAAACAAAGTGTTTATTCAAAGGGGAATCCTATGAGGAATGCAACAACAACTACGATTGCTCCAACAGGAACAATTGGTATAATTGCATCTGCTTCAGGTGGTATTGAGCCAGTTTTTGGACTTGTTTATAAAAGGACGCATTGTTTTGACGACAGAGCAATGCATGAGATAAACTTGCATTTTGAAAAAGTTGCAAAAGAAAAAGGATTTTATTCAACTGAGCTTATGGATGAAATAGCAAATAAAGGAAGCATTTGTAAATGTAAAGGAATAAGTGATGAAATAAAGAAGATTTTTGTTACTTCACATGATATTTGTCCAGAAGATCATGTAAGGATGCAAGCGGCTTTTCAGAAATTTACGGATAATGCAGTATCAAAGACTGTTAATTTCCCTAATTCAGCTACAAGAGAAGATGTAAGAAAAGTTTATGTTCTTTCTTATAAAATGGGATGTAAAGGGGTAACTGTTTATCGAGACGGAAGTAGAGATAAACAAGTGTTAAGTCTTGCAAATAAGAAAGAAAATAAAAGTCAAGATATAATTCCGAGGACTCGTCCTAAAAAAACAATAGGGTCTACGTTTCTTATGCGTACTGGTTGTGGCAAAATGTATGTTACAGTAAATGAGGATAGTATGGGAGCATGTGAGGTCTTTACACAGCTTGGTAAATCTGGAGGATGTACTTCATCTCAGGCTGAAGCAGTGGGCCGTTTAATTTCTTTGTCTTTACGTTCAGGTGTTGATCAACAAGAAATTATTGATCAATTAAAGGGTATAAGATGTCCTTCTCCAACTATTTTTGATGGTGGAGCGATATTGTCATGCGCTGATGCGATTGCTAAGGCCTTGGAATCGTATAGTAATGAAAAAGCAGTGCAAAGTCTTTTGACATCTGAAGCTTTTGCTTTGGAATCTAAAGATTCTAAAAATAAAGAAAAGTTTTATATTTCTAATCCAGCCAATAACTTACTAGGGGCATGTCCACAGTGCCCTGAGTGTGGTGAGATGTTAAGTTTTTTGGAAAGTTGTGCTACTTGTCGTAACTGTGGTTATTCTAAGTGCTTCTAAGTCAGCAGTGATTAGATACAAAATTAAAAGGGTTTTAATTGTTATAAGGGTTTTTCTGTAATTATGACGAGGCCTGAATGAGAATTTAAAAGTATTAAATATCTTTACTCATCTTGACTTTCATAAGTAAAGTCTTAGCTGTTTTGCTAAAGGAGTTATATAAAAAATTGTTAGAATGCTTACTCTTTTATAGAGTATGTGGTTTTAGGTCTTTTTTTTGTAAATTCTTGAGTTTTTGTGATTATGACTGGAAGGGATTACTGTTGTAGAAATTAGCAAATATATGAAGGTGTCAAAATAAAAAATATGATAAGTTTTTATAAAAAAGCTGAATATAAAAAAAATAAAATTAATGCTTGTTTAAGAAGATAATACTTAACTTACTAAAATTTAAAAATGGTTAAAAACGATAGATGGATAAAAAAAATGTCATTTGAGCATAAAATGATAGAACCATTTGAAGAAAAACAAGTAAAAAAGGGTAAAATTTCTTTTGGGACTTCTTCTTATGGATATGATATGCGACTTTCAAATGAATTTATGGTCATAAATAAAGAGCTGAAAAAAGTGGTGCTTGATCCTAAAAAAGTGCATGAAAAGTTATTCAAAAATATAAAGACTGAAGATTATATAGAAATTGCTCCAAGTTCTATGGTTTTAGGTAGAACAGTAGAATATTTTAGGATTCCTAAGAACATTCTAGCAATTACATTTGGCAAATCTACATATACAAGATGTGGGATTTTTGTGAATGTGACTCCATTTGAGCCTGAATGGGAGGGATATGTTACTGTTTCAGTAGCGAACACATCGTCAATTTCTGTGAGGGTTTATGCGAATGAAGGTATAGCGCAAGTCCTATTCTTGGAAACAAAAGATATTTGTGAAGTTTCTTATGCTGATAGAGAAGGGAAATATCAGAAACAGAAAGCCATAACTTCTGCAAAAATTTGATACAATAAAAGTGGAAACTAAAAAAACATGCTCTTGGTTTATTAAAAGAAATTTTAGTATTATTTCAATTTGTTGTTTTGAGTTTTAAGTATATTATATAAAGTATATAAAAAGAGGTTAAAATAAGTGATTTTAATATTAGATTTTGGTTCGCAGTATACTCAATTAATTGCAAGGCGTATTAGGGAAGAGAAAGTGTATTGTGAAATATACCCTGGGAATAAACGAGTTGAGTCTTTTTCTGAATTTAAAGATTTAAAAGGTATAATTCTTTCAGGAGGGTATGATAGTGTTTATTCAAATGATGCTCCTTGGCCTGATAATAGGGTGTGGGAATTTGGTATTCCTATTTTAGGAATATGTTATGGTATGCAGCTTATAGCAGAGCATTTTGGTGGAAAAGTCACTCCGTCAACACATAGAGAATTTGGTCTTGCAAATATCAATATAAAAGATAAGAGCTCTTTATTTTATGGTCTTAGTTTTAATGAAACAGTGTGGATGAGTCATGGTGATAAACTTTCAAGAATTCCAAGAGGTTTTAAGATAACAGCAGAATCTAACAATTCTCTTTGTGCAGCAATAGAAAATGTAGAAAAAAATATTTATGGAGTTCAGTTTCATCCTGAAGTAAAGCACTCAGTTAGTGGAAGAGAAATTTTGAGGAATTTCTTATTTAAGGTCTGCTGTTCTAAATCTGACTGGACCATGAAATCTTATATTGTTGATGAAGTTAAAAGGATTAAAGGGCAAGTCTTGGATGGTAAAGTTTTGTGTGCTATGTCGGGTGGAGTTGATTCTTCTGTTGCAGCTGTAATGTTATACAGAGCTATAGGAAAGCAACTTATATGTGTTCATGTAGACCATGGGCTTCAGAAATTTGGTGAAACTGAAAGAGTATATAATGTATTTGGTAAAATATTTGGAGAAAATCTTATTATTGTTGATGCAAAAGAAGTATTTTTGTCAAGACTTAAAGGTGTAGTTGATCCTGAAGAAAAGAGGAAAATTATAGGTCACACTTTTATAGAGATTTTTGATAAGGAATCTAGGAAGTTGAAAGATATAGATTTTCTATTGCAGGGAACGATATATCCTGATATTATAGAGAGTTTTTCTATAAGAGGTTCTAAAGTGCCAATCAAGAGTCATCATAATGTAGGTGGACTTCCTGAAAAGATGAAAATGAAGCTTGTTGAACCTTTAAAATTTTTATTTAAGGATGAAGTGAGAGCTTTAGGGAGAGAACTCGGGATACCAGAAGAAATTATAAACAGACAGCCATTCCCTGGACCTGGTCTTGCGGTAAGAATATTGGGCGAGGTAACTGATGAAAAATTAGATATTTTAAAGAAAGCTGATCATATAGTAACGGAAGAGATAGTAAAAGCTGGATTATATGAAAAAATATGGCAGTCCTTTGCCATAATATTACCTGTTAAAACAGTGGGCGTTATGGGTGATGCCAGAACTTATGAGTACGTGATAGCTATAAGAGCTGTAAATTCTGATGATGCAATGACTGCAGATTGGGTAAGATTACCTCATGAATTACTTGAAAAAATGTCTTCACGAATTATAAATGAGGTTAAAGGTGCTAATAGAGTGGTTTATGATATTTCTAACAAACCTCCTGCAACTATTGAATGGGAGTAATAAAGTAATAATTAGTTAATATAAATATAGTATAGTAGAAAATAGTATAGATAGGTAAAAGTTTGGTATTGTTGTCTTTCTTTTGTGCTTTTGTATCTTTAAAATCTTATACAGTATGCATAGATATATAAAAATTTTATTCTTCTTTTTAGTGTTAGTGCTCTTCTTTTTCTGTTCTTGCTTAAAGTTGCAAAGTGAAAAAGATAGATATTTCCCTTCTATACAAATAAAGGGTTCTGATACTATTGTAAATCTTATTCAAGAATTGTCTGAAGAGTTTACTAGGCAACATCCATCTATTAATATAGGTGTTACTGGTGGTGGTTCTGGGACTGGATTTGTATCTTTGGTAAATGGAACATGTGATATTGCTATGTCTTCTAGAGAAATTGGAGAAAAAGAAGTCATGCTAGCTAGAAGTAAAAATATAAATCCTGATGGGTTTAAAATTGGGCTTGATGGTATTGTAGTAGTTGTGAATAAAAATAATTCTGTAGATAAATTAACTATGGAACAACTGCGAGATATTTTTACGGCAAAAATTAAAAACTGGAAAGAAGTTGGAGGCGAAGATAGAGAAATAGTTATTCTTTCAAGAGAAAGCAATTCAGGTACACACATATTTTTTAAAGAGTATATTTTAGGACGTAATGATAATAGGAAAAGTAGATTTGCTGTTCGATCACTTATTATGCCATCCTCGCAAGCTATTTGCAATGAAGTTTTTCAAAATCCTAATGCTCTAGGGTATGTTGGTATAAGTTTTTTAAATAGTGGGATAAAAGCTGTTTCAATTGCAGTAAATGGGAATAGTGAGTATATTTATCCAACATTAGAAAATGTAATGAATTATACTTATCCAATATGGAGACCATTGTATCTTTATACGAATGGGAAATCATGTAACGTTGTTAAAATGTTTATTGATTATGTTTTGTCTGAGACTGGACAAAAGATTGTTCTAAAGACCAGTTTTGTGCCAATCAAAAATAAGAGCAAAAAAATAAAGAGTTAAAAATATCTGAAAAGTACTGTCAAGGTAAATTTTAGCATTTGGTTTTTGATGCCTTTGAAAATTTAGTATGGCGTTCTTGCGCTTGGAAGCACATGTGTGAAAACTTTTAAATTGAGGAAACATAATAAAATGAGAAGAATTATAGATACTATAATTGAAAAAGTAATTTTTTCATGTGGAACATTATCTGTCATTTTTGTCATTTTAATTTTTAGTTTTTTGTTTATGGAAAGTTTTGCTTTTTTTAAAGATTTTGATATTACTAAATTTGTTACTGGACGGTATTGGTATCCAGATTCAGAGCCTGCATTATTTGGTATTTTATCTTTGATTGTAGGTTCTTTTTTGGTAACTTTAGGTGCATGTTTAATAGCAGTACCAGTTAGTATTATGACTGCACTTTACATTTCAGAGGTTGTTAGTAAGAGTGTAAGAGATGTTTTGAAATCTCTGGTTGAACTTATGGCTGCAATCCCAAGTGTAGTTATAGGTTTTATTGGAATGATAGTACTTGTCCCTTGCGTTAGAAAGTTATTTAATGTTCCTACTGGACTTACTGCTTTTTCAGGATCAGTAATGCTTGCTTTTATGGCTATGCCTACTATGGTAACAATATCTGAGGATGCTATACATTCTGTTCCTTGGCAGTATAAGGAGGGAGCACTTGCCTTAGGGGCAACTAAATGGCAAACCATGAGGCGAATTGTGTTAAAAACAGCAAGACCTGGAATAATGGCTGCGATAATGCTTGGCATAGGTAGAGTAGTAGGTGAAACTATGACTGTTATGATGATAACTGGAAATTCTTCTCGTATACCTCATTCAATTTTTGAACCAGTAAGAACTATGACGGCTGTGATAGCTGCTGAAATGGGAGAAACTGTTAAAGGGAGTATGCATTATAAAGCATTATTTTCTATAGGCCTTGTGCTTTTTTTGATAACATTTTTAATAAATTTTGTAGCAGATTTATTCCTTGGTAAGAATAAAAATAAATGATAAAGTTAAAC
This sequence comes from Candidatus Endomicrobiellum mastotermitis, assembly GCA_031272445.1. Taxonomy (GTDB): domain Bacteria; phylum Elusimicrobiota; class Endomicrobiia; order Endomicrobiales; family Endomicrobiaceae; genus Endomicrobiellum; species Endomicrobiellum mastotermitis. Next base: position 14,266 of record JAISTT010000002.1, on the reverse strand, counting down.
CCTAAGTTGTCACAAAAATTTTCATATTTAATTTTGTTTTTAGCAACTGCTCTAGCCATTATGCCAATTATGGCGATTATTTTTATAATTGTAAAAAATGGAATATCTGTTGTAAATTGGGAATTTTTAACATCTATGCCTAAAAATGGGATGCGCGAAGGAGGGATCTTTCCTGCCATAGTGGGTACATTTGCAATAGTTATGAGTACTATTATGTTAACTCTTCCAACAGGGGTTTGTGCAGCAATATATTTAAATGAATATGCAAGGGATAATATGCTTACTAGGGCGATTAAACTTGGTATTGTAAATTTAGCAGGTATTCCTTCCGTAGTTTATGGGTTATTTGGATTTGGTATTTTTGTTATGTTTTTAAAATTGGGTGTTTCTATTATTGCTGGAGCTTTGACTTTGTCTATAATGGAACTCCCGGTTATCATAACAACATCGCGTAATGCGTTAAACAGTGTGCCTTATTCATTCAGAGAAGCGAGTTGGTCACTTGGAGTGAGTCGCTGGCAAACTATAAGGCATATAGTTCTTCCTAATGCTCTTCCAGGAATTATGACAGGGGCGGTACTCAGTATTGCAAGAATATCGGGTGAAACAGCGCCAATATTATTTACTGCTGTAGCGTTTTACGTACCACATTTGCCACATTCGATGTTTGATCAAGTGATGACTTTACCTTATCATTTGTATATTATTTCAACTCAAATTCCTAATATGCCTAACAGTATTATATTTGGTACAGCTCTTGTACTTTTAGTTATGATTTTAACAATGAGTTTTATTGCAATTTTCGTTAGGATTTATTTCAGGAAGCATAGGAAATGGTAGATAAAATTAAAGTTGATAATTTAAGTTGTTATTACAATAGAAAATGTGTATTAGAATCGTTAAATATTAATGTTATTCAAAATGAAATTTTAAGCATTATAGGCCCATCAAACAGTGGCAAGACAACGTTTTTAAGAGCTTTAAATAGAATGAATGATTTAGATTTAACATATTCTCGCAGAGGTGAAGTTTATCTTGATGGTGGTAGTATTTTTGATATAAGTATGGAAGATTTAAGGAGACGTATCGGTATGCTTTTTGCAATGCCAACACCTCTTCCTATGACCATATATGAAAATATTGTCTATGCTCCAAAACGTCTTGGACTTATTTCTAAAAAGTCTGAACAAGATGCTTTAGTTGAACGAGCTTTAAAAGACGCCTCTTTATGGGATGAAGTTAAAGATAGATTAAAATCGTCTGCTATGAAGATGTCAGGAGGACAACAGCAAAGACTTTGCATTGCTAGAATTCTTGCAATTAATCCTGAGGTTATATTGTTTGATGAACCATGTTCTGGACTTGATCCTATATCCACAGTAAAAGTTGAAGAATCAATGATTGGACTAAAACAAAAATATACTATAGTACTTGTGACAAATAATGTAAAACAAGCATCTCGTGTTAGTGATAGAACAGTATTCTTTTTTATGGGCAAAATTGTCGAGATTGGTACGACTGATAAACTATTTGTTTCTCCTAAAGAAAAACAAACGGAAGATTATATAACAGGTCGGTTTGGATAAAAAGAAATAAATAAAAAAGATTGTTAAATGTTGTTTTGGTTATAGTTTGGAATGATAATGTTTATATAAAAACTGCTATCTCTTAGTCGTTGGTAGGCGATAGCATGGGGCATATTTATTTTGAAAAATAAGAAGGTTCGTGGTATTTTATTAATGGTGGCTTCTGAAAACTAATGTCTAAGATAGAAATAAAGAGTTTTAATCTGTATTACACAAATTTTCATGCTCTTAAAGATATAAGCATTAATATTGAGGATAAAAGAATTACTACTATAATAGGTCCGTCTGGTTGTGGCAAATCTACGCTTTTAAGATCAATAAATAGGATAAACGATACAATAGAAGGTGTACGCACTAGTGGTGAGATTAATGTTTATGGTGAAAATATTTACGATAATAAGATTGACGTAGATATCTTAAGGAGAAATGTAGGAATGGTTTTTCAAAGACCTAATCCTTTTCCAATTTCAATTTATGAAAATGTTGCATTTGGATTACGTGTAAATAGGATAGGTTCAAATAGGTGGACTATTAGTGAGACTGTAGAAAAGAGTTTAAAGGCTGTTTTATTGTGGGATAATGTAAAAGACAGATTACATAAATCAGCATTAAGTTTGACTTTAGAGGAACAGCAAAGACTTTGTATTGCAAGAGTTATTGCTGTAACTCCTCGTATTATCCTTCTTGATGAGCCTTGTTCTTCTCTTGATCCTGTGGCAATTCAGAAAATTGAAGAACTGATGATTCAATTAAAAAATAGATATACTATCATAATTGTTACGCATAATATGCAACAAGCTGCAAGAGTTTCTAATGATACTGCCTTTATGCTTTTTGGAAAACTTGTTGAGTTTGACAAGACTGAAAAAATATTTACGAATCCATTGAAAAAAGAGACAGAAGATTATGTAAGCGGTAGGTTTGGGTAGAAACTACAATAAAATAAGTATTATTTTTTTTATCTTTTAGTATAGTGATGGAGGGAGTATGCGGCACTTTGATATTGAAATGAATGATTTACAAAATCGTCTTATTGATATGGCTGCACTTGTTCAAGAAATGATAAGAGCTGCAACACAAGAGCTTGTAGAAAAAGAATTTAAAAAACAATCTGATTGCCGCGTATTTCACTTAGAAAAGGAAGTTAATGTTCAAGAGATAGTTATTGATGATAAATGTTTAAAGCTTATAGCTTTAAACCAGCCTGTAGGTGTTGATTTAAGATTTATAACTTCAGCAATGCGTATTAACAGTGATTTAGAAAGAATGGGAGATGAAGCTGTGAATATAAGTAAAATGACTTCATGTTTAATGAAGTATCCAGAGTTTATTCCTCCTATTGATATTTCTAAGATGGTAGCAATTGTACAGGATATGGTAATGGATTGTATAAAAGCTTTTAATACAAGTAATACTGAACTTGCGTTATCAGTGCTTGCAAAAGATAGTGAAGTTGATAAGTTAAGAGATGGGGTTCTAGATAATATTAAAAATTTAATGATTGAATTCTCAGATATTAATGCGATTCGAAAAGCAGTTGATTTAATTTTTATAACAAAAAGTATAGAAAGACTTGGTGATCATGCTACGAATATCAGTGAAGATATTATTTTTATGGTTCATGGTAAAGATGTTCGTCATTTGAGCTCTGGGCAAACAAATACGAAGTAATACAAGCAAGCGTGTAAAAATTTTAATTTCAATGGGTCACTATTTGTTTTTTTTGATGAGGAAAGTTTCTATTTAGGTTTGATTTGTCAAGACTTGTTATATTATATTTTAATATGTCTCACAAAAGTAAAGAATATGATTTTAATTTAAAGAATTCAAAATATACAAAAGTAATAAGCTTAGAAATAATCACTTAATGGATAAATTAAAATCAAATTTATCTTTGACATAGAGAACAATTAAGAAAAAAAATATTTCTAGAGTTTTTAGTAATTTTGCTAATGAAATATTAGATTTTAGTATTAACGTGTGGATAAAGATATAAAAGTTTAGCAAAAGAGATAATAGATGAATTTTATAACTTGAAACAAGTTTTAGAATTTATGTAAGAATGTAATAATTTTTGTTATTTTTAAAAAAGTTTATTTCTTTTTAAAATTTGGAAAATTGTTTAGTTTATAATAGTTAAGTAGTAAAAAAATAGATAAACTTTATGCAATAATTGTAATCGTGAGATATGATTATTAGTTGCATAGAAATTGTGAGTGTAGCTTTAAAACTTTTCATAAATAATAGATATAAATAAATATACCATTCATACAGTTATGTAAGGATTGTGATTATGTTAATGTTAAATATAGGTGATGGTAAAGGTAAGACAACTGCTTCTGTAGGACAAATAATTCGTTTCTTGGGACATGGTTTTAAAGTTTGCTTTATACAATTATTTAAAGATAATGATTATTATGGAGAGCAAAATATCTTATTAGGATTAGAAAATTTAGATTTTTTCTCTTTTGTAAAAAAGCATCCTTGTTACTTATATAATGTAAATTCTGAAAGACTTGCAAATCTATGCAGTTCTGCTATGGATAAGTTAAGGGAACTTACTTGTATTAATTCTAAAAAATATGATTTGATTGTTTTAGATGAGTTCAATGTTGCATTAAGGGATAAGCTTATAAATGAGGATGAATTTGTTGCTCTTATAAAAAAATTGTCACAGAAATCAGACATAGTTGTGACAGGTAGAGGAGCCACAAAGGTACTGATTGATATAGCAGATTTAGTGACTGAGATGAAAGAGGTTAAACACCCTTATAAAAATGGAGTGCAGGCACGAAAAGGTATAGAATATTAATAACAATTCGCGTAATGGAACTATTAAAAATAAAAAGGTTGTTATTTGTATCTTTATATTGTTATTTTTATTAACAGATATTGGTTGGAGTAAAAATTATAGGCGTATAGTTTCTTTGGCACCATCAGTTACAGAAAGTCTCTATGAATTAGGTGTTGAGCAGTTTATAGTGGGCATAACAGTTTATTGTCCTAAGGGGATGATTAAAAAAGAAGTGGTAGGTACGCTTCTAGAGCCTAATGTAGAAAAAGTAATACTTCTTAACCCTGATTTGATTATCTTAACAAAAGAGGGTAATACTAAAGCGACAGCTGAAAAATTTGAACGTCTTGGTTTTGAAGTGTATATTGTGGAAATAGCTGAAAGTTTTAATGAAATATGTGTGAACTATTTCAACTTAGCTAAAAAGCTTAATAGGGTAAAAGATGGGAAAAGAGTTGTGAGTACTGCGAGGCGTTTATTGGAGAGAATTTATAATAAGTTGAAAAGTTTTGACGAATTAAGAATATTTTGGGAGATTGGTGCAAGACCACTCTTTACTTTAGGCAGACAAAGTTTTATAAATGACTATAACTATTATACGAGAACTGTGAATGTATATGAGGATTTTAATGTGCGATATTTTAATGTTAATATTGAAAATGTTATTAGACAAAACCCTGATATTATAGTGCTAGTAAATATGGGTGATGTCAATAATGATAAAGAAGTAGCAAGGTGGAATAGATATAAAATGGTAAAAGCTGTAAAGAATAATAAGATTTTCGTAATTAATGTCGATAATAGTTGTATATTTAATCCGACACCTCTAAAGTTTGCCAAAAGTGCGACTATGCTTGCTGAAATTATTCATGGAGATATTTTTAATGGTAAATAAAAATTATTTATTTATTTACCCACTGATGTTAATTTTAATCATTATTGTGTTTCTGGTTTCTTTAGCATATGGTTTAAGTGAAGTCTCATTTAGTGATGTGTTAAAAGCATTATATGGTAATCTAGAAGATGGAAATGAGGCAATGATAATAAAACAAGTGCGTCTGCCTAGAACTATTATGGCTTGTATTGTAGGAGCTGGTCTTGCTGTAAGTGGTTGTGTGTTTCAAGCGATATTGAAAAATCCTCTAGCCGATCCTTTTACTTTAGGTATATCGGGCGGTGCCGCTTTTGGTGTAGCTATAGCTTTTGTATTTGGACTCTCGTCCATAGCGAACTTTTTTGTTCCCCTTTGTGCCTTTATAGGTATGACTATATCAGTAGTCATTGTATATTTAATGAGTTTAAGAAGAAAGTTTACTTCGAAAACAATGGTTTTATCTGGTGTCGTTGTTAGTTATATTTTTTCTTCTATTGTAATGCTTCTATTTTCTTTATCTCCTTCAAATACCGTGCAAACTGCTTTTATATGGCTTATGGGGGATTTCTCTAATTTTGATGAAAGACTGCTTCCATTTATTATAGTAGTTATACTTACAAGTATAATAATTTTGTCTTTATTGGGAAATGTAATTAATACTGTGTGTTTGAACGATGAAAAATCAAGAACTTTTGGTGTGGATGTTGAAAAAAATATAGCATTTTTATTTCTTATGGCTTCAATTATCGCAGCAGCAACAGTTTCAGTTTGTGGTATTATAGGTTTTATTGGTTTGATAGTACCGCATGCTATGCGAAAAATTGTTGGAACTAATAATATGCTTCTTATTCCGGCTTCGGCTTTTTCTGGAGCATTTTTTTTGCCTTTTTGTGATACTTTAAGTAGGGTCCTATTTTCGCCAATTTTAATACCCATAGGAGTTATAACAAATATGATAGGTGGGTTTTTCTTTGTTTGTTTACTATTGAAATCTGATGGAACACACGTAAAGTGATATGTGTAGATAGTGTTTCTGCTGGTTACCCAGATAATGAGATTTTGAAGAATATTTCATGTAAGATAAATGAAAAAGATTTTTTTGGCATAATTGGAAAAAGTGGTGTAGGAAAAAGTACTTTATTGAAAGTTTTATGCAAATTAATTAAACCATGTTCTGGAAATGTGTTTATAGATTGTAAAAATATAGATTGTTTTTCAAGAAGAGAGTTTGCAAAAGTGATTTCTTTTCTACCTCAATATGTGGATACTTCATTATCTTTCAGCGTTGTTGAGTTTATTATGTTCGGCAGGTATCCTTATATGAACGTGCTTAAAATTCCTTCAGATGAAGATTACGTTGTAGTAAAAAGAATTATGAATTTTTTGCAAATAACAAATTTGGCCCAGAGAAAAATCAATGAACTTTCAGGTGGTGAGAAGCAAAAAGTTTTAATAGCGCAAGTTTTGGCTCAGGAGACTAATATTATTGTTTTCGATGAGCCTACTTCGCATTTAGACATAGGTAGTCAAAATGACATTTTAGATATATTGAGAGATTTGAATGAAAATTATAATAAAATAATTATTTTAACTTTACATGATTTAAATGTTGCAAGTGAATTTTGTAATAAGCTAGTTCTGTTAGAGAATGGTTCTATCTGTAAGCAGGGGACGCCTGAAGAAGTTTTAAATTATATAGACATTGAGAGAGTTTATAATACAAAAATTATTGTAGGGACAAATCCAGTTTCCAATAGACCTTATATCATACCAGTAAGTAGACGTGAAAATTTTATTTCTAATGAATTTAAATAATATGCTTCTTAGATTGTTTTTTAAATAGATTGACGATTATAAAAGTATAAATTATTCCTATTGCTGCTCCAGCTAAAACGTCAAATGGAAAATGGCTACCTGAGTATACTCGTTCAAAAGCTACTCCTAAAGATAGAACCGTGTATAAATACCAATATTTTTTTACTGTCATAAACATAAATGTACATATAGCAAATGCAACTTGTGTATGTCCTGACGGGAAAGAATATGCATGTAATATCTCAAACATTATGTTGATATTTCCATCTCCAAAAATTGTTATAGGGCGCGGACTTTTAAAATAGCATTTTAAAAAATGTGTTAGAATAACTCCAACTGCTAAAATACTTGAAAGAAGAATAAGCATAATCCAAAAATGATCTTTTTTATTGTTCCAGAGTATTTCTATGGATACTATTAATATAATAAGAAAACTTAAATTAATTTTTTTAGAATCACAATAAGATACGAATGATATACAATAGTCTAAAAATTTACATTTTATATCTGAGTTTATGTAGTTAAAAACCTTATAATTAATTTCTATAGATTTTTGACGTATTTTTTTGTACCATAAGGCAAATTGAAAGTTTTTGATTTTTTTATTGTATTTATCCAGGCAAATTTTATTACCGTAATTTTTTTTATTATCTAGAAGATCATTTCTAATAATGATGGTGTGCTTTGTTTCTTCTTTTTTTTCTTGAAACATTAATTTTTCTGCTTGTGTCATGCGTAAAGGAGCAATAATGATTATAAACAATGAAAATCCTTGTATTATATAAGGCATGTAATGGCGAATTCTAGGTCGTTTTAAGTGCCAAAATTTTAGTATTGATAGATGGTTTACCATAATCTTAAAAGTTGTTAAAATAATATTTGTATTCAGGATAACGAGAGATATAAAGTATCTCTTATACTTATTGAAACTATGTAGTGTGTGGTGTGCGAATTCGACTATAATATTAATCACACATCAATTATCAGTTTATCTAAAATTTAGTAAGCTTTTTAGTATAGCCATAATTTACTATATTTTTTGCATGTTTGTACATTGCAAATATTGTGCATAAAATGATAAAGTGTTCATCATACTTGTAAATTTACAATGAAAGAAAGATTGTCAAAAGAGAAATGAAAATAAAAACTAAAATTGAAACGCCATACTATTTAATTGATGAGAAAGGACTCCTTAGAAATCTAAAAAAAATTAAATATTTACGGGATCATTCAGGAGCCAAATCTGTTTTGGCTTTAAAATGTTTTTCTACTTGGGCAGTGTTTGATCTAATGAGTAAGTATATGGATGGTACAACTAGCAGCTCTTTATATGAAGCTAAATTGGGTTATGAAAAGTTTGGAAAAGAAACACATGCCTTTAGTGTTGCTTACTCTAATGATGACATAGATGGACTTAAAAATATATGCGATAAGATTATATTTAATTCTGTGTCGCAACTTAAAATGTTTTTTAATGAAGTTAAACATATTAAAATTGGGTTAAGAGTAAACCCTTGTATTAGTTATTCTCATTTTGATTTGGCTGATCCTGCAAGAAAATATTCTAGGCTTGGTGTTGTTTCTAAAGAAGATATTTTATCAATACTAGACAATATTAGTGGTTTAATGTTTCACTATAATTGTGAGAATGATGATTTTGAAAGTTTTAGTGATATGCTTGATGAAATATCTATGAAGTATGAAGAAGTTTTAAGTAAAGTTGAGTGGGTTAGTCTTGGTGGAGGATTATACTTCACTAAAAACAATTATCCTTTAGATAAATTTTGTAAGAAATTAGAAAATTTTAGTAGAAGATATAATGTTCAGGTTTATTTAGAGCCAGGCGAAGCAGTGGTTACAGAAAGTTGTGAACTTGTTACTACAGTGTTGGATATTGTGAAAAATGTGAAAACTATAGCAATAGTTGATGCTTCTATTGAAGCGCATATGCTCGATTTACTTACGTATAGAATTGTTGCTAAAATTAGCGCTGAGGTAGGTGAGAATGAATATATTATAGCTGGTAGTTCTTGTCTTGCAGGTGATATTTTTGGTAAATATAAAGTTAAGGATGAGCTTAAGATTGGATCCGAGGTACGTTTTACTGATGCTGCAGGGTATACTATGGTCAAAAAGAACTGGTTTAACGGACTTAGAATGCCTTCTATTGTTATCAAAAAACTTAATGGAAATCTAGAAATTATAAAGAAATTTTTGTACAAAGATTTTTTAGACAGCTTGTCATAAAAAGTGAGGAGATTTTTAAGAAATGAAAAAGAAAAATATACTTCTTGTAGGAGCTGGAGGTGTGTCGCACGTTGCTGCTCATAAACTTGCACAGAATAATGATTTATTTGGAAATATTTATTTAGCTTCACGTTCAATTGAAAGTTGCAAGCAAATATTGAAAAGTATAGAACGTAAAAAAAGCTATAAAGATAGTTCAAAAAAGATTCAAATAAAACAAATAAATGCTTTAAATGTCTTAGATATGATTAAGTTGATAGAGGATTTAGGGATTTCTATTACTGTAAATTTAGCATCAGCATTTTGTAATATGTCAATATTAGAGGCTTGTATAGAAACTTGTTCGGCGTATATAGATACTGCAATACATGAAGAACCTTATAAAGTATGTGAGGATCCTCCATGGTATGCAAATTATGAATGGAAACGCAAGGATAGGTGTAAAGATAAAATAACTGCGATTTTAGGTGCTGGATTCGATCCAGGTGTTGTAAATGCTTATGTGGCATATGCAAAAAAACATTTTTTTGACACAATAAACACGATAGATATTATGGATGTTAATGCAGGTAGTCATGGGAAGTATTTTGCTACAAATTTTGATCCTGAAATAAATTTCAGAGAATTTGTAAAAGTTTGGGCATGGATAGATAAAAAATGGGTATGTAAAACAGTTCACTCAGAAAAAAGAGTTTATGATTTTCCTGTGATAGGTAAACAAACTATATACTTAAGTGGTCATGACGAAATTCATTCTCTTTCAAAGAATATTGATGCGAATTCAATAAGATTTTGGATGGGTTTTAGTGATCATTACATAAATTGTTTTAGTGTCCTTAGGAATATAGGACTTTTGTCAGAGAAACCTATAAAAACAAAAGAAGGAGTCGAAGTAGTGCCATTAAAAGTAGTGAAAGCATGTCTTCCAGATCCTAAAACTCTTGCTCCTAATTATGTTGGAAATACATGTATAGGAGATATGATAGTGGGTGAAAAAGATGGATGTAAAAAAGAGGTTTTTATATATAATGTAAGTAATCATGAAACATGTTATAGTGAAGTTGAATCTCAAGCTATTAGTTATACAGCAGGCGTGCCTATTATTGCGGCTGCTATTTTGGTAGCTAGTGGAGATTGGGATGTTAAAAAAATGGTAAACGTTGAAGAACTTGACCCTGATCCTTATCTCGATCTACTCGGAAACATGGGACTGCCTACAAAAATACTTTTTGCAAAAAATTTATAGAATTTTATAAAATTTCGTTCGAATGTTTATATTGTTCTTTTAGGGTCTTATTTTGTGTCCGATAATAATTATTATGTTAAGTTCATTTAAATTTTTATAAATTATAAACAGTAAAGTAAATTATTAACATTAATAAAATTTATATTTATAAATATGAATAAAATTGATTATAATTATATTTTACTTTAATAGTTATAAAATATCACTCACAAAAAAAATAACAAATAGTTTTTATTAGTATAAAATTTTTAGATAGGAAATAAAAAAATCAACTCCTATCAATGGTAGTTGATTTTTTTTTGGTTTTTATTAAATTTTTTAGTGAAAATTTGAGAATAAAATGAAAACTATTTTTAGATGAGCTTATTTTTTATAAGTGTTTCTGCAATCTGAACTGCGTTTAATGCAGCTCCTTTTAATAGATTATCTGATACAATCCAGAATGTTAAAGCATTGTTTTTTGTTGAAATATCTTGGCGAATTCTACCAACATAAGTTACTTGTGTGTTTTCTGCAAATAATGGCATAGGATACTTTCGCTTTTCAGGTTTATCTAAAAGTTTAATGCCATTAACTTTAGCTTTTGATAATAATTCTTTTGCTTTTTCAGAAGAAAGAGGTTTTTCAGTTTCAATCCATACACTTTCGGAATGAGAACGAAAAACTGGAACTCTTACACATGTTGCGCTAATCTCTATTGAACTATCTCCCATTATTTTTTTTGTTTCATTTGTCATTTTCATTTCTTCTTTTGTATATCCATTTTCCATAAAAGTGTCTATTTGTGGTATCAAATTAAATGCTATTGGATAATAAAACTTATTTTTATTTGTACTACTCATTTCTAGATTTTTTTGATTTTTTGTATTCCAATCCCAAGTCTTTATTTGATTTTTAAGTTCATTAATACCTTTTTGTCCTGCCCCTGAGACAGCCTGGTATGTTGAAACAATAACTCTTTTTACCCTTGCAAAATCATGTAAAGGTTTTAAAATTAATACCATTTGAATTGTAGAGCAGTTGGGGTTCGCTATAAGTCTTTTCTCTTTTTTAAGATTATGAGGATTTACTTCAGGAACAATCAATGGAATGTCTTTATCCATTCTCCATGCACTTGAATTATCTATGACAAAACTTCCATTATTTACAAAAACAGGAGCAAATTCTTTTGAAACTTTTACTCCTGCACTGAATAGTGCGATATCAATATTCTTAGTACTGTTTTTTGTAAGTAGTTCAACTGTAAATTTTTTATTTTTATATATTAGTTTTTTACCTACAGAATGTTCTGATGCTAAAAGTTTTATACTTTCTATAGGGAAATTTCTACTCTCAAGCATTTTAATCATTTCAAGTCCAACTGCTCCAGTGGCACCTACTACTGCTACTTTATATTTTTTCGTATTCATAATTTTTCCTCTTTTGCATATAGATGTATCTAATCATATATAAGAAGCTATTAAGTCCCCAATTTCTGTAGTTAAAAGTCCCATTTTACCTGCTGACATGCTTTTAATTTTACCTGACTCTAAGGCTTTAGTAAGTGCATTGTCAATATCTTTTGCAGCTTTTGGTTCTCCTATTGTTTTAAGCATCATGGCACCCGCATTAATTGCTGCTATAGGATTTATTATGTTTAAGCCTGTATATTTATGGGCTGATCCACCCATAGGTTCGAACATTGATACACCTTCAGGATTGATATTTCCTCCTGCTGCAATACCCATTCCTCCTTGGATAATGGCGGCTAGATCTGTAATAATGTCACCAAAAAGGTTGTCTGTAACTATAACATCAAACCACTCAGGATTTTTTACAAGCCACATGCAGGCTGCATCAATATTTATGTAATCGCCTTTAATTTGAGTATAGTCTTTTGCGACAATGTTAAAAGTTCGTTGCCATAAATCTGAAGCATAAGTTAGAACATTTGTCTTACCGCATAGTGTTAATTTATTGTTTTTTTCTCTTTTTTTAGTAAGTTCAAATGCGTAACGAATACATCTTTCAATACCGAATCTTGTATTTATAGACTCTTGAGTTGCTACTTCTTGAAGTGTATCTTTTTTTAAAAAACCACCTGCACCTGTGTATAAACCTTCCGTATTTTCTCGAACAATTATCATGTCTATATCTTCATGTGTTTTATCTTTTAAAGGAGTTTCAACGTTTGGATAGAGTTTAACTGGACGTAAATTTATGTATTGGTCAAGTTTAAAACGTAATTTTAAGAGAATGCCTTTTTCAAGTATGCCTGGTTTTACTTCAGGATGTCCTATTGCTCCTAAGTATATTGCATTGAATTTTTTGAATTCCTCTATAACGCTATCTGGGAGAATTTCCCCTGTTTTTAAATATCTTTCTCCTCCGATGTCATAGCTTGTAAAATCAAGTTTAAAATTATTTTTTTTAGCAGCTATTTCAACTACTTTTATCCCTTCTTTTATAACTTCAGGGCCTGTTCCGTCTCCAGGAATAAGCGCTATTTTATAAGAATTGAACACTAAAGACTCCTCTTATGTATGGATAATTTAACGTGATATCTAAATTAAATAGATTCTATTTTCTATTCATGTAAACCTTTATGTGGAATTCGACTTTTTTAAATTTTGGTTAATCTATATATACAAATGGACACCTTCCATGTTTTTTTAGTCTTTTTCTTCATTATGGGTCAAAAGATAAGCTTATCTTTTGCAATAGATTATAGCTTCTTTTTCTTTGATTTTATTTTCTTTACTTGTTATTTCTTTTTGAATATAAAAGAAAATCTGACAATAATAAATACACTCGTTGACTATCTTTTGCCAGATCTATACATAAAAAATATACCTAACCTAACTTTACTCTTTAATTATTTTTAAACTTATTTAAAAAGCTCATTTTTTTATTTTTATGTATTCCAAGAGTCCTCCTGATTTTATAATTTCTTGCATAAATTCTGGAAAAGATTGTGATCTATAAGTTTCATTTTTTGTTATATTTTTAATGATACCTTGATTTAAGTTTATTTCTATGACGTCGCCATCGTTTACGGCTTTTACAGCTTCTATTGATTCTAGAATAGGGAGTCCTATGTTTATTGAGTTTCTGAAAAATATTCTTGCAAAGGAATTAGCTACTACAGCCGAAATACCAACTGTTTTAATTGCTATGGGAGCATGCTCTCTTGAAGATCCGCACCCAAAATTATTTTCTGCAACTATAATGTCTCCTTTTTCAACATTCTTTACAAAATTCTTGTCTATATCTTCCATACAATATTTTGCAAGTATATCAGCTTCCGTTGTATTTAAATACCTTGCGGGTATTATTTCATCTGTGTTTATATTTGAACCATACTTGTGAACTTTTCCTTTCAAAAGTATATCAGACATATTTAACTCCATTATTATTTCCTCTAGTACAAATATACTATTTCACTCGAAGCTAGCTGTAAGTCCCTCACGCCCAAAACCAAATCATAAATAATAAGATTATAAAATATAACTCTTTATAGCGGATAGCGGGTACACAGATATTGATGAAGGGCTAGCAACACAAGTTCTACTTAATATTCCGCCAAAAATATATCTTTTCATCTCTTAGTCTTCGCAAATATATCAACGTGTCCAATGAAGAATTCAATTAGACTACTCAACAATATGCAAAGCGTTGCTATTTTCCTTTGGTATAGAAACCCTAGAGGTAACCAGGACATTCTA
>JAISTT010000012.1 GCA_031272445.1 Candidatus Endomicrobiellum mastotermitis | reverse complement strand
CGGTGACAGCAGCTCCTCCTATAATGACTTTTGCTGGAAGATGGTTTGTATTTCTTAGTTTTATAACTGCTTCCATTTCAGGCATTGTAGTTGTCATAAGAGCCGAGAGACCAATCGCTATAGGACTAATTTCACTAGCTTTGTCTATTATTGCCTGAGAATCAACATTTATGCCCATGTCTATAACTTCGAAACCATAACTTTCAAGTACTGCTCCTACTATATTTTTACCTATATCGTGCATATCGCCTTTAACTGTTGCCATTATAATTTTACCTATGGAAGATGTTTCTCCTTTTTTTAGAGTATTCTTTATTATACTAAAAGCTGTTTGGGCTGCTTGAGCTGACATAATTATCTGTGGTAAAAAGTATTCTTTTGCAGCAAATTTTTCTCCAACAGTATTTAGAGCTTTTAGAACATTGTCATTTACTATTTTAAAAGGATTATTGTGAGATTCAATAATTTTATCTAGAATATCAGCTACAGATTCTTTATTTCCGTTTAGTATTGAAAGATAAAGCTGATCACCACCTAAAGAGGTTTTTTTTATTTCAGTTTTTGGTAGAACTTGTTTTGTAAAAGAGCTGAAAGTTTCCATATATTTAATTGCACCTTTATCTTTGTTTTCAAGTAAGTTTTTGGCTAAAGGATCATCAATATCCCATTTTGCGTATGGGTTGACAATTGCAAAATCAAGCCCAGCGTTTACAGCCATTTTTAAGAAAGTTGAATTGATTGTTTGTCTTGAGGGAAGTCCAAAAGATACATTTGAGACTCCTAAGACAAGCTTGCAATCTGGATATATTCTCTTTGACTCTTTCATTGCTGTTAGCGTTTCTTTTATTTGTTCGGGTGAAGAGCTTACTGATAAAACAAGGTAATCAAAAATAATATTTTTTCTTTCAAAATTATATTGATCTGCAAAGTTTAAAATTTTTTTGGCTATATTCAATCTTTCTTGTGCTGTTTTAGGTATGCCATTGTCATCTGTTGTTAGTGCGATAAGTGCTGCACCGTAGCGTTTTGCTATTGGTAATATTGAGTTGAGCTTTATCAGCTCGCCATTTACGGAATTTATAATAGGTCTTCCAGCACAATTTTTAACTCCTTCTTCTAAAGCGCTGACATTGCTAGAATCTATACATAATGGAACAGGGACTATTTCTTGTAATTGATTCACGGCGCTTACAAGGAGCTTTACTTCATCAACTCCCGGAACTCCCATATTTACATCTAGTAAATTCGCACTGAAAAAAACTTGCGAACGTGCCTCGTCTTTTATAGTGGATAGGTTGTTTTTAGTCAGTTCTTCTTGAAACTTTTTTCTATTAGTTGGGTTTATTCTTTCGCCGATAAAAATAGGTCTTTTAATTTCATTTATGTCTATAGCTTTTGTTCTTGTTGAAAGGAAATATTTATTTTTTGTTTTGCGTATTTTGGGAGTTTTGTTTTTGAGTTCATTAGATAAAGATTTTATGAATTCAGGAGTTGTTCCACAGCAGCCGCCAAACATATTAGTACCATAAGAGTAGGCCTTTAAACTTGCTTCTATAAATTCTTCTTTTGTTTCTAAAAATTTTGTCTCATGGTTAATTAATTCTGGGATCCCAGCATTAGGCTTAAAAGATACAGGTAGGTTTGTGTTTTCGCATAAAATTTTTGTGAGTTCTGCCAACTCCATAGAACCTATAGAACAGTTTAGTCCAATCACATCAACACCTAAACTTTCTGTCATTGCAATAAAACTTTTTAAATTTGTTCCGGTAACTGCTGTACCGTCTGCAGAAAAGGTCATGCTAACAATAATCGCGCCTTCAAAATTATCTTTCGCTGCAAGAATTGCTGCTTTAGTTTCTTTTATTTCAGTCATTGTTTCAATAACTATAATATCTGCTCCATGTTTTTGGAGAAGAGATGATTGTAATGAGAAGGTTTCATAAGCATCCTCAAAAGATAAGGCACCCAATGGTTCGATATATTCGCCAGTTGAAGACATGTCACCAGCAATAATAATGTGTGGAGAAATTTTCTTAATTAAATCGATTCCAGATTTTATTATATCTTCAGCTTTATCTAAAAGCTTGTGTTGTTGCAATATTATGGAATTTGCTCCAAATGTGTTTGTTAGAACTATGTCTGCACCAGCGTTTATGTAGGAAGAATAGATTTCAGAAACTCTTTTTGGGAATTTGATGTTTAGTTCTTCTGGAATTGTAACATCGTCAAGATACTTTTTCTTTTGCAGTTCAGTTCCCATTGCGCCACTCATAATTAATACACGACTTTTCAGTATATCTAAAAAATCTGATTTTTTCATTTAATGTCCTGTTATTTTACTAATTGCATAAGCTTTTAATATGTGTATCATTAAATAAGTGCACTGCCTAAAAAACATATAGATGTAAAAATTGATTAAGTAAGATTTTTGCAAATCTACTTTGTTTTGATATTTTTTATGCTTCAGCATCTTTATATAAGCCACGATTCTATTATATTTTATTATAATTGTAAATAATTTTTTTATTATGTTGAGAATTAAGAAAAATGTAAGTCGATCTAGCTTTTTACACCTATTAAAGCAGAAACAGATTTTTCTGGTTTCATATGATAAAATTTATTTAAAGTGACTCCTATGCGCGTTGTACCTATCCAATTTAAAAATTGTTTATTAGCTTCAAGTTGCCAATCGCCGTACCCGGGGGAGTATCTTCTTGTTAGTATGTTGTTGTTTTCTTCTTCATAAGCCTTAATTTGCATGGCGGCAAGAGTTATAGTTTCTTCTGCGGCTACAGAGCCTGCTGCATCTAGTACTAAAGCGTTAAAAATCTCTTTTTTTTTTAAGCAGTCGTCTCTTTTTTTTTCCAATGCAGTACCTATAGTTACAACAATTCCATACGCTTTAAAACAATTCTTTAAAAGGGTTGCTATATTATTGCTTTTAATTTTATATCCATTCTCAAATAAGATTAAGCTTCCATACAATGCTATACTCTCAACTGCAATTGCAGATTTAGGTCTAATGAGCTTTTGAGCCAAGCTTAAATTTTCTTTTATTAAGTTGATAGTTTTTATATCGAGTTTTGTCTTATTGTGTGAATATCCTAATCTTGCAAGTAGTTTGTTGTAAGGTATATCTATGACTGAAACATTTATCATATCAATAGTATTCTATCAAAATTGCTTATTTAAGTAAAAATATTTTGTCTGATGTAAAGTCACTTAATATAAGTAAGAATGATTATGATAAATGCTATCACTTTTACAGGATTTGTATAGAAAAAAAGAAAGCCATATTGCTTTATGTTTTTTGCTTGTTAATAGGAGTAAGTTTAACTAAGCGTACTTGTAGCATCATGAATTTTCAAAGAATTATATATGAAGTGTATAAATTATTTGATAAAATTTAAAATATCAATATGGGAATCATAGCCATGATTATAGTTGGTTGTTATTAAGTTTGATCTAGTATTTGCTATTGATAAATGTATATTATTCATGTACAAAATAAATAAGTTGTTTTATGGTATAAGGTAAGTGTGGGATTTATCTTGTCTTGTAAAGAATTAAGATTTAATGTTTTGTGAGTTGATACCTCTAACTTGCATAAGAAATTTTGATAGTATGTGCTATATGGTGATATATAATATTAATATACATTAATATACAATGCAAGGAAGAGATATGGAGAGAGTTGATCCTGAAGAATTATTTTTCAAGGATTCATAATATGGTAATTTATATATAAAAAAAATAGATAAATAAGAGGTGACTATATTATATTGCAAAACGAAGTTTTATGAAGAAACTTTTTTTAGTCATGGTTGTAATATTTTAAATTTGTATAATTCTACAATTAATCTGATAGGGCATTGTTTGGGTGAGCTGTCCAGTAACCTGTGGGTGCTCTTTGAAACCTATAGCCGGATTCTTAAAAAAAAGTAAGAGAAAACTATGGAGGAAGCAGTATAGTAAAAAATATAGTAGATGAATAGTCATGTGAATGGTGTTTATAATGAGGTGTATTGTTAGTAGCGTTCTTGTAACTGTACGGGTTAAAGAAGGTCCTACACAATTATAATAATTGATACTGAGAAGAGGTATTTAAAAGCTTTATGAAGATTATGTATCTACTTATGCTTTTTGGAGAAAATGGACTATAATGTTACATATATGGAAGCGACATAATGGATGTCATTTTAGTATAAGAACCATACGAACGAACATATACAATGTTTGACTACACTAAAAAATTGAATTTGTTGTGATGATGTTACATGGATTTGGTTTTTTCAATACAAGAGGTTTAAATGATAATATTAACAGGAGGCGCTGGTTTTATAGGTAGTTGTTTTATATGGAAATTGAATAAAGAAGGTATAAAGGATATTTTAGTTGTTGATCATCTTGATGATGATGAAAAATGGAAGAATCTACAAAGTAAAGTTTACTATGATTATATGCAAAAAGATGATTTTCTTGAAGCTGTAGTAAGAAAACAGATACCAAAACCACAAGTTATTGTACATCTTGGAGCGTGTAGTTCTACGACTATTACTGATGCAGGTTACTACATAAAAAATAATTATAATTATTCTAAAATTCTTGCTTTATGGGCTTTTGAAGAGGGAGTCCCTTTTATTTATGCTTCTTCTGCTGCGACTTACGGGAGAGGCGAATGTGGGTACGATGATGACATATCAAAAATGAATGATTTGTCACCTTTGAATATGTATGGTTTTTCTAAGCATATGTTTGACTTGTGGCTTTTAAATAATAATTACCTCAATAATAAAGTTATTGGCATAAAGTTTTTCAATGTTTTTGGCCCTAATGAATATCACAAAGGTGATATGCGAAGCGTGATTTGTAAAAATTACAGTTCTGTATTTGAAGAAGGGTTTATTAGATTGTTTAAATCTTACAATAAAGATTATGCAGATGGAGAGCAAGCTAGAGATTTTGTATATATTAAGGATGCTGTAGATGTCATGTATTTTCTGCTTAAAAATTCTTCAAGGACAACAGGTATTTTTAATTTGGGTTCTGGAGAATCTAGTACATGGAATGATGTAGCTAAATACATGTTTGCAGTGACTGGTAAGAAGAAAAACATAGAATATGTTGAAATGCCTGATTGTCTAAAACCTAAATATCAATACTTTACAAAAGCAAAGATAAATAAGCTTATAGATGCAGGATATACTAAGCCTTTTATGAAACTTGAAGATTCTATTGAGGATTATTGTGTTTATTTGAAAGACAAATCTTATTTATGAGTGATTTTTATATGAGGCACATAGAACTTTTAAAATTTGTATCTTCGTTTAGAGAACAGACTATTTTAGTCGTAGGTGATGTTATGATTGATAGATTTATTTGGGGTAAGATAAAAAGAATTTCTCCAGAAGCTCCTGTTCCAATTGTAGAGATTGCAGAGGAAACTGAAAGTCTAGGAGGAGCTGCTAATGTTGCAAATAATATAACTAATTTGGGAGGGAAAGTATTTATTGTAAGTGTGATAGGCGAGGATACTGCCGGGAGTTCTTTGATTAAAATGCTTTTAAAAGAAGGGGTAAATTCTGACTATTTGGTTTATAACTCTCAAAGACCAACAATTTTGAAAGCAAGAATTATAGCTGCAAACCAGCAAGTTCTGAGGATGGATAAGGAGAAAAAAGGTTTTTTTGATTATGAAACTGAATCTAAAGTTATAAAAAATATAGAAAAACTTATAAGCAAGGTAAATGCTGTAGTAATTTCTGATTACGGTAAGGGAGTTATAAGTCCAAAGATTCTCAGAAAAACAATTTATCTTGCAAAGAAACATGAGATTTGTATTACAGTGGATCCTAAAATATATAATTTCAAAAAATATAAAAAAGTTACGATAGTAACTCCAAACGAAAATGAAGCTATTGAAGGAATGAATGCAAAAAATGTCAAAACTGACGAAGATATGGCTATGCTTGGTACAAGAATTCTTGAGACTTTAAATTCAGATGCAGTTCTTATTACACGCAGTGAGAAAGGCATGATGCTTATTCAATCTAAAGGTAGGATAACAAATATTCCTACAAGGGCAAAGGAAGTTTTTGACGTTACGGGTGCTGGTGATACTGTTATATCTGCAATGACTTTGGCGTTAGCCGCGAAAGCTGATTTGATAAATTCTGCTGAAATTGCAAATTTTGCTGCTGGGATAGTTATTGGTAAACTTGGAACTGCAACAGTAAATCAGCACGAGTTGAGAAGAACGATAATAGATTTCTATAGAAAGTGAAAACAACTATAATTATTCCATCAAGATATGGATCAAGTAGATTCCCTGGTAAGCCTTTAATTTTGATAAAAGGGAAACCTCTTATACAGCATACTCTAGAACGTGTTAAAAAATGTGAAGAAGTTGATTTTGTGGCAGTTGTAACTGACGATAAGCGTATTTATAATGTTATTAAAAAGCTAGGATTTAACGTGTTTATGACGCCGGAAACATGTAAAAGTGGTACAGATAGGATAGCTTTTGCAGCTTCAAAGTTTTTAAAAAATTACGATATTTTTATTAATGTACAAGGTGATGAGCCTTTGATAGATACTAAGCTTATAGATGATGTAGTGGTTTTGCTAAAAAAAAATAAGTCTCTTGAGTACGTGACGGCTGCTTTCCCAATAGTTAAGAAAAAGGTTATAGAAGACCCTAATAATGTTAAAGTTGTTTTTGATAAATACGGATATGCGCTGTATTTTTCAAGATTTGCAATACCTTACAATAGAGATAATGTGAATATTAAATATTACAAACATATTGGACTATATGGATACAAAAGGAAATTTTTGTTGGATTTTTCAAAAAGAGGTGTATCATTTTTAGAGGAGGCTGAAAGTCTTGAGCAGTTAAGAGCTTTAGAGAATGGGAAAAGGATAAGAGTTGTTGTGGCAAGATATGACTCGATAGGAGTTGATACGCCTGATGATATTTTAAAAATTGAGAAATATCTATAAATTACTTTATAAGTTTATAAGCTTGTGCTTTATAAATATGGTGTATTGTATCGTAAGATATTTTTCTATGCATTTGTATATATTATTCCCATCCATATAAAGAGAATTTAAAATGTGTAATAAATATGTAAAAGTCGGAAAAAATAAAGATATTACTCTTTCAAATGATAGACTTATTGTTATTATAGCGGGACCATGCGTAATTGAAAGTAAAAAACATGCTTTGAGCTTAGCTTCGAGCTTGAAGAAAATAACATCTGAGCTTGATATTCCTTTTATTTTTAAAGCTTCTTACGATAAAGCGAATCGTTCACTAGATTGTTCTTATAGGGGACCAGGTATTGAAGAAGGTCTTGAGATTCTTGCTAAAATTAAAAGAGAATTAAGATTAGTCATTACTACGGATGTTCACAATGAAATTCATGTTCCGAAGGTTGCGCAAGTTGTAGATTTAATTCAAGTTCCTGCATTTTTGTCGCGCCAAACAGATTTAATAAAAGCATGCGCTCTTACGGGTAAGCCTGTTAATATTAAGAAAGGTCAATTTCTATCTCCTGATGATATGTTTAATGTAGTTAAGAAAGCTGAAAATTGTGGTGGTAAAGATTTGTTGCTTACTGAGAGAGGAGTTTCTTTCGGGTATCATAACCTTGTAGTAGATTTCAGAGGGTTAGAAGTAATGAAACAAACAGGTTATCCTGTTGTCTTTGACGCTACGCATAGTGTTCAGCTTCCTAGTAGTCGAGGAGCTTGTAGTGGAGGAAATAGAGAATTTGTTTTTCCTCTTTCAAGAGCAGCTACGGCGCTTGGAATTGCTGCATTATTTTTGGAAGTCCATGACAATCCTAGTAGAGCACTTTCAGATGGAGCAAATAGTGTTGACTTAAAATATTTTAAGCAAATACTTGAGTATGTAAGAGTTATAGATAGATCTGTAAAAAGAATATAGGGAAACTGTATTGTGAGAAATAAAAAAAGCAAATTAGTTTTTTTCAGAACTGGTGTGTGTTGATTGTCTTAAGCAATTGATAGGTAAGGTCTTGTGGGATTATTTCTAAATTTAGAAGTTAAATATAGGAAGATATGGGTAAAAGTTAATGATGAAAATTGAAAGAGATATGATAGAGGAAAGAGCGAAAAAAATTAAACTTTTAGCTTGTGACATAGATGGAGTTTTAACACGTGGTGAAATAATAATTTTAAATAACTGTGAAGAGATAAAAATATGGAATGTTAAAGATGGAATGGGGTATAATGAGCTTTTTAAAACTAATCCTAGGATTAAGACTGCATGGATAACTGGCAGGCAGTCATTTCAAGTTAATAAGCGTGCAAAAGATATGAGTATTGATTATCTTGTACAAGATTGTATGAATAAAATGGTGGCTTTGGAAAAGATATTAAAAGAAAGTGGTTTCAATGCCTCAGAAGTAGCATATATTGGTGATGATATAGTAGATATATCTGTACTAAAAAAAGTGGGATTGTCAATATGCCCAATGGATGCATGTGAAGAAATAAAGAAGCATGTTGATTATGTTTCAGTTTTTAACGGTGGGGAAGGTGTTGTAAGAGAAGTGATAGAACTTATTATGAAAGCCAAAGGTGAATGGGAAAAAGCTTTGAGTGGTTATGAATAATCAAATGATTTATATGAGAATTTCAGTTTTATCTGTAAGATGAGGATATTTGTTTGTAAAGGAAAAGCTTAATTTTGTGAGAAACTTTGGGTGAATAGTATGAAATTTTATATTATAAAAGTTATAAAGAGTTTGGATAGTTAAAAGTATTTTGTAAATATTGAAGAATAAATGTTTTTCTTTTGACTTGGAAAGATATGTTTTATAAAAATTGCAGCATATTATCGGTGATAATAGTATTTTCTGTTTTTTTGCTTCCAAGTTGTAAGTCCAAGGCAACTATCGTTGAAGAAAATCTGCCTGCTTATGATCAAAAGGTGGAAGAATTTGTAGTGACCAGATTGTTCAGAGGAAAAATTGGTATGACCCTAGAGGGTAAATCTGCTGTTATAGATACTAAAAAAAGTATTGCTGATTTAGATCATCCTGTAATAAAGTTTTATGATGAGGGCAATTATGTTTCAGATCTAATAACTGAAAGTGCAAGAATAAATACAGAAACATATGATGTCAAATGTAATGGAAAGTGTCTTGTAAAAACCGTAAACGGTGAGAGTTTGCAAACCACAAATTTAACGTATAATTCTGTGGACAATTTGGTTTACAGCAATAATAACGTTAAGTTTACAAAACCTGGTGAAGTAGTGTATGGTAAGGGTTTTGAATCGGATATAAGATTAAATAATATCGTTATTAGAAACCAGAGGATTTTGATTGATTAAGTCAATTAAAATATTTCTTATTACTTTTTTTATTAAGATTACCATCCTTTGTTTTGTTAATTGTGCCTTTGGAAAGGTCATTATAACTGGGGAAAGAATGGAAATAAGAGATAAAGGGAAAGTTACAGTTTTAAAGGGGAATTCAAAGATTGTTAGCGATTTGAATATAATGACAGCTAATAATATAATTTATAATGAAAGCGAGTCATTTATTTTTGCTTATGGTAATGTCAACTTTTTGTCAAATTTAAAGGATGATGAAACAGTTGAATGTTGCGGAGATTTTGCACATTATGATATGAATGGAAAAAATGGAAAAATTTGGGGGAGTACTATACTAAAATTAAAGTATTTTATGAATAATTCAAATTCACCTACTATTTTATGTGCTCAAGAAGTTTATGTTGATGATAATCTGAAAACTTTGAAGGCTTATAATGATGTTGAGGTCACAAATTCTTATGGTACAGTTTATTCAGATAATGCTATTTTTTTTAAAAAAGAGCTGTATACAGTTTTTGAAAAAGACAAAAAAAGACCAGAGGTTTATGTTTCACATAATGGGAAAAGAGGTATTTGTAGGGCGGATAAAATAGTTTTTTATAATTCAGATAATAAAAAAAAGAATGGTTAATTAGAGGTTTGGTGAAAGTGAAAGTTGAAATAGAAGATAAAAAAAATGATACTTAGAACTGAAAATTTGTACAAAAAGTATAAGTATAAGATGGTTGTGAATGGCGTAAGTATAAGTGTAAAGCAAGGTGAAATTGTGGGTTTACTTGGGCCTAATGGTGCTGGGAAGACCACAACTTTTTATATGACTGTTGGTCTTGTAAAACCTTATAGTGGCAGTGTCTATATTGATGATACTGAAATAACTACTTGGCCTATGTACAGAAGGGCTAGAGTTGGGATAGGATATCTTTCACAGGAGCCGTCAATATTCAGTAAACTCACCGTTGAAGATAATCTTGTTTCCATAGCCCAAGTACTTATAGCCTCAAAAGTTCAGAGAAGAGAAAAGATTGAGCTTTTGCTTGAAGATTTTGGTCTTATAAAACTGCGTAAGCAAATTAGTGCCACGTTATCTGGAGGAGAAAAAAGGCGACTTGAAATTGCTAGAGCTTTAATAGTGGATCCTAAGTTTTTGCTTTTAGACGAACCGTTTGTTGGTATTGATCCTATTACAGTTGATGATATACAGAAGTTTGTAAAAAAACTGAAAGCAAGAGGATTAGGTGTTCTTATAACTGACCATAATGTTAGAGAAACTCTTGAGATTATAGACAGAGCATATGTGATTTACGATGGAGGAATTTTAGTTGAAGGGAATGCAAGAGAGTTGCTTGGGAATCAAGAAGCTAAAAAAGTGTATTTAGGTGATAATTTTAAAATGTAGTATAAAAATGTAAACTTAATGTAATTATTTGTTGTTATCCATGCAAAAAGCTGAGAATGGAGTGCCGGTGCTTATTTATTGTAAAGGAGAAATAAATGAGAGTTGATATTACAGCTAGGCATCTGGAATTGACAGAGTCAATTGATTATTATGTGCGAAAAAAAATTGAAAAGATTGGTAAGTTTTATGATACTAATAATGTATGGGCACATGTTGTTTTGTCAGTTGAAAAGGCTAGGCATATGACAGAAATAATTTTATACTTAGACAAACTTTCTCTAGTATCAAAAGGGTATTCTTACGATGTATATTCTTCACTAGATCTTACTGTAAATAAACTTAAAAAACAACTTAAAAAACAAAAAGAGGTTTCAAAAGTTCACAGAAAGGATAATCTAAAAGTTTCAAGAGATAAAAAGCGTAATATTGAGAAAATATCTTCTTCTTGTAGTAATATGGAAAATTTAAGAGAGAGAATTTCTGAAATAAGACGTTTTGATTTAAAATCAGAGACACTAGAAGAAGCAGTTGATAATATGGATAATCTTGCTTATATGGTTTATATGTTTAAAGATGGCATATATGATAAAGTAAGTGTTCTTTATCGCAATGAAAAAGGGTCATTAGTTCTTTTAAAGCCAAATTAAATATAAAGTACCGGAGGTGAGAGAAATGAAGATTATGGATTTTTTAGATCAAGATTCGATTATTGTTGATTTAAAAGCATATGATAAAAAATCGGCAATTATTGAACTTGTAGAGGTTTTAAAAAATAGAAAAAAGGTCAAAAAAGTTGATGAAGTTATTGGTGTTGTATTAGAGAGAGAAAAGCTAGGCTCAACAGGAATTGGGCAAGGAGTTGCGATACCACATGGAAAAACTGACGCTTTGCAAGAACAAATAGGAGTTCTTGGAATTTCGCAAAAAGGAATAGAATTCAACTCTCTTGATGGTGAACCGGTCCATATAATTTTTCTTTTGTTGGGACCTGTTGATGTGATGGGAGAACACTTAAAAGCATTGTCTAGAATATCAAGACTTTTTAAAGATAAATTTCTAAGGCAAGCCATACGAAATGCAGTTACGGCAGAAGAAATTGTAAAAATAATACAACAAGAGGATGATTAATTAGTATATCTATTGATGTAGGCACGTTTATTAGTGAGAAAGGTGAAGATTTTAAACTTGCACTTTTGATGGGACATACTGGTCTTGATAAAAAAATTGAGACTTCTGATGTTAACAGGCCGGGTCTTGCATTTGCTGGATTTTTTAAGAATTTTCCGTATGAGCGTATACAGATTATTGGAATGAGTGAGTACTTATATTTAGAAAATCTAAGATATGATGATCAGATAAAAGTATTATATGGAATTTTCTCTCATAAGGCTGCTGTGTGTTGTATTTTGACTAAAGGACTTAATCCTAATGGTGCAATGGTAAAAATATTCTCTGATTTGGATGTTCCGCTTTTGAGAACAGAATGGGGAACTTCTTCGTTTATTGGTGATTTAATTTATTATTTGGATAGAAAGCTTGCCCCGTCAATTAAAATACATGGTGTTATGACGAGTATCTATGGTTTAGGTGTTTTAATTATAGGTAAGTCTGCAATAGGTAAATCTGAGTGTGCTCTTGAACTTTTAAAAAGAGGTCATAAACTTGTTGCTGACGATGTTGTAATTGTAAAGAAACATTCTGAATGTACTTTGAGTGGAAGTGGTTTGGAGATTACAAAGCATCTTATAGAAGTGAGAGGTATAGGTATAATAAATGTTAAGGATATTTTTGGCATAGGAAGCATTTTAGATGAGACTTACATAGAACTTGTTGTAAAACTTGAGATGTGGGAATTGGAAAAGGAGTATGAGAGGTTAGGAATTAATGAATATTATTCTGAGTTTTTGGGTGTAAGAATTCCTGAAATTACAATTCCTGTTGGGCCTGGAAGAAATCTCGCTGTGCTTGTTGAAACGGCAAGTTTAAATCAAAGACTTAAAAATAAAGGACGTTTTACTGTAAGAGACTTAGACTATAAATTAAAAAAAGAAATTAATAATGGGTCCAATAAGAGTTGAAAAATAGCAAGTGCCGTACACGTGCATAGAGCATATAATAAATATATATAACAGTTATGTGTGATTATCGTTTGCTACGAATTAAAAAAGTAGTAATCTATGTGTATATTTTAACTATTTGTTTTGTTGCCTTCATTAAAAGTTTTAAATGAAAAAATAGTTAATTTGTTTTTATGCCATACAATGATGTGGTGACTTAAAATAGTGTTAAAGTAATCTGTCTTTTAAATGGTAATGATAAAATTATATATAATTTCTGGTATGTCAGGTGCAGGTAAGAGTCAAGCTCTCAAAATTTTTGAGGATTTTGGCTTTTTTTGTATTGATAATATGCCTATTCAAATGGTTCTAAATTTTGTAGATATATGTCTTGAAAGTTCCGATGATAAATATAAAAATATAGCAATAAGCATAGATTCACGTGCAGGGGAAACTCTTACTTATTTTGAAAGTGTACTTATTGCTTTGAAGGGAAAAAATGTAGAATGTAAGGTTATTTTTTTAGATGCTTCTGATTCGATTCTATTAAGGCGTTATTCTGAAACTCGTCATCGTCATCCTTTGGAGAGTGGATCGTTAATTGAAGGAATAATGCGTGAGAGAAAAGTTATAGATGGAATTTTTAAGATTGCAGATGAGATAGTGGATACTACAGGTGTCAATGTAATTGAACTTAAGGAATTAATTTCTGTACTTATAGGTGTTTGTCAATGCAGGGAACAATATTTAAGTATTTCTATTCTTTCTTTTGGGTATAAATATGGTATACCAAGCAATGCCGATATAGTTTATGATGTACGCTTTTTAGCGAATCCAAACTATGTATATGGATTAAAATTTAAAACTGGTAACGATAAGGCTGTTAAAGATTACATAGAAGTCCAAAAAGAGTTTAAAGTTTTCTTTAGTATATTCTCGAAGCTTATAAGCACAACCCTCTCATTTTATATTAAAGAAGGTAAAAGCTATTTAACTATAGCAATAGGGTGTACAGGAGGGAAACATAGGTCAGTTTTTACAGCTATAAAGCTTGCGGAATTTTTAAGAAATAAAAAGTATAAAGTGAAACTTAATCACAGAGATATTTTTATATTATGATATCTAAAATAAGAAAAAATCTAATTGAGTATCAATTTTTACAATGTGGTAAATATATATAATGAAAAATCTAAAGATTGTTGCTCTTGGTGGTGGGAGTGGGTTGTCGACTCTTTTAAGAGGTCTTAAAAAGTATAACAAGTCTATTACTGCTGTGGTGAATGTAGCGGATGACGGAGGAAGTTCTGGTAAGCTAAGGACTGAACTTGGTGTTTTGCCGCCGGGAGATATAAGAAATTGTTTAGTTGCTCTTTCTGAAGAAGAAAGCTTAATGTCAAGGCTTTTTCAGTATAGATTTCCGACTAGAGGAACTTTGTCTGGACATTCTTTTGGAAACCTCTTTTTAACAGCTATGTCTTCAATTTTGGGTAGTTTTGATAGTGCTATAGCGAATTGCAGTGAAGTTCTTGCAATAAGAGGAAGAGTTTTACCTGTAACACTATCTTCAATTGTGCTTGAAGCTGAACTTGAAAGTGGAAAAAAGATAAAAGGCGAAAGCAAAATTTCTGAAGTAGAAGAAAAGATTAAGCGTATAGGCTTAAGTCCTATGAGTCCACCTGCTACTCCAGATGTAATTAATGTTTTAAAAAATGCAGATATAATAATTTTTGGTCCAGGATCTTTATATACTTCAATAATAGTTAATTTGCTAGTTGATGGAGTTGTTGATGCAATAAAAATATCAAAAGCCTACAAAATGTATGTTTGCAATATCATGACACAGCCTGGCGAAACGAAAGGCTACAAACTTTCAGATCATGTAGCAGCGATAGAAAAACACTCTTATAGTGGGATAGTTGACTGTGTTATAGCAAATGAAGGTATAGTTCCAGAAAACCTTGTAAAAAGGTACGAAAAATGTGGAGCTTGCCAAGTTGAAAATGACAAGGTGTGTATTAAAATTGTAAAGGGGAGTTTATTTTCTGATGAGATTTATGCAAGACATGATCCTGATAAACTTGCGGATGTTTTAGTTGAAATAATAACGTCAGTGTTAAAATGAAAAGAAAACCTTATCTTCATCTTCATGTGGGGGATTCAGAAGTATGGTCAAAATTATTGTTGTTGCTCATGGAGAATTAGCACAAGAATTGGTAAATTCTGTAGAAGCTATTGTCGGGAAACAGTCTAATTTATATGTTGTTAAAAGAGAGGTCGGTGATAGTTTGATACAGATGAAGGAAAGAGTTAATAGTCTTTTAAAAGACGTGAGCGATGATGACGGAAGCCTTATACTTACTGATATGGTAGGAGGAACACCTTGTAATGCTTCGGCCCCTATGTGTATGTTATTTAACGCAGAGATTCTTTCTGGTGTTAATCTTCCAATGATATTATCTGCGATATTTTCAAGTAAAAAAGATATAACTATTTCAGACTTAGCGGAGAAAGTTTTATTTGATGGACAGAAGAGCATGATAAATGTTAAAAAAAAATTATTTGATGAGATATATGGAAAGCATAATAAACGTACTTCTTGATTTTAGTATTTTGTTTTGCCTTTTGCCAGTGACTAATATTAATTTTTGTCTGACAAGAATAAAAAAATGCCTATAATTTTAGTAAGAATAGATGATAGATTGATACATGGACAAGTAGTACAAGGGTGGTTAAAAGCGATAGATGTTGATATCGTATTGATTGCTTCGGATATAGTGGCTCAAGATGAGATTCAGCAGTTACTTATGGCTATGACTATGCCCAGTGATGTGGAACTTGTAGTAGAAAATCTCAAGGATGCAACGAGTAAAGTTGTGAATGGACAATATGGTGAAAAAAAAATGATGATTTTAACAGCAAGTCCTTCGGATGTACTATATATGTTAGATAATGGGGTAGATTTTAAATCTGTAAATGTAGGAGGGATGCATTTTAAAAATGGTAAGAAGCAGCTTTTATACAATCTTTATGTAGATGTCGTTGATTTGGAAGATTTATATATGATATGTAGAAAAGGTGTTGAAATAGAGGGACGCATTTTTCCAAAAGATGAAAAATCAAATATTATGCATTTGGTAGAGAAGGAATATTTGGCAATTCATAAGAAAATGGAGTGAGTAGAGTAAATTTTTTGCTTTATAATATTTTAACTTATTAATTGTTACAGGATTTGAATAATGTTTGAAGAGCTTGTAAGTAGCGAATGAACTAAAATAATTCTTAGAAATCCACTTTATTTTAAGTGGTTTTTGTTTTTTTAATTAAAAATCTAAGATTAAGATAATATTTAAATTTATTGAAGTTGAAGAATGGTATTTTGTTAAATGATCTAGATAAAATAATATGATGCTATGTGTAAATAAAAATATTGTTTTTCTTGCGTTTGTTTCAGCTTTGTGCAGTGCAGACGTAATTGCCATAGGGCAGCTTATGATTTGTCGCCCCATATTTTGTGCTCCTCTTATAGGTTTTTTTATGGGCGATGTAAGTGCAGGACTTTGGATAGGTATTATAGTTGAGATGATTTGGATAAATGCAGTACCTATAGGTGTTGCTGTACCCATTGATGTTTCAGTATTAGGTACTTTATCTACTTTTTGGATGTGTAAGTACTTTATGGGTTTGCATGAAGCCGCAATATGGGGATTGGTGTTGGCTATTCCATTTGCTTATTTGTACAAATTAATAGATATTTGGGGAAGAGATTTTAACACTAAACTTATGCATTGGGTTGAAAGAAGAGTGCAAAATGGAGAATATAGATATATAAATATTGGTGTAGCTGTAGGACTATTCTTTTTTATCGCAAAAGCATTTTTGTTTTACATATTTTCGATGACTATTGGCGGATGGATATATAGGTTTATATATTCTGAATTTCCAAATTTTGTTCTTAAAGGATTTCAAAAAGCTTGGTATTTATTACCTATATGTGGCTTTGGTATGGCTATGTGTAATTTCAGGAAAATAAGAATCCTTTTTAGACGTTAGTATATATTAGTTTGGTAATGCTTTTTGGTGATGCTTATTAAATAATTGTGGAGTTATTTTATAGTGTTTGTGAGCAATAATGTAAGCTTTAAAATGATGAAAATATACTTTAGTATGTTTGTAAAGACTTTTTTTATACAAGGTTTGTGGAATTACGAGCGACTACAGAATATTGGTTTTTTGTTTATATTAAAACCTTTACTATGTAAAATTTATTCAGATGAGACTAAAAAAAGGGAGGCTTTTTTAAGACATATTGGATTTTTTAATACGCATCCTTATATGGCTAGCTTAATAATTGCGATCGTTGCAAGTATGGAAAAAGAACTGTCAGAAAGTAAGTATTTAGGTGAAGTTTCTGACGTAAATACGGTTAAAAATATAATGGAAGGACCATTGGCTGCGATAGGGGATTCATTTTTTGGAGGGACACTAAGATATTTGATAGTCTTTGTGAGCATATTTATACTTTTTCTTTTTGCAAATATGTTTAGTAATAAAAATAATAAATTTGTAGCGTATAATTTTTGGATTCCTTTAGTATTTATTTTTTTTTATAATATTGTGCATATTCCAGTAAGGTTTTTGCTTATGTTTATAGGTTTTAGGTTTGATAGGAAAAAGAATATTTTTTTATTATCAAATTTTAGATTTATGTTTCTGGGGAAAGTATTGTATTGCAGTGAACTAGTAGTCATGATTGGGGCGTTGGTTTTATATTTAAGATTTTTGTTTTTTGGTTGCGTAAATATAAACGCTAGATTTTTTGAAAGTAGTGTTTGTGATATTCTTATATATGCTGTTTTATTTGCGTTTTCAATTTTTGTTTCTTGGAAATTTAGTGCAGTTTTTTTGTTTTATGGCACGGTGCTAGCATGTATTGGTGTTTCTTGTTTTTGAATATAGAAAGATGAAAGAAAAGATTATTATTGTTTCAAATAAAATGGGTTTGCATGCAAGACCAGCAGCAATGCTTGTGCAGACTACAGCTAAATATAGCTCTGCGGTTAAAATTTTAAAAGATGATTTTGAAGTTGACGCAAAAAGTATTATGGGTGTTATGACTTTAGCTGCTGGACATGGAAGCACATTGAAATTTGTTGCTGATGGTCCGGATGAAAATGAAGTTTTAACAGCAATTAAGGATTTATTTGCAACTATGGTGGATTAAAGTTATTCGTCTCGTGAATTTAATTGGCATATTAGGAGAAAAAAAATGCCTGCTAAAAGAGATGTTATTTTTAAAGGTGTTGCAGCATCATCAGGAATTGCTATTGGTAAAGTTTTTTTTCTTGAAGATGATGATTTTTGTGTCATTAGGAGAGAAATACCAAGTAATGCTATAGAAACTGAAAAAAGGCGCTTGGATAATGCTGTTGAAAAAACTAGGGATGAGCTTAAGGTGGTTTATGCTAAGATTAACGGAGTTCTTGGTAAAAATTATGCACGTATAGCTGATGCCCATCTTTTAATTTTGGATGATCCAACTATGAAGAGAGATGTTTATGAGCTTATAGATAATGGTGTTAATGCGGAATATGCTGTTTTTAAGGTTATAGATGGTATTGTTCGTTCTTTTGAATTTATAAAGGATGATTACTTTAGGGATAGAAGAATTGATATCCAGGATATTGGAAAAAAAATTATTGAAAATTTACTTGGAAAGCAGAGAAAAGCCATCGCAAGTTTAGAGGAAGGTTCAATAGTAGTTTCTCATAACTTAACTCTTGCTGATACTATGGCAATAAGGGAAAAATTAGTGAAGGGTTTTGCTACAGATATTGGCGGAAAAACTTCTCATACAGCAATTATCGCACAAGGACTTTCCATACCGGCTGTTGTAGGTTTAAAAATAATATCCTCACAGACTAGAACGGGTGATGTAATTATTATTGATGGTAATAGAGGAGAGATTATATTAAACCCGACTCTTGAGACTATAACTAAATATAGGGAAGAGTATACTTTACAATTTGCAAAGAGAAAAGAACTTGAAAAGTTAAAAAATTTACCCGCTGAGACAACGGATAATCATAAAGTTTTGATTTTTGCAAATATTGATAATCCTGATGAGATAGAGTCAATTTTGAGCAATGGGGCAATGGGGGTAGGTCTTTATAGGACAGAATTTATATACTTCAACCGCGATACTATGCCAACAGAAAAGGATCACTTTGAGAATTATTCTAAAGTTGCAGAAGTTATGTCTCCTTATCCAACTGTAATAAGGACATTTGACTTGGGAGGCGATAAGCTCACGAAAATGGGTTTTTTAAATATGGAACAAGAGAAGAATCCATTTCTAGGCTTAAGAGCTATAAGACTTTCTCTTAAATATCCAGAGATTTTTATTGATCAGTTAAGAGGTATTTTAAAGGCTTCAGCGTATGGAAAAGTTAGACTTATGTATCCTATGATATCTGGAATTGAGGAATTATATGAAGCTAATAAAGTTCTCAATAAGGTGAAGCAAGATTTAAGAAAAAAAAATATAGAATTTGACGAAAAAATGGAAGTTGGTGCGATGATAGAAGTGCCATCTGCCGCTATGATAATTGATGCTATTGCTAAAGAGGTTGATTTTGTTTCAATAGGAACTAACGATTTAATACAATATACACTTGCTGTTGACAGAGTAAATGAAAATGTTGCAGGTCTTTATGATCCGCTACATCCTGCAATTTTGAGATTTATTAAAAAGATTATAGATGAAAGTCATAGAGTTGGAATAACTGTAAGTATGTGTGGAGAAATGGCAGGTGATCCATATTATACTCCTGTTCTCTTAGGTTTTGGACTTGACCAGTTCAGTGTGTCATCCGCACAAATTCCAGAGATTAAAAGGGTAATAAGAAGTATTTCTTTTGTAGATGCTAAGAAAATCTCAGAAGAAATTTTGAAATGTAGAAGTAAAAATTCAATATTGAAAACCATGGACACTATTTACACGCAATAAATAACAAATAATTTGTATTTTAGGAATGATGGATAAATGTCTAATATAAGAAATTTTTGCATTATAGCTCATATAGATCATGGGAAAAGTACGATTGCTGATAGACTTCTTGAATATACTGGAACAATTTCCAGAAGAGAAATGAAAGATCAAATTCTTGACGAAATGGAACTAGAAAAAGAAAAAGGTATAACTATAAAAGCTAAAGCTGTGAGAATGAGCTATATAAGTAAAAGTGGTGAAAAATATATATTTAATTTAATTGACACACCTGGACACGTTGACTTTACGTATGAAGTATCAAGAGCTCTTGCTGCATGTGAAGGCGCAATTTTAGTGGTTGATGCAACTCAAGGTGTGGAGGCACAAACTTTAGCGAATACTGTGCTAGCGAAAGATGCAGACCTTGAAATTATTCCAGTGATAAATAAAATAGATTTGCCTACTGCAGATATTGAAAGCACTTGTGAGCAAATAAAAGAGGGATTGGGAATAGCTACTTCTCCTATACTTGTAAGTGCAAAAGAAGGTATAGGTACAGGTGATATAATAAGTTCAGTTATATTAAAAATTCCTCCAGCTAAAGTACTAAAAGACAACCCGTTGTCAGCTTTGATTTTTGATTCGTTCTATGATTCTTACCGTGGAGTCGTAGTTATAGTAAGAATTTTTTATGGAAAAGTCAGAAAAGGTATGAGAATTAGATTTATGGCTTCCAATGTGGAACATGAGGTGCTCGAGGTCGGATATATGAAAATAAAAATGGTTGAATCTTGTGAGCTTTCATCTGGAGAAGTTGGATATATAGTTTCAGGAATAAAAGATATACATGATATAAAAATTGGAGATACGATTACCGAAAGTATAAATCCAACAAAACACCAACATGGAGGATATAAAGAGATAAATCCTTTTGTTTTTGCAGGACTCTACCCCAATAGTGCATCTGAATACGATAGTTTGAAAATTGCTTTAGAAAAGTTAAGACTGTCAGATTCTTCTCTTGTATTTTCTCAAGAAGTTTCAGTAGCTTTGGGTTTTGGGTTTAGGTGTGGATTTTTAGGATCTTTGCACTTGGATATAGTTAGAGAAAGGCTTGAAAGGGAGTTTGATTTAAATCTTATAGTCACAGCGCCAAATGTTATATATAGAATAAAGTCTAAGGGTAAGTTTATAACAATAGACAATCCTTCAAAATTTCCTAATATTTCAGATGTTGAGGAAATTTGGGAACCGTATGTTGAAACTACAATAATTTGCCCTGTTAGTTTTTTGGGTTCTATTCTTAATTTGTGTCAGAAAGGAAGAGGAAAACAAATATCAATGAAATATATAGATGCTAAAACTATAATTTTAAAGTATCATATGCCTCTTGCAGAAATTATTATTGGTTTTTATGATGCTTTGAAATCAGTTTCAAAAGGTTATGCATCTTTTAACTATAAACATATTGATCCACAATTAGGTGATTTGGTAAAGCTTGAAGTTATGATAAATATGAAAGTTGTTGACGCTTTCACAATTATAATTTGTAAAAGCGAAGCTCAATCCAGGGCGCGTTATCTCACTGAAAAGTTGAAGTTCATTATTCCAAGACATATGTTTGAAATTCCGATACAGGTGATGGTAAATAATAAAATAGTTGCTAGAGAAACTATCTCAGCAGTGCGTAAAGATGTTCTTGCAAAATGTTATGGTGGGGATGTAACAAGAAAACGCAAACTTCTTGAAAAGCAAAAAGAAGGTAAACGTAGAATGAGAAGATTTGGGAAAGTTGAAATACCATCAGAAGCTTTTATTACGATATTAAGAATGAATGAATAAATAAACTTAATTTTACTCTTGTGTTATTGAACTTGTTTTTACATATGGTATATGTAAAAAAGTTGATGTTAAACTTTTATAGTTGACTTTAACATTACTCATAATCTTATAACGTTAATAATAAGCGATTCTAGAGTATCACATACATGGCATGGGTTTGTACTATTTTTGAAATTTTTGATAAAAGTAGGGAGGTAGTGTGTAGTTGTGGAGATTAAGCTTTTTCTTGCCGGTTGTACTCTTTTTATTATGGCTACATTAATGCTTGCAGTAAAAAAGTATTTTAAAGATCCGTTGTTGCAAAAGTGTTTTAAAAAAGTCTATTCTTTGATAGATACGTTTTGGTTCGCTCTTATAATGGCTTCTTTTATTATGTTTTTTTTTGTACAGGCTTTTAAAATTCCATCTGGTAGTATGAGAAATACTTTTCTTGAGGGTGATCATCTTTTTGTAAATAAATTTATTTATGGGTTTCATGTTCCTTTTTCCAGTAATGGAAAACGATTCGCTGCTTTAAAAGATATTAAGAGGGGTGATATAGTTGTTTTTCAATCTCCTCCTGAAGCTTCAGATATTTACGAAAGAGATGGACGTATATGGGGAGGAATAAGAAAAGATTATATAAAAAGATGTGTGGCTATCGCAGGAGATGAGGTTAAGATAAAAGATAAGGTACTTTTTGTAAATGGAATATGTGTTGATGATCCTTATGCGATTTTTAATGATCCTTCTATTTTTCAAAAAATTGATTTATTTAATAATATGAAAAAATATCAGCGAGCTTGGGAACAAGGCAAATTTGTCTCAATTCCAGCGATTTTTGTGAGAGATAATTTTGGACCAGTAATTGTTCCTAAGGGGCATTATATGATGATGGGTGATAATAGGGACTTCTCTTTTGATTCGCGGTTTTGGGGACCCTTATCTGACAAGTATGTGAAAGGCAAGGCGTTGTTCTTATACTGGCCAATTAAACGTTGGAGGATATTATGACTTGGATTGTTTGGCTTATAATTTCTGTTACACTTATGGTTTTTGAGATGATTATACAATCATTTTTTTTCTTTTTTTGTTTTTCCATAGGTTCTACATTTGCGGCATTAATATCTTACTTTAATATTTCGGATTTGATTGAATTTACTGTTTTTGCGGTTACTTCTATAGTGTCTATATATTTTATAAGACCCGTATTGAAAAAAATTTTATGTAAGTCTAAGATGATAAATTCTAATGTGGATGCTCTTATAGGAGAAGATGCTATGGTCCTTGAAAGAGTGACTCCTTTGAAGTCTGGTTTTGTAAAAGTTTTGGGTGAGGTATGGAGGGCTAAATCAAATATAGAGGTTGAAGTAGGGGAAAGAGTGAGAATAGAGGGTGTTAGTGGAACGACGCTTATAGTAAAAAAATGTGTGACAAATTAATGAATAAAATTATTAAATGTTAATATTTATCAATATAAAAAAAAGGAGGTTCATATGTTGACACTTATTTTGGTGGTTGTGGTTTTTGCAATTATTTTTGTAGCGAATTCTATAAAAATAATAAGGCAATATGAAAAGGGACTTGTTGAAACTTTGGGTAAATATACGGGGACGAGGAATTCCGGAGCAAATGTTATAGTTCCGATGTTTCAAAGAATATTAAGAGTTGATATGAGAGAACGAGTCATTGATGTTCCTCCACAAAGTGTTATTACTAAAGATAATGTTTCTGTAATCGTGGATGCTATTATTTATTTCCAGGTTACTGATCCCGTGAAAGTTGTTTATAACATTGAAAACTTTGCACTAGCTGCTTTAAAACTTGCACAAACAAATTTGAGAAATGTAATTGGTGATATGGAGTTAGATAGCACGCTTACATCCAGGGAAAAAATAAATGCCCAGTTGAGAGTTGTAATGGATGAAGCTACTGATAAATGGGGGGTAAAAGTCACAAGAGTTGAAATACAGAAGATAGATCCTCCTAGGGATATCACAGATGCTATGTCTAAACAAATGAAAGCTGAAAGGGAAAAGAGAGCAAATATTTTAGAAGCAGAGGGTTTAAGACAGGCAGCAATTCTTAAAGCTGAAGGTGCAAAACAAGCTGTTATTCTTGATGCAGAAGCTGTAAAAGAAAAACAAGTTTTGGAAGCTATCGGTGCAGCTGAAGCTATAAGAAAAGTTGCAGAGGCTGAAAAATATAAAATTGAAGTGGTATATAATGCAATACATGAGGGTAAGCCTACAAATGATCTTATTGCCATTAAATATCTTGAAGCGCTTGGGAAAGTTGCTGATGGGCAGGCGACAAAAGTTTTTTTGCCATTGGAAACTGCTGGAGTTACGGCTTCACTTGGCGGTATAGCGGAACTCTTTAAAGATACTCCTAAGTTAGAAAAAGTAGCTTCGGATGATAAGTAAGTTTTATAAAATATTTACCTTTAAAGCAATTATAAAAGTGCTATGAGGGGTTTGTATATTCATGTGCCTTTTTGTAGACAGAAGTGTTTTTACTGTAATTTTTTTTCTGTGCAATATAATGATATTTTGGCGAACAAGTATATTCACGCTTTGCTAAAACATGCAGTAAAATTTAAGAATAGAAAAGTAGACTCAGTGTATGTAGGTGGCGGAACGCCATCAGTTTTGTCTTTAAGACAGTTGCAAAAAGTTTTACAATCATTGTATAAGATTTTTGACTTGTCAAAAGTTAGAGAATTTACATTTGAGTTGAACCCTGAGTCGGCTTCGAGAGAAAAATTGCATTTTCTTAGAGAAATTGGAGTAAATAGATTGAGTATAGGACTTCAATCTGTTGAAGATGTATCTCTAAAATTTTTGGGTAGGATGCACGATTTTAAAACTTTTTGCTATGTTTACGATATGGCGAGAAGGGAAAATTTTGACAATATAAATATTGACTTAATATACGGCTTGCCAAATCAAACGTTAAAAGATTGGAAACGGACTATAAAAAAAACCTTAGTTTTTGATAGTGAACATTTGTCTCTATATCCTTTAACAATAGAGGAAAATACTCGGTTTTATGGAAGCAATATTGTTACATGTGATAACGTTCAAAGGAATATGTATGATCAAGTTGTGGAAATTTTGGCGAGTAGTGGATATAGTCATTATGAGATTTCAAATTGGTCTAAACAAAATAGAGAATCTTTGCATAACATGAATTGTTGGCGTAATTTTGAATATGTGGGTCTTGGCGCTGGAGCTGCAGGATACTTTAAGAGAAAAAGATACAAAAATGTTGAAGATGTTGGTAAATATATAGACTTATTAAGAAGTGGTTATGGTGCTGAAGTTGAAAATGAGTATATTGACGATAGAGTTTATGAGATGGAGACTATTATATTGGGTCTAAGGCTTTTAGATGAAGGATTAGATATTAGGTGTTTTAAAAAACCTAGATATTATAATGTACTTTTAGAATGTTTGGAGGATAAAACATTGAAAATAAAAGACGGTAGAATAAAGCTTGCTAAAGAGTGTGTTTTTATTTTTAACCATGTTGCTTCAAGATTTGTTTAATAAGAAATTTGTTTTTAAGTCTTTTTAAATAAATATTATTGATTCTCCGTATAACATAAATAGAAGTACAGGAAAAAATCTTCTTTATGTCTTTAGTAATTGTAAATGATTTAGACGAATTATAGAGTCTTATTTTCCTTGCTTAATTTACTTAATAAATATAAAATGCGGTGGTAATTAGATGTTAAAAAATATTTTGAATGCCATTTTTGGA
The DNA here is from genome assembly GCA_031272445.1 of Candidatus Endomicrobiellum mastotermitis. GTDB lineage: Bacteria > Elusimicrobiota > Endomicrobiia > Endomicrobiales > Endomicrobiaceae > Endomicrobiellum > Endomicrobiellum mastotermitis. Next base: position 77,374 of record JAISTT010000012.1, on the reverse strand, counting down.
TCTCAAAACAAAAGAGATGTAAGGGCTATTAAGCCTATAGTAGAAAAGGTAAACAATTTTGAAACTCATATAAAAAAACTTTCAGATTATGAATTAAAATCAAAAACTCTTGAGTTTAGAATGCGTCTCTCTAAAGGAGAAACTCTTGATGATATTTTGCCTGAGGCTTTTGCCTGTGTTAGAGAGGCTTCATTAAGAACAATAGGCCTAAGACATTTTGACGTGCAAATAATAGGTGGATATGTTCTGCATAAAGGTAAAATTGCTGAGATGAAAACTGGCGAGGGTAAAACTCTAGTTGCCACTCTTGCGGCATATCTTAATGCTTTACCTCAGAAAGGTGTGCATATAGTAACTGTAAATGATTATCTTGCTAAAAGAGACAGGGAGTGGATGGGTGTAATTTATGAAAAACTAGGTCTTACAGTTGGCAATGTGGGGCATGATACAAAAAATGAAGATAGAAAAATAGCTTATAGATGTGATGTAACTTACGTGACTAATAATGAACTAGGCTTTGATTATTTGAGAGATAATATGGTTGTTACAAAAGAAGATAGAGTTCTTCGTCCTTTGAATTATGCGATTATAGATGAAGTTGATTCGATTTTAATAGATGAGGCAAGGACACCTCTTATCATTGCCGGTGCGGTTGAACAATCAACTGATAAGTATTATGTGTCGAATAGAATTGTCTCTAATCTTATTGGTAGGAAAGTTAGCGAAAATGAAGAAATAAAAGCAAAATATGAGGGTATTGATTTAACGAGAGGTTATGATTATACTGTTGACGAAAAAAACCATTCTGTTACTTTAACAGAGCAAGGTGTTCAGAAAGCTGAAAAAATGCTTGGATTAAAAGATATTTATGATGATTTGCAGTCTGAATGGGTGCATCATGTAACGCAGGCTATAAGAGCACGTAGTTTATATCATAGAGATGTTGAATATGTTATAAAAGAAGGAGAAGTTGTTATTGTGGATGAGTTTACAGGAAGACTTATGCCTGGAAGGAGGTGGTCTGATGGACTTCATCAGGCAATTGAGGCAAAAGAAAACTTGAGAATTGCAGATGAAAATCAAACACTTGCAACAATAACATTTCAGAATTTTTTTAGAATGTATAAAAAAATCGCGGGTATGACGGGAACTGCTTCGACTGAATCTGCTGAATTTTGGGAAATTTATAAACTTGTTGTTGTTGATGTCCCGACAAACAATCCCATGGTAAGAAAAGACTATCCTGACGTTATATACAGGACTGAAAAAGAGAAGTATAATGCCATAATAGTTGAGATTGAGTCTCTATGGAAAAGAGGTCAACCTGTTCTTGTAGGAACGAGGTCAATAGAAAAATCTGAAAAAGTTGCGACAATGCTTAGAAGAAAAGGGATTCCTCATCAAATTTTGAATGCTAAGTATCATGAACTTGAAGCACAAATCATTGCTAGAGCTGGTGTTAAAGGTGCGGTTACTATAGCAACGAATATGGCCGGTAGAGGAACAGATATTGTTCTTGGTAAAGGTGTCCCAACTCAAAACGAAGAGGTTAAAAAATATGGTGGACTTCACATAATAGGCACGGAAAGACACGAATCACGAAGAATAGACAATCAATTAAGAGGTCGTGCAGGAAGACAGGGCGATCCTGGATCTTCTAGGTTTTTTCTTTCTATGGAGGATGAGCTTATGCGTCTTTTTGGTTCTGATAAAATGTCTAATGTAATGCAGAAGCTTGGGTTAAAAGAAGGAGAAGATCTTCAGCATCCTTGGATATCAAAAGCTGTAGAAAGTGCACAAAGAAAAGTTGAAGGTATGAATTTTGACATAAGAAGACAGCTTATAGACTTTGATAACGTTATAAATAAACAAAGAGAAGCAGTTTATGGATTAAGAAACGAAATTCTTGATGGTGAGGATTTAACAACTGCAATTAAAGATATGATATATGAATCTGTTAAAGAAAAAGTTTCATTATGGACTGTTGGGAAATATTGTGAAGAATGGGACTGGGCGAATATAAAAGCATGGTTACTCAAGACTTTTGGTATTGAGTATGAAATTAAAAATAAAAATGAAATGAATTTTATGAATAAAGAGATTGTTCAATCTAATATATTTGAAGAAATTCTTAGAGTTTATGATAAAAGACAAGAGCAGCTTACATCAGAAGTTATGGTTAAATTGCAAAGGATGATATTCTTACAAATGATAGATTCTTCATGGAAAGATCATTTATATGAACTTGACCAACTAAAGCACGGTATTGGTTATAGAGTGTATGCTCAAAAAGATCCAAAAATTGAATACCAGAAAGAGTCCTTTGTCTTGTTTGAATCTATGATGAAAAGAATAAGGGAAAACACAATAGAATATATATTTAAGATTCAGATTGATACAAAACTACACGAAGTAGCAAAATCACAGGACTTTAATAAACCTGATAAAATAAACTTTAATTTTGAGAAAAACAGACTTGATAAACAGGACGAATGTAACAAAGATTTAAGCAAAATAAAAATAGGGAGGAATGATCTGTGTCCTTGTGGAAGTGGCAAAAAGTATAAAAGATGTTGTGGTATATCTTAGGATAAGTTGGTTGCATAGGTGTTTTTAATTGATGAAACTAGATTATAAAAGGATTGCACTTTGTGTTATTACAGGATTCTTAAGTGCATCTGCATTCCCTAAAGTAAATTTGTTTTTTTTGATATGGGTAGCTTTTATACCTATGATTTTTGTGTTGATGAAAACGAAATGGAAAAGTTCCTTTTCTTATGGTTTTCTTTCTGGTTTTGTTTTCAATATGACAGGACTTTACTGGCTTATCCCAATACTTCACTTTAGCACTAGCTCTTATATGCAGGCTATAATTGCATCTTGTGCTTTGTGGACATATCTTGCGTTATACTGGGGGATATGGAGTTTATGCCTAAATCTCTTGATTTCAAAGAACATTCTAAAAAATATTTTTTATTCAAATATTCTTTTGGCTTTTTTTGCTTCTTGTGTATGGATTTTACTTGAGTATGTAAGAACATATTTGCTTACTGGTTTTCCTTGGATGCTTATTGGTTATTCTCAATTTAAATTTACTGAAATTATACAAATAGCTGAATTTACTGGTGTATATGGCGTATCTTTTTTGATAATATTTTGTAATTTATGTCTTTATTTTTGGCTTTTAAGGGAGGAAGAAAATTTAGAGTGTAATAATTTATATCTATTTACGGTTTTACTGCTTATTGTTGGGTTTTCAATATTTGGACTAATAAGAGCTAACAAGTTCAGATCCTTTGGTAATCAAGAATTTACCGTCGCTGTTGTACAACCAAATGTAGATCAATATAAAAAATGGGATATAGATTATATAAGTAGTGTTTTGTTTAATCTTAAAAAGTATGCTTTTGAAATCTCTAAGATTAGGGCTGATCTAGTAGTGTGGCCAGAAACTGTATTTGCAGGTTTTATTAATAAAGATGAATATTTATGCAATAGTGCAAAGCAAATAACAAATGTTGCTGGAGGGGTTAATATTATTGGTTCTTTTTATGCTGATGAAAAAAATAGGTACTTTAATGTTGTTTTAGCTTTTGAAGACGGCGACTGTAGAGCTGTACATAAGAAGAATCATCTTGTAGTTTTTGGAGAGTTTATTCCGTTTAAAGCTTTATTTTCAAAATTTTTTGGTGTTTTAACTCAAATGAGTGATTTAACAAAAGGTGAGGATACTGAAGTTTTTAACAATAATAAAATAAGTGTAGGATCAACTATATGTTCTGAAAATTTTTTACCGAGTATTTCAAGAAGATTTGCTCTTTTAGGAGCAAAAGTTTTTACAAACCATACGAACGATGCATGGTTTTTTGATACAGCTGCGCCATATCAACATTTTATAATGAATGTGTTTAGAGCGATTGAAAACCGTAAATCTGTTATAGTATCTGCGAATTCTGGAATTTCTGGGATCATTGAAGCGTCGGGTATAATTGTCGGAAAGACTTTGCCGTCAAAAGAGATTTTGCTTGTTGGTAAATTCTTTCAAAATGATTTTAAAACTTTTTATACAAAATACGGTGATTTATTTGTGGGATTATGTGCTATTTTGTTTTTATGTTCGGTGTTGCTAAGATTGAGTTTTGTTGTTTTTGGTAAAATTAAAATATAGTATTCTACTGAGTCGAGCTGACAGTCACATATAATTTACATCATAATATGCTATAACGCGATTAAACTTTTATAGGTTGAACTTTACGATTTATTGGTGAATTATGCAATCAATGAGAAGGCTTGCGAAATGCTTGAGAAACAAAAAAGAATGATAGATGCATTAAGGGGGTTTCTTTGATATTGATTCAAAAGAGTGTCAAATTAAGAAACTTGAAATTGAAATGTTAAGTTCTAACTTTTGGAGCGATAAAAATAAAGCAAAAAAAATTATAACTGAACTTGATGTTTTAAATAGTACTTGTCGGTCGTGGCACGATTTGAATACTCGTGTTAGCGATTTGATCGATTTAAGAGATCTTGCTAGATATGAAAATGATGAAGGTCTTTTAAAAGATATTGAAGATTGCAGCAAGAGACTTGAAAAAGAACTATTAGCTTTTGAAACTAAAATGAAACTTGATGATGAACACGACAAGAGTGATGCAATTATGTCTATACACGCTGGGGCTGGTGGAACAGAATCTTGCGATTGGGTACAAATGTTAACTAGAATGTATTCCAGATGGGCTGAGGATAAAGGTTTTGGAATAGAAGTCGTAGATATTTTATATGGTGATGAAGTTGGAATAAAAAGTATAACGATGATAATAAAAGGCGATTATGCTTATGGCTTTTTGCAATCAGAAATAGGTGTTCATAGACTCGTTAGAATTTCTCCATTTGATTCAAATAAAAGAAGACATACTTCATTTAGTTCCGTTGATGTCATAGCTGCGGCAACAGATAACATTAGTATAACTATAGAGGATAAGGATGTAAGAATTGATACTTATAGATCTTCTGGAGCGGGAGGTCAACATATAAATAAGACAGATTCAGCAGTGAGAATTACTCATTTACCGACAGGGATAATAGTTCAATCACAAAATGATCGTTCACAAATAAAAAATAGAGTCACTGCAATGGAACTTTTAAAAGCTAGACTTTATGAATTTGAACGTGAAAAGCAACGTGCTAAATATGAAAAACATTATAATGAAAAAGGCTCTATAGAGTGGGGTAGTCAAATACGTTCTTATATTTTTATGCCTTATCAACTTGTAAAAGATCACAGGACAGGATACGAAACATCACGTTTAGATTTAATTATAGATGGAAGGATCGATGAGTTTATAAGTGCGTATTTGTCATGGAAATTGAGAAAAAGTAATAGTGAAAAATATGTTGTGAACATTGATGAAAGTAGTCATTAAAAATTTAAAAATCTTGAAAACTATTTTATGTGAAATTAAATGAAGGTATTGTTTTTTACAGTTATATAGAGGTGGTTGAGTTTAAGTTATTTTCGTTTCTTATCTCTATCTCTTGCTGGTAGATCGATTTTTGTAAATTTTGACATCAAGTCAAATTTTTATTAGAATAATTTCATAAAAATGAAGATTTTAAAGGAAGGTTACTTATTTATTGGAGTTTCGCTCATTCTAGGTTTAGCGTTGCTTAGTATAGGCAAAAGTAGGGTTTCTATAATAATAGGAGCTTTATGCGTTTTAATTTCGTTATTTTGTATCTATTTTTTTAGAGACCCTAAGGTGCAGATAACAAAAGGTGATAATTTAATACTTTCTCCATGTAGTGGAACTGTTTTGGAAGTAGGTGAGACTGAAAATGACAAAGTTGTAAGGGTATTTTTATCTGTTCTGGATGTGCATTTGCAGCGTTCACCAGTTGCTGGAAAAGTTGTAAATGTTGAATATAAGCCTGGAAAATTTTTAAGAGCTATGAAGCCTCAGGCTCATATAGTTAATGAACAAAATATTATAACTATAGAAAATGAAAGTGGAAAGTTTTTTGTTAAACAGATAGCAGGAATTCTTGCGAGAAGATGTGTTTCATGGGTAAAATCTGGTGATGTTTTAAAATGTGGTGATAAAATAGGAATGATAAAATTTAGTTCTCAGGTTGATTTGCATATGCCTAAAACTGCTAATGTTAGAGTGAAATTGGGTGATAAAGTTGTAGCTGGTGTTACAGTTTTTGCAACTTTAAATTATTAGAGAAAGAGTGATATTATGACTAAGAGATTTAAAAAAGGTGTAGCGAGTTTTTTTACATGTGGAAATATAATTTGTGGTTGTCTATCAATAATATCGGTGATGGATGGGAATTTTTTAAAAGCATCATGGCTCCTTATACTCGCCATAGCTTTTGATATGATGGATGGAAGAATAGCTAGGATAACAAATACAACAAGTGATTTTGGTGTTCAATTAGATTCTTTAAGTGACTTAGTTTCGTTTGGGATTGCTCCTTCAATTATGATGTATCAGCTTGTTTTAAATGATTTAGATAAAATTGGTGTGCTGATTGCTGTGTTGTTTGTTTTGTGTAGTGCGTTACGACTTGCAAAATTTAATGTTATGACTCAAGACGGTGTTGTACATAGTTTTTTTATGGGCTTACCGACACCCGCTTCGGCAGGATTATTAGTATCTTTTGTATTAAGCTATGAATTATCTATTTACTCTTTAACATTTAAGACGGCTCCAATTTTGATTAAGAGTATACCTTTATTACTAAATATGATGCCTGTTATAATGATAATTTTGTCTTTGCTTATGGTTTCAAATATTCCATATGCTTCTTTTAAGAAATTAAAATTTTCTCACTATAAGATATTCAATTTTTTGGTTTTAGTATTGCTTTTCATATGTATATTTGTGCAGAATATTATTAATAGTATCTTTATATTATTTTTTATGTATATTCTTTCTGGTGTATGCAATTATATATTAAAGTCATTGGAAGGTTTTAAAAAAAAGTGTTTTAAAAAGATATGGAAAAATGGCAACTGAGCAGCTTTTGATTCTGATTAAACCAGATGGGGTTAGGAGATCTTTAGTAGGAAATATTTTGGATAAACTTTCTCAATTAAGAATGGCTATAATAGGTGCAAAAGTGGTTAAAGTGAGTAGAAAGTTGGCTGAGATGCATTATTATCAGCTTAAGAATAAGCCGTTTTTTGATGAACTTTTAGATTATATTCAAGGCAAAGTATATGGTGAGCCTTATGATAGAGTGCTAGCGTTTGTGTATCAAGGAGAGGATGCCATTGCCAGAACTAGAAAAGTTATAGGAATAACAAATCCAGAGGAAGCAGATCCTTTATCTATTAGAGGTGCATATGGTAGGATAACAACTAAAGGTATGTATGAAAATGTTGTACATTGCTCTTCTGATTTACTGGAAGCTGAAAGGGAAGTCAAGTTATGGTTTAGACCTCAAGAAATAATAAAAGATGTATACGCTACAAAAAAAATTGTAGTTGATAAAGAAGAAAAAATAGTTTGGGATTAATTTTAAGAAAGGATGTTTTTTTGTAAGTATAAACTGTAGTAATAAAATTTCGGAGTGTATAAGAAAATGGCAATGTCATTAGACTTATTTGTAAAAGAGATGCGAGAACTTATGATTCCTAGTAATGTTTATATTATGGATGGTTCACAAGAGGAAGCCGAAAGACTAGTAAGTATCGCTCAAAAATCAGAAGTAGATGGGAGGGTTGTTCTGAAAGAATTAAACGATGATGAGTATCCAAATTCGTATTATCATCGTTCAAACCCTAATGATGTTGCACGTACTGAGCATTTGACTTTTGTGTGTACTGTTTTAAAAGAACAAGCAGGACCAAATAATAATTGGATGGATCCTAATAAAGCAAAAGAAAAAATGATGGGGTTTTTTAAAGGTGCTATGAAAGGAAGAACAATGTATGTCATTCCTTTTGTTATGGGAACTCCTATGTCAAAATATGCAAAAAACTGTGTCCAGGTAACTGATTCTGTTTACGTTGCTTTAAGTATGAGAATTATGTCGAGAGTGGGTAAACAAGCTATTGAGAGAATAGGCAGTTCGTCTGACTTTTTTAGAGGAATTCATTCTATAGGTGATGTAAATCCCGATAAAAGGTTTATTATGCACTTCCCACAAGAAAATCTTGTTATGAGTTTTGGATCGGGATATGGCGGGAATGCTTTGCTTGGGAAGAAATGTTACTCTTTAAGAATTGCTTCTTATTTAGGTTATCAGGAAGGTTGGCTTGCTGAGCATATGGTTATTATGGGTGTACAGTCTCCTGAGGGTAAAGTAACATATTTTCTCGGAGCTTTTCCCTCCGCGTGCGGAAAAACTAATCTTACTCTGTTAGAACCTGTGTTTAAGGGTTATAAAATTTGGACATTGGGAGATGACATAGCTTGGATTAATATTGGGGAAGGTGGACGACTTTATGCGATTAATCCTGAATCTGGCTTTTTTGGTGTAGCATCTGGAACTGGGGTAAATACTAATCCTGTTATGATGAAAACTCTTAAAAATAATAAATTTTATCCGACACTATTTACTAATACGGCTGTTGATAATTCTAATAATACTCCTTGGTGGGAAGGAGTTTCAAACGACATTCCCTCACATTTGAGCGATTGGCAGGGGTGTAAGTATGATAGGAATTCTGGTAAGCCTGCGGCTCATCCAAATTCGAGATTTACAGTTTCAATTTATAACTGTCCTACACTTTCGCCAGAATATGACAATCCTAGAGGTGTTCCTATTTCTGGAATAATTTTTGGTGGGCGTAGAAAAGACACGATTCCTCTTGTTTATGAAACTAAAGATTGGAGCAGCGGTGTATTTGCTGCCTCTATAATAGGTTCTGAAACGACTGCAGCTGCGAGTGGTCAGTTGGGGAATGTAAGACGTGATCCTATGGCGATGCTTCCTTTTTGCGGGTATAGTATGGGAGACTATTTTCAACATTGGCTAAATATTGGTAAAAGAGTAAAAAAGCCTCCTAAAATATTTATGGTAAACTGGTTTAGAAAAGATGAAGATGGCAAGTTTATGTGGCCTGGGTTCAAAGATAATTCTAGAGTTATAAAATGGATGTTGGATAGAATTGAAGGAAAGACTGGCGTCAGAGAATGTGAAATAGGTTTGTTCCCTCAAGAGGGTTCTATAGATTTAAGTGGTTTAGACATTAAAGAAAAAACCATGCAGAAATTGTTAAAAATTGATAGAGGAGAGTGGAAAAAAGAAATATCAATGATAGAAGAGTTTTACGCAAAGTTTGGGGATAAAATTCCTGTGGATTTAAGAAATCATCTATATGCCCTTAAAGAGAAGTTTTAGGTGTAAAATATTAAAATATGGGATGTGTATTTAAATAATTTACAATTTTCCATACGGTGTTATATATATAAATAGAGACTGACATAGAAAAAGTTCTTTTCAGTCTCTATTTGTTTTTAGTATTAAGAAAAATGGTAAAATGAAAAGCAATAATAGATATAAAAGTTAAAAATAGTAGTCTGAAAAATGTAAGATTCTTAGAAGACTAATAGATTTATAGAGCATGATTATGATTGAAAAAGTGATAAAAAAGGATATTATATATCATGGAATTGGAATAGATTTTTTTTGTGATGAAATTGAACTTCCAAACAGTACTATTGTGAAAAGAGAATATATAAGTCATCCTGGTGCGGCAGCTATTCTTCCTTTCATTGATAAAGAAAATATTATTTTAGTAAAGCAATATAGATATCCCATTGGTCAAGTTACTTATGAAATTCCCGCTGGTAAAATTAATGAAGGGGAGACTCCTTTAGAGTGTGCGATTAGAGAACTTGAAGAAGAGACTGGGTATAGAGCTAAAAAGTTAGAAAAAATTCTATCATTTTATCCTACTGTTGCTTTTTCAAATGAGATTATATACGTTTTTGTAGCTTTTGATTTTGAAATAGGAAAACAAATTATTGATGAAGATGAATTTGTTTTGAGAGAAATTGTAAGTTTTAAAGAGGCAATTAAAATGATAAAAACAGGCAAAATAATGGACTCAAAAACAATTATTGCATTAATATACTTTGAAAATATTTTTGAATATAAGGAATCAATTTTATAGATAACTGAGATGTTGTTTTTGATTAGCGTATTTATTTTTGTAGTTTTAATGAATGTGGAAGTTTTTGTATTTGTCAACATATAGAAGGAAGAGGATTTTATGAAGAGAAGTATTTATTGTGGTGATGTGGGTGAGAGTAATATAGGGAAAGAAGTTATTGTATGTGGATGGGTTCATTCTCGCAGAGATCATGGTGGTGTGATTTTTGTTGATTTAAGAGATCGAGAAGGAATTTTACAAATTGTTTTTCAGCCTGAAAATAAGAAAGTATTTGAAGCAGCGCAAGATTTACGAAGCGAATATGTAATTCTTGTTAAAGGTCTAGTTAGATATAGACCTGACGGTACTGTGAATGTGAATATATCTACTGGGAAGCTAGAGCTTGTGGCCGATAGCTTTGAAGTGTTGAATACTTCATTTGGACTTCCTTTTGAGATTTCAAGTTATAATGATATTAGTGAGGAATTAAGGCTGAGGTATAGATATCTTGACTTGCGTCGTCCAAATTTTCAGAAGAATTTTATAATGCGTCATAAAATTTCGATGGAAATAAGGAATTTTTTAAATGAAGAAGGATTTTTAGAAAATGAAAAACCGTTTTTAACAAAGTCTACTCCTGAAGGCGCTAGAGATTTTTTGGTGCCATCAAGACTTCAGCGTGGAGATTTTTTTGCTTTGCCTCAATCCCCACAACTTTTTAAACAGATTTTAATGGTTGCTGGTTTTGATAAATACTATCAAATTACTAAGTGTTTTAGAGATGAGGATTTACGATCAGATAGACAACTTGAATTTACGCAAGTTGATATTGAAATGTCGTTTGTAGATGAAGAAGATATAATGGATATTATTGAGAGGATGCTTGCAAGAATTTTAAGAGTTTTATTAAACTTTGAAGTGAAAATACCATTTGAGAGAATATCTTATTCTAATGCGATGTTAAGATATGGTTCTGACAAGCCTGATGTTAGATTTAAATTAGAGATAGAAGATTTTACACATGAATTTAAGAATGTTAAATTTAGTGTGTTTTCGTCAGCGGTATTGAACGGGAAAGTTGTAAGGGGTTTGTGTATTCCTAAGGGGGCAAATTATTCTAGAGCTAAAATTGATAAACTTACAAAATTTGTTGGTAACTATGGAGCTAAAGGCTTAGTATGGATGAAAATTACTAATACTGGTGCAGAGTCAAACATAGTAAAGTATTTTAAAGAAGACGAAATAAGAATGGTGATTTCCAAGCTTAACGCCAAACCTGGTGACTTGGTAGTTTTTCTTGCTGATGACGAAAAAGTAGTTGTCCAAGGGTTAGGGGCATTGAGACTCAAAGTGGGTAAGGAATGTAATCTTATAGATAAAAATAAATTTGATTTTTTATGGGTTGTTGATTTTCCTCTTATGGAATGGAATAAAGAAGAACGTAGATGGCAGGCATTGCACCATCCTTTTACAGCTCCTAAGTGTTTGCAAGATTCCATTATTACGAAAGAGAATGTAGGTAAAGCAAAAGCGCGGGCTTATGATATTGTTTTAAATGGTGTTGAACTTGGTGGTGGATCAATAAGGATACATAAAAGTGATGCTCAAAAAAATATTTTTGATATTTTAGATATTGCAGAAGAATCCATAAAAGAAAAATTTAATTTTTTACTTGAAGCTTTGAGTTATGGGGCACCGCCACATGGTGGTGTAGCGCTAGGTTTTGACAGATTGTGTGCTTTAATTTTAGGAGAAGAGTCGATAAGAGATGTCATAGCTTTTCCTAAAACACAAAAGGGGATAGATATTCTTTCAAATGCTCCAAGTCAAGTGGATGGTAAGCAATTAAAAGAGTTAGGCTTGCGAGTTGTTTTGTGATAAGTTTTTAATTTTTTAGATTTAATAAGGTAATGTAAAAGTTAAATTATAAATTGTTGATAGAAGAGAAGTGTAATTTATAATAAAATATTGTAAGCCAGATGAGAGTGGTACTTATAAAATTTTTAAATGTTTGTGCTTATGACTAGATTATAGTTGTCTTAAAGAGTAAGATTATATATATTTGGTGACAGAGTACAAAGATGAATAATCTATTATGGAAAATAAGATTTTTGATAAGAAGTATTCTTTTGAAGTTTGCAAGAAAACTTAAGGTGAGATACTATAAAGGTCCAGTTGTACGTTATCCCAAAAATTTATTTTTAAAAGAAATTAAAATACCTGTTATTGTTTCATTGACTTTCACTATAATAGTGATATTTTGCATGTTTGTCATAGGAATTGGCATAAGTTACAAAACTATGATTGCAGCTATTATTATTACAAGTAGTATGGTTTTTTTTATTATTCAGACTAAGGGAATAGAAAAAGCAATATTAAGAGACAGTGATGCAGTTGTTTTGATGTGCCTGCTTTTCATTATCGCAATGTTTGTTTTTCAGATTTCAAAGGAATATATATCTCCTTTTGTATCTCCAGCATCTGCGTTCACTCTTATGTCGGCAATGCTTTTATCGCTAAAAATTGGGATGATATATGCATTTTTTTTAAGTTTGTTTGTAGCTTTTTTAAATGATATGAGATTTGATATTTTTCTCGTGATGCTTTGCAGCAGTATTTTAGTTATGAAAAACGTGCAGAACGTACGTAGAAGAGCTGATTTTATAAATATAGGTTTTAAAACTGTTGTTGCAAGTATATCAATAACATCGATCTTCTATTTTTTTGATAAATACGATATTTCCCAGTTTAGATATAACTCTTTTTATGGTATGTTGAATGGCGCATTTACGATTATTCTCCTGCTTGTTTTTGTACCTCTATTTGAGAAATTATTTTCTAGGACAACAAACATTAAATTAATCGAACTTTCTGATTTTAATAGTCCTTTACTTAAAAGACTTATGCTTGAAGCTCCTGGTACATATCATCATTCAATTATGACTGCTGATATCGCTGAACAGGCCGCTAATGTCGTAAATGTGAATTCGCTTCTTGCAAGAGTTGGTGCTTATTATCACGATATAGGCAAACTCAATAAACCTCAGTATTTCATAGAAAACCAGGTATCTAACTATAATCCTCATGATAGACTTTCTCCAACAATGTCAAGGTTGATTTTAATATCGCATGTTAAAGATGGTGTTACTCTGTCTAGAAGATATAATATTGATAAGGAAATTACCAATATTATTGAGCAGCATCATGGAACGACATCAATACATGCTTTTTATCATAGAGCTTTAGAAGAAAGTCCTGATACAACAGATATAGAAAATTTTAGGTATCCGGGTCCAAAACCGACTACTATAGAATCTGCAATAGTAATGATAGCTGATTCTTCTGAAGCTGCATGTCGTAGTATTGAAGAACCTACTGCATTAAGAATAAAAGATGTTGTTGAGAGGATAATAAACAATAAGTTTGTTGATGGTCAGTTTTCAGATTGTCCTATAACTCTAAGAGATTTACAAGTAATAAGAGACAGTGTAATTTCAACTCTTATAGGTATTTACCATGCAAGGATTGAATATAAAGATAGGAAATAATAGAAGTGTGAATTTTATTAATTTTCCAAAACAATATGTATTAATTCTTAAAAAAGCTGCCTTGAGTACTTTGAAGTCTGAAAAAATAGAAAAATATCAAATAAACTTTATAATTGTAAACAATAAGGAAATAAAAAATCTCAATGCAAGATACAGGAAAGTTAAACGTATAACCGATGTTATATCTTTTTTAGTAATTCCAGAATTTTTTGTAGGCGATGTTTATATTTCTAAAAGACGCTCACAAGAGCAAGCGAAAAAATATGGTAATACATGGCAGCAAGAACTCGCATATTTAGTAATTCATGGTGTACTGCATTTATGTGGATACACAGACTATGATGTAGAAAACAGGATTGAAATGTTTGATAAGCAGGATAAGATATTTAAGTTTTTATTTTTTGATAAGTTGCGAGATTAAATAATGTATTATGTGATAAAGGGGTTAGTTCTCAATGCGAAAGTACAGAGTGAACATGATAAACTTATAACTTTGTATTCTTATGAATGGGGTAAGGTCCAAGCTATTGTCCCTAGTGCTAAAAAAATTGCAGCGAAGCTTTCATATGCGACAGAACCCTTAACTGAAAGCGAGTTCTTGGTTTTTAGCGCTCATCTTGCTATGAGACCTAAAGTTACAGGGGCGAGTATAATTAAAAACAATACAAGAATAAAGATAGATTTAAATAAAAATTTGTATGCTTTGTATGCTGCGGAAGTAAGTGATAAATTCACTCCTTTTAATCTTGAAAACACTAGAAAATATGATTTAATAGCAAGAATTTGGGAGATACTTAAAACTTGTAAATATCCTAAACGCTCTCTCATCGCTTTTATTTTGCGTTTTTTGAAACTTTCTGGCTACTCTTTTTCAGATTATTTGAAACGTACAAACACTTTTATTAGTAAAGATGTTAAGAATGCTATAAAAAAACTTTCGAGTTGTTCTGGTGACGATGTTGATTTTATAGGTGAAGTAGAGGATGAAAAAGTGTGGAATTGTGTTGAGGATCATATTACAAATTATATCTCTCGTCCTTCCTTGAGTATTTTTTTGAAAAAGATTGAAAAATATAAACTATGAAGTTGAAAAAAGTATAATTTGTATACACTAATTCATACGCCAGCGTAAATATGAAAGTATTTAGAATTTTGCATCGTTTGCGGTTTAAAAAAAGAGATGATGTGAATAACATAAAACTTAAAACTATCTTTGCTAGTTGTGGTCATATTTACTAATTAATTCTATGTAAGAGAGTAAATTAATAATTCGACTTGCTGTCTCTTATTATCCCGCCACCGAGGACGATATTGTCTTTATAAAATACTGCACTTTGTCCTGCAGTGATGGATATTTGAGGTTCAGAAAATTTAACTTTTGCTGAAAAGGTTCCCTTTGGGATAATAATTGCCTTTGCTGGCTTATGCTGTTGACGAATTTTTACGGTTGCCTCAATAGAATTTTTTGGATTTTTGATTGAACACCATGATATTTTCTCAACTGAAAGCGATGATGAATATAGGTCTTCTTTTGAACCTACTACTACAGAGTTTTGTTTATATGAAATGTTTATAACATATAGAGGATTACTCGTTCCACCTGTAAGTCCAAGTCCTTTACGTTTTCCTATTGTGTAATTCCATATTCCATTGTGTTTTCCGAGAATTTTACCTTTTTTATCTATAATGTTTCCTTGATTCATCGGAAATTTTAAAATGTCATTGTAATTTCCACAATAAAAATCTTGACTTTCAGGTTTTTCAGCTACGGGGATTCTTGTTTTTTTCGCAATGTTCCTTATTTGGTTTTTTGTATATCTGCCAATTGGGAAAAGAGTTTCTGAAAGCGTTTTTTGCGTAAATCTGTATAAAAAGTAGCTTTGATCTTTACTTAGATCAATCCCTCTATGAAGTTGATACATATTATAATAGTTGTCAAAAATTATGTTCGCATAATGTCCAGTAGCAAATTTTTCAAAAACAATCCCGGCTTTTTTTGCTGCTGATGGAAGAAATCCAAATTTGATATGAGTATTGCATAAAACACAAGGATTTGGCGTACGTCCTTCTTTATACTCGTTTCTAAAATTTTCAAGGACAGAATTTTTGTATTCCTCGCGACAGTCTATTATATGTAAGGGAATTTTAATAAAATCGGCTATTTTATGTGCTGCTTCAATGTCTTTATCCTCGGGACCAAAGCAAGTGTCGTAATTTTTAATTTTTATTGTTTTAAGAGAATTATCCCATATAGACATCATTACGCCACTTACTTCGTGGCCTTGTTTTTTTAATAAGTAGGCTGCTACTGCAGAATCTACTCCTCCGCTTAATCCGACTAATACTCTCATTTTATGCCTCTTTTTTGTTTTATATGAGATCCTTTTCCCATTGAAATATATCTGTTTATAGATTTAATTTTATTTTCTATGCAAGATCTGCAATGTGATGGAGAATCGTTAATGCAGATTTTGCCAGGATATATTTTATAGTGTTTTCTATAAATTACCTCGGTAGTGTTTGGCATAACAACATTTGCTCCGCTTTGTAAAGCTATTAAGCGTCCTCTTGAGTTAACAGTTTCCATAGCTGTTGTTGCGGCTATGTTAATGTCAGGCATAAGCAAACGGATAATGGCCATAACTTTAAGTGATAATTCAAAAAAATTTTCCTTTGTGCTTTCAATGGGAGTACTTGGATTGTAAATAAATGGTCCTATTCCAGCCATGTCTATAGGGATAGATTTAAGATACATAATATCTTTTGCGATACTTTTCAGTGTTTGTCCTGGGAGTCCTACTATTATTCCAGAACCAGTTTCATATCCTAATTTTTTTATGTTTTCTAGACATTGCATTCTATTTGTGAGACTCATTTTTGGGTCAAGTTTATTATAAAGAATTTCGTTTGTAGTTTCTATCTTGAGTAAGTATCTATCTGTGCCTGCATCACGATAGGCTTTATATTCTTCAAAAGTTTTTTCACCTATGCTCAATGTTACAGCAATATCTAAATCTTTAATGGTTGAAATAATTTTTGTCATTTTGTCAACACTATAATAAGAATCTTCGCCTGATTGCAAGACAACTGTTTTATAACCATAGTTTTTTGCTTTTCTGGCTGATTCTATGATTTCTTGTGGTTCTATGCGATAGCGTGTCAAATATTTATTACCTTTTCTTAGACCGCAGTATAAACAATTTTGTTTGCAGTAATTGGAAAATTCTATGATAGCCCTAAGATGTATTCCGTCGCCTAAATATTTTTTGCGTATCTCATCTGCGACGGAAAAAAGCCTCTTTGATTCTTTTTTCTCTTCAAGAATACATAGAATTTCTTTTTCATCTAAATTGTGATATTTAACGGCTTTGTTTAGTATAGAGTCAATATCATTACCCATAATATATATTATAACAAATGTAGTAGATGCTATAGTTTTAGTGTCTAGACTAAGAAATTAATTCAATTTGCCTATATTATTGTTATGAGATTAGAATTTTGTTAAATTTTAAATGAAGTTTTTATTTGTCACAGTTTATTTTTTATTCTTATGAAAAAAAAGTTAAAATATAAGTAGAAGTAGAGACTAAAGTTGTTAAAAAAGATTTTTTATAATTTGCATTAGCTCAGCTGTATTATTTTTGATATTTAAACTTTTAGAGAAAGGATTGAAAAAAATGAAGGAATATTTATGTCTAACAAAATTATGTTTGCAATGTATCCGCTTTCTTTTATTTATTCTATTTTATATAAAGCTGATAGAACTTTTAAGAATCCGAGAAGACTCTCAAAACCTGTTGTAAGCGTAGGCAATCTAACGTGGGGTGGGACTGGTAAAACTCCGATTGTAATAGAAATTTTAAATTTACTGATAAATAATAATTTAAAGCCTGTAGTTTTGACGCGAGGCTATTATAGAAATAGTAGATCTCCATTACTTTTAAGAAATGGTGGCATTGGAGTTGATGCTTCGAGTAGCGGTGATGAACCACTTTTAATTGCTAAGAGTGTTCCTAAATCTGCTGTGATTGTTGGATCTAATAGGTATAAGAGTGCTTTGAGATTTGAGAGTGAAATAAGCCCAGATGTTTATATTTTGGATGATGGGTTTCAGCACTGGAGTATTCAAAAAGATTTAGATATCGTGTGTATAAATGCAGCGAATCCTTTTGGTAACGGAATGCTTATACCTGCTGGAATTTTAAGAGAGAAGCCAAAGGCTTTAAAAAGAGCTGATATTGTGGTCATTACAAATTCAGATATGGTTTCGGATGAAAAACTGAATGAATTAAAGGAATCAGTTTTTATTTTATCAGGTCAAAAACCTATTGTAACATATTACGGTAATTTTAAATATAAAACTGTTGATTTAAATACGAGTTTTGACGCTGAGCTTTTAAGAAAATCCAGAGTGTATTCTTTAAGTGCAGTAGGGTTTGCAAAAGGCTTTAAGAATTCTATTGAAAGATCGGGGATAAGAATAAAGGGTGAGATAGTGTTGAGAGATCATGTTATTTGCAATCATGGTATGATAAAAAAAATAATTAACCAAAAGGAAAAAAATTCTCTTTTTATTGTTACAGCAAAGGATGCAGTTAAATTGAAAAATATTAGCTGTGATATAAAAGAAAGAATTGTTGTACTTGTTGTAGAACCACAGTTTGAAACAGGAAGGGAACAATGGGAACAAAAAGTGTTAAAGCGTCTGCGGTTTTTCTAGATAGAGATGGGACGATTATTTTTGATAAAAACTATTTAAGTTCTCCGAAAAAAGTGAGACTTTATTCATTTAGTGCGCAAAGTATAAATAGATTGCGAATGGCAGGCTTTAAAGTAATAATCGTTACAAACCAATCTGGTGTCAGCAGAGGTATGTTTACTGAAAGAGATTTAATAAAAGTAAATAAAAAGCTTTTATCTTTGCTTAAAAGAAAGGGAGTCGAAATAGATTCCATTTATCATTGTCCACACTCTGATTTTGACAATTGTTATTGTAGAAAACCTAAACCCGGTATGGCATTAAAGGGGGCAGAAGATTTTAATATAGATCTTAAAAAATCTTATGCTGTTGGGGATAGTATAAGAGATTACTTATTTGGTTTTAATATGGGTGGCAAAGGTGTATTGGTTCTTACTGGTCATGGGAGAAAACAACAGGATACTATAGCAAGTGAAAAAGTAAAACCACTTGCTGTGTGTAAAACCTTAAAACAAGCTGTAAACTTTATAATTAAAGATGCCAAATAAAATTACTGTTAAATAATAGTTATAAGGGTTATGCGCGATTGAGTATAAATTATATTGTATTGATATTTTGTGCTTACTTTTTCATATAATTAATAATTAAGTAAATATAATAGTTAAAGTTATACAAGTGCATACATTGTTTATATATAAAAGACAATCTCTTTTAAAAGTAAAAGATGCTGTGGATAAGGGTGTGATGTAGTTGTTCCGGTATTATTGACAAATGTATTGTTATTCTTGTAGCGTATTTACTTACCTTTTGTTAATAAAAGAAATGAAGTGGTAGAAATTTTAAGGATAACGAAATTGGTGTTAGTTATGGTCTAGTTCCTTAGCGTATTGGTAGTAAGTTTTAGAGTTATGAAATAAAAGAGTTAAATTTTTGGATTTAGTCGTTATAATAAATTTATAAATAAAGTTCAGGGGTGAACACAATGTATAAAGTCGTTTTAGTAAGGCATGGTGAAAGTGTTTGGAATAAAGAGAATAGATTTACTGGTTGGTCAGATGTAGATTTATCTGAAAAAGGCAATGAAGAAACTTTAATGGCTGGTGAGCAGTTGAAAAAAGAAGGATTCACTTTTGATTTGGCATATACTTCAGTTCTTAAGAGAGCGATTAAAACTCTTTGGAATATAGTTGATAAAATGGATTTGATTTGGATTCCTGTAATTAAAAGTTGGAAATTAAATGAAAGACATTATGGAGCTTTACAAGGTCTAAACAAGGCTGAAACTGCTGTTAGGTATGGTGAAGGGCAAGTAAAAATTTGGAGAAGAAGTTATGATATTTCACCGATGCCTTTAGATGAGAATGACGAGAGATATCCTGGAAAAGATGTAAGGTATTCAAAGATTTTAAAAAGTGAAATACCTTTGACCGAGTGTTTAAAAGACACTGTATCTAGAGTCGTGCCATACTGGAAAGAAGAGATCTCTTCACAGATAAAGTCAGGTAAAAAAATTATTATAGTAGCGCACGGGAACAGTTTAAGGGCTTTAGTAAAATATTTAGACAATATAAGCGATGATGATATAGTAAATTTAAATATACCCACTGCAATGCCACTGGTTTATGAGCTTGACGGAAATTTAAAGCCTATTAGAAATTATTATCTTGGTGATCCTGATGTTGTTAGAAAAGCAATGGAGGCCGTAGAAAATCAAGGCAAAGCTAAGAAGTGATTTGGAGTATGAATATGTGTGGTTATTTACAGGGGTTTGACTTTGTGGTGTTAAAAGAAAGAAGTCGGTAAAAAAGTTATTTGATTTATTTTAAGGAGATATATTTGTGAATATAAGACAGCATATTTTGGAACTAGCGAAGAAGAATAAAGGTAAGATAGTTATGCCTGAAGGTTTTGACGTTAGGGTTCTAAAAGCCGCTCAGAAGCTTATTAAAGATAGTATAGCGTCAGTTGTTTTACCGACTGATGATCTAAAAAGAGTTGAAAAAGTTGCATATGAAGCTAATGTTGATTTAAGGGATGTTGAAGTGATTAAGATTGACAGAGATATTCTTGATAAAGAGAAAATTAAAGATTTTGTTGATGCCAGAACCAAAAAAGGCACGATTACTAAAGAAGAAGCACTGAATCTTTTAAAAAACCCTCTGTATTTTTCAATGATGTACTTAAAAAGTGGAAATTGTGACGTTTGTGTTGGCGGTGCTGTGTATGATACCGCTGATGTTTTAAGAGCTGGGATTCATGTTGTGGGAACTGTTGAGAATATCAAAATGATTTCGTCTTATTTTCTTATGATACCTCCAGAAGGACATAGTCTTGCAAAAGATCCTATAATATTTGCTGACTGTGCCGTAAATCCTGATCCACAGGCTGCGGGTTTAAAAGATATTGCTGTTGCGACAGTTGAGAGTTTTAAAAAACTTTTCCCTGATAAGAAGGCAAATGTTGCAATGCTCTCTTTCTCAACAAAAGGAAGTGCGAACAATAAAATTTTATTAAAGGTTCAGGAAGCGACAGAACTTGTTAAATCTCACTTTGCAGGACGAAACGATATAAATGTAGATGGCGAACTTCAATTTGATGCTGCTGTTGTGCCGAATATTGGGAAGAGGAAAGCACCTGATTCTTTAGTTGCCGGAAATGCTAATATTTTGATTTTTCCGGACTTAAATGCGAGCAATATTGGCTATAAGATTGCAGAAAGGTATGGCGGATTTCAAGCCATTGGTCCAGTGATTCAAGGTCTCGCACTTCCAGTAAGTGATTTGAGTAGAGGTTCTAGTTCTGACGATATTTATCTTATTAGTGCGGTTATGCTTTTGAGATAATTTAGGAATTGAAGTAAACTGAAACTATCATTTTATTATTTTGGAACATATTTATTGCTGGACTTACATTGTTTCTTTGAACAGCAAAAACCCTTATATTTGAAATACTTTCTTATTCATTGGGAGGAGTATTTTTTGTAGTTTTTATAGCGATTTTAGCTTTGTTGTGATGTGTTGATTATTCATGTATACTGGAAAAACATATTTTAAACTATCTTTGATTGTTGAAAGCAATTTTGATTTCAGCGAGAGAGTTTCCTACATCTTCGTTTGATAAATGTCCTCAATCACTTTTGGATACTCACTTTATTATTATAAGGTCTTATGCTTGAATTTAACATTTTTAGATTGTAAATTTGATTCAATCATCTCATCAAGATGGTGTAATTAAGTTTTTTACAATATTACTGTATACTTTGCTCGTTCGGTTATATAGTCTATTTTATATTTTCTTGTATTTGTTGTATGTGATATGTGAAAAAACAAATCCTAAAGAGCTTGAAATATTTTTGTCTTTGTGACAAGTTTTAAAAAATTTTATGAGGATATCTTTAATATTAAAGTTTTAATAAGAAAAGTTTTGTTATATTCGTTGATTTTGTTGCTATGCTTTTTAAGCAGATCTTCATAAGAGTCTTTATGTGTGTAAATTAGCACATCATTTTCGTAAAAAATTAAGATTAACCATTCTTTGTATGCGCATTATAACTGTCGCTGTTAGCTTTTGAGAACTTATACCTAAATTTGTGAGATTTTTATAATAATATATCTGACGTTATTACAATCGCAGTCAATTAAAACAGCTGCCTTTTCAGTACAAATTAGTGAACAGTTACCCGTTGAAATTTAAACTCATAGTGCTTTAGTTACTTTGCTTATCGTTTTTACTGCTAAATCAACAGCAGAATTTACGTCTTTAATATTGAATACAGATGTTGGAGCGTGAATATATCTTGTTGGAATACTTAAGATTCCTGTAAGTATTCCCTTTCTGCTTATTTGTATTGTCGCACCATCTGTCACTCCACCATTGATTACATCTATTTGATGTGGAATCATGTTTTCGCGTGCTGTATCCAGCATGAGTTTACGCACTTTTTGGGAGACTATTGTTCCTCTTCCTGAAGCTTCTATTATTGTTATAGCAACGCCTTTGCCAAGTTTTATTGTAGAGACTTTTTCTTCAATTCCAGGGATATCTCCTGTTATAGTTGTATCTATGACAAGTGCAAAATCAGGGTTTACATTAAAGGATGAAGTTTTGCCGCCTTTTAATCCAACTTCTTCCTGTACTGTGGCACATGCATAAATTTCAGCATCTAAGTCTTTTGATTTTGCGAGAATTTCCATAACTTTTAACATAGCATAGCAGCCTATCCTGTTATCTACAGCTTTTCCATAGTAAATATTTTCACTTAAAATTCCTGCGCTAGACTCAAAAGCTATTTGGTCGCCAATATCTATTACTTTTAGTACTTCGTCTTTGGAATGTAAACCTATATCTATGAACATGGTATCGTACTTAATTAATTTTTTTGACTCTTCTATATTCATTAAATGTGGCGGTTTTGTTCCTATTATACCAGTGACGTGCTCTCCATTTTTGTTTATGATTTTTACTATTTTCCCTGGGAGAATGGAATCGTTTAAACCGCCGACCTTAATAAAATATATAAATCCTTTTTCACTAACATATTTTACAACCATGCCGATTTCATCCATATGTGCTACGAGCATTAGTTTCTTTTTGCCTTCTCCTAATTTCCCTATGACATTCCCGAAATTGTCAATTTCAGTGCTATTGCACACTTTACGAAGAGACTCGGCCATAATTTTTGCGACATTCTCTTCGTAACCTGAAACTCCATCACATATTAACAAATCGTTAAGTAGTTTCTCCATTTTAATTTTCCATCAGTATCTCAGTTACAATAATTATAATAAGTAGTCCCTTAGTTATTAATTACATATAAAATGCCTGTGTAACCCAACTAGATATCTACCGTTATTATATGTAAATTATGTGATTTTTGAAATCCTACTCTCTTTATATAGTCTAATCTAGCTTTAAATTTTTGTAGAGAGTGAAATTTTATTTATTGCTTTAATTCTTTCTAAAACAGGTGGATGTGAATACTCTAAAAACACCTTGAATTTGTGAGGATATAAATTTGACAAATTATCGACTGAAAGTTTTTTTAAAGCATTTATCATGACTTCTGGCTTTCTGTAAGTTTTTACTGCATAAGCATCTGCTTCATATTCATGTTTTCTTGAGAAGTAATTTGAGATTATTGATATTATTATAGATATAGGTTCGTAAAGAAATGAGGAAAATATTATTCCAGCGTACATTGGTTGTGTATTCATTAGAAAAGCGTCGTAAAGCCATACCTCGTTTATAAAAAGTGAAAGGATAAACAACATAATTAGAGTTGAAACAAATGAAAAAATCATGTGTTTTAATATATGTCCAAGTTTGAAATGTCCCATTTCATGCGCTAGAATGCTTGTTAATTCGTCAACGCTATGCTTTTGTATAAGAGTGTCAAATAGAACTATTCTACGGAACTTTCCAATTCCTGTAAAAAACGCATTTGACTTTGTAGAGCGTTTTGAACCATCCATTCTGAACAACCCTTTCATTTTAAAGTTTTCTTTTTTTGCATATTTTTCAATAGTGTCTTTAAGTTCACCGTTTTCTAAAGTGGTATATTTGTTAAACAAAGGCATTATGACTACTGGTGCAACAAAAGTTATAAAAATCTCAAAAACAACAATAACTGTAAAAGCATATAACCAAGCATACTTGCATGTATTTATAAAAAGCCATAATGTTGCGACGAAAATAATGGAGCCTATTATAGCGGTTACGAACCATGATTTCAGTGAGTCTGTGATGAAAGTTTTTATATTCATTCTATTAAACCCAAACCTTTCTTCTATTACAAACACAGAATAGAGCGAAAAAGGTATTTTTAATATTTCAAAAGTAAAAAAAAGCGTACCCGCAAAAATAAGTCCAGTTAATATTGACCCAAAACCGAAAGAGACTACCCTCGTGTCTAGATAGTTAAAACCGCCTAAAGTTATAAAAATAATTTGGACCGCTAAGAAAAATGTAGACGAAACTATAGAAAACTTTGTTTTTTCTTTTAAATATTCCTGAGATTTTACATATTTTTCTTTGTCATAGTATCCTTCAAATTCTAGTGGGATACTAGTTGAAATATTTTTGATGTTAAGCAAGTCTGCTATTGTCTGTATAGAATATATAGTGATGATAAGAGAAAGTATCAAAAAAGTGTAAATATTCATTTGAGCTAATCCTTTTACTCTTTTAATCTTACGTATTATAATAAAATGTTATAATCTAAGCAAGGTTATACAGATGATTACTAAAAAAAGATATACTTTTATTACTATTGAAGGTGGCGAGGGTTCTGGTAAAACTACACAATCTCGGCTTTTAAGGGGATATCTCGAGGAGAGGGGTTTTGAAGTGCTTCTTACGAGAGAGCCAGGCGGTTCTGTTTTGGCAGATAATATAAGAAATATTATTTTAAATCCAAACTCAGATATTGCTCCATTAAGTGAACTTTTTCTCTTTGAAGCCGCAAGAGCTCAGCATATTGAGAAACTTATTTATCCCGCTTTAAAGATAGGGAAGGTTGTTGTTTGTGATAGATTTACAGATGCTACTGTTGCGTATCAGGGTTATGGAAAAGGATTGGATTTAAAACTTATAAATAAATTAAACTTAATTGCCTCAGTTGGACTAGAGCCGACTTTAACGTTATATCTTGATATAATGCCTTTTAATGGGTTGAGTAGGGCAAAGAAATTGAATGTAGATGGATATGGTAACAACGGTGATAGGATTGAAAGAGAATCTATACGATTTCATGAGAATGTAAGGAAAGGGTATATAGAACAAGCGAGGAAGTATCCTAAAAGGATAAGGGTTATTGAAGTACAAGAAACGACTGAGAAAACGCATATGCTGATAAAAGATGTTGTAAATAAGGTTTTGTAAGTGTTTGAAAAAATATTAGGTCAGGAAAAAGTTAAAAGGATAATTACAAGTCAAATAAAAAGCGGTAAAATTGCACAGGCTTATATGTTTATAGGAATTGATGGTATAGGAAAACGTTTTACTGCTACTGAATTTGCTAAAATTATGAATTGTAGTGTAAATGATTTTTCTAAAACTGATGTAGGTGCTTGCGAAAAGTGTATTTCTTGTGAAAAGATAACTAAAAATGTACATCCAGATATACATTTTATAGGTTTTAGTAGACAAGCTGAGCTTGAAAAAAGCAATTTAGAGAAACAAAAGATACTAAAAATAGAAACTATTAGATATATGCAAAAAAAGGTTTCAACAAGAATGTATGAAGGGAAGTGGAAATTTTTCATTATAGAGCCTGCCGAAAAGATGAATATCGCGGCATCAAACTCATTGCTTAAAACGCTTGAAGAGCCTCCCAAGAATACAGTTATAATTTTGATTGCGAGACATAAGGAGACAATTCCTCGGACAATAATTTCGCGGTCACAAATTTTGTTTTTTCAACCTTTAAAGGTAAATGAAATTTTAAATTGGCTTATGTCAAATTATTCAATACATGATGGTACAAAAATTCAAGATATAGTTTCTTTGAGCGAAGGTTCTATAGGAGATGCAAAAAAACTTGCCGATGAAAATAAAAAAATTGAACCCTCTTTATGGTTTAAATTTAAAACTCAAAGTTTTTATATTTCTGATATATTAGAATTTTCTAAGGATGTTGTTAGGCAAAATGCTGCTTTAGAATGTGTGAATGCGATGATATATGAAGCGAAAAAAGACTTTAGGATCTATCCCAAGATGATTGCTCCTGCAATTGAATTGTTAATTACTTCAAAAATGTTACTTCTTAGAAATGTAAATGCTCAGATGGTTTTAGATAATTTATTTTTTGATTTGATGGATCTGATGAGTTTTAAATATGATAGATAATACGTAAGCGTGTATTTAATGAATATGTTAAAGAATAAGAATAGCGTTTAACGAACTATCAGTTTTGGAATAGGTTGTGCTTTGGTTAGAGGGAGGTGTGATTTCTTATGATTGTGATGGTAATACTTAGAAACATTAAGGATAAGATATATGCTGATAGTAGATATTTTAGTTTGAAACCGAATGATAAAGTTGTAGTTGAAACTGAACATGGAATTGAGGTTGGAACAGTTTGTGCGAAAGTGCTAGATGTATTAGAGGATGAGAGTGTTACAAATAAAATTTTAAGAAAGATGACTATTGACGACAAAAAAAGGTTTATTGAAAATGAGATGAGGAGTTTAAAAGTTAGGAGTATAGTGTTAAGGAAAGTTCAATACTATAATCTCGATATGAAGTTGGCGTGTGTTCAATACATTTTTGACCGTTCAAAGCTATTCGTGTATTATACCTCTGAGACAAGAGTTGACTTTAGGAAACTTATTAAAGATCTTGGATATGCTTTGAAAACTAGAATACAAATGGTGCAGATAGGCGTGAGAGATGAATCAAAAATATTTGGTGGAATAGGAACATGTGGGCAAATTTTGTGTTGCCGGAATTTTTTAAAAGATTTTAATTCTGTAACCATGGATATGGCTAAAGAACAGAATTTATCTTTAAATGCTGCAAAACTTTCAGGACTTTGTGGTAGACTTATGTGTTGCATAGCTTACGAAAATGAAATTTATAAAGATATAAAGAGGAGTCTGCCAGAAATAGGTCAGACTATTTTTACGCCAGATGGTAAAGCTAAACTTGTAGCGATAGATTGCATAAAAGAAATAGTGGTTGTTGACTTTGGCAATAAAACACTCAAAATGTTTACGATAAATCAAGTCAAAAATGTGAAAATAAAGTGTGATTGATGAAGCTTATGCAAAATTTTCAAAAATTTTATCTGTGTTACTATGAAACCAATGGAAAGTAAATGAAATTTTATATTACAACTCCAATTTATTATGCAAATGATGTTCCGCATATAGGTCACTCTTATACAACTATAGCTTCTGATGTTATCGCTAGGTGGAAAAGATTAAATAATTTCGATGTTTTTTTTCTTACTGGAATTGATGAACATGGTGCAAAAATTGCTGCGGCTGCAAGAAAAAAAAATAGGACTTCACAGGACCTATGCGATGAAATGAGTGCTAAATTTAAAGAGATATGGAAACTTTTAAATATCTCTTATACAGAGTTTATACGTACTACAGAACGAAAACATCTTATTTCTGTTGAGAGAATATTAAAGATTTTGTTTGAAAGGGGTTTTATATTTAAGAAAAAATATGAAGGACTATATTGCTTGGAGTGTGAAAAGTTTTACTCTCAAAAGGATTTAGATGAAAGTGGGAATTGTCCATTTCATAAAACAAGCCCTGTAATTCAATCCGAGGAAAATTATTTTTTTAAGTTATCGTCTTTTCAGACTGGACTTTTTGAAAGAATATCTAATCCAAATCACAAAGAGTATATAGAAATACAGCCGGAAGAGAGAAGAAATGAGATTATAGGTAAACTAAAACTAGGACTTGAAGATGTAAGTTTTTCAAGGACCTCTGTAGAGTGGGGAATTCCGCTTCCTTTTGACAGAAAACAGACAGTATATGTTTGGGTTGACGCACTGATAAACTATATAACCGGAGTAGGCTATATGGCAGACGATGCAAAGTTTCAAAAGTATTGGCCGACTGATATACATTTAATGGCAAAAGATATTTTATGGTTCCATTCAGTAATTTGGCCTGCGATTTTGATGGCTGCCGAGCTTCCACTTCCTAAAAAAATATATTCGCATGGTTTTTTTACTCTAAATGGAGATAAAATGTCAAAATCTTTAGGTAATGTTATATCTCCTAATGAGCTTATTGATAAATATGGTGTTGATGCTGCAAGATATCTTACAGTGACTCTTATACCATTTGGTCCTGACGGTAATATTTCATGGCGAGAACTGACGTCAAAATATAATAATGATTTAGCAAATAATCTTGGAAATTTAGTTTCTAGAATTATAAAAATGACTGAAAAATATTTTAATTTTCAAATACCACAAAGCACAATTAATTTACAACTTGCAAAAAAAGTAGCTGCAATTCTCAGCAAAAGTTTTGCTAATAGTATGGATAATATGCAATTTCATAAGGCTGCAGAAGTTCTACAGAGTGCGATTACACTTATAAATAAACAAATTGAAATTGATTCTCCATGGAGGGTTGTTAAAATAATGGACATGAGAAAGCTTTCCTCTTGTATTAGTTCTTATTTGCAAGCAATATATATTGTTGTGATGCACTTGCTGCCATTTATGCCGACAGTATCTGAAAAGATATGGAATATGATGGGTGGGGTAGGAGATGTAAACGAGATTGCAAGAAAATATTTTGCAGATATGATGATTCCAGAATGTGGATTTTCAGTTCCTCATGCAAAATTAAGTGCGATGGGAATTTTGTTTCCAAGAGTTGAAAAATAAATTGTTAGTAATTAATAAGGCAAGTTATAAAATGATAATTGACACACATGCTCATATAGCGGATATAAGATTTGATAGTGATAGAGAAATTGTTATACAAAACGCCTTTAACTTAGGTGTGAAAAAAATTTTTGAGGTGGCTTGCGAGAATAGTTATTGGGATAAAGCTTTAGAACTTTCAAAAAGAGATAATATTTTTGTATCGTTTGGGATTCATCCTAATAATGTGTCGAAAACAACTCATGAAGACTTCGATAAACTAAAAACTTTAGTTAAAAATGAAAAGTGTATAGCTATTGGTGAAATAGGATTAGATTATCATTATAATAATAATAGTTCTTTTACGGGAAGTATCAATTTTCAGAAAGAATTATTTATAAAACAAATTGGTATTGCTAATAAATGTAATAAACCAATTATTGTTCACTGTCGTGATGCGTATGATGATATAATTGATGTTTTAGGAAGATATAAATCTTCCCTAAAAGGTGTAGTGCACTGCTTTTCTGGGAATTTGAAGCAAGCTAAAGTATTTATTAAGATGGGATTTTTGCTTGGGATCGGTGGGATTCTGACATACAATAAATCTGATAATTTAAAACATGTTGTTTTTGAAACTGATATAAATAATTTATTATGTGAAACTGATTGCCCGTATCTTACTCCTAAAAAATATAGAGGACAAAGAAATGAGCCATCTTATGTAGTTGAAACTTTAAGGGAAATAGCGAAGATAAAAAAGATGTTGTTTAGTGAAGTGGTACAAATAACTACACAAAATGCATTGAAATTATTTAGTATATGGTGATGATTTGTATTAGTATACAAAAATGTGGTTTAAATGAGTTGTCAAAGAATAATAAATATATGCCTAAGTAACAAATGATATGATGGCAAGATTTCATTAAAAGGACTTATATATGAGCACAATTTCTTATGTTTATGGAAGTAATTTATATTTAAATATAACTAACAGGTGTATGATGTCGTGTCCGTATTGCATAAAGCGTAAGTGGGATAACAAATTTAGAGGAACTAATTTGAAGCTTGATGTGGAGCCATCCTATAAAGAAGTCATAACTGCTATAAAAGATCCTAAGAATTATGGCGAGGTGATTTTTTGTGGTTATGGAGATTGTTTAGTTAATATTGGAGCAGTAAAAAAAATTTCAAGATGGATAAAAGATAATGGTGGAAAAGTGAGAGTTAATACATCTGGTCTCGCAAATCGTTATTATGGTAGGAATGTATTGCCTGAACTAAAAGGACTTGTTGACATTATATCAATAAGTTTAAATGGGTCAAGTCCTAAAGAACATAATGAAATTAATAAGCCAATGTTTGGGGAGGAGTCTTTTGACGAAGTGGTAAAGTTTGCTAAGGAGGCGAGGAACTACATATCTAAAGTTGTTGTGACCGCTGTAGAGTCTCTTGGATTTGACACATCAAAGGTTGAAAAAATATCAAGAGAAATTGGTGTACAGTTTAGAATTCGCCCTTATCTAGGTGATGAAGAAAACTAAGTTTATTGTAGTAAACTTCTTAAAATTATTTTCTGTAGCATTCGGTATTTTAGTGTTATCAAAGTGTTTAACGTTAATAAGTTCTATGCGTACGTGGTCGTATATTATTGTAGGAAAAACGATTTATACTGTATTGCCGTTTGAAAAAATATCTTTAAAGACGATTTTAGAAAAGTACAATATTTTACTTAGTAATAGTGACATAATTTCACATGATATAAGTAAACCTCTCAGTCCTTTAGAGGAAGTGAAGGTTACACATGTTACGAAAAAGCGACGAAATTTTGTTATAAATATTTCTTTTAAAGTAATTTGGAATATGAAATATAATTTAAACTTAAGAAAAGTTGAACTTCAAAAAGGTATAGAAAAAAATGTTACAAAAACTGTTGAAGAAATTTTTCATGATGGTGATTTATATGACAGTAATGTTATAAATAAGAATATCACAACTAGGAAATATTATCGTCTTGTACTTTTTAATTCAAATAATGCAGTAGAAAAAATTTATGATTTATCAAAAGCAAAGAAAATGAAAATGATTGCCACTGCCTATTATCCCGGAGATCCACTTGCATGGAGAGATGGGAAAATAACTTTTCTCGGATATAAGATGCAAAGAGGTATGGTAGCTGTTGATCCAAAAGTTATACCTTTAAAAACAAGACTTTTTATTCCGGGTTATGGTTATGGCTATGCAAGTGACACTGGAGGTCTTATAAAAGGTAAACGTGTGGATTTAGGTGTAAATAGCGTGGAGGAAGAAAAACCTTGGATGTTTAAAAATGTAATGGTTTATATTTTAGAAAAGTCTGAAAAATATTGAATCCTAAATTACTTTATTGATGAGCACTTGGTATATGTGCCGAGAGCGGGACTTGAACCCGCACATTGTCTAAACAATTTGAGATTTTGAGTCTCACGTGTCTGCCAATTCCACCATCTCGGCTTATAGAAAATAATTTTTCGTAAATCCAAACACGCCTAATAACTAGTACCATGGGTACATTCTAAAACTAATAGTTTCTATATTATTATAATGTAAGAGATAATGCTATTTCACCACAGTTTGGAAAAAAATGACAATTAACACATTCTCGCCATATTTTGTGCGGTAAGTCTTCCTTTTGAATTTTTTTATATCCAAGCTTAACAAAAAATTCTGGATTAAAACTCAGCACAAAAACTCTGTTTACTTCTAGTCTTTTTGCATTTTCTTGTAGATTATTAACTATTTTTTTGCCAAGCCCTTGCTTTTGGTATTCATCTAACACAGCTAAACTTTTTATTTCTGCTAGATCTTCCCATGAAACATGCAGTGCACCGCAAGCGATTACTTTACTTTTATCTTCGAAGACAACAAATTCTTGAATATCTTCATATAGTGTATTTAAAGATCTATGTAACATTTTTTTATTATTTGCGTAATGTTCAATAATTCCATGTATTTCTTTTGTATCTGTAACTTTGGCTGCTCTTATTATCATCAAAGAACCTCTTAATAATGTTTGTGATTTCTTAATTTATAAAATTGTACCCTGCCTGGATTGCCTTTTTGTTGATTTCAATAAGTTGTTGTTTTGACTCAAATACTTTTTCACAGGCATGTAAAGCACTTTCTAAGTGGAGAACTTTTTCATCGTTTTTTTTCGTATCTTTAGGATCAGTAGTATTTTTCTCAAGCAGTTTTATTAGTAATCCTACTGCAACCATATTTGTAGTTTTTAAATTTTTAATTGTTTTATCTGCAATATCTGTAATAGGTATAGAATGAAATTTTGGACTGTACTTCTTATTTTGCAATACATTTAAGTTAGCTATTATTAAGGTTTCATCAGTCATTTTCGGTATAAACTTATTTAAGGATAGCTCATTTAACGCTATTAGTGTATCTGGAATTGAAACAACAGGAGAACCTACTTCATCGCTTGATATTATAACTGTGGAATTTGCTGTACCTCCACGCATTTCAGCTCCATAAGATGGGAACCAAGTTGTATGCAGGTCTTCCTCTATTGCTGTTTGTGCAATTAAAATCCCTGCTATAAGAACACCTTGCCCTCCAAAACCAGCTATTATTATTTTATTTTGCACCCTTATTCGCCCCTTTTACTTTTATAAATAGTTATAAATGTTAATAGTTTATTGTACTCTTTAATACGTCAATAATAACACACAGAATACTATGATATATTGTGTACTTTGTCAATTGTTAAATTTATAAAAGCCTTGACATGGTCTGATATTACTGCTACAATGGTAGCACTATAATATAACGAGTGCTAGAAATAAAAATTTGTAGTTTAAAGTAATTTTTAAGAGACTAAAATGCGATATATATCCTTAGAAGTTATGCGGAAGAGGAAAAATCATATACTAAGTACCATCATACATCATTATATTAAAACTGGGAAACCTGTAGGATCTAATGTTTTAATAGAGGAGTATAATATTTCTCTTTCTCCAGCTACTGTCAGAAAATTAATGGCTGATCTTGAAAAAGAGGGATATTTAACCCATCCACATACTTCTGCAGGCAGGATTCCTACTGATAAAGGTTATAGGTCTTATGTTGATAATCTCGTAAAACTTCAAAATTTTGCAATTGAGGAGGAGGAGAGAATAAGAAGAGAATATGAGCAAAAACATAACGAAATAGAAACACTACTTTCTGAAACTTCTCGTATTTTGTCAGGACTTTCGCAATGTACGGGTTTTGTCATGACACCTAAAGCTCAGTGTGATCAAGTGAAAAGTATTGAATTTGTACAGATTTCAGAAATAGAACTTTTGGTCGTTTTGCTCACTAAAAGTGGGATGATAAAGCATAAAAAGATAGAGGCTTGCCTTACATGTGAACAAATTAGCAGGCTTAGAAATTTCTTGAATGAGAAGTTAAGAGGTGTATCAGTTGCTCAGGCAAACAGGAAAATTATTTTAGAGATTAGAAATTTTAGACAAAGTGAAGCTGAAATTTTAGAAATTGCTGAAAAAATAAGTGATGTTTTTTACAATATACAAGATGATGTTTATATAGATGGTGCGTCAAACGGAATTACAATTTCGGGTTTTAATGACTCCGATTTAGTAAAATCGTTTGTTAACTTTAAAGAATACAAAGAGAAATTTATTGAAATAATAAGTAAAGATTTTAACGATAATAGAATAAATGTGAAGATAGGTTCTGAAAATATTCTCTCTGAACTTAAAGATCTAAGTGTAGTAACGGCAGTTTATAACAATGGGGAACATGCAATTGGCGTTCTAGGGATTATTGGTCCTAAACGGATGGAATATGAGAAAATGATGTCAATTGTAAGTCGTGTTTCTGAGGTCTTAAATAAATTTTTTAAAGAAATGTACAGACTTTAGTGAAAACGAGATGAATATGTAGTTTTAAGGAGGTGGCAATTTGGAAAACGAAAAGCAGGGAGTCAAAAAAGTTTCAAATATGCATAAAGCACAAGATCAAGATTGTTATTATAATGAGGCAAGAAATGAAAAGATTTCTGAACTTGAAATTTTGAAACAGTCGGTTGAAGAGAAAAATAAGCAAGCCCAAAATTTTTATGACCAACTTTTGAGACTGAGAGCTGATTTTGAAAATTATAGAAAACGTTCCGAAAAAGAAAAAAAGGATTATTTGGAGTGGGGCAAAGAAAAAATTCTTCTTAAGCAAATTAATGTTTACGATGTTTTTCAACAAGCTTTGCAGAGTATAAGGGCCGGAGGTAATATGGAAAGTATAATGCTTGGACTTGAAATGATAAATAAAGAATTTTCAAAAATGTTAAAAGAGGAAGGTGTTGAAGAAATAAAATGTGAAAAATTTGATCCGACTGTGTGCGAAGCTTTAGATCATGTTGAAAGTGAAGAAGAAGATGGAAAAATCTTAGAAGTTTATCAGAAAGGGTATAGATTGAATGAAAGATTGATGAGGACATTAAAAGTTAAAGTTGCAAAAAATATAAAAAAAAATATGGACTAAACCGTTACTTTCGTTGTTTTTTCTAAGTTTGGCTTGAATGGATTGAGTTTTATGATGAGCTTTATTATTATTGTGTGAAATTAAAACAAAGGATCTACTACACAATATAACACATAAATAAAATAGAAAAAAAATAGGGGGCAGCAAGTGGCAAAGATTATAGGAATAGATTTAGGGACGTCAAATTCAGCAGCAGCTGTTATGGAAGGTGGGAAGACCACACTTATTCCTTCAGCTGAAGGAACGACATTAGGAGGCAAAGCGTTTCCATCTTATGTTGCATTTACAAAGGACGGACAACTTTTAGTTGGTGAACCAGCGAGAAGACAGGCAGTTACAAATCCTGAAGGGACTTTGAGTGCTTTTAAGAGAAAAATGGGTACAGACTATAAATATAATGTGAATGGCAAGGAATTTACTCCTCAGCAACTTTCGGCTTTTATACTTCAGAAGATAAAAAAAGATGCCGAAGCTTATTTGGGTGAAACAATATCTAAAGCTGTTATTACAGTGCCAGCTTATTTTAATGATAATCAGAGGCAGGCTACAAAAGATGCTGGGGCAATAGCGGGTCTTGAAGTTGTGAGACTTGTAAACGAGCCTACAGCCGCATCTCTTGCTTATGGTATAGATAAAGTAGGCAAAGAACAAAAAATACTAGTTTTTGATCTTGGAGGAGGAACTCTTGATGTAACGATTATGGAAATGGGTGCAGAGGGGACTTTTGAGGTCCTTTCAACTTCGGGGGATACTCAGCTTGGTGGAACTGATATGGATAGTGCTTTAATTGACTATATTGCCGAAGATTTTAAGAAAGTAAACGGTATAGATCTGAGAAAAGATAAAATGGCTGTTCAGCGTTTAAAGGAAGCTGCTGAGAAAGCTAAAATCGAACTTTCGAGTGTTCTGGAAACTGATATTAATCTTCCGTTTATTACAGCTGATGCTGCAGGTCCAAAACATTTAATGATGAAATTTACTAGAGCAACGCTTGAGAATTTGGTAAGACCTATAGTTGAAAGATGTAGGACTTCTATTGAGCAGGCGATAAAAGATGCAAAACTTACAGCTGAAACGGTTACAAAAATAATTTTAGTAGGTGGTCCTACTAGAATGCCTATTGTACAAAAATTCGTTGAAGATTATGTCGGTAAAGAAGTAGAGCGAGGAATTGATCCTATGGAGTGTGTATGTTTTGGAGCGGCTGTTCAGGCTGCAGTGTTAACGGGAGATGTTAAAGATATTCTTCTTTTGGATGTTACTCCGCTTACACTTGGACTTGAAACTATGGGTGGTGTGAGAACTGCGCTTATAGATAGAAACACTACAGTACCTGCAAAACGTTCTCAAATATTTTCAACAGCAGCTGACAATCAACCAGGTGTTGAAATCAATGTTCTTCAGGGCGAAAGACCTATGGCCAAGGATAATTTATCTCTTGGAAGATTTATGCTTGATGGGATACCGCCTGCACCCAGAGGCGTTCCTCAAATAGAAGTTACTTTTGACATAGATGCAAATGGTATTTTGCATGTTTCTGCAAAGGATAAAGGTACGGGAAAAGAACAATCTATTAAGATATCTTCATCAACCAAGCTTTCAAAGGAAGATATAGACAAGTATGTTAAAGAAGCAGAACAATATGCTTCCGAAGATGCAAAGCACAAAGAAGAAATTGAAGCTAGGAATGAGGGTGATAATCTTGTTTACTCAGTTGAAAAAAACTTAAAGGAACATGGCGATAAAATTTCTGCCGATGATAAACTTTCTGTTGAACAGGCTTTGACTACGGCAAAAGAAGCTTTAAAAGGCAATGATATAGCATTAATTAAAACAACCAAAGATGAATTGACAAAAGCATCTCATAAACTTGCCGAGGCAATATATAAAGCCTCACAGAGTCAAAATGTAAATGCGCAGAATAATTCGCAGCAAGGACCACAAGATGAGAGTCAAGCGTCTAATAATAGTGGAGAGAAAGTGGTTGAGGCAGAAGTAATTGATGATAAAGATAAAAAAAATAAGTAATGTTTTTTTAATTTTGGACTGAGAAAAGATATAGAAAATGTTGAAACATAATTTTGCTCTATCCGTCCTAATTCTCATTTATATAGGTGCTTTAGAGATGGTGGAAGTTTCTAGTTAGATGTGTATAGTGAGTAAACAAAAGCAAAAGAGTATTCAAGGAACAAAATAGAATGAAACGTGATTATTATGAAGTGCTTGGAGTTAGTAAAAATGCTTCTTCAGATGAAATTAAGTCGGCTTATAGAAAGTTGGCTTTAAAATATCATCCGGATAAAAATCCAGGTAATAAGGGAGCTGAAGAGAAATTTAAAGAAATAAACGAGGCTTACGAAGTGTTGTCTGATGCTCAGAAGAGACAGCAATATGATACTTTCGGACACGATTCTATCAGCAATAATGGAAGTGGGCCGTTTCAAGGAAATTATACTCAGTATAGTGGTGATTTTTCGAATGTGGGTGATATTTTCGGTGATATTTTCGGTGATATTTTCGGTGGTAAACGTAACAGTGAAAGTTCTCAGAGACGAGGAGAAGATTTACGCTATGACTTAGAAATTTCTTATCTTGACGCGATGAATGGTGCGGAAGTTTCAATTAATATATCAAGGAAAGATATTTGTTCTATTTGTCACGGAACTGGTAGTAAAGATGGCTTTGCTCCAAAGCAATGTCCTAAGTGCAAGGGGAAAGGTCAAGTAAGGTATTCGCAAGGCTTTTTTTCGCTTAGCCAAGAATGCCCACAGTGTAAAGGTAGAGGGAATTTTATAGATAAACCTTGTTATGAGTGTAGAGGAGAGGGAACTATAAGGGGTAGGAAAACTGTTACAGTGAGAATTCCTGCTGGTGTCGATGAAGGTACATCTTTAAAGGTATCAGGTTCTGGTAATGCAGGTCCTAGCGGGTATCCATCAGGAGATTTGTATGTTGTAATACACATGAAACAAACTGCTGGTTTTAAAAGAAAAGGCGATGATTTATATACGGAAGTTTCTATCTCTTTTTCTCAAGCTGCAATGGGAGTTGAGTATGATGTACCAGTTTTGAGAGAACATGTAAAGGTGAGAGTTCCTTCATCGACTCAACCAGGAACTGTTTTGAGAGTGCGTGAGCAAGGGTTTCCAAAACTTGGAAGAAAAAGTAGAGGAGATCTTTATGTTAAGATAAACGTTTCGGTTCCTAAATCCATGAATGATGCCCAAAAGCGAGCGCTTTTTGAATATGCGAAATCTATGGGTGAAGTTCCGAAAAATGCTCAGTTTCAAAATGACAGTTTTTTTAAGAAGATTTTCAAATAATCTTCTATTGAAAAAGTTGTTTATTTTATATAACATAAGCTTTTAATGTAAGGGTTAGTTATAAGTTATAATTTTGCCTTTGTAGGTGTTGTAAGGTTAAGTCTCTTAAAATTTTTTGAGAGAATTCCACAAAAAAGGTGTGAAACATGAATTATGAGAGTACATTTATTATTTCTCCTAGGTTGTCAGCTAAGGAAGTTGAAGAGGTTACCGCGAAAGTGCTAGAAGTTATTGAAACTTCAAAGGGAGTTGTTAAAACGGTTCAGCAACTTGGGAAAAAAAAACTTGCTTACCAAATTGATAAGTTCTATGAAGGGAGTTATGTTTATATTGAGTTTGATGGAAATGGTTTGATGATCAAAACTCTTGAGAATTTTTTTAAATTTAATGATTCAATTATGAGGTTTGTTACAGTTAAAGCTGAGGATAAAAAAGCTGCAGCAAAACAAATTGCAATTGTAAAGCAAGATGATAAAATAGCAGAGATCAATACTGCAGTGACAGGAGCAATAAAGGTAAGGCAAAATGAGTCAACTGAACAATCAACAGAATAATTTTTTTCGATTACCTGAACAAAACATTGTTATTATGGTTGGCAGACTTACTAGGGATCCTGAATTGAGACGTACAGTCAATGGAAAGGCAGTGTGTTCTTTTGACATAGCCATCAGCAGGAGAATAAAAGATACCATTACAAATGAGTGGAAAGATGCTGACCCTACGTTTGTTCCTATTATTGTTTGGGGAGATCAAGCTGAAAGATGTGGAAATCGCTTGAAAAAAGGGATGCCTGTACATGTGGAAGGAAGACTTCAAACTAATAAATGGGAAGGTAATGATGGTGTTAAGAGAAGTCGTTTAGAGGTTGTAGTTTTAAGAATACAGTTTCTTGTTACAATTAGACAGGAATCAGTAACAGATGTAAGAGAGACTGCTGTTAGCAGTAGTGGTGGTAATGTGAATGAATTTTCTGGACAATTTGATAATACTTCTGATGATGATGTACCGTTTTAACAGATTAGGAGAAAAAAATGGCGTTTATAAAGAAACCTGAATTACAGGGAAGGTATAAAAATTCTTCAATTAATAATCAAGGACGTTTAGTGAACGGGAGATTTAGAAAGAACGGTCCAATAAGGAGAAAAGTTTGTCGCTTCTGCGCAGATAAACTTGAAATAGATTATAAAAATGTGAGTTCACTCCGTGTGTTTACAACTGAGAAGGGTAAAATACTTTCAGGGCGTGTAACTGGTACATGTGCGAAACATCAGAGAAAGCTTGGTAAGTCAATTAAAAGGGCGAGAATGCTTGCTCTTTTGCCGTTTACAGCGAATTAATTAAAATTAGGAGATTTTTATAAGACTGTTGAGAATGATGGATAAGGAGAGTACGTCGGAGGAGAAATGAAAGTTATATTAAGATCTGATATTACTAATGTTGGACGGCAAGGTGAAATTAAAAATGTTGCAGCCGGTTTTGCTAGGAACTACCTTGTCCCTAAGAATCTTGTTATGGAAGCAAATGTTCGGAATCTTAAAATTTGGGAAAGAGAGAGAATACAGCTTGAAAAGCAAAGAGAAGAATTGATAGATAAAGCGAAAAAAATTGCTTCTAAGTTGGAGACTTCAAAATTTGTTGTAAAAGTTAAAATTAGCGAAAATGGTAAAGTCTTTGGTTCTATTACTGCTTTAAATCTTGCGAAGATTTTCAACAATGGTGGTTTTGAGATAAAAAAACACGATATATTCCTTTCTAGTGGTATAAAGGAAATAGGTGATTATGAGATAAATGTTAGACTTCATCCAGAAGTTATTGCAAAAACAAAGCTTTCTGTTATAAGTGAAAAAGAATAATCTTAATTCTAACAAAGTGCCTGATACTTTTAAAGTTCCGCCTCAGTCTATAGATATGGAAAAGGCTGCGTTGGGTGGGATGCTTATAGAAAAGGAAGCTATACTAAAAGTTATAGACATAATAAATGAAAGTGATTTTTACAACGACACGAATAGACAAATTTTTTCAACAATTTATGAGCTTTATTCATTAAATCAGGTAGTGGATATATTAACTGTTTCTGAGGCTCTTAGGAAAAAGAAAATATTTGATAAGATAGGCGGAGCATCTTACCTTGCGAATTTGATTAATTCAGTACAAACTGCTGCAAATGTGGAGTCTTATGCTTCTATTATACGCGATAAATCAATATTAAGGCAACTTATTAGTGCTGGAACTACAATAGTTGAAGATTCTTTTAAAGAACAAGATAGTCCTGAAGAAATATTAGATAAATCGCAAGCAGTTTTATTTAATGTTTCACAGCGTAAAGGTGTTGTAAAAGGTTTTTCAGCTGTTTCTAAGCTTGTAAGGCCTATGTTGGACAATCTTGAAAGATTACATTCCGATCCAAGAAGAGTTTCTGGACTTTCTACAGGGTTTGTAGATTTTGATTCTAAAACTACAGGGTTTCATCCGTCTGAACTTATAATTCTAGCAGCGCGTCCATCTATGGGTAAGACTGCGTTTGCCTTAAATATTGCAGAACATGTGGCCGTAGTGAAAAAGAACCCTATTGCCATTTTTTCATTAGAAATGAAGCGGGAAGCATTGATGTTTAGATTTCTGGCCTCTTTAGCCAGAGTTAATGCTATAAAGTTGAGAAATGGACAATATAATAGTACAGATTGGCCAAAACTTACGACTGCTGCAGAAAAAATTGC
The DNA here is from genome assembly GCA_031272445.1 of Candidatus Endomicrobiellum mastotermitis. GTDB lineage: Bacteria > Elusimicrobiota > Endomicrobiia > Endomicrobiales > Endomicrobiaceae > Endomicrobiellum > Endomicrobiellum mastotermitis. Next base: position 37,108 of record JAISTT010000012.1, on the reverse strand, counting down.
TGAGGCTCCTATTTTTATTGATGATGATTCTAATATAAGCGTTGTAGAACTAAGAATTAGAGCAAGAAAGCTTGCAGCGGAACTTAAAGCAAAGAATACAAGACTTGCCTTAATAATAATAGATTATATTCAATTTATAAGTGCTTCTTCAAATAGAAAATTTGAATCTCGCCAACAAGAAGTTGCTGATATTTCTAGATCTCTCAAAGCTTTAGCGAAGGATTTAGATGTTCCAGTTCTTGTTTTGTCACAGCTTTCAAGGAGAACTGAAGATAGAGGAAGGAAAGATAGTAAGCCACAGCTTTCTGATTTGCGAGATTCTGGTGCAATAGAACAGGATGCTGATATAGTTGTGATGCTTTATAGGGAAGGATACTACAATAGGGAAGATTCTGAAGTGCAAAAAAAAGCGACGCTTATATTGGGGAAACAGAGAAACGGTCCAACGGGAGAAATAAATTTAGTTTTTGAAGGTGAGTATATGAAATTTTCTGATGAATCTCTAAGAGAGGGATAATTATTAATGGATAAACAGTTGTCTGTTAAACTATCTTCAAGTACTGGATTAAGTAAGACGAAACAAGCAATTTTTTTTAGACAAAACTGGGTAGAAATTGATAAGAGTGATTTCCATTTCAATTTGAAAAAAATAAAAGAGCATATCGCAAAAGATACTAAGATTATGGCTGTTATAAAATCTGATGCTTATGGCCATGGAGCTGTCGCGCTTGCTAGTGAAGCTCAAGAAGCAGGTGTAGCTTGGATTGCTGTTTCTTCACTTGAAGAGGGTATAATTCTTAGAGAAGCAGGCATAAAAGGTAATATTTTGATTTTAGAGAATGTTTTCCCTTATGAGAATTTTCAAGTTGCGCTAGCACATTCTTTAACCTCTACAATTTCTAAAATATCTGAGTTTACAAGTTTAGAAAGTTTAGCAACGAAATTAAATAAAAGAGTTGGTTTTCATTTTAAGGTAGATACTGGTATGGGAAGAATTGGATCGTTGTCTGAAACTGCATATTCAGTACTACAAAAAATTGCACAGAGTAATAAGGTGAGTATGACTGGTATGTACACTCATTTTGCTGTTGCAGATACTGATCCTCTTTTTACGCAGTTACAACTTAATACTTTTACTAAGATTGTTAAATTTGCACGTGCAAATCTTGGGTTAAAATTCATTGCTCATGCCGCGAATTCGGCGGCATTGTTTAAAAGTAAGCGTACACATCTTGATATGGTACGTCCAGGGTTAGGACTTTACGGACTTACACCTTTTAAATTTTCAGAAAGATTTTTAAAAGTTAAGCCTGTTCTATCGTGGAAAACGAGAATAGCATTTTTGAAAAAAGTTCCATCTGGATTTTGTGTGAGTTATGGTAGAGCTTTTGTTACGAATAGAGTGTCTATTATTGCTACAATACCTGTTGGCTATCATGATGGTTATAGTAGATTGTTGTCTAATAAAGCAGACGTTTTGGTGCGTGGGAAACGCTGTCCTATTGTCGGAAGAATAACAATGAGTATGACAATGGTAGATGTAACTAGAATAAAGGATGTTGCGATTGGTGATGAGGTTGTGTTAGTAGGAATGCAAGGTAAAGAACATATAAAGGTTGATGAGATTGCAAAAATACAAAATACTATAAATTATGAGATCACGTGTAATATATCTGCGCGTATTCCCAGGATTATAGTATGATGATTAGAGGAGAGTGAAGATTTATAAAAGAGTTTAAAAGAATTACAATTAAAGTTGTAAACTTTAAGCAAGTTAAAAATTAAGGGGGAAAGTGTTGTGTTTAAGGAAAATGTGAAATATAAGTTATAGTCTTTTTCTGAAAGGATGAGTAAGAGAAAACGTTATTTAAGGTTATTATTTCATGGTTGAAAAGCGTTGGTAGGGTTACAACTCTTAATATATATAATATGTATTTGCTATTGACCTATTATTGTTAGAAAGTAATTCTATTTGTTTTTGTAAAATAAATGTTTTTAGTTTATTTAATCTATAGTCTTTTAGCATGTGCTTAGGGAATATGTTTAAATTTGTATGAATGAAAAAGCAAAAAAGTAAGTTTTTATGTCAGCAATGTGGATACGATTCTGCTCAATGGCTTGGTAAATGTCCGTCTTGTGGAGTATGGAATAGTTTCACGGAAGAAAAATTTTCAGTGTCTAGTCAAAAGTCGTATTTCATATCTAAACAATTTACAGGTTTTTCATCTGAAGTTTTAAAGTTGAATGATATTTCAGTTAAAGATTTTTTAAGATATCAGACTGCAATAAAAGAATTTGATAATGTAATGGGAGGAGGTATCGTTCCCGGTTCTTTAATACTTTTAGGTGGTGCACCTGGAATCGGCAAGTCTACGCTGATGTTACATATATCAAGTGCTCTGAGTGATGAAAATAAAGTTCTTTATGTATCTGGTGAAGAGTCTCTCTCGCAAGTTAAATCGCGTGCTGAACGTCTTAAGATAAAAAAGGATAATATTTTTTTAGTTTCTGAAACAAATCTTTTAAACATTATAGCTGTTATAGATAAAATAGAACCTAAATTTTTAGTTGTAGATTCAATCCAAACAACTTATCATCCTGAGCTTTCAAGTGCTCCGGGTACAGTTGGACAAGTGCGTGAAACAGCAGCGGAATTATTGAGACTAGCAAAGTCTAAGAATATTACTGTATTTCTTTTAGGTCATATCACAAAAGAAGGTGATTTGGCTGGTCCTAGGGTTTTGGAGCATATTGTAGATACTGTGTTATATTTTGAAAATGAACGTCAGCATACATATAGGATTTTAAGGGTTTATAAGAACAGATTTGGACCTACAAGTGAAATTGGGATTTTTGAGATGAATTCATGGGGTCTTTCTGAAATTTCTAATCCTTCGCGCATTTTTCTAGGAGAGCGCACCTTAAATACTGCTGGAAATATTGTAACAGTTTCGATTGAAGGAACAAGACCTTTTCTTTTAGAAGTTCAAGCTCTTACTTCAAGAACTGTGTTTGGGCTACCACGTAGAATGGTTTCTGGGTATGATGCAAACCGTGTTACTATCCTTATAGCGGTTCTAGAAAAGAGGTTAAGTCTATCTTTTGGAATGCAAGATGTTTTTGTAAATATTGCGGGTGGTGTGAGGATAAAAGAAACTTCTTTAGATTTGTCGGTTGCTTGCTCCATAATGTCTGCGAGTTTAGGTTTTGTTTGCCCTAAAGATTTAATGGTTTTTGGGGAAGTTGGTCTTTCTGGTGAGATTCGTTCTGTAGTACTTGCGGCAGAACGAATTTTTGAAGCAGAAAAACTTGGTTTTAAAAAAGCAATAATACCGAGTGGTAATTTAAAGAACTTATTATATAAAGGCAAGATAGATTTAGTTGGAGTAGAAACTATTGAATCTGCAATTAAGATTTTGAAACTTTAGTTTGGATTTTTAACCTTATTTTGAAAAGGAAAGCTAATTAAAATTTTTTTCTTCAATAATTTTTGCGATAATATGCATTAAAAGTATGTGGCATTCCTGAGCTCTAGCTGTGATTTTTGTTGGAGCACAGTAACATAAATCACACATATCTTTCATCTTTCCACCTTCAGAATTTGTCATACCTATCTTAAATATGCCTAATTTTTTTGCTACTTTCAAAGCTTTTATGATATTCAACGAATTTCCACTTGTTGATATGGCTATGAAGACGTCACCATTTTTCGCAAAAGCTTCAAGCTGACGACTAAAAATGAATTCATAACCTAAATCGTTGCCAATAGCAGTTATTGTTGCTACATTCCCAGATAAAGCGATGGAAGCAGCAGCTTTTCTATTTTTTTCGAACCTTACAACTATTTCAGTGGCAAAATGTAAAGCATCTGCAGCAGAACCACCGTTGCCACAAATAATTGTTTTTTTGTCGTTTTTGTAGGTTTCAACAATTTTATTTGCAACATTGTAAATATATTCAATCTGCTTAGGGTTAAGCATTTCTTTTTTTACTTCAATACTGTCACTTATGAGACTTTTAATGAGTTCTTTGGTAGTCATTTACTTAGTTTATATTTAAAAATTTATTTATTGTTTTCCAAAAATATGTTTTGGAAGAAAAGCTGTATTGACGCTGCCACTTCTAAACTTTTCATTCGCCATAATTTTGCTATGAAGAGAAGAAGTATTTTTAATGCCTTCAATTTCAACTTCTCCTAATGCTCTTTGCATTTTTACGATAGCTTCTTCTCTATTTTTACCAAGGGCTATAACTTTTACGATTAAGCTGTCGTAGAAAGGAGGTATTGTATACCCAGAATAAACATGAGTGTCTAATCTTATACCAGGTCCTCCTGGCAAAAATAGTTTACCAATTTTCCCTGGTGATGGGATAAAATCTCTGTCAGGATCTTCAGCATTTATTCTGCACTCTATAGCATGTCCAAAAATTTTGATTTTTTCAGAGTCAATTGAAAGCTTTTCACCAGCAGCAAGTTTTATTTGTTCTTTTACGAGATCTATACCTGTAAGCATTTCAGTTACTGGGTGTTCCACTTGAATTCTGGTATTCATTTCCATAAAATAAAAATTGCCCCTTTTATCCAATAAAAATTCTACTGTGCCTACAGTAGTGTATTTTATAGATGCAGCAGCATTTCTTGCTGCTTTACCCATTTTTTTTCTCAAGGCACTACCTATTAATGGAGATGGACTCTCTTCAAGAAGTTTCTGATGTCGTCTTTGTATAGAACAATCTCTTTCTGGTAGATAAGCAGTTTTCCCATACTTATCTGCGAGTACTTGAAATTCTATATGATGAGGGTCTTCTATGTATTTTTCCATGTATACGTCGGAGTTTCCAAAAGCGGCTTTTGCTTCTGTTTGTGCTGTAACTATAGAATTCTGGAGTGTTTCCTCGGATACAACTATTCTCATACCTTTTCCGCCTCCACCTGTACTTGCTTTAATAATGATAGGATAGCCTATTTTTTTTGCCATAGCAAAAATTCTTGAATCATTGATGTTAACTGGTCCTTCTGAGCCAGGAATTACTGGAACACCTGATTTTTTCATAAGTTTTATAGCTGTGATTTTATCACCCATTTGTTCTATTGCTTTTTTTGAAGGTCCTACGAATTTAAGTCCACAAGTTTCACAAACTTCCGCAAAATAAGTATTTTCAGCTAAGAACCCATATCCTGGGTGGATTGCATCTGCTCCTGAAATTTCTGCAGCTGCTATAATACTAGGAATATTTAGATAGCTTTCAGAGGCGTTCGCATTGCCAACGCAAATAGCTTTATCTGCAAGTTTTACATGCATGCTTTCTCTGTCGACTTCTGAATGTATAGCAACAGTTTTAATACCTAATTCTCTGCAAGCTCTTATAACTCTACAAGCTATTTCTCCTCTATTAGCAATTAGAATTTTTTCAAACATTTTATCTCCTATTTACAGCTACAGTTTGAAATTTTCATTTAAAAAGTACACTATAATTTTACCTTATTTGTTGTCGCTTATATTATCTACCAAAAACAATTCTTGCCCATATTCAACAGCTTGACCGTTTGACACTAAAACTTTTAGTACTTTGCCTTTGGCATTAGAGTACACATCTTTAATAATTTTCATCGCTTCGATTTGTCCTATTTTTTGTCCGATAACTATATTATCCCCCTCTTTAACTAATGGAAGTTTATTGTTGTTTTGCACGTTTATAAACGTGCCTACCATTGTTGATTTAATAGAAATTAGTGCAAGTTTTTCTCTCTCTTTTTTTTCTTCTTTTATGATAATTTCATTTTCTACTGATGATGCCATAGGTATAGGCACAGTCACATTGCTTTTTTTAAAATAAAGGAAATCTTCCTCACTTTGATATCGCATTTCTTCAATATCTGTATCTTTAATTGATTTTAGAAACTCTTTAATTTTTTGTGGATTCATTTTTACCTCAATGCTTCATATTAAAAACATAATAATTTTTGAGTTAAGCTTTTGTGTGTATCGTTCTGCTACTTTTTTTTTATTCTAAATGAGTTTTAAACTTATAATTTATACTCTTTCTACATACTCTCCAGTTCTTGTATCAACTTTTATTTTGTCGCCTTCTTTAATAAAAAGAGGTACTCGGATACTAGTCCCAGTTTCAAGTTTAGCTATTTTTGTCATGTTGGAAACAGAGTCGCCCTTAATTCCAGGGTCCGCTTCTGTTATTGTCATTACCATTATTATAGGTAATTCTATACCTATAAGTTCGCTTTCAAGATATATTGTATCAACTTCAAGGTTTTCTTTGAGAAAATTTATTGATTCTCCTAGAATTTCTTGAGAAATTGTTACTTGCTCATAAGTATTCATATCCATAAAGTTATAGTTTTTACCTTCTTTATACAAAAATTGTTTTTTCTGTCTTGTAATGGTTAACATCTTAAATTTTTCTCCTGATTTAAAAGTGCGTTCAATAATACTTCCTTTTTTAAGATGTTTGAGCTTTACACGCATAACGGCACCACCTTTACCAGGCTTATGGTTTTGAAACCAGATAATCTGATAAGGTTCTCTATCAACTAAGATATTAAGATTATTTTTAAAATTTGATGTTGATATCATTAATATATCTCCAAGTTTAATATTCTGCTGAGGTTAGGACTTCACAGTCATTTTTTTTTATTAATATTGTGTCTTCAATTCTTACACCAAATTCACGTTCAATATATATGCCTGGTTCCACTGTGACTGTCATGTGTGTCAAAAAAACACCTTTGGTGTTTGACGTTAATGAAGGTGTTTCATGAATTTCTATACCTATTCCGTGACCAGTACTGTGAATAAAATTTTCTTTATATCCTGCTGCTTCTATAATGTTTCTTGCTGTCTTGTCTGCCCATGATATTGGGAGTCCTGATTTTATTTTTTTTAAAACTGCATTTTGGGAATTTTTTACGATACTCCAAACTTTTTTATGACTATTGTTGTGAGGTTTTCCCAAAAAATAAGTGCGTGTTAAATCTGAACAATAATTATTATATATGCAGCCAATATCTATGACTACTATGTCATTTTCAGCTATTTTACGATTTGAACTTTTATGATGTGGGTTAGCAGAGTTTATTCCTGAAGCTACTATAGGACTAAAACTCTCTATTACTCGATTTCTGGCGAATAATTCAAGTATTTTGTAATGAATATCGAGTTCGCTTAAACCTGGTTTTAATTCATATTTAATTGTATTGCATATTTGTGACGCGATCTGGCAAGCTTTCTTTAAATTTTTAATTTCATTTATGTTTTTTACTAATCTAATGTTATTTAAAATATCTATTTTTTTTACAACGCTAATTTTTTCATGATTTAAGTTTTTGTTTATTAATATAAAATCTACTGCATTCATATATTTAGGGTCAATTAATAAGGTACTTATTTTATTTTGCTTTAAGATTTCTGTAACAATTTTATAGAAAGACGAGTCTTTATATTTAATATATATGTCTTGATATATATCTTGTTTGCTGAAATATTCTTTTACTTGACTTTTAATCATTCGCTGACATACTATGTATATTTTGCTTTTTAAAAGTAAAAGCCAAAATCCATCAAATTCTGCGCCAGTGACATAAAAAATTTCCTTTTTGTTTGTAAAGAGTATGCCACATGTTTGATAGTTATTTAATATCTTTGATATTTTGTCTCTCATAATTCCTTATTGTTACTTTATTATATTCTATCTACAGCCTTATATTATATTGACATTACATAATTATTCTACTACAATAGTGAGCATTAAGGCAATCATGATAATGAGTGTGATGGTGGTAGTTTAATTGTTGTCCGTAAAGCGGATAGAAAAAAAATAAGGAGTTGTAGCAATGGCACAAGGTAAAGTAAAGTGGTTTAATGATCAGAAAGGTTATGGGTTTATTTCTAATGATGATGGGTCAGGAGATGTGTTTGCGCATTATTCAGCTATTCAGTCTGAGGGTTTTAAATCTTTAGCGGAAGGTGATAGTGTTGAGTTTGAAGTTGTAAACTCGGATAAAGGTCCTAAAGCAGCAAACATAAAGAAGATTTAGTTTGTAAAATCAAGAACTAAAAAAGCCTTAGAGATGAAATTCTCTAAGGCTTTTTTTTATTATTTATTACTGAAACTTCAATAAGTGTGTTGAATTTTTGATATATTTTATTCTATTTCAAAGGCATTATTTATGTTGACAGCTCCTAGTTTTTTCAGTGCTAAAAGGTAGCCGTCAATACCAAGGCCTGAAATCTGTCCTATAATTACAGGAGCAATATAAGATTTGTATCTGAAATTTTCTCTAGCGTAGATATTTGAAATATGAACTTCAATTGTTGGCACAGAGATAGATACTAAAGCGTCTCTTATGGCTATAGATGTATGAGTATATGCTGCAGGATTTATGATTATTCCAGAAACTTTGTTTGCACTATCTTGAATTTTGTCTACGATTTCACCTTCGTGATTTGATTGAAAAAAATTAACTTCCACTTTAAGTTTCTCTGCAAGGGTGATGAGTTTTTTTTCAATATCTCTAATACTAATACTACCATAAATAGTAGGCTCTCTTTTCCCTAGCATATTTATATTTGGACCATTGATAACGAGTATTTTTTTCATTTATTATTTTATCTTAGAAATTTTTTAGAGTATCTAAGACAATGTTGTCTTTTACATAATTATTGACTGGTTTACCTATATTTTTTAGAAGAATAAATTTAATATTTCCATCAACAGATTTTTTATCTTTTTTCATAAGTGTCAACAATTGTTGTTCATCGATTTTCACATTTAAAGTAAAACCCGCTTTTTTTAAAAGTTTCTCAACTTCTTTGTATGTTTCAAGTTTGCATGTTTCTGATACCAAAGAGAGCTTTGCAGCAAAAAGCATTCCTATAGCAACTGCCTCTCCATGTAAAAACTTTCTATATTTTGTAAATGTTTCAAGTGCATGAGCAAAAGTATGTCCAAAATTTAGAATAGCTCGCAAACCAGCTGTTTCTTTTTCATCTTTTTCAATAGTTTTAGCTTTATATAAACAACTTTTACAAATTATGTAATTAAAATCTTTTGATGATATGACATCATTTGTCATTATATTTGATAAATAATCATAAAACTTTTTGTCAAAAACGAAAGCATACTTTATTACTTCAGCGAGTCCATTTTTAATGTGTCTTTTAGGGAGAGTGTTTAAAAAGTAAGAATTGATCCAAACAAAATTAGGCTGATAAAATGCTCCAACAATATTTTTACCGTCTTTTATATTTACTGCGGTTTTCCCTCCGATTGATGAATCTGTCATTGCAAGTAGAGTTGTAGGTACTTGAACATAATTTATACCACGCATATAAGTGGCTGCAAAAAATCCTGCAATATCACCAACAATCCCACCACCTAAGGATATTACGCAACTTTTTCTGTCTATGCCTGCCTCAAGAGCTTTTGTGTATAAAAAGGATAAACTTTTTATACTTTTTCCAATTTCGCCAGCTGGTATGGTTGAAACCTTAAAGTTATAATTTTTTTGGTTTAATAGATTTGTAAAATATTTTAAATGGAGTTTTTCTATGTTTTTATCGGTAATGACAAAAAAAGTATTTGTTCTTATTGTTTTTTTTAGACTTGTAAAAAAATCGTTTTCAGATTGTGAAACAATAATATCATACTTATTTGTTTTTAATTTTATATTTATTATTTGCTTCATAAAAGTTTATAACCAAATAGCTTTATTGTGAAATGGCGGCGGTAGGAATTGAACCTACGACCAAAGGCTTATGAATCCTCTGCTCTACCGCTGAGCCACGCCGCCGCCCATAATGGTGTCAGCAAAATAATAAGGGTTATTCTATACATTCTTGTTTGGAAAGTCAAATTTTGTATTCTATTTTTTGGGAGAGAGATTGGAGAATAGATTTATTGAATTATCGTTTGCTATGACTCAAAGGTTTTACTTATATATATTTTAATTCAGTTTTGTATAAAAGCAGAGAATTTGTGGATAGTAAATTAATTTTCCTGAACTATATATCTTTCGCTAATAAAAACCAAGACAGAAATGTATTTGCTTAAAAATCTATTTTTTATATCATATTAATTTAGTGACATAAAATGTGGATAGTAGATAGTGAAAAATATAGAATGAAAAATATATACCTAGGCTTAGGGGCAAATATAGGTAATAGAGCAGAAAATATAATTTTTGCTTTATCTCTTTTACAAAGTAGTGGATATATATATATTAAGAAAATATCTTCTTTTTACAAAACCTCTCCTGTTGGGCCTAAACAAAGAAATTTTTATAATATTGCAGTTAAGGCACAGACCAATTTGAGTCCAATTGAGTTACTTATACTTATAAAACATGTAGAAAGTATTTCAGGTCGAAAAAAAACGATAAGATGGGGGCCACGTGTTGTTGATATTGATATACTTTTTTTTGGTAAGGAAATTGTAAATATTGAAATTATATTGGGTACTAAGCTCAATTTGTTTATTCCGCACAAAGAGTTACAAAATAGATTATTTGTTTTAATTCCATTGTGTGAAATAGCTGGCAGTTTTGTGCATCCTATTTTAAGGCGTAAAGTTAATAATGTTCTCCACGATAAATCATTGACACTTAGGGATCAAAAGGTTAAAATTACACGCTAGTTGTAATCTAAGAAGTGTAAAAAGAGATTGAAGTAATAGTTGAAAACAGAAAAAAAGTGAGTTTATAGGTAAGAAAGTGAATAAAAAAACAGTTTTAACAATTCTAGAGAAAAAGCGACTTAACGATAAAATAACGATGCTTACTTGTTATGATTATATTACTGCAAAGCTTGTTTCTTCACAAGGTATAGATATGATATTAGTTGGAGATTCTCTTGGTAATGTGAAATTAGGATATGAGAATACCCTTCCAGTTACTGTTGAAGATATGATATATCATACAAAGTCAGTGAAAAGAGGCAACAGTGGTGCTTTGCTTGTTACTGATATGCCATTTATGTCATATGAAATAACTACTGAAGATGCTGTTAAGAATGCAGCTAGGATTATTAAAGAAGGTGGGGCAGAAGCAGTTAAAGTTGAGGGTGGGATTGAAATTATAGATAAGATTAAGGCGATTTCAGATGCGAAGGTTCCTGTTGTGGGGCATTTAGGACTTACTCCGCAGGCAATAAATAAAATTGGTAGCTTTAAAGTTCAATGTAGGACAGAGAATGAATGTAACAAATTGATTAGTGATGCTAAGGTGATAGAAGAAGCTGGTGCATTCGCAGTTGTTTTGGAAGCTGTTCCTGAACAACTTGCTAGAGAAGTTACTCATTGCTTGGAAATCCCAACTATAGGTATTGGTGCGGGACGTTATTGCGATGGACAAGTACTAGTTATTGATGATATGCTTGGTATGATTGATAATTTCCAACCTAAATTTGTTAAGAAGTATGCAGATCTCAGTAAGATAATAAGAGCTGCGGTTAAGAATTATATAGATGATGTGAAGGAAGGGAAATTTCCACAAGAAGGTAACGTTTATAAATGAGAATTATAAAGAATACTTTGCAGATGCAAAAAATCGCTCTGGGTCACATTAAAAACAGTGATGAAATTGGTCTTGTTCCTACTATGGGTGCGTTACATGAAGGACATATTTCTTTGATTGCAAAATCCAAAAAAAGAGATGACATTACTATAGTATCAATTTTTGTAAATCCTACACAGTTTGGACCTAATGAAGATTATTTAAAATATCCAAGAAATACTAAGAAGGATTTAGAAATTTGTAGGGAAAGTCATGTAGATTATGTTTTTATGCCACTTGTAGGCGATATGTTTCCGGCAAATCACAAAACTTTTGTAGAAGTGGAAATTCTACAAGATATTTTGTGTGGTAAATTCAGGTCAAATCATTTCAGAGGTGTTGTCACAGTGATAGTCAAGCTTTTTAACATATCTTATGCTGATAGAAGTTACTTTGGAATGAAAGATTTTCAGCAACTTAAAATCATAGAAAAAATGGTTAAGGATTTAAACTTTAGGACTAAAATTATTCCGTGTCCTATAGTAAGGGAAGAAAGTGGTCTTGCCATTTCAAGTAGAAATTCTTATTTAAGTATTGAGGAGAAAAAGACAAGTGAGAATATTTCTAGGATTTTGAAAGAAGCGTCTGAAGATTTTAAGATTAAAGATTTAAATTTTGTAAAAGAAATTGTGTTAAGTAAACTAAAAAAAATACCTGAGAGTAAAATTGATTATGCTGAAGTTGTGGATTTTAATGATTTATCGCTTGCAGATGAGAGTACTAGAAAAGTTGTTTTTGCAATAGCTGTATGGATAGGACAGACAAGACTTATAGATAATACTATTATGATTAAACAAACTAAATGACAACAACTATAAAGTCAGATTATTTAATTATAGGAAGTGGCATAGCAGGGCTTAGTTTGGCATTAAAGGCATCAAAAAGTGGTAGTGTTTCTTTAGTGACTAAGAGAAAAATATTTGATTCTGCTACATGGAGAGCTCAGGGTGGTATTGCATGTGTTGTAAATGAATCTGACTCTTTTGACGAACATATACATGACACAATAGTTTCTGGGGTTGGTCTTTGTAATGAGAGGATGGTTGAGAGGATGGTTCATGAAGGGCCTGAAAGAGTAAAGGAGCTTATAGCGTTAGGAGTTAATTTTAGTAAAAAAAGTCGTTTTAACTCAGAGTTTGAGCTTGCTCTTGAAGGTGGACATAGTAAAAGGAGAGTTCTTCATGCTGGGGATATTACAGGAAATGAAATAGAACGGGTTTTAATAAAGAATATAAAGAAACATAAGAATGTGATTGTTTACGAAGACCATACGGCGATAGATCTAATTTTAAATGATGATAAAATTTGTTGTGGTACATATACACTTAATAATGAAAATGGTTGCATGGAAATTTTTGAAGCTAAGTTAACGATTTTGGCTTGCGGCGGAGCTGGTAAAGTGTATTTGTATACTTCAAATCCTGATGTTTCCACGGGTGATGCGATAGCAATGGCCTATAGAGCTGGTGCAGATATTGCGAATATGGAGTTAGTTCAGTTTCATCCTACGTGCTTGTATAATGGTGATGCAAAGTCTTTCTTAATATCAGAGGCAATTCGCGGTGAAGGGGCTATTTTAAAACTAAAAAATGGTAAAACATTTATGGATAAATACAGTTCTTTAAGGGAACTTGCTCCACGTGATATTGTGGCTAGGGCGATAGATAATGAATTGAGAATCAGGAAGGAAAATTTTGTTTGTTTGGATGTTACTGTGAAAAGTAAAAGTTTTCTTATGAAAAGGTTCCCAAATATATATTCAAAATGTCTCGAGTGTGGTATAGATATTTCAAAAGATATGATTCCAGTAACTCCAGCTGCACATTTTTTCTGTGGTGGGATTGCAATAGATGAAAATGGAAGAACAAGTATTAAAAATCTTTATGCATTGGGAGAAGCTGCCTGTTCTGGAGTGCATGGAGCAAATAGACTTGCTTCAAATTCTATGCTTGAGGGCATTGTATATGCTGAAAGGGTGTATAGAGATTCATTACAATTTTTAGGGGAGGAATATCCAAAGATTAATGTAAAGTCCTTTGAAAATGTTGACTTTGTAATAGTTGATGAATCTGCTGTTTTTATGCATAAGTGGGAAGAAATTAGGAGAATATCATGGAATTATTTAGGCATTTCTCGCTCAAATGAAAAACTTTTAAAAGCAAAAAAAAGAATAAGTATTTTAAAAGATGAAATTGAGCAGTATTTTAAAAGAGTGCATTTTTCTGTAGATTGGATTGAATTAAGAAATATAGTGTTTATATCTGAAATGATTATGACTTCTGCGATTTACAGAAAAGAAAGCAGAGGTGTACATTTTAATACCGATTATCCTTTCATTTTATCTGATGCTAAAGACACAATAATAAATATAAGTAAAATGTAAATCAAAGCATTTTTAAATTATTAGTTTATAACTTAAAGGCAAGAAGAGGACATGATATGTGATATGTATTCCATATTTATTATTATGGTAGTTTATTCTCGTAGTGTATTTTAGATCAATATAAAGATATTTGGTTGATGTGAAAAAGAAAGGAAAATGTATGTGTATGATAAAAATCCGCGGTGCGCGTCAACATAATTTAAAAAATATAAGTCTCAACATACCTAGAAGTAAGCTCGTTGTTATTACAGGATTATCAGGTTCTGGGAAATCTTCTCTAGCTTTTGACACTATTTACGCTGAAGGTCAAAGGCGATATGTGGAATCCTTGTCTGCTTATGCTAGGCAGTTTTTAGAACTTATGGAAAAACCTGATGTGGATATTATTGAAGGTTTATCTCCTTCAATTTCAATAAAGCAGAGGAAGCCGTCACATAATCCGAGATCTACGGTAGGAACAGTAACTGAGATATATGATTATTTAAGACTTTTGTTCGCAAGAATAGGTGTTACTCATTGCCCAAAATGCGGAGGAATAGTTCAACCTCAGTCTGCTCAACAAATAATAGATGAAGTTATGAATATGCCATATGGAACCATGATTAATATTTTCTCGCCACTTGTAAGGGAAAGAATTGGTACTTACGAAGAACTTTTTTTACGTCTTTCAAAAAGTGGATATTCTAGAGTAAGAGTTGATAAGAATATATATTCACTTGATGAAAGTATAAAATTGGATAGATATAAAAAACATTCAGTGGATATATTAATAGATAGAATAATACTTGATAAAAATATACGTTCAAGAGTCGCTAATTCAATTGAGACGGCCTTAAAGGAATCAAGAGGAACGGTTTCTGTTGCAATGATAAAAAACGGAGACTTTATTGTGGAAACAATTTACAGTGAGCATTACTCTTGCATTAATTGTAAGATAAATCTTCCTGAGACTGAACCGAGGTTATTCTCTTTTAACTCTCCTTTTGGAGCGTGTCCAGAATGTGGAGGTTTAGGAAATAAGTTAGAAATTGACGAAAATTTGGTGGTACCAGATAAAAGTCTTTCTATAAAACAAGGAGCGGTTACTGTATGGGCCGAACCAATAACAACAAAAACTAGTAGATGGCAAAATACTTGGAGTGGATATTATTTAAAACTTTTAACTGAAACAGCAAAAAGGAATAATATATCTTTAAATATTCCTTGGAAAGAACTTACTATAAAGCAACAAGAAATTTTTCTTTATGGAGATGATGATTTTGAAGGTGTTATAACAAATATGCAGCGTAGATACAGGGAAACAGAGTCTGATTTTGTAAAACAAGAGATTTACAATAAGTATATGCGTAAAAAAGTTTGTCCACTTTGTAAAGGGCAAAGACTTAAAAAGGAAACTTTGTCGGTTTTAATTGATGGGAAATCAATTTCTGATATTACAAAAATGTCTATTGAAAGGACACTCAACTTTTTTAATAAAATTGTGTTAAATAATAAAGATAAGGTTATTAGTAAGGTTATTTTGAAAGAAATATGTGAGAGATTGCAGTTTTTAAATAATGTGGGTTTGGAGTATTTAAGCTTAGATAGAGAGAGTGGAACACTTTCAGGTGGTGAGGCTCAGAGAATACATTTAGCGACGCAAATAGCTTCAGGCCTTACCGGTGTTTTATACGTACTTGATGAGCCATCTATAGGTCTTCATCAAAGAGATAATAGTAAACTGTTAGAAACTCTAATAAAGCTTAGAGATTCAGGTAACTCTTTAATTGTTGTTGAACATGATGAGGACACAATTAGGCTAGCAGATCATATAGTAGATTTGGGTCCAGGTGCTGGTGTGCATGGTGGTTATTTAGTGGCAGAAGGAAAATTAGAAGAAATATTAAAATCTGAAAACTCTTTAACTGGAAAATATTTAAAAGGTGATTTACGAATACAGATTCCTGAAAAAAGGAAAAAACCTTCTGACAAATGGCTTACAGTTGAGGGTGCAAGACAATTTAATTTGAAAGATATAAATGTAAGTGTTCCACTTGGACTTTTTGTTTGTGTTACTGGAGTATCCGGTAGTGGTAAATCTACTTTGGTACATGAAATAATATATAAGAATCTTGCGTATGAACTTTATGGATCGAAAGAAAAGCCAGGGAAATTTAAAAATATGTATGGAATTGAAAATATAGATAAAGTTATAATTGTTGATCAATCGCCTATAGGGAGAAATCCAAAATCAACCCCTGTAACTTACACTGGTGCTTTTTCAATAATAAGAGATTTATTTGCGCAAGTTCCAGAAGCGAAGGCTAGAGGCTATTGTCCTAGAAGGTTTTCATTTAACTTAAAGGGTGGGAGATGTGAAAATTGTCAGGGTTTTGGAACTTTGAAAATTGAAATGCAGTTTTTGCCAGATGTTTACGTAAAGTGCGATGTTTGTGGAAAGAAGAGGTTCAACGAGGAAACTTTACAGATAAAATATAAAGGTAAAAATATTGATGAAGTTTTGAATATGACGATAGAAGAAAGTGTAAAATTTTTTGAAAATGTACCCAGGCTCAAAAGGATATTGTCAACACTTAATGATATTGGGCTTGGCTATATATTAATAGGACAACAAGCGACTACACTTTCAGGTGGTGAAGCGCAAAGAGTTAAGCTTGCAACTGAACTTTCAAATAGAAGTACGGGAAGGACAATGTATATTCTTGACGAACCAACTACTGGACTACATTTTGCCGATGTTGAAAAACTTATTAATATACTACGTAGACTTTCGTATTTAGATAACACAGTGCTTGTTATAGAGCACAATCTTGATGTTATTAAAACTGCTGATTGGCTTATTGATTTAGGTCCTGATGGTGGAGAAGGAGGTGGTAGGATTGTAATGGAAGGACCTCCTGAAGACGTGATGAAAACTCAAAAATCTTTTACGGGTTGCTATTTAAAGGAGTATATGAGTCGTAATATATGAACATATGAAAGATGTTAAAAATAGCAAAATGCTTTTGAGTTAAGTTAAATTTATATTCAGCAATTTTTGTAGTTTATAAACATATCTTAATTTTAGAATTGTGTTATTGATATAATTTATGAATGTCAATTTTAAACTAGAACTTTTAAAAGATTTAAGTAAATATAAAGACGAAGTTTTTGCAAAGTACAATGCAAAGTTTTTTCGAACTTATAAAGGAGGATATGGTGAAGGAGATTTTTTTTGGGGAATTCGAGCTTCATACCTAAGATGTATAGCCGTCAAGTATTTTAAATGTATGACTTTGGAAGATAATGAAGAACTGTTACAGTATATTGTTCATGAGGTGAGAGTTATCGCGCTAATGATTTTAACTGAGATGTATAGGAAAGCCAATAGTAATAGTGGTTTAAGATTCGATATAATGCAAATATATTTAAGAAATTTTAAATATATTAATAATTGGGATTTAGTTGATTTGTCTGCTCCGCATATTCCTGGACACTATTGGTATAAAAATTCTTTGAAAGATTTATGGGGATATGCTAAATCAGGAAATCTTTGGAAAGAGAGAACATCTATAGTTTCAACCTTTTATTTTATAAAACATGGAAGGTTTGCGGAGACTTTAAAGTTATCAAAGTTATTTATGCCGCATAAACATGATTTAATTCATAAAGCGTCAGGTTGGATGCTTAGAGAGATAGGCAAAATAGATGTAAAACAGCTTATCCTATTTTTAGATGCATATTCTAGACTTATGCCAAGAACAATGTTAAGATATTCAATCGAAAAGTTATCCAACGAGGAGAAAGAATATTATTTAAAAAGATAATGATAACAAAAGATTTAATTTTGAGAATTTTTTCAGCTGCAAATATTTTGAGATGGAACGATCACATACGTCCGCTTAGTTTTTATGAACTTGATAAACAGGCTCATAAAATGATAATTGCCTATATTGTAGCTAAATTTGAAGAAGAGGATGGCAGGTCAATTGATTGGATGAGACTTATTGAAGGCGGAATTTTTGAATTTTTTCAAAGAATAATGCTTACAGATTTAAAACCTGAGGTTTTTCGTGAAATAATGTCAAAAAAAGAGAAAGAGATAAATAAATGGGTCATAAAAAATTTAAGTGATGATTTATCGGCTTTAAAAGAAAATTTTGGTGAAAAATGTGCTAGATATCTTTTAGAGTCAGATTATGCAGTATATGAAAAGAAGATACTAAAAGCTGCTCACTGTTTATCAACAAAATGGGAATTTGACATAGTTTATCCTTGGAACTCAATGATTTATGGCGTGGAGAAGACAAAGCAAAAAGTAGAATATAGTGTTAGTGCTTTTGACGATTTGGCTGGTATGAAGAAATTGATAATGAATAAAAGGTATTACGGATTTTTAGATTTGTGTGGTCAGTTGCGATTTCAACAAAGATGGTCGCATGCTTTTAGGGTACCAAAAACGAATGTATTGGGGCATATGCTTACTGTTGCGATATTTGCGTACATATTGTCGCTTGAGATGAAAATTTCAGATAGGAGGAGATTTAATAATTTTTATTCTTCTTTATTCCATGATCTTCCAGAGATTTTAACTAAAGACATTATTAAACCTGTAAAAACTTCAATTTCTGGTCTTGAAGATATAATAAAAGATTATGAAAAGAAACATATTAATGATAAAATACTACCCCTAATTCCGTTAAGTTGGCATTTAGAAATGCGATATTTTATAGAGGATGAATTTTCGGATAAAATTATTGAATGTAATGATATAAAAAAGGTTCATAATGCAGCGGATTTTAATGATAATAAATACAATGCTGTTGATGGAAGTTTGATTGAAATATGTGATAAATTATGTGCTTATATTGAAGTTTCAATTGCATTAGAATGTGGAATAAGATCATTAATTCTAACAAAATCAAAAGAAACTCTTTACAATGGATATTCTGATATTAAAAAAGGTGATTTGAACTTTAAGCAATTATTTGATTGTTTTTACTAGTATCAAAATGTTCTTCAATAACATATTTAGCTTTGAACGAATTACTGTTTATGATGTCATTCCATGTTTTACTGTTCTTATTCTACTTTGCTTTTAAATCATCAATGTTGTATGTAATATGTGTGAGATTAAAGATCAAATAATTTTTGATTTTACTATGAATCGAAAGTTTTGACTGTGTGATAGAGAGAAAATACTAATTTAATCTCTGAATTGATGCTGAGGAGGGGATTTGAACCCCTACCATCCTTTCGGAGACAGGCTTCTGAGACCTGCGTGTCTGCCATTCCACCACCTCAGCTTTATAGTAGCTTTATAAATTATTTTAGTAGCTTTATAAATTATTTTAAATGTTGCTAAACTGCTTTGTTGTGATTAATAATAAATAATACATTAATATACAACATTATTATAATTATATAATATGCATAGAGAAGTATTAAAAATATTTATGCTTTATTTTTCTTAATTATAATATTATAAAATTCGTACTTGTAAGTGTTTATATACTTAATATTAATAATTAGAGAAGGTATAAATATGAGTAGCTTTATTGAATTTAAAAAAGTTTCTGTTATACGTAGTGCTAGAAAAATTTTGGATGATATTAGTCTTGAAATAAATTCTGATGAGAATGTTGTGATAATAGGTCCGAATGGTTCTGGAAAGTCTGTTTTTATAAAACTTTTAACTGGTAAACTTTATCCATCTTATACTGGAGACAATATGGTTTGTAAATTATTTGGATTTGAACGATGGAATATACATGATTTACGTAGTATGCTTGGAATAGTAACAAACGAACTACAATATGATTTCCATAGTGAGGTAACTGGCTTTGAAGCAGTTTTATCTGGTTTTTTCTCTAGTATTGGCATATTTAATAACCATATTGTCACAAAAAAAATGATTAAAAAAGTTGCAAATATTATTGAATTTTTGGGAGTATCCTCTTTAAGATATAAAAAACTTGAAATTATGTCATCTGGTGAAGCACGAAGATTTTTGATTGCAAGGGCTCTTGTAAATAATCCAAAAGTTTTAATTTTAGATGAACCATCAAATAGTTTAGACATAGCTTCATCTGTAAAACTTTATAGTATAATGAGAAAGATTTTATCTTATGGAACCAAGATAATACTTGTGACTCACTTGGTGTCTGACATTATTCCGGAAATGAATAGGTTTATATTTTTTAAAGATGGGAAAATATTTGCTGATGGAAAACGCGCTGAAGTTTTTAATAGTACTAAACTCTCTTCTCTTTTTGAACTAAATGTGAAGTTACATGAAAGTAATAATGGTTTGTGTAGTATTTCAATAGTGTAAAAGATTAAAAAACTTTTCAGATTTTTTGCTTTAATTGTTGTGAAGATATAAGGAATAGATATTTTAAGCACTATATTTAAGAAATATAACTTTCAAACTTTATTAGTGTAAATAGAAACAAATCTCTATGTAATTTTGCATATATTAAAGAAAGCATTTGTTTTTATTTTTAAGCAATGGTTTAGGTTAAAGGTTTATTTTGTGAAAAGATTTATAAAGTATATTCTTGTAAGTTTAAGTTTCTTATTTTTTGTTATAGCATTATTATTTCTACACAATCAATTAAAAGATGTAAGTTATAGTGAAATTATAAACGCCTTAAAAACTCTTCCTTACAATAGGATCATAGTAGCGTCGTTTTTATCTGTACTATATTATCTAATTTTAGGAGGATACGATATTATATCGTTTAAATACGTAAACCCAAAGACTTTACTTAAACCTAAAGATATAATATTTACATGTTTTATAAGCAATATTTTGGGAAATAACACGGGATACTCAATGCTTTTTGGTGGATCGATACGCTATAGACTTTACTCGTTGTATAATGTTTCAATAACTGATGTTACAAAGGTCCTCCTCTTTTCTTCAGTAACGATTTGGGTTGGACTTTTATTAATAGGGGGATTTGTTTTTGCTTTTGCACCTATTTCTCTAAAAGGAATTTGTGATTTTAATTTTTCTGTTAGAACAGTAGGATTGTTTTTTATTGTTATTTTAGTTTTGTATATTTTATTAAGTTTATTTCATTCAAAGCCGATAAAATTATTTAAATGGACTGTGACTTTCCCAAATATTAAAATTGTTTCTTTGCAAATTTTGATTGCTACATGTGATTGGCTTATCGCTTCTTTTGTTCTTTACGTCCTTATGCCAATTGGAGAGATATCATATTTTACTTTGCTTAAGATTTTTCTTATATCTCAGTTACTAGGGATTATAAGTCAAACGCCTGGTGGAATAGTGATTTTTGAAGCCGCTATTACCTCACTACTTCCAGATTCTTTGAATAGCTCGGAGGTTATAGGTGGATTGTTAGTTTATAGAGCAATATTCTATTTTTTTCCGCTTTTGATAGCGCTTGTCCTATTGGTTTCTTTTGAAATAATTATTTTCACAAAAAAGTTCAGAAAAACAACGAAAATTTTTGGTAAAACTGTTTCTTCGTTTATAGTTCAAGTTATTGCGTTTTCGTCATTCTTTATCAGTATGATTGCTATGTTTTCAACATCGACACCTTTTAATATGAATCGCTTAAAGTCTGTACTAGGTTTACTTCCGAGATGGATAGTAGATTTGTCACATTTCTTATTGAGTATTGTGACGATAGGGTTGCTTTTCATCTCAAGAGCTTTGCAACTTAGAATTAAAAGTGCGTGGAAAATTTCGTGTATTTTGATAAATTTTGCTGTTATTTTTGTGGTTATTACTGGTGAATCATATTTGATTTTTTTATGTTTTGTAGTTTTATTAATTGCACTTTTAACTTCAAAAAAGTATTTTTATAGAAATATTTCAATTTTAAATACAGCTTTTAGTGCATGGTGGTTTAATGCTGTTATTGGTGTTTTTATTTTATCAGTTTGGATAGGATTTTTCGTAAACAAACAAACTGTCTTATTTTGGATGCGGTTGAATGTATTATTAAAAAATATATTAGGTAATACTACTACAGATACTGCGAGATTTTTAAGATCAAGTATTGGTATTGGTATTATAGTTTTTATAGTTGTTTTGGAGCAAGTATCAAGAAGTTTTTTTAAAAAAACTGTTTTATTTACTAGAGATGACATAAAAAATATAATTGATTTTTCAGATTATACGTATTCATTTAATGCACTATCTTGTGATAAAAGTTGTGTTGTGAATGATAAGAAAAATGCATTTATTATGTATGCAAGATCAAAAAGTAGTTGGATTGCTTTAGGTGATCCCGTTGGTGGACATGATAATAAGAACAAAAACGAGTTATTGTGGAAGTTTAAAGAAATTGCAGATAATGCTTCAGTGAGACTCGCTTTTATAGGGATAGATCATAGATACGTGCAAGTTTATAATGATATAGGATTTGATACTTTTAAAATAGGACAGGAAGCAAAAATTTCTTTGAAAACTTTTGATAAAGGATTGAAGTGGTTTAAATATTTTTGTTGTATAGAAAAAAAGATTGAAGATGCTGGATTTAAGTATAAAGTGCTAAAGGCTGAGGATTTTGAAGTGTACAAAAATATATTTTCTTATATAAATAAGGAGTGGAAAAAAAATGTGAATTATGTTGATAGAAAGTTTATACCAGGGGAATATGATGAATCCTATATGAAAGATATGGATTTTTCAATAATTGAGAAACATAATAAAATTTATGCATTTTCTGTGATTACAAAAACTAAAAACAAAAATGAAGTATCTTCAGGAATTGTAAGATATATGAAATGTGATAATGATATTTTTACTTACATAATATTTAAAAATATTTTGTGGGCTAAAAAAAATGGATATAAAATGTTTGATTTAGGGCTTGCTTATTTCCCGTCAATGGAAAGTGGAGATGGTATAATAAAGTATTTTGCAAAAATGTTTATGTTTGCTGAACATTTCAATTATAACCTTTCATCTTTAAGAGAATTTAAAAATATGTTTTGTCCAATTTGGTATAACAAATATATCGCTATTTATCCAACCAAGCATATTACTGTGTTTATTAGAAATTTCATGGTATTAATTTCTCCTTCTGTAAAATTTCCAGTAAAGAATGCTTATTTGTAAGGTTTTATAGAGTATGAGAGCTTGGGATATTTTTTATAAGAACATTTTTCAAAATGATTTTGTTATAGCAAAAGATAAAATTGTTTTGGCAATTTCAGGAGGAATGGATTCTATTTGTATGCTGCATATGTTTTGGCGTCTTGCAAGAAAAATAGATATTGATTTTTTAGTAGTAAATTTTAACCATGGGTTAAGGAAAGAGTCTTTAAAAGAAGCAAATGTCGTAAAAAATTTATCAGTGAAACTTGGAATTAAATATTTTCTTGAAAAAATAGATGTGAAAGAGTATGCAAAAACTCATTCTATTTCAATTGAAACAGCTGGAAGGGAATTGAGATATTTAAATCTTGAGAAAATTGCCAGTGAGTATAAGTGCAATAAGATTGCTACTGCGCATAATGCGAACGATAATGCTGAAACTGTACTCATGTGGCTTTTGAGAGGAACTGGAAATTTTGTAGGTATACCTCAAAAAAGAGAACTAAAAAAAAGCATTGTCTTAATAAGGCCGTTACTTCCAATTAAAAAAAAAATGATAGAAAAATATGTTAAGGATCATAATCTTCAATTTTGTGTTGATAAATCAAATTTTTCAGATATATATACAAGAAATAAAATAAGGTTATCACTTATGCCTATTTTTGAGAAGATAAATCCTATGTTTATAGAACATATTTTTGACTTAAGTTGCATACAGAATAGAGAAAATGCGTATTTGAATGAAATTTTAATCAGTTGCTTGAATAAATGTGTAAAATTTAAAAGAAATCGAATTTTGCTTGATTTGACGATGTTTTTACAGTATAATAAAGCTATACAATTTAGAATTTTAAAAAACATATTGCCTCAGCATAAGTATAACTCACACATTAACTTTATAATGCATAAGATTTTATCGTCTGATAGAACTATTTATAGACTATCTCCTGATTGGGTTTTTAAAATGACGTATGGGAAGGTTTATTTTATTAAGAATGGGATATAAGGTTATATATGGATATTCTTTTTTCTGAAAAATTAATACGTAAGAGAATAGTTGAAATTGCAGATCAAATATCGTCTGATTATAAAGATAGAGAAGTATTGATTATTGGAGTTTTAAATGGTAGTTTCATTTTTTGTGCTGATATGGTGCGTAACTTAATGAATGTGAAATTTAAGATGGATTTTATCTCACTAAGCTCGTACTTAGGTACGCGTTCAACAGGGAAAGTAGAAGTGATTTCAAAATTTAAAGAAAATGTTACAGGGAAAGATGTGCTTATATTAGATGATGTTATTGAAACTGGTATGACTTTGGATTTTATAATTAAAGAAGTTACTTCAAAAAAACCTAAAAGTGTTAAGACATGTGTTTTAATTGATAAAAGATGCATGCGTAAAAAAGATGTACCTGTTGAGTACATTTGTTTAGAAATGGCTGCTAATATGGGCCATGATTTTGTAGTTGGGTATGGTTTGGATTATAATGGGTTTTTCAGAGGTTTGCCTTATATAAGTAAGTTAAAGGAGTTTGTTAGATGAAAAAGAAAAATCCATGGTTTTTATTTTTCTGGATAATGCTATTTATTGTTATATTTATGATTTTCAATTCTATTAAGCAAAGATCGCAAGATTTTGAGCTCGAGTATTCTCAGTTTAAACAGTACATAAGGTCAGGAAATATATCAAAAGTTTTAGTTGGTCCAGAATTTATTAAAGGATATTTTAGAGATAATAATGGAATTCTGAGAAAGTTCAGGACTGTTCCTATGTCTGATCCTAATCTTATAAAGGATATGGAAGATAATAAAGTAATTGAATTTTCAGCTACGCAAAAAAATGATTGGCTAGGTCCTCTGTTATTGAACTGGGGTCCTATAATTCTTATACTTTTGTTTTGGTTTTGGATGCTACGAGGTATGACTGGTGGGAATAAGCGAGCTATTTCTTTTGGAAAAGCAAAAGCAAAACTTGCTGGAAAGAGTAGCGTTGTGAGAAAAATTACTTTTAAAGATGTTGCGGGTTGCGGAGAAGCTAAAGAAGAACTTAAAGAAATAATAGAATTTTTAAAAAATCCATTAAAATTTAAAAAACTTGGAGGGAAGATTCCTAAGGGGGTTTTACTTTTCGGATCACCTGGAACTGGAAAAACATTGCTTGCTAAAGCTGTTGCAGGTGAGGCTGGTGTGCCATTTTTTTCTTCAAGTGGTTCAGAGTTTGTAGAAATGTTTGTAGGTGTTGGTGCTTCAAGAGTTAGAGACTTGTTTGAGCAGGGTAGAAAATCTGCACCATGTTTATTGTTTATAGATGAAATTGACGCTGTAGGTAGACATAGGTTTGCGGGTATAGGAGGTGGACATGATGAGAGAGAACAAACGCTAAACCAACTCCTTGTTGAAATGGATGGTTTTGAAACTAAAGAAGGTGTAATTTTAATTGCTGCAACGAATAGACCAGACGTTTTGGATCCTGCACTTTTAAGACCTGGAAGGTTTGATAGACAGGTGATAGTTCCAAGTCCTGATCTTAAGGATAGAGAGGAGATACTTAATGTGCATTCACGAAAAGTAAAACTTGGACGCGATATAAACTTAAATATTATTGCACGGAGAACTCCAGGTTTTGTTGGTGCAGATCTTGCAAATCTTGTAAATGAAGCTGCCCTCCTTGCTGCTAGGAATAATCAAGAAGCTGTAAATATGAAAAATATGGAAGAAGCAATAGACAGGGTTATTGCTGGTCCTCAAAGGAAGTCTCGCTTAATGTCTGACAAGGAAAGGCAAATTATTGCTTATCATGAAGCAGGGCATGCTCTTGTTGCGAAGTTTATGCCAACAGCCGACCCTGTTCATAAAGTTTCCATAATCCCGCGTGGATTTGCTTTGGGATATACGCTTCAACTTCCAGAAGAGGATAAATACTTATCTTCCAAAGCTGAACTGTCTGATGATCTTGCAATATATATTGCTGGTCGCGTTGCTGAAGAGCTTGTGTTTTCAGAGATTACTACTGGTGCTCGAGATGATATATCCAAAGCTACTGGTATAGCTATGAAAATGGTTACAGAATTTGGCATGAGTGATAAAATAGGTCCTATATCTCTAAAGAGGCCAGATGAGGAGGTGTTTTTGGGGAGAGATATTTCAAGGGACGTGAGACACTCTGGAAAAATTTCTGAGCTTGTAGATGAGGAAGTTAAAAGTATTATAGATATTGCAAAAAATAGAGCTTCTGATATTATAAAAAAAAATATGAACGTTTTGAGTAAGATTGTGGATTATCTTTTAGAAAGAGAAAATTTGAGTGGAGAGGATATAGATAAGATAATAAAAGGAGAAGAATTAACATCATTATCTAAAAATACTTTAGATAATGATGTTAGTGATAAAAAAGAAGATATAGTTGAGAAAAAAGTTATAGATGAGCGTGAGCAGATTTTAGAAAATAAAGTATAAAATGAAAACGTTTGACTTTAATAGAGAAAAGGCTAAAAAAGCTATAAAACTTTTGCTTGAGTCTTTTGGTGAGGACTTGAAGAGAGAGGGTCTTAAGCGTACCCCTGAAAGAGTCGCGGACTTTTATAAAGAGGTCTTATCAGGTAACGAGATTGATCCTTCAAAGCTTATTACGGTGCACTATGCAGCAGAGAATCATGAGGAAATAGTTCTAGTTAAGGATATTCCATTTTATTCTATATGTGAACATCATTTACTTCCTTTTTTTGGTCGAGCAAATGTAGCATATATACCTAAAAAAGATAGAATAATCGGGGTTTCAAAAATTATAAAACTTATTGAAATTTTTGCGAGTAGGTTGCAACTTCAAGAGAGGTTTATAAAAGAGGTTGCAGATACTGTAATGCAATGTATAAAACCGCATGGGGTTATGGTTGTTGTTGAAGCAGAACATTTATGTATGACAATGAGAGGTGTTAAAAAACCTGGCTCCAAGGTTATTACTTCTGCTGTGCGGGGTGTATTTTTGAAAGATGTAAGAACTCGTTCTGAAGCGATGTCACTATTAAGAGTTTGAGAAAGTACTGTTTTTAGGAAATATTATACAAACAAAATGTAAATTTAATCTTAAAGTTATTGTTAAATGGTTATAAGAAAAGCAATTATTAATAATTTTAGTGATGCTTTAAAACTTGTAAAAAGCGTTGGCTGTAACTTTAATGTACACAGATCACTTGCAGAGAAGGGACTTATTAAACCTATAGTTATTGAAGAAATAGATAATAGAGCCGCAAATATTTTGAAGCAAGAAGCTATTTCTGTTGGAGCAGATTTTATAGTAAATGAGGATGTTAGTAAATTTAGACGTGGTATGTCAAATGCAATTTTATTTGCTACTATAAATCAAATTAAAAAGTTAATAAATAAGCTTAAGTTACAACCATTTGGATTGAAAGAAATTTCTTTTGAGTTTGATAAGATATTAGATGAGAAAAAAGTTTTTAAATATTGTAATAAATATCTTGACTTGTCTAGTCCTATTGTTATGGGTATCATAAATGTTGATCCTAACTCTTTTTCAGGAGATGGACTTACGGATTCAGATAAAGTTCTTAGGCAGGCTGTTGAGTTTGAAAGACTTGGTGCTAAGATAATAGATATAGGAGCAGAGTCTTCTAGACCAGGAGCTGAGTCAATTGATGCAAAAACTGAAATGAAGAGATTGCTTCCTCCTCTAAAAATAATAAGAAAAAATGTTTGTGTTCCTATTTCCGTAGATACTTATAAATATGAAACAGCAAAAGCAGCTCTTGACGAGGGTGCAAATATAA
Source organism: Candidatus Endomicrobiellum mastotermitis (assembly GCA_031272445.1). Taxonomy (GTDB): domain Bacteria; phylum Elusimicrobiota; class Endomicrobiia; order Endomicrobiales; family Endomicrobiaceae; genus Endomicrobiellum; species Endomicrobiellum mastotermitis. Next base: position 9,309 of record JAISTT010000012.1, on the reverse strand, counting down.
TAAATGATATTTTTGCTTTGAGAAAAGGTAGAGAAAAACTAGTAAAACTTATTGCGGATACTAAAGTTGGTTTAATACTTATGCATATGAAAGGTACACCTAAAAATATGCAGATATCTCCGTGCTATAAAAATTGTACGTCTGAGGTATACAAATTTCTTATGGAACGTAAGAGCTATGCTATTAATTTTGGTGTAGCCGAAGAATGCATTGCGGTTGATCCTGGTCCTGGTTTTGGAAAAAATTTAAAACACAATGTTGAATTAATAAAAAATATTAGTGTTTTTTCAAGTCTTGGTGTAGTTGTAGGTGCAGTATCAAGAAAAAAATTTGTAAAAAAGCTTACTATAGATACAGATAAAACGGCCTTTGTTGTTGCAAATTTTCTTACAGCACTTTCAGGTGCCGATATTTTGAGAGTTCATGATGTAAAAGAAACAGTAAATGTTTTAAAGGTACTTGAAATTTTTCAGAAACTGTAGTGGAAACTTTATTTAAATGTGTAAGTATAAAGTAATGTGTGGACGGACATTAGTTATGTCATATTTTAAGTTTCTATTAAATGTTTACAATGAGTATATAGCTAGTTTTCTTGATGTTATTGTACTTGCAATAATATTTTACAGAGTTATTCTTGTTATTAAGAAAACTAGAGCGATACAAATAATCTTTGGCATATTTATAATTTTGGTGTTTACGATAATTGCAAAGTTTTTGCGTTTAAAGGCAGTATTATGGATTTTAGAAAACTTCTGGCTTGCTGCAGTTATTATCTTTTCTGTTGTATTTCAAGTTGAAATCCGAAATGTATTAGCTCAAATTGGTGGACAAGTTTATGGATTTAGGCTAAAAATTAAAGATTCTTATGTAAATGAAATTGTAGAGACTGTAAAAGAATTGAGTATATCTATGACAGGTGGACTTATATCCATAGAGAATGAAGTTGGTTTAAAAAACTTTACAGAAACTGGAATATCTTTGAATGCAGATATTTCAAAAGAGTTATTACTTTCAATTTTTAAGAATAAGTCTGCTCCTTTACATGATGGAGCCGTTATAATATTTAATGATAAAATTTCAGCTGCTGGATGTTTACTTCCTTTAAGTCACACTAATATAAAAATATTTGGGACAAGACATAGAGCAGCACTTGGCTTAAGTGAATTAACAGATGCAGTTACAATCGTTGTTTCTGAAGAAACAGGTCAAATATCTGTAGCTTATAAGGGGGAGTTAAAGGTAAATATATCACTTTTGGAACTTAAAGAAATAATTAGCAGTAATGGTGAGTTTTTAAAATAGAAAATGAAAAAAATTTATGCCAAAATAAGGAAAGAATGGTTCCTTAAATTACTTGCCTTAGGAATTGCTTTTTTGGTTTGGTTAGTAAGTAACATAAAATAATTTACAAGAGGGTTTAGTTTAACTCTTTTAATTAAGACAATAAGGTTGATATTAAAAGAAGGAAGAGGGGTATTTAATAAAATGATAAAACTTGGAGTGAATATAGAATTGTGTAACTACGATAAGGCCAAGTGAGACGAGAAAAGTTTCCTTCACTTATTGAGGCAGCAGCAAGTTTGTGAGAAGAAGCAAATAATATAACCTATATTTGAAAGAAAATAGAAGCAACGGTATGTCAGAGATAGAAGTGTTTATGATTTGAAAAATTCTATTAACAAAAATTGAATTTTGAAATGGCTGCGAGTGAAGAAAAAAATGGTTAATATAGCTTTAGATGTAAAAGGATTTTGTGTGTTTAGTATCTGAGAAAGGCAAGAACTTACCACATAAGGTGGTCTTGTGGTGTCCTAAAAACTATAAAAATGAAAATGTGATTTTAAACGTTGTTAGTAGGCTTAAGAAAGTGGACTTTTATAAGTATATTTATTGATGCAAGTGCAGATTATAAAGCAAGTTTTGGCATGTAGTGATATAAGAACTAATGCAGTAGAGCTACGTACAGAGAGATGCGTAAAATTTTTTAGAGAAAAGGAATAAATATAGTGTTGAGTTTAAAGAAAAAAATGAAAAAAAATTAAAACATAACGAGTTGCAGTAAAAAAGGGACTATTAGTAAATTTTGGGCATGGATGGAATATTATAATGTAAAAAGTTCTATAGTACAGAGTTTCTGGTATAAACAGATTTAATATAGGTTTTTCATTATTGCAAAATCTATATGACTGTAAAGAATATGAAAGAGCTTATAATTACTTATTAATAGGAATTGAAAATATGTGTGGTATTGTTGGGTATATAGGGAAGAGAAATAGTGTAGATGTAATATTCGATGGTTTAAGAAAGCTTGAATATAGAGGGTATGATTCTTCTGGTATTGCTGTTATTGTTGATAAAGAATTACAAGTAAGAAAAAAAGTTGGTAGGATTTATAATCTCAGATCAGATATTTTGAAAGATCCTATAACTTCGAATATAGGACTAGGTCATACTCGTTGGGCAACACATGGTAAACCATCTGAAAAAAATGCTCATCCACATATGGATTCTACAAAAAGTATAGTTATTGTTCATAATGGTATAGTAGAAAATTATGCTAAATTGCGAACTGAACTTTTAGAATGTAATCAGGAGTTTGAATCTGAGACAGACACTGAAGTAATAGTACATCTTATAAAGAAGAATTATAGTAATAGTTTATTTCGTGCCGTTCAAGAAACTTTGAGTGAAATTAAAGGTTCTTATGCGCTTGGGATAATGTGTAAATACGAGCCTGATAAGATAGTGTGTGCAAGGCGTGATGCTCCTTTGGTTATAGGTATTGGTCAAGGAGAAAATTTTATAGCGTCTGATGTTACAGCTTTACTTCATTACACTCGCAATGTAGTTTTCCTTGAGGATGGAGATATTGCTGAAATTATGGCAGATAAAGTAATTATAAGAGATATTAGAAGTAATATAATAAAAAATAGAGAAATAAAAAGCATACTATGGAATGATGCTCAATCTGAGAAAAACGGCTATAAACATTTTATGTTAAAGGAAATACTTGAGCAACCTCGCACAATAGAGGAAACTTTCAGAGGCAGAATTTATCCAAACGAAGGTAGGGTTTATATTAAGGAGTTTGGACTTAAAGATGAAGATATTAAAAATATCTCAAATATCTATGTTGTGGCTTGTGGAACATCATATCATGCAGGATTAGTATCTAAATTTTTATTTGAGAATTTTGCAGAAATACCTACTGAAGTTGATATTGCTTCGGAGTTTAGGTATAGAAATTCTGTTCTGAGCAAAAAAAATTTAGTTATAGTTATCTCGCAATCCGGCGAAACCGCGGATACTTTGGCAGCTTTAAAGCTTGCAAAAAGTAAAGATTGTTGGACGCTTGCCATATGTAATGTTGTGGGTTCGAGTATTAGTCGTGAGGCTGAAAATGTGATTTATACTTATTGTGGTCCTGAAATAGGTGTGGCATCAACTAAAGCTTTCACAAGTCAACTCACTGTCCTTTACATGCTTGCCTTTGATTTGGCTAACAAAAGAGGAAAACTTGGAAAGGAAAAATTAAAAGAATATTTAAATGAATTATGGGAGATACCGTTAAAAATCAGCGGGTTTTTGAAAAATATCAAATTGCTTCAAGATATTGCAGAAGTATTCATAAGTAAGAGAAATTTTTTATACTTGGGTAGACATGTAAATTATCCTATTGCGCTAGAAGGTGCATTAAAACTTAAAGAAATTTCATATATTCATGCTGAAGGTTATGCTGCTGGTGAAATGAAACATGGCCCAATAGCCTTAATTGATGAGTCTATGCCTATAGTTGCAATAGTTGTTAAAAGTGGAGTTTATGAGAAGATAATTTCAAATATAGAAGAAGCTAAGTCTAGAGGAGGAACTATTATAGCTCTGGCGAGTGAATATGATGAAGAAATTGTGGCTAAAAGTGACTACATAATTTATGTTCCAAAAGTCAATGAATTTATATCTCCGCTTGTAACAGTAATTCCATTACAACTTTTAGCTTATTATATTGCAGTTTTTCTCGGTCGTGATGTGGATCAACCAAGGAATCTTGCTAAGTCTGTTACAGTTGAGTAATAATTTTATTGCGATTCATCTTCTTTTTAGAGAATTTTAGAGAAATGTAGGAAATGAAAATTAATATAGGTGTTGATATTGAGGAAATTGAAAGATTTGCGAAATACGTGAAAAATAAAAAATGTTTAGAAAGAGTTTTTTCAAGTGAAGAAATAGCGTATTCAATTGCTAGAAGAAATTCTCTGCAACATTTAGCTGCTCGTTTTGCAGCTAAAGAAGCTGCTTGGAAAGCATTAAGCTCCAAGTATAAAAATGGTAAGTTTATGATTACTGATATTTCAATTAAAAATAATAAAGTTGGTAAGCCTTATGTTTATATTAAGAATAGAAGATGTAAAAAAATAGACATTTCGCTGTCTCATACTAGTAAATATGTTATTGCATTTGCGATTGTTTTTTAAAATGTTTTATGAAAAAAAAGGAAATTAGAAACTTTGTTTTAAAATTGAAAAGGGATACTAATAGTTACAAATATAACTATGGTCATGTTTTAGTAATTGCAGGATCCAAAGTTATGCCAGGTGCTGGTGCCTTATGTTGCTTAGGGGCATTGCGTTCTGGGGCTGGACTAGTAACTTATGCTGTCAAAAACGATTTTTTGAATCAAGCTTGCTCTATTTCGAAACCCGAAATAATGTTTTTTGTGTATGAGACGGTAGCAGAAATTTTTGATTTTATTAGTTGTAGAAAGGTTTCGTCCATTGTTATAGGGCCTGGCTTGAAGTCAGATTTTAATGCGCTCTGTGGTTTTATTAAAGGAGTTATTCGCTCTGTTAATATTCCGGTTATTTTAGATGCTTCTGGTATTGCTTGTTTTAATGATGTTTCAGATAAATTTAAAAGTACAAAGGCTAAGCTTATAATAACACCTCATTTTGGCGAATTTGCTAAACTTTTAAATTTAGATGTTGCTAAAATAAAAGTTAATAGGGAGAAAATAGTTGCAGATTTTGCTAAAAAAAATTCTCTTATATGTGTTCTTAAGGGTAATAATACTATTGTGTCTTCCGGCGAAAAAACATACATAAATAATACCGGTACTCCTGCAATGGCTACTGCTGGTAGTGGTGATGTTTTAAGTGGAATAATATCTTCTTTTGTGAATGTTACAAATGATATATTTGAAGCTGTAAAATTTGCAGTTTTTGTCCATGGACTTGCTGGTGAATTTGTAGAAAAATATAAAGGTACTACAGGTGTTATTGCAAGTGATATTGCCGAGAATATTTGTTATACCATAAAACATTTAGGAGTGTAAAATAAGGTGAGCTTAGAATCTGAAATCATAGATATAAGAAGACATATACATAAAAATCCTGAGATTAGTGGAAGTGAATACGATACTGCAAATTTTATTGAATCTGAACTTGAGGGATTAAAAATACCACATGAACGTATAGGAAAAACTGGAGTTATAGGTACATTAAAAAGAAAGGGTCCCAGAAAAACAATAGCCTTGCGAGCAGATATGGATGCTTTACCTGTTTATGAGGCCAATGATGTTGAATATAAATCTATGAGGGATGGCGTTATGCATGCTTGTGGGCATGATGGCCATATAGCTATAATATTGGGTGCAGCAAAATTTTTAAGTCAAAGAAAGAATGAATTAAACGGTAACGTTAGATTTATTTTCCAGCCTAGCGAAGAAATTTCAACTGGTGCGAAAACTATGATTAAAGGGAATGCTTTAAGAAATCCTAATGTAGATTTTATCTTGGGAGTGCATGTAAGTCCTTGGATTGAAACAGGAAAAATTGGATTTAAATTTGGATCAATGATGGCCGCTGTTGACAAATTGAAAATAGAAATTATTGGAAAAATAACACATGGTGCTTACCCTCATAAGGGTAAGGATGCTGTAGTTGCAGCATCTATGTTTATTAATATGGTCCAATGTATTATTTCAAGAGAACTTGATCCTTTGGAATGTGCAGTTATAACTTTAGGAAAGATTGAAGGTGGAAGTGCATTTAATATACTATGTAATAAAGTGATTATAGATGGTACAGTGAGAAGTTTGAATAATAAAATAAGAAACTTCATAAGGACAAGTATTTTTAGAAAGCTCAAAGCTGTAGAATGGGCTTGTAAAGTCAAGTGCGTTGCTAGTTATGATGAGATAGGTAAACCAGTCATTAACACTTCTGAGGTTGTAGAGAAATGTATTAAAACTGCGCAAGAATTTTACGGAGAAGGCAATGTTGAAATGTTAGAAAAGTCTTCTATGGGTGGTGAAGATTTTTCAGAGTATTTAAATTTAGTACCAGGCAACTTTATGCATATAGGTACTTTTAAGAATAAAAACACGTCATATCCGTGGCATCATAATAATTTCAATATTGACGAAGATGCTTTACCAAAAGCTGCAAAATATATTGCATATAGCGTAGAGCAATTTTTAAAATAAAAAAACAATAAATGATTTGTAATTATAATTAAATTTTAAGTTAAAAAAGGATTCTATTAAATTTCTGCGGTTTCTGTTATCTCTATTTCAAAGATGTCATTTTTTAGGGATGATAGTGAATGTTGATCATGTGTAGTGTGTATAGTTGTATCTGAGAGTTTGGATATAGAGTGAATTACTAAATCATTATTTTTAGGTTGTTGGATTTTGACTTTGATATAATTATCAGTAAGGATTTTATGTTCCCCAATCTTTACGGCATTTCTTTTTGTACCTATGTGTTTTTTTAAAAATGTTTTTCTTTTTTCAGAGTCTATTTCAAATAATTCTTTTGCTCTGTTTCTAATTTCATTTATGTGGATTTTATTTCGGAATGTTGAAGCTTTTGTGCCTTCTCTATCAGAATATTTAAATATGTGTAGTTTAGCAAATAGAATCTTTTTCACAATGTCACATGTTGCTTTATGATGTTTTTTGGTTTCGTTAGGGAATCCCGTGATAAGATCTGTAGTAAGTGCGAGATCTGGTAAAGCTTGCATTATTTTATTTATTTTTTTTTCGAATTTTTTTGATGAATATTTTCTGTTCATTTGTCTTAATATCTCATCGCTACCAGATTGCAATGGAATATGTAAATGATGGCATATCTTTTTCGGGTTTTCTCTAATTAGTCCAATTAATTTATTATCAATATCGTTTAGTTCAATAGATGAAATTCGTATTCTAAAATTTAATGGGATTTTTATTATTTTTTCAACAAGACCTGACAGTCCTATTTTTGAAAATTCACTTCTATATTTTCCTATGTTTATTCCAGTCATAACTATTTCAGAATAGCCGTGTTTTACAAGATTTTCAATTTCTGATATGACTTCTTTTTCAGGCTTACTCCATAAAATGTTTCTTACATATGGAATTATACAATAGGTGCAAAAACTATTGCAGCCATCTTGGATTTTTAGAAATGCTCTTGAATGTTTATCGAAATTTGAAATTGTTTGTTTTTGAGAATTGGCAAAAAGTTTTGTTTTATCTGTTATTATTTCTATGTTGCGATGGTCAGATAAAAATTTTTTGATGTAACTATTTTTGTTTCTTACAATACATCCAGTGAGTATGATTTTAGGTTTTTGAGGTAATTTTGTTGTCTTTCTTAAAAAGTATTCACACTCTTTATCCGTTTTTGCAGTTACAGTACAAGAATTGAGAATAATGATATTGGCTTCTTCAGGATTTTTTGTATATTCGAGATTGTCGTTTTTAAATTTTTCAGAAATAAGTTGTGATTCATATTGATTTACTTTACAACCAAAAGTGTATATGTGATATTTTTTCATTTAAGGATTTTATAATAGTTTAAAGCTAAAGTGATAGCAACAACTGCAGCAGTTTCTACTCTTAATATGTTGTCTCCGAGTGTTACAGTTTGAATACCTAGAGATTTAGCGAATCCTACTTCTTCCTTCTCAAATCCGCCTTCGGGCCCTATGAGGATATTTATTCCATTATATTTTAATTTTTCTTTAAAAATGCTACCAACAAAGGTTTTACTTTCGCTGTAATTTTCATTCTCCCATGGCAAAATATTTATGAAATCTTTTTCTGTTATAATGTTTTTGCATGCACTCCTAAAATCTATAGGTTCATTTATTTTTATAATGTCATTTCTTCTACATTGAGAACTGGCAGCAATAGCTATTTTTTTATATCGTTTCAGTTTGTTTGTTGAAAAACTAATATTTGTGCTTCTTTTAGTGTTGATGAGTGAAATTTCAGAAGCTCCTATTTCAGAACATTTTTCTATTAACCATTCAAATCTGTTGGGTTTAGATATTGAAATGTAAAGCTTTATAGTAAACTCTGGCATTTTATATGAAGAATGCAAGATATTTCCCATGATCAGATTTTTATTTATATAGTTAATTTTTGCTCTGTAAGAATTTCCAATTCCGTCAAAAATCATTATTTCGTCATTAAGTTTAAACCGACGTACATTATATACATAATGTGCTTGTTCATCTTTAATAATAAAAGAAACTTTTTCTATATTTTCAGGTTTTACATAAAAATGTGTCACGAAGAATCCCCATGTGCTTTTTATTATACATAATAAGAATTAAGATGATTAAAATTTTGATTTTGATTATTAATTTAATATAAAGCTGGAGTGTAATTAATGAAGTAAATATTTAAGAATATATATAAAATATATAAAAATATCACAATTTCAGTGTAAATTATAAATGTATAAAAATATGATATAAATAATATATAATATCTAAATGTAAGTATATAGAGTAGTTATTTACTAAGTAAAGTAGGCGTATTATAAACGTAATTATATTATCTGTCTGCAAAAACAATGAGGGGGTTTATACGAGATACGAGTGTGGTTGGTCGTTTTAAAATGTGTTTTAAGGGGGGGTGTGGCAGAGCGGTTTAATGCACCAGACTGTAAATCTGGCGGGTTTGCCCTTCGGTGGTTCGAATCCATCCACCCCCATATAAAAAAGTTTGTGCGGGAGTAGCACAATGGTAGTGCTTCAGCCTTCCAAGCTGACTACGCGGGTTCGATTCCCGTCTCCCGCTTTTTTAGAAAATGTGTTTTTGAGGATGTGCCGAGGTGGCTCAGTGGTAGAGCACCTTCTTGGTAAGGAGGTGACCGCGGGTTCGATTCCCGTCCTCGGCTAGAGGCTAGAATATGTTTAATTAGGATATACAAGGAAAGAGAGAGGAGATAGGTAATGGCAAAAGAGAGGTTTGACAGGAGTAAGCCACATGTTAATATAGGAACGATAGGGCATGTAGACCATGGTAAGACGACACTG
>JAISTT010000001.1 GCA_031272445.1 Candidatus Endomicrobiellum mastotermitis | reverse complement strand
AGGCTGACGTAGTTACTAAAGAAGAGACGAAAACAGAAACTAAAGATACAAAAACGGAAGCAAAGCATGATGATATAGTTGCTAATAAAGACACAAAAGCAGATTCAACGAAGGCAAAGGCTGATACTAAAGCTGTTGCTGGACGACGTAGTATAGTTGGACGTATACTTGAAAGGATGACACCTTTCGATTATTTTGTAGTCGTGTCTGGTGTGGTAGCAATATTATTTTGTTGGGGCTTAGGCCTATATGTTGGTGTGGATGCATATGATTATATAGCAAGTATAGGTATAGCAGACCAATGTTTGGACGAGAACGGAGATTTTATTGAGTTATCCGATACCGGATTTCGGTATTGGCAGTTATATGATAGGTATAGTAGATGTGAGTATGTTAGATTTGGAAGTAGGAGTCATTGGCTCATCGACGGTGTGGTGAGGGCTTCTAAATTGACAAAGCAACAAATCAGGGAGTTCACTGCACGGAGAGGAGGCTAATCAACGAACACAAGGTATAAACTAGAAAAAAAGACAATAAGGTATCATTAAATATCATTAAAATATAACAAAAATGAAACTTATAGATCATAACTTTAACATGCAAAACAAATTCTTTGAATTAGTGGAATTAGAAATTAAGTTAAGATGTTGTGTACGTGTCTTTAAAGGGTAATAAGGTGGTACTTTAGAGATAAATTATTAATGATTAGGTATGGATGTAAATAAAGGTGGTGTGGTATATGTTGCAAATATTTTGTATTTGACAAGTGAAATAATTATTTATATTAATATACTTATGGGTGTTTAGTTTTATACATTTAGATTGACATTATTTATTAATGTTAATGACCTTCCTAAAGTTTTCTTATTTTAGTTTTTATGTCCTCCTTTTATAAAATTATAGATCAGTTACATAGCATTTTATCTGTATTACTGATAAATCTTTTTTACGAAATTTAATCCTTTCAATAAACTATTTAATCGTATTTTTTGTTAATTTTGATATTTTAATTATGCATCATGCATGATGTTTGTAATTTCTTTTTTTGAGTCAGAGAAAGAGGGGTTTTTAAATTTTTTATATAATATAAGATTACCACTGTGGGTTTTACAAGAACATTTTTGGAAAGGTTTTTCTTTTATGAATAATGAGAAATATATGAAAATTGCGATAGAACTTGCTAATAGAGGGAAAGGTAAAGTTTATACCAATCCTTTGGTAGGTTGTGTAATTGTAAAAGATGATAAAATTGTTGGAAGAGGTTGGCATCAGTATTTTGGTGGTAATCATGCAGAGATAAATGCACTTATTAATGCAGGTGAAAATGCTAAAGGAGCAGATTTATATGTCACTCTTGAGCCTTGTAATAGTTATGGTAAAAAACCTCCTTGTACACTAGCGATTATAAAAGCTGGTATAAGAAATGTTTTTTATGCAATGTCTGATAATAATGTGTCATATGGTAAAGAAGTTTTAAAAAAAAATGGTGTTAGCATTTTCGGAGGGTTGTTAAAAAAACAAGCTAGGATTCTGATTAAAGATTATTTGGAATATTTAAAGAATAAACCAAAGATATCAGTTAAGGTAGCTATGACATTAGATGGCAAAATTGCAACTTATAAATATGAGTCGAAGTGGATAACGTCTGAAAAATCAAGAGCTTTTGTACATAAAATGAGATCTCAATATGATGCAGTTCTTGTTGGCACAAATACAGTACTTAAAGATGATCCTTTTCTTAAAACACATTCTAAAACATTGAAGAATCCAGTGAGGGTTGTTATAGATTCAAAATTAGAGCTTCCTAGATCATGCCATTTATTTGATGCAACTGTCCCAACAATTATTATACATGATTCAAATATTACTAATATACCGGGTTATTTAAATAAGAAGGGAATAATTCTTGCACCTATTGATATTAATATGGCAAGAAAGGATTTTGGCATAATAGTAAGGAAATTAAATTCTCTTTCAATAAAAAGGATTTTAATTGAGGGTGGAGGTGAAGTAGTAGCATCGGCTTTATTTTCGAATGTGGTAAATGATATATACTTTTTTATAGCTCCTAAAATAATAGGAGGTAGGTTTGCAGTTTCTAGTGTTGGCGGACAAGGAGTAGAAAAAATATGTGAATCACTTATAGTGAAGAATATGAGAGTTAGGAAAATAGGTTCTGACTTACTTATAACTGGAAGTATTAAGAATAAGAATGAATAAATTTTAAGACTGAAAAGAAAAGGATTTATGTATGTTTACAGGATTAATCGAAGATGTTGGTATAGTTAAAAGTATTTCAAGTTCTAAAATTGAAATTGAAACAAAGTTTGAAGATATTTTAAAAGGTGAAAGTATTGCAGTAAGTGGAGTGTGTTTAACAGCGGTTTTAGTGTGTGAATATGGTTTTGTTGCAGATTATAGTCCAAATACATATAAAATCACGACTCTTCCAAAGTTGAAGAAAAATTCTAGAATTAATTTGGAGCGAGCGCTAAAACTCTCTTCTCGCCTCGATGGGCATATAGTAAGTGGACACGTTGATGGAATAGCTAAAATAAAAGAGATAGAAAAATTAAGGCAGTTCTATAGGGTTACGTTTTCTTGTAGTGAAAATATAACTAAGTATTGTGTTGATAAAGGTTCTATTGCGATTGATGGCATAAGTCTAACACTTTCATCTGTATCAACTTTAGAGTTTGAAATTTTTATTATACCTGAAACCTTTAATAATACTACTATGCGGTTTAAAAAAATAGATGATGAAGTAAATGTTGAGACGGATGTTTTTGCTAGATATGTAGAGAAATTTACTAATAAAAAAACAAATAGTGTTACGTTTGAAATGCTGGAACAAAACGGGTTTGTGTAGTTAGCAATCATTTTTAGAAAAAAGATGGATTATAACATTGTGTGTGTAAGGTGAGGTTTATAATGGGTAATATTTTTTCGTCAGTAGAAGATGCTATCGAAGATATTAAGTCTGGCAAAATTGTTATAGTTGTTGATGATCCAGATAGAGAAAATGAAGGAGATTTGGTTTGTGCTGCCGAGAAAGTTTCTCCTGAAATTATAAATTTTATGGTGAAATATGGGCGAGGGCTCATATGTGTTCCTATGAAACATGAACGACTTGAAGAACTTAAAATAAAAAATATGATTGAGAATCCAACAGAAAAAAAAGGGTGTTCTTTTACAGTTTCGGTTGATTATAAAATAGGGACTACGACTGGTATATCGGTTTATGACAGATGTGTTACAGTCAAAAAGCTTATTGATAAGAGCGTTAAATCTGAAGATTTTGCAATGCCTGGACATATATTTCCTCTAAGATCTAAAGATGGTGGAGTTTTGGTTAGAACTGGACATACGGAGGCAGCTGTTGATTTAGCTGAGTTGGCTGGACTATATCCTGCGGGAGTTATATGCGAGATAATAAATGATGATGGTACAATGGCGAGAATTCCTAATTTAGTAGAATTTGCTAAAAAGCATAAGTTGAGGATTGTTACGATAGAGGGACTTGTAGGTTATAAACGCTTGTTAAAAAAATCTGTCACAAAAATTGTGAGTGTTAATTTTCCTACAAGGTATGGAAATTTTAAGCTTATTTTATTTGAATATGAAGTGAATAAAGATTGTCATCTTGCAATTGTGAAAGGTAAAGTCGAAGGAAAGGATGATGTTTTAGTTAGGGTTCACTCTTCTTGTGAAACAGGAGATATATTTCATTCCTTAAGATGTGATTGTGGAGCTCAACTTGAAAAAGCTTTAAAATTAATTGAGAAAACAGGACAAGGTGTGGTTTTATATATGCATCAGGAAGGAAGGGGTATTGGACTTGTGAATAAACTTAAAGCTTATCACTTACAAGAAAATGGGATGGATACAGTGGAAGCTAATGTTGCGCTAGGATTTGCTCCAGATTTAAGGGATTATAAGATAAGTGCACAAATATTATCCAGACTTGGCATTAGAAGTATCAGTCTTATGACTAATAATCCTAAAAAAGTGATAGGTCTTGAAGAGTTTGGTGTGAAAATTTCAAAAAGAATTCCGTTGGAGATTAGTCCTACTGAATCTAATAAGAATTATTTAAAGACTAAAAAAGAGAAGATGGGACATATATTAGAAACAGTTTAAAAAAAGCGTTAAATACTTAGGTGAAAGCGGTAGCGATATTTCAGTGAGTATTTGTTTTGCTTTAAACTACATTAGTTTACAATAGGATAGATGAGGTCTAAAAAAATTATTATATACAATAAAAGATTTATGTAAAAATGGAGGGAAGGATGAACGTGATTAGTGGACAATTGAACGGGAAGGGTAAAAAATTTGCAATAATAGCGTCTAGATTTAATGAATTTATAACGAATAAACTTGTAAGCGGGGCAGAAGATATTCTAAAGAAACATTTAGTTGATGATGGAGATATTTCTATTTATTGGGTCCCAGGAGCTTTTGAAATTCCAGTAATAGCGAAAAAAGTTGCAGAAAGCAAAAAAGTTGATGGTATAATTTGTTTAGGTTGTATTATTAGAGGAGCTACCCCGCATTTTGATTATATTTCCTCTGAAGTTTCGAAAGGTATTGCCTCGATTGGACTTAAGAGTAGAGTGCCAATAATCTTTGGCGTATTGACAACAGATTCTATAGAGCAAGCTATTGAAAGAGCTGGTACTAAAGCTGGCAATAAAGGAGCTGATTCGGCTATGACTGCTATAGAAATGGTAAATTTGTATTCTTTAATTTGACAAAAAAAGTATTTTGAGTATACTATTTAGAAGTAGTTTTTAAATGAGAAAGTTCATTAATTGATAAATTCATAATATAAACATAATATAAAAAGGGAAGAGGGCCCGTAGCTCAGTTGGTAGAGCACCTCACTTTTAATGAGGTTGTCGTGCGTTCGAGCCGCACCGGGCTCATTTGCTCCCATCGTCTAGGGGTCTAGGACACAGGATTTTCAATCCTGCGACACGAGTTCAAATCTCGTTGGGAGCAGCAGTGTTCATTGAGTATAGACTAAATGCTAGAATTATTAATTTTTTAATTTTAGGAAGGCAATTATTAAATTATGTCAACGTTAATTGTTTTAGGGACACAATGGGGGGATGAAGGAAAGGGGAAAGTTGTACATTATCTCTCAAAACAAGCAGATTATATTGTTAGATATCAAGGTGGTAATAATGCAGGACATACTTTGATTTTTGAAGATAAACCTTTTGTGCTTCACTTAATACCTTCAGGAATATTGTTTCCTGAAAAGTATTGTTTGATTACAAATGGAGTTGTAGTTGACTTAAAATCTTTAAAAAGAGAAGTTGATGTATTAGCAAAGAAAAAAATTGTTATCAAGAATAGATTTTTTATAAGTGAGCAGGCTCATATTATATTACCTTATCATAAGATTATTGATGGAATTTTAGAAGACAGAAACATTAAGATAGGTACTACAAGAAAGGGAATAGGCCCTGCTTATGCTGATAAAGTAAAAAGGATAGGGATAAGAACTGTTGATTATTTAGAAAGAGATGTTTTTGAAGATTTGCTTGAAAAAAATCTTATTGAAAAAGTAGCTGTACTAAAAGATAAGGTAGATATTACAGATTTAAAGAAAAAAATACTAGAAGACTATAATGAGCTTTCAGAGTTTGTTAGACCTTTTATTGCTAATACAAGTTTTATGATTGAAAGGGCAATAAGTGATAATAAAAGGATACTTTTTGAAAGCGCCCAGGGTACATTACTTGATTTAGATTTTGGAACTTATCCTTTTGTTACATCATCTAATCCTATAGCTGGCGGAGTATGTTCAGGTGCTGGTGTTGGGCCTACAAGAATAAATAATGTTTTAGGTGTTATGAAAGCATATACTACAAGGGTCGGAGAAGGTCCCTTTACAACTGAGCTTTTTGATGAAGTTGGAGATTATTTAAGAGAAAGGGGAGGAGAGTATGGAGCAACAACTGGAAGACCTCGTCGTTGCGGTTGGTTTGATTCAGTAATAATTCGTCATAGTGTAAGAGTAAATGACATAAAACATTTGATTCTTACAAAACTTGACTGTATGGAAGATTTAGATAAAATTAAGATATGTGTTGCATATAAATATAAAAATAAGATATATAAAGAATTCCCTGCTTCACGAACAATTCAAAAATATGCTAAACCAGTTTATGAAGAAATGCCAGGATTTAATGGTAAAGTTAAAGGTGTTATAAATTTTGAAAGTCTACCTACTAATGCGCAAAGATATATTAAGCGTTTAGAAGAACTTATAGGTGCTTCTATAGATTTAGTTTCAGTCGGAAGAAAAAGAGAAGAAATTATAGAAGTTAATAAAGATATAAATTGGCTTTAAATGAAAGTAGAGCTTTTAAATTCTACATATGAAGCAGGGAAGATGTGTGCTATAGCGGCAAGTTTGTGTTATAGCTCTGTAGATATTGATAAAGTTTCTAAAAGATTTAAAAGAAATGATGAAATAAAAAAAATTCTTAGAAAAGTTGTTTTAGCAGGTCATTATTCTGTTTTAGAGCATGCTTCTTTTACATTTGGAGTTGAAAGTGTATCACGTAGTTTGCTTGCCCAACTTACAAGGCATAGAATAGCTTCATTTTCTGTACAAAGTCAAAGGTATGTAAAATTTTCTAATGATATTGAATTTATAATTCCTGATGCGATAAAAAAGAACAAATCATTTTTAAAAAAGTATAGTGATATATTAAAAAAAATTAGATTGTTATATAAAGAATTTTTGGATGCAGGTATCCTCGCTGAAGATGCTAGATACATTTTACCGTTAGCTTCTCCGACAAAATTAATAATTACTATGAATGCTAGAGAACTTAGACATTTTTTTTCATTAAGATGTTGCAACAGGTCACAGAGTGAAATAAGGAGTATGGCATGTAGTATGTTAGATATTGTTAGAAAAAAGGTGCCAGAGTTATTTTTTAACGCTGGGCCTAGATGTGTAAGAAAAAAATGTAAAGAAGTCTCTCCGTGTGGTAAGCCCTGGGTAAAAGTTATGGTATAAAGTGTAATGAATGAGATGTTTATTTTTCTGTTAATTTTAGCGAGCGTTCTTTTTTTTGCAAAAGTTTTTGGAGAAATTGCTTTAAAATTGGGTCAAAACGCAATAATTGGAGAGCTTATAGCTGGTATTATTATGGGACCTGCTATTTTAGGGATTATTCACGAAACTCCTGTTTTATCATGTATGTCTGAATTAGGTGTAATAATCCTTCTTTTTGAAGTGGGACTTTCTATAAATATAAAAGAGTTTTTTAAAGTAAGCGGATGGGCTACACTTGTGGCTTTTGTAGGAGTTGTAATTCCGTATTTTTTAGGATATTTTGTATTTTTGCATTTTGGTCTCACAAATACACAAGCAATTTTTGCTGGTGCTATTCTTACAGCAACTTCAATAGGTATTACCGCAAGAGTATTTTTAGATTTAAAGTATTTAGAAACTCAAGAGGCGAAGATAGTACTTGGTGCTGCAATTATTGATGATGTTATAGTACTAGGAATACTAGCTGTTGTTTTAGAACTTATTACAGACAAAATTGTTACTTTTAAAACATTTTTACATGTAAGTAAAAATGCAGTGGTGTTTTTGGCTGTTTCTATTGTTGTAGGTATTTTTGTTGTATCTGTGGTTTTTAAGTTTATTTCAAAAATGAAGCAAGCTAATGCAATATTCATTATGAGTGTTGCTTTATGTTTTACTCTTTCAGCTTTTTCGCTTAAAGTTAAACTTGCTCCTATAATGGGATCGTTTACTGCAGGGCTTATCCTTTCAACATTAAGAGAGCAACAAATTAAAGAAATTAGACGAGATATAAAACCAATCTATGCTTTTTTTGTACCTATATTTTTCGTTTTGATGGGAACTAATATTGATGTAAATATGTTTAACCCTTTTGTTATTGCAAATAGAGAAATTTTAATTTTGACTGGGATTCTTTTTATTATTGCTTTTATAGGTAAAGCCCTGGCTGGTTTTGCTGTATTAAAAAAGGGTGTTAATAAATTTTTGATAGGTATTTCAATGGTTCCTCGTGGTGAAGTTGGATTAATAATTGCTGGTTTGGGGTTAAAAAATAATGTTTTTGGAATACGAGATTACAGTTCTTTAGTTGCGGTTATAATGCTTACGACTTTTACTACACCTATAATGTTAAAATATATTATATCCAAGCAAAAAAAAGTTACATAGTTTAAATTAAATATAATGATTTTATTGCCAGTAAAATAAGTTTTTCTTTTTTAGTATAACGTAGTATAGAATAAGTGCTAGCCAGGTGCGTTTATTGTTTAAATATACGCTTAAAGAATTAGCTCAACTCTAAAGTATTGTTAAGTACTAATAAATATGTTGTGTATATATCTTATTGAGAAAAGTTAGTTTTTACTTGTGGGTTGCTTATTTTTGTCAAGGAGAAAAGCTAATGAAAACAAATTATAATAAATTTGAGATGGTATGTCAGATTCTCAAAAAGAATAATTTTGATAAATCAAAGTTAATTCCTATTCTACAAGATGTACAAAAAGAATACAAATATTTACCTGAGGAAGTTCTAGCTTTTATATCATCGTCACTAAATATCTCTCCAGCGAAAGTTTATGGGGTAGCAACATTTTTTGCGCATTTTACTTTAGAACCTAGAGGCAAATATGTAATAAGAGTTTGTGATGGAACAGCTTGTCATGTAAAAAAATCCAGCTCTCTTATAGACTCTATAAAGAATAGACTTAATTTAAAGGAGAATGAGCGTTCTACTAAAGATATGGTTTTTACACTTGAAACAGTTTCTTGTCTTGGAGCGTGTGGACTTGCTCCCGTAGTCCTTATAGGTGATGATGTTTATGGGCAGATAACTCCTGATAAACTTGTTAGACTTATTGATGAGATAATGAGACGGGAGGAGACAAAATGGTGATATATCTGGATAGGATATCACAGTCTTTTAAAAAATCTACACAGAATATAACTAAGAGAATTATTGTTTGTGCTGGAACTGGATGTGTGGCAAATGGTTCGTTGAAAATTTTTAAAAGTTTTATAAGTACTGCAGAAGAATTGGGAATTAATTTATGCGTTGAATTGAAAGAAGAAAATGTAGGAACATTTATATCTAAAAGTGGCTGTCAGGGGTTTTGCCAAAAAGGCCCTCTTATAAATATTTTACCTGATAAGATATTATATACTAAGGTTAAAATTGATGATGTAAAAGAAATTTTAAAAAAAACTGTTATGAGTAATGAACTTATAGATAGGCTTTGCTATAATGATGACAGTAAAGTGTGTAAGGGGCAGAGTGAAATTTCTTTTTATAAGAAACAACATAGAATGGTTATTAGACGATGTGGTGTTGTCGATCCTGAAAATATTAAAGAGTATATTTCAGATGGAGGATATAAGGCCGCAGAGAAAGCTTGTACTAAAATGAGTGATAAAGAAATATGCCAAGCGATTTTATCTTCGGGATTAAGAGGTCGTGGTGGTGGTGGTTTCCTAACAGGTAAGAAATGGGATTTGAGCAGAAGTAATGTAGCTCCTAGAAAGTATGTTATTTGTAATGGTGATGAAGGTGATCCTGGTGCGTTTATGGATAGAAGTGTTATGGAAGGCGATCCTCACAGTATTATAGAGGGTATGATAATTGCTGCAAAAGCGACAGGTGCTGATGAAGGTTATGTATATGTAAGGACGGAATATGCTCTTGCCGTTGAAAGAATGAAGAAAGCTGTGAAAGATGCAACTGATATGGGTGTTTTAGGAGAAGATATGTTTGGATCTGGATGTGATTTTACGCTTCATGTTATGGAAGGAGCAGGTGCTTTTGTATGTGGTGAAGAAACTGCATTAATAGCTTCTATTGAGGGGAAAAGAGGAATGCCTTCGCCTAAGCCTCCTTTTCCAGCACAGAGTGGATTATGGAATAAACCTACTACGATAAATAACGTTGAGACTCTTGCTACTGTTCCTTTGATAATAAATTATGGATCAAGTGCTTTTAAAAACGTTGGCACTGAACTTTCTCCTGGAACAAAAACATTCGCATTAACAGGACATGTTTTGAATACTGGTCTTATTGAAGTTCCTTTGGGTTCTACGCTAAGGCAGATAATATTTGATGTTTCTGGTGGAGTTACGGATGAGAAAGGTGATGTTAAAAATGATAACTTTAAAGCTGTTCAGATAGGTGGTCCTTCTGGCGGTTGTTTAACTAAAGAGCATCTTGATATACCCTTGGATTTTGATTCTTTAAAGAAAGTTGGTGCTATGATAGGTTCAGGTGGACTTGTAGTAATGAATAAAAATACTTGTATGGTGAAAGTCGCAAAATTTTTTATGCAATTTACTCAGAACGAATCTTGTGGAAAATGTGTTTTATGTCGAGAAGGTACAAGACAGATGCTTTTAATGCTAAAGGATATTACTGAAGGAAAAGCAGATGAGAATACTATTCCACTTTTGGAGAAACTTGCTAAAGCAGTTAATATAGGCTCTTTGTGTGGTCTTGGTAAGACTGCCCCTAACCCAGTTCTATCAACTTTAAAATATTTTAGGGGTGAGTATGAAGCTCATGTTAATGAAAAAAAATGCCTTGCCGGTGAGTGTAAAGGGTTAATAAATTATGAGATTACCGATAAATGCATTGGGTGTGCTTTATGTTTGATTAAATGCCCTGTAAAAGCTATAAGTGGTTATCGTGGAAAAAAGCATAAAATTGATAATTTAAAATGTATAAAATGTGGGATCTGTGTAGATTCATGTAGGTTTAATGCAGTAAAATAAATATTTATTTTTAGTATTTAACATGAGGTAATCTTTTGTAATTTTCTTGTAGCATATATGACTTTTAATAATTTTAATGATAAAACAAGTATATAATGTTATGAGGTGTTTCAGAATATTATAGAAGGAGAGTATAAATATTGGATAAATATTTAATTATAAATAGTAGGAAGATTTTATTTGGCGACGAAAAAAATATTTTAGAAATTATAAGAAAAGGAAATGTAGAACTTCCTACATTTTGCTACCATTCTGAACTTAGCACATATGGTTCATGTAGACTTTGTATGATAGAAATTGTAGGTAGAGGAATACTCCCAGCTTGCTCGACACCACCTGAGAGTGGGATGGAAATTAGAACGAATAATGAACAGATAATAGAAATAAGGAAAATTATAGTAGAATTATTGCTTGCAAATCATGACAGAGATTGTACTTTATGTGGAAAAAGTGAAACATGTAAGCTTCAAACATTGGCAAGGAGACTCGGTATAGATGAGATAAGATTTAAAGATGTAATACATAAGAAATATAAGGATTCATCTACATATTCTTTAGTAAGAGAGCAAGGCAAATGTGTTCTTTGTGGGGATTGTGTAAGATTTTGCGATGAAGTACAAAGTGTTGGAGCTATAAGTTTTGTGAATCGTGGTCCTAAATCTCTAATTTGTCCAAGTTTTGGAAAAGATTTAGGGTCATCGGAATGTGTTTATTGCGGACAATGTGCAAGGGTGTGTCCGACAGGCGCAATTATGCCTAGATCAGAAGTAAATTATGTATGGAGAGTTTTAAGTGATCCTAAAAAAAAAGTTGTAGTTGCAGTTGCTCCTGCAGTACGTGCCGCTATTGGTGAAATGTTTGGCCTAGTTGGTGAAAATGGAACAAGAATTGCAGGAAAGATTGTAACGGCTTTACGTTCTATGGGTTTTGTGAAAGTTTTTGATGTTTCTTCTAGTGCAGATATGACAATAGTTGAAGAAGCTAATGAATTTATGGAGCGTCTAAAAAGTAATGAACGATTGCCGCTATTTACATCTTGCTGTCCTGCATGGGTGAAATTTGTAGAACAGTACTATCCTGATTTTATTTTAAATCTTTCAACTTGTCGATCTCCGCAGGCAATGTATGGTTCAATTGCAAAGAAGATTATGCCGGAAATACTTAACGTTGCAAGAGAAAACTTAGTTGTGGTTTCGATAATGCCATGTACAGCAAAAAAATTTGAAGCTAGAAGATCAGAACTTGCTAGTAATGGTGTAGCGGATATCGACTATGTTTTAACAACACAAGAACTTTCAAGGATGATTGAAGAAGCAGGAGTGCGTTTTAATAAAATTGATCCTTCATCGTTTGATATGCCTTTAGGATTTAAAACTGGTGGTGGAATAATATTTGGTAATTCTGGTGGTGTTACTGAAGCTGTTTTGAGGAATATAGCTAATAGTAGTTCTACTGGAGCAAATGAAATTGAACAATTTGATTTTGTGCGAAAATGTGATGGAGTAAATAGGTTAAAAATAAATATTAATGATAGAGAGCTTAAAATGGCTGTCGTTTATGGGTTGAAAAATGCAAGAAAGGTTTTAAGAGACATTAAAGCTGGTAAATCAAGGTATGATTTTATAGAAGTTATGGCATGTCCTGGCGGATGTATAGGAGGAGCAGGTCAACCTGTTTATACAGATTTACAGATGAGAAAAGTAAGAGCTGATGTTTTATATGAAAATGACAAAACTTTGGAGCTTCATAAATCACAAGACAATCCGTATGTCCAGAAAATATATGAAGACTATCTTGGAAAACCTGGGGAATATATTGCTCATAAGTATTTGCATACACAGTATGAACATAAAAAAAGATTTAAAGAAACTTTTGAAATCTACAAATCATTAAAGAAAAAAAATGTCGAAATCAATGTATGTTTAGGTAACGGTTGTATGTGTAAAGGTTCAGAAGAAATATTAAGAAATATTGTTAGCTTCGCTGAGAGCAGTAAATATAAAGATAGCATAAACATAAAAGCTTCTATATGTTTAGGAAAATGCTCTAAAGGTCCAGTCATTAAAGTTGCGAACAAAATACTTGAGAATTGTGAGATTAACATGTTAAAAAATATTATCTTAAAAGAATTAAATAAAATATCGTAAAAAAAGGTGATTAGGAAATATAATAAATTGTCTAGATTAATGGGAATTGATTATGGTTTTAAAAATATAGGTATTGCTATGAGCGATTTAACTCAGACTGTAGCAAGTCCTTTCAGTGTTATTGAAAACTTATCTTTTAGAGAGAATGCGTTGAGGATTTTAGAAATTGTAGATAAAAATGATGTTTCTTTAATCGTTTTAGGTTTGCCAATAAATATGAACGGAAGTTTTGGAGAAATGACTAAAACTGTTTATAAATTCATTAATGTGATTAAGTCTTTTAGAGATGTTAGAGTAGAGACAATTGATGAAAGACTTACGACCACACAGGTTGAGAAGATGCTTATTAATGAAGCTGACCTTTCTAGAAGAGAGCGGAAATGTGTTAAGGATAAAGTTGCTGCTGCATTGATTTTGCAGATATATTTGGACGTGCATATTAGTGGTTCAAGAATTTAGAATATGAGCAAAAATGAGTTTGAATTTTCACACATGTTGTTAAATAGTTTTTCAATGATGAAATTCACCTACTGGTAATATTGTTTTATTTTGAATAAGGTAAATAATAAGTGGAACAAAAGAGAGTTTATTTGGATAACAGTGCTACAACAGTTGTTGATCCTGAGGTTATAAGAGAAATGCAGCCTTATTTTTCTGATGTTTATGGAAATGCTTCGAGTTTTCATTATTTTGGAAGACAAGCAAAAGTGGCACTTAATAGTGCAAGAAAGAAAGTGGCTGACATATTAAATGCAGAATCTGAAGAAATATTTTTTAACGGTTGTGGTACTGAGAGTGACAATATAGCAATATTGGGAATAGTTAATGCTTATGATAAAAAAAGGGGACATATAATAACGACTAAAATAGAGCATCATGCTGTTTTATATGCATGCAAATATCTTGAAAAAAATGGATATGAGGTAACTTACTTAGATGTTAATAGAGATGGTACTGTTTCGGTTGAAGACTTTAAGAAAACTATAAAAGATAATACTTTGCTTGTAACAATAATGCATGCAAATAATGAAGTAGGTTCAATTCAACCTATAGAAAATATAGCAGCGGAGTTGAAAAAAATTAATGAAAAAAGGAAGGACAAGATTTATTTTCATACTGATGCTGTGCAGACTGCGGGTAAAGTTCGACTAAATGTTAAAAAGCTTGGAGTTGACTTGCTTACTATGTCGGCTCACAAATTCAATGGACCTAAGGGAATTGGTGCTCTTTATATTAAGAAAGGGGTGAATATATCACCTATAACTTTTGGTGGTCATCATGAAAATGGGCTTAGACCTGGGACAGAAAATATTCCATATATTATAGGATTTGCAAAAGCTCTTGAGATTTCATATAGTAAAATTGAAGAGTATGATAAAAAGGTTCTTGCTTTAAGGGAAAAGCTTAAAAAAGGTATTTTAAGTATAATTCCTGATGTGGTTATAAATGGAAGTGGTAATACAGCTATTTCTAGTATTTTAAATGTAAGTTTTAATTATATAGAAGGAGAGTCTTTGCTCCTTATGCTTGACATGAAAGGAATAGCTGTTTCTACAGGTTCGGCATGTGCTTCTGGTTCTGCTGAGCCATCGCATGTCCTGTCTGCGATGCATGTTGATCCTATTTCGGCTCAAGGAGCGATACGTTTTTCTTTTGATTGCCATAATACGGAAGAGGATGTTAATTATGTACTTGAAGTTTTACCAAAAACTGTAAGTAATTTACGTTTGATGTCTCCTATTTGGAGTCAAAAAATATTTAAGGGCAGAAGTAAGAATTAAAATATAATGATAATAGTGTTTTTGTTGATTAATTTCTGAATTAATGTTGCAGTGTTAGGCGTATTGTTTATATTATTGAAAAATTTTTTATTTTCTTTAGCTAGAAAAACGAAACTCATGTCATGATTTGGATTAGGAGAATGTATATGGCTAATAAGTTTTCTTTTGATATTGTTTCAGAAGTGAATATGATGGAAGTGTATAATGCTGTAGATCAGGCGCAAAAAGAGCTTGCAAATAGGTTTGACTTTAAAGGCAGTAAGTCTTTTATAGAGTTAAGTAAAAGTGATAAAAAGATAATCTTAGTTGCAGATGATGAATATAAATTAAAAGCTTTAAGAGATATTTTGGAAGAACGTTTTGCAAAAAGAGGAGTTTCAATAAAATCTTTAGATTATAAAAAACAGGAAAGAGCTTTTGAAGGGCATATAAGACAAATGATTGAAATTATTTCTGGACTTACAGCAGCTAAAGCAAAAGAGCTTTTAAAGGCTATTAGAGATTCAAAAATAAAAGTTCAGACTCAAATAGACGGGTCAAAAGTAAGAGTTATTTCTTCAAAAAAAGATGATTTGCAACAGGTAATAGATTATTTAAAAAAGAAAATTTCTTTACCTTTGCAGTTTGTTAATTATAGGTGATTTAGGTTTTTTTTGTGAATTTATTGTCATTTTTAATAATACCTTTAAGAATAAAATTGTTAATGTAGTAGGTAGTAGCCGAAAGGATTGTTTTCCCAGGCGTTCTCTTTGTAGATGTGCGGATGGAGTTGCTTTATTTACTTAAAGGATTGCTAAAAAATATTATTTCATTGTCTCCTGAAAGAATAAGTCATCTCTGTGTTTCTTTTGGTTTATGATGGGGTTGTTCCTTTTAAAATATTTTCTATGAAAACAAGTTAAGTATAAATATGAATATGCATTGAGCTTTTAAGTTTTAGTGGGGTAGAAATTCAAAAAGTATTAGTTAATCCGCAAATTTGGCATTACAGAAATAAGATGGAAGTTAGTCTTTTTTATACGTCTAGTTTTAAATGTCAAAACTGATGTGATTCTCGTGGTACTATTCAAGATGAGTCTTATTATGTAAATATTAGAGATAACGTTAGTGGAGAATATACTACGGATATAGGGCTTCATTATGGATGGAGTTTCAATAACTATGTTTCGGTTCTACCTTGTTTTATATTGAATAAAATTTTTTCGTCAATTGTGAAAATTGTAAAAAAGTTTGTAAGTAAAAATAGTCTTACAGTTTATAGCAGTGCAATAATGCATAAAGGGTTTTTTAGATATTTAGTTTTACGTAAAGTCGAAAAAAATGGTCAGATTCTTATAAACATAGTCACAAATAATGTTAATTATGTCCCAGTTTTTTTGAAACAACTTGTAAATGAATTAAGAGAGTTTTCAAATAGTATTTATTGGACAGTTAATGGAGCAAACTCGATGCAGTTTTATTTGATAAATTAACTCTTGTATATGGAAAAGCGTTTATTACTGAAAAACTTGATATAGGAGTAATTGGCATTTTGGCGGCTAAAAATTTTAAAAGAGTTGTTGGAATAGAACAGTCAGTAGATTAAAAAAATGAGACTAATTTTGGCACTATAATTGTTGATCCTCCGTGCAGTGGTTTTAGAGGAAATGTTGTTAATTTTTTGATTAAATCAGGAATAAAGAAAGTAATTTATGTTTCCTGTAATCCTTCAACGTTGGCTAGAGATCTGAGATTGATTATTGAAAACAGTAAATATGCAGTAAAGGAAATCATACTTGTTGATATGTTCCCACAGACACACCATATTGAAATTACAGTATTGCTAGAGTTATAAATTACGGAGACATTATGAAAATATTAAAATTATCATTTGTAATAGCGTTTGTTTTTATAACATTGCCTGTGTTTTCTGAAGTGTTAAGTGTAAAAGATTATATGGATATGGTTAATAAAAATAATAAGGAGCTTAAGTCTGTGAACTTAGGAATTGATTCTGTAAAGGAAAAACTTCTTGAAACTGAGAAAAATCACTCTTATTTTTTTTATGTGAGTACCGATTATACTGACGGTAGAAATAGTAGTGAATCTGGATTTGATGAGATAACAACTTGTAACGCAAATATAGGAAGGTTTTTTAAAACAGGCACGTATGTTTCTTTAGGTTTAAAATATAAATATGATATGAATTTTGGAAAAAATCTGAATAATAGGTCTAATTTTTTAAATCCTTTTTTGAGTTTAGAGCAATCATTGTGGAAAGATATAAATGGGGTATTTACAAAAACTGTTATAGCTAAAGAACAAGCACATAAAAGATCGAAGTTGTATTCACTAGAGTATGACAGGGAGAAAATTTTGCTTAAAGCTAAATTTGCGTATTGGGATTTGGCTTATTTAAAATCACGTGTGTATTTCGAAAAGTTATCGTTAGAAAGAGCAAAGAAAATTCTAGATTGGAATCAGAAGAAATATAGGATGAACCTAATTGAAGAGTTAGATTTGCTTCAAGCGCAAGCTACAGTAAAAATTAGAGAATTAAGTTTAAGTCGTGCTTATGAAGAAGAAAAAAGGGCTAGAAGGGTGTTTAATCAGTTTTTAAATATTGAAGAAGAAAATGTTAATTATGAACTAGAAAAAATTGAAAATAAGAGTGATAGCTTTAAAGATAAACCGTTTATTGAGAAAAAGAGGGTAAGAGCAGATGTTCTTTCACTTATCGAGAATGTTCGTATTGCTTCGTATGACCAAATAATCTCTAAAAAGAATTTAGGTGCAGATTTAGTTTTAAAAGGAAGTTTTTGTTATGATGACGATATCAGGAGAAAGAAAACAACTTACAGACCAAATTATTCACTAAGTTTAAAATATACGTTGCCATTTGATTTTAAGCTTAGAAGGAGTATAAATAAAGGTTATGAATTGGCAAAACTTTCGGCTCAGAAATCTGCTGAATATGCTGTAACTAGAGAAAATAATGAGTGGCTTCAAATTTTGGAAGACTGGAATAGTGCTAAGATGAGACTTAAACTTGTTAGCGAAATTAAAGAAATAGAGATGCAAAAGTATCATGAATATAAGAATCTTTTAATAAAAGGGAGAAGCACTACATTTTATGTTTTAGAAAGTGAGCGGAAACTCAATGATGCTGTATTACAAGTCTTAAAAACTATTTGGGATATTATTAAAATATACGAGGAAGCGAAAATGTTTTATGGCGATAATTATATATAAATATGAATTTTACAGTGTATTAAGTTAACAATAATGATATTGTTTTAGGAATAAGATAAGATGAAGTAGTTGTTGTCTTTAAATTGGAGTGCAATTTAGATCTTTAAAATTTATACGATAGGAATCACGTTGTAACTTGTAGGTCAGACTCAAAGATAAATTAATAAATAGGGAATATAAAGATATGAATTTAGCTAAATTAGCGATAAAACGTCCTACCTTTGTTAGTGCGTTACTTGTGTCTATACTTATTTTAGGGTTTATATGTCTAAGTAAATTGGATGTGAGGATGTTTCCAGATGTTGAATATCCGTATGTGCTTATTAGGACTTTTTATCCCGGAGCGGGTATTACAGATATTGAAAAGCTTGTTACAAAACCCATAGAAGATGCCTTAAGTGGTATTTCTGGACTTAAACACTCTGGCTCTATTAATCAGGATAATTTATCTATAGTCTACGGCGAATTTGAACTTTCAAAAAATCCTGATATTGCAGCTCAAGAGGTAAGAGATAAAGTGGAACAAATAAGAGTTAATTTACCTGAAAATATAAAAGGACCTACCATAATAAAAGTCGATCTCAACAGTTTACCTCTTATTACCTTAAGTTTGAAATCTAAAAGTATGAAATCTAAGGAGTTGTTTGACTTTGCGGATGACATAGTTTCTAAAGATTTATCTCAAGTTTCAGGTGTTTCGCAAGTTCAAGTTATGGGAGGGATAAAAGAGGAATTGCATGTTAATGCAAATAAAAGAAAACTCAAAGAACATGGGATCACTCTTGCTATGCTTGCTGATAGAATTTTATCCAATGGTTTAGATATACCAGCTGGAAGAATTAATAAAGGATATGAGGAAATAACATTTAGGACTATAGGCGAATTTAGATCAATAGGACAAATAAATGATATTGTTGTAAATTTTAGTGGAAATGATAGAGCAGTCACTGTAAAAGATGTTGCAAAAGTTGAATATGGTATAGGGGAGGAAGATTCTAGATCTAGATCGAGACTTGGTATAAAGGAAAACGGAAAAATTACATGTGAACATTCTATTTTATTAAGTGTTTGTAAGCAAACTAAAGGAAATGATATTACGATATCAGATAGAGTAAGAGAAAAAATATCAAAACTAAATGAGAAATATAGGATGTATGAAGGTGAGCCAAAACTTACGGTGATATCGGATTCTACGATTGGTATAAAAAGAAACATTAATAACGTAAAATCTACTATACTTGAAGGTATTTTTCTTGCTGTAATAGTTGTGTATTTATTTTTAGGAAGTTGGCGTTCAACTTTTATTACAGCATTAGCGCTTCCGAATAGTTTAATAGGAGCGTTCATTTTTATGTATATTTTTGGTTTTAGCTTAAATGTTGTTTCGCTGATGTCATTATCTCTTACAGTAGGACTTTTAATAGATGATGCCATTGTTGTACGTGAGAATATTTTTAGACATTATGAACAAGGAGTAAGTCCTGTAAGAGCTGCAATTGATGGTACAAAAGAAGTTACACTTGCTGTCGTCGCTACTACAAGTACTGTTATAGCTGTTTTTTTACCTCTTGCTTTTTTAAGTGGAATTATGGGACAATTTTTCAAGGAATTTGGGTTAACAGTGGTTTTTGCAATGGTTATATCTATTATAGATGCTTTGACAATAGCTCCCATGCTTTCTGCTTATATAATTCCTGATCATAATGATGATAAAATTTTCGTGGAATGTAAAGTGCAAAGGATTTTGAAAAGTGTTATTGCAATTTTTAGAATGTTTACTGTTGATTGGTTTAATAAAATTTTCAGCTTTATTGAAATGTCATATAGAAAATTGATTTCTTTTATAGTTAATGGGAAATTTGTAAATATTCCAATTAAATTTTTGAAAAGAGATAAAAAGTATTTTACTATAAGCTGGAAATTTATCACACTAACTATTTCTATGTTTATATTTTTAGGAATGATTGTTGTAGCGAAAGGATATCTTAAGACTACATTTATGCCCACTTCTGAGTGGGGTGAATTTAATGTTACTATTGTGGGAAAACCTGGAACTTCTTTAGATACTATGGATAAATATTCAAAACAAATTGAGAAAATAATTATAAATGATCCTAATGTTGAGCTTATTTCTTCTACTATTGGTTCTGGAGGAGATATGGTTACAAATCTATCAAACCAAACAAATATATATGTTAAGATGGTATCAGGAAAATCTCAAGGTGGATTTATAGAAAAAGTTAAAGAATTGTTGAATAAAAGGAAAAATGTATCAATTGCTAAAAGCAAGATGCGGACCACTTCAGAAATGAAGGATTATTTAAGAAAAGTTTTAAGTAAGAAATTTAGTGGTGAACTTGAGTTTTCAATTAGTAAATCATCTATAGGTAGTGGAAGCAGCGAATTTATTATGGAACTTACAAGTAGTGAAGACACTAATGTTTTGTATGATGCAGTAAATACTCTTATTGAAAGGTATAAAAAGATACCTTATTTTGTTGACGTACATTCAAATTGTAAGATTGGGAAGCCTGAGATTCAGATAAAAATGGATTCTCAAAAAATGAGAGATTTAGGTGTATGTTCTACTATTGATGTGGGTGGAGAAATAAGAGCTATGATTAATGGTGTTGTTTTATTTGGAAGAAAATACAAAAGAGATGCTTTTGAGCACGATATTAGAGTTAAATTAGAAGATGACCAAAAAGATATACTCAAAAACTTTAATGATATGTATGTAAGAAATATTAATAATAAACTTATAAAACTCAAAGATATTGCACTTATTGAAGAGACTTCTAACCCTGATAAAGTATATAGAAAAGACAGATCTCGTTTTGTTACAATTGAAGGAAATGTTGCTGCTGGTGGCACTATAGGCGAAATTCAAAAGGAAGTGATGCGTATTTTTAATGAAGAGAAAACTAATACAAAAAATTTTGAAAAATGGAAAAATATTAGTTATGAGCTTTCTGGAAATGTAGAAGATATGAAAGACATGTTTAAAAGTATTTTTATTGCCTCTGTTGCTTCAATAATATTTATATTTATTGTTCTTGCTAGTCTCTATGAATCTATTGTAACTCCTTTTACAATTATGACAGCACTTCCACTTGCGATTATTGGTGGAATAATTGCGTTGGTACTTTTTAAACAACCTATTGATATGTTTACTATGATAGGAATGATAATGTTACTTGGAATTGTTGCTAAGAATTCAATACTTTTAGTGGATTGTATACAGCAGCAAATGCGAAACGGATTAAGTATGAATGAGTCTATAATAAAAGCAGGATCTGTACGATTACGTCCTATACTTATGACATCATTTGCTCTTATTGCTGGTATGCTCCCAACAGCTTTAGGATTTAGTGAAGTAGGGAAGTTTAGAAGAGGTATGGGTATAGTTGTAATAGGTGGAGTAATAAGTTCTACAATACTAACCTTAATTGTTGTTCCAGCAATATTCGGATATATGGATAAGTTTAGGTGTTTACTTCGTAAGTTAATAGGTAGACCTGATAAAAGAATGGTTGATTATTTAGATGAGCAATTAAAAGAAAAGGGTTTAGAATAGGATCTTTTTATGGATTTTTTAAAAGTAGTTTTGTTTATAAACTATATATATTATTGAAGAAGTTAAGAATTGAATTTGCTAATTGTGAATATAAGAAATAGAGTGCTCTACATTGTGGACAGAGAATAAAATATTTTGTAAAATTCCGCGATTGGCGTATTTGTAAAATTAATAAAAACAAGGTAGGTAAATAATAATGATGTTTACTAAAAAAGCGATTATTGAAGAGTTTAGAATGCATTCAACTGATACTGGTTCTCTCGAAATTCAAGTTGCAATCCTTACAGAAAAGATTAAATATCTTTCAACTCATTTTAAAAAATTTCCACGAGATTTTGCATCTAAAGTGGGATTTATCAAAATGATAGGTCGTAGGAAGGTATTGTTAAGTTATATTAAGAAATGTAATAAAGATAATTATTCTTCATTGATTAAAAAATTGGATATCAGGAAATAAAAACATACCTAAAATGACCTATATGTAATCAGCATAAATAAATGTTTATAAATTTAAGAAGTTATTTTGACTTTGGTATATAAGTTTTTTAATTGTAATGAATTGATGAATGGAGTTAAAAGTGGAATATTTTAGTAAAGAATTGGAAGTTGCTGGGAAAAAATTTATTATTGAGTCTGGCAAACTTGCAAAACAGGCAAATGGTTCTTGCACTGTAAGAATTGGTGGGACAATTATTTTAGCTACAGTAGTTGCTTCAAAAGAACCTAATCCTAATGTGGACTTTATGCCCTTAACGGTAGATTATAGAGAAAGAAACTACGCTGCCGGAAAGATTCCTGGTGGGTTTTTTAAGAGAGAGTCTAAACCTAGAGATGAAGAAATATTGACAAGTAGGCTTATAGATAGAAGTATTAGACCTCTTTTTCCGAAATACTGGAGAAATGATACACAAATTTCTGTGATAGTTCTTTCACATGATGGTGAAAATGATTCTGATATTGCAGCTATTCTGGGAACTTCAATTGCTCTGTATATGTCAGATTTACCTTTTAAAATACCTGTGGCATCTGTAAGAGTAGGTAAAGTGGACGGACGATTTGCTATAAATCCGTTAATTGTAGATCAGATATCTAATGAATTGGACTTGGTTGTTAGTGGAACAGAAGAAGCTTTAACAATGGTTGAAGCAGCTGCAAATGAACTTTCAGAAGAAGAAGTACTTGAAGCTTTAAGCTTTGCAAAAGATACAGTAAAAGAAATATGTTTATTCCAGAAAATGTTACCTACTAAAATAAAAATAGAGGTTCCATGTACTAATTATAATTTGCTATTAAAAGCTGATATTGAAGTTGAGGCTGTTTCAAAAGCTGAATTGAGTGTTGCAATTAAAGAAAAATCTGAGAGAGAATTTTTTTGGACTTCATTTAAAAAAGATTTGTCAGCAAGACTTATGCAAAAGTACCCTAATGAGTCGGTATCTACAGTAAATGAAATATTGGAGGATATTTTCTATAGAAAAGCTAGAGAACTTATTTTGCATAAAAGAGTTCGTTCAGATGGACGAGGTTTTGAAGAAGTAAGACCTATAATTTGTGAAACAGATGTATTGCCTAGAGCTCATGGTTCAAGTTTGTTCACAAGAGGACAAACTCAAGCTTTAGTGACGGCAACACTGGGGACTCCGACTGATATGCAAGTTATTGATGGACTTATAGGTGAACATAAGGAGCGCTTTATATTTCATTATAATTTTCCAGGTTTCGCAACCGGTGAACCTAAGGGAGAGAGAGCTGTAAGTAGAAGAGAGATTGGGCATGGAAATTTAGCCAAAAGAGCTTTAAAGTCTATTTTACCAGATGAAAATGATTTTGGATATACTATAAGAATAGTATCGGATATATTAGAGTCAAATGGTTCCTCATCAATGGCTTCTGTTTGTGGTGCTTCACTTGCGTTGTTTAATGCTGGTGTGCCTGTAAAGTCAAGTTGTGCTGGTATTGCTATGGGACTTATTAAGGAAGGTGAGAATTATATTGTTTTAACGGATATTGTGGGAATGGAAGATCATCTTGGTGATATGGATTTTAAAGTTGCAGGTACAAAGAAAGGTATCACCGCATTGCAGATGGATATAAAAATTCTTGGAATTACTATTGAGATTATAGCTCAAGCTCTTGAACAGGCAAAACGTGGTAGATTTTTTATATTAGATAAAATGGATGCCGTAATTTCAGTTCCTAAAAATGATATTTCAAATTATGCTCCACGAATGGTAACTTTGGCAATACCTCAAGATAAAATAGGTGAGCTTATAGGTCCAGGTGGAAAAAATATAAGGAAAATTCAAGAAGATAATAATGTTAAGATAGATATTGAAGAGAATGGAAAAGTGTGTATTACAGGGTTAGAATCTATTGGAGTTGATTCTGCAAAGGAGTATGTTGAATCTTTAACTATTGAAGCTGAAGTAGGAAAAATCTATATGGGTAGGATTGTTAAAATTATGACATTTGGCGCCTTTGCTGAAATTTTACCTGGAAAAGAAGGATTAATACATATTTCTCAATTATCAGAGCAGCGCGTAAAGAAAGTTGAAGATATAGTGAGAGAGGGAGATGAAGTTAAAGTTAAAGTAATTGAAATTGACAGTCAAGGAAGAATAAATTTAAGCTTAAAAGCAGTAAACTAAATATTATAAGAGTAAATATAAAGAAAGGTTTTTTTATTTAGTTTCGCACTCATGAGAAAAGGGTTATTATGGGTAGTAATATTGTAGATAGAGTGAAATCTCTTTATGAGATAATGAAAGATGAAAAGATTCAAGAGCTTGAGATAAATTCAAAAGATCATAAAATTTATATAAAGCGTAAGGATTATAATGATAAACGTGATAATGATGATAATAGTTATGCAGTAATTCAGAAGAATAAGAGCATAAAAGAACAGAAGTTTTTAAGTTCTGGTAAGGGTCAAGGAGAATCTACTGCAGTTTCAACAATTTTAAATGGAACAATAAAGTCACCGATAATGGGTGTTTTTTATAGGGCACCATCTCCATCATCTGCGGCATTTGTTAATGAAGGAGATATTGTAGAGACTGGAAGAACCATATGTATAATTGAAGCGATGAAGGCTATGAATGAAGTAAAAGCCACTTTCAAAACAAAGATATTAAAAATATTAGTAGAAAATGGAAAATCGGTAAATTCAAACCAAGACTTATTTGAAGTAGAAAGAATGTAGAATGAATGTATTTGAGCTTTTTTTTGAAAACAAATCTATAAAGTACTTTATCTTAAATTGTGATTTTTAAGAGTAGGATAGAGTAAATTGCCAATTGATTATTTAGTTATAAAATCTCTTTAAAATAAACTTCTCAAAAAGTAGGATTATTTTGTGTTGGAAAGTAAAACGTTTAAGAACAAAAAACAAGATATCTCAAAAAAAAATAGAGAAATAATAGCTTTGTTCTTTGTGTTAGTGCTTTTTTTTGGTGTTTATGTTTTTGCTTTACCAACTAAATCTGGTATATTGGGACGAGTTTTCTCTAATGTAATGTTAAGTATGTTTGGAACAGGATCATACTTCTTACCTTTACTATTTTTGCAATACTTTATAATTCGATTAAGGCAATCTGTCAACTCTAGAAAAAAGTTTTACTTCATATGGTCTACTATTTTTTTTGTTTCTGCTACTGTGTTGTTTGAAGCGATACACTTTATGTTTATATCAAAAGTTTATGGAGGTTGGGTCGGAGATAGATTATATATGTTTTTTAGTAAACTTTTTGGTACATGGCTTTGTTTGGGGATGGTTATAATTATATTTTTTTTCTCTGTTAAAATGATCTTAAAGTATTCTACAATTTCTTATATATATGATTTTCTGAGAAAATTGAAAGTTAGTTTAGTAAGATTAAAAGATACTAGAGTTCAAAATGTAAGACAGAAAAGTAAAACAAAGCTTATATTGAAAGATGATTTTGCTTCTAAAATTTCCAAATGTGAGTTTATAAGACCGAATATTATAATAAGTGAGCAGGAAAAAAAAGAGTACAAAAAATCAAGTAATTTTGTCAGAATGATTTCTGATCATGGAAAAGCTGACAGTAGAGTTTTTGATTATAGACTTCCTCCTATTGATTTGCTTAATATTGAATCTCCTGCAAGTTTTGATATGAATAAAAACGACTTTTTTGAAAGGGCTGAACTTTTAAGAAAAACTCTTGTAGATTTTGATATTAATGCGGAAGTTAAGGATATTATTCCTGGACCTGTTGTTACGCGCTATGACTTAGTTTTAGCTCCTGGAGTAAGAATACAAGCTTTATCTAATATTGTTGACAATATTTCTCTTGTCATGCGTACTTCATCAATAAGAGTTATTCCTGTCCCTGAAAAAGCAGCTGTAGGAATAGAAGTACCTAATCCTTCAAGTGTTAGTGTCGGTTTAGGTGGAATTTTGGGAAGTAATGTTTTCAAAAGTTCAAAATCTTTAATTACCCTAGCTTTTGGTAAAACAACAGATGGCTTTGCTTATGTGACTAATTTGACTTCAATGCCACATCTTTTAATTGCAGGTGCTACTGGCTCTGGTAAAAGTGTTGGTATCCATTCTATAATACTTTCTATTTTATATAAAGCACGTCCCGATGAAGTAAAATTTATGTTAATTGATCCTAAGAGGGTTGAAATGTCTATTTATAAAGATATTCCTCATATATATAATCCGTGTACTTATGCGACTGATGCAGGTGTTATAACGAATCCTAAAGAGGCTGCAAAAGCTTTAAAAAAGCTTGTTGTGGTTATGGAGGAAAGATATGCGAAATTTGCAAGACAAATGGTAAGAAATATTGAAGAGTATAACGATAAAATGTCTAGTATCGGTGGGGAAAAAGAATTTTATATCATTGTTATAGTGGATGAGTTTGCAGATTTAATGCTTATGATACAAAAAGAAGTAGAGGATTCTATACAACGTTTAGCTCAAATGGCTAGGGCTATAGGTATACATTTAATTCTTGCGACTCAAAGACCGTCGGTTAACGTTATAACTGGTACTATTAAGGCCAATTTTCCTGCGAGACTATCATTTCAAACAACATCTAAAATAGATTCAAGAGTCATTTTAGATATGCTTGGAGCCGAATGTTTAATTGGTAGAGGCGACATGCTGTTTTTACCGCCTGGAGAAGCAAAGCCCATTCGTCTACAGGGAGCTTACGTTTCGTTAAAGGAAGTTGAAAGGATTGTATCTTTTATAAACAATCAAAAATTTCCAAGGATTTATGAACCTATAGTTGTTGAGGTTGAAGGTAAGAATGGTTCCTATGAGAATGAAGATGAAGGAGTGAAAGATTTAGTTCCAGCACTTAAACTTATAAGTGAGCGTAGACGTGTATCTCAGGATTTGCTTAAAGCAAATTTTGGTGGATCTGCAAGAGCTACTAATATACTTAGTATCCTTGAAATAAA
>JAISTT010000004.1 GCA_031272445.1 Candidatus Endomicrobiellum mastotermitis | reverse complement strand
ACCTGTAGTGGTCTTACTGAAACATTTTCGGACGCGGGTTCGATTCCCGCCACCTCCATTTCATAATAGTTACGAAAGTATTTGTTAGGCAAGTACACTACTATAATTTTGATATTACCGTTTATTAACTATTCTAAAATATTTTTATTTAAATAAGATAAATGTCGTCAAATAAAAAAATCAATAAATTAAATGGAGTAGTAAGGTGTCTTTAAAGAGTGAAAAATGTTGACTTTTATGTATTGTTTTAAGTTCATTCGACTCTTGTATTTAATAAAGAGGTAAAGGTGTTTTTAAGGTCGATAATTGAATATAGTAAAACCTATGTGGATAGCAATCAATTATTATAGGATAAAGTATACGCTTTCATTAAACTAAAGGTTAATTTTTTTGACAGTGATGTGTATAATGTGTCTGCTAGGTACTATCATCGGTTAGGTCTTCTTATTGATGTAGTTATAGGAAACTATGGAATAGAAAGTTTAACAAAACAAATATAACAGTTGAAGTCGTAAAAAGATAAAGTTAAATGGCTTTATGATAAATGTTTTAAGATAATAAACTCAATTGGCTCGCTCCAATAAAGCTCGTCAAGATGGTTCTTTGCATTAGTAATTGCCCGATAGTGTAATTGGCAACACGTCTGCCTCTGGAGCAGAAGTTTCCTGGTTCGAGTCCAGGTCGGGCAGATAATTTATCAGTATTATTGCATCTTATCTAAGGTGAATCTTTAATAAAAGTTTCCATTCATTTACAATATATGAGAATTAAAGCTATATTTATACATATTGTTAACTTTAACTTTGGCAATGTTGAACCATTTGGCAACTGGCGTATATGGAACAAATATCTTTATTATTCTATTAGTCAGTTTAAACTCACCTTCTATTACCCCATTATACATTTTACGCAAACTTTCAATAATAATACCGTTTTCTCTCAAATTTTCGTTAAATAATTCCAAGGCACTATTATTCCTTGGTTTGCTCAAATGTTTTTTATGTATCTGTTCACTGCTTCCATAAGTCCTACTTGTAAGTATAACTTTTTGTATTCTAGACTGATCCTTCAAAAGTTTATAAACATTTCTAAATTTTATATTACACAAATTTTTGTCAGATGAATTACTGTTACTTCTCAGGCATTTATCAATCATATCAGTTATAGCTATACGTTTTTTTATCAAAAAAAATTTCCTCTCATTTACAGCTAAATCTCCTTTCCAATATTGAAATTTATGATCAAAAACATATTCCACAATCACCCAAAACCTATTTCCAGTACTATTTGGATAATAAAATTTAAAATCGTGATATTGTGCTAAAGGCGGAAAAGTTCCAACAACTAGCATCTTAGCCCTATGTGGAATAAAAGGTTTAAAAGGATGTAATTCTGTTATCATAATTGTTATTATTGTAGCATCAAAAAACTCATTTTGCCATATCCAAATTTATAGCTTACCAATAAAAAGCATATCTTTTTAAACTTAAATACCAATACTAAAATTGACTTCATTTCATAAAAAACATAGAATAAAGTAATGGAAGCGACAATTAAAGTCAATTCAGAAAAATGTAAAGGATGTGGTTTGTGCATAAAGTTTTGTCCAAAGCAATGTATATCTTTCTCAAAACAATTCAACAAATTTGGACATCATTGGGTAGTTTTAGAAAAAGAAAATGACTGCACAGGCTGTGGTTTTTGCTTTATGATGTGTCCAGATATTTGTATAGAAATTTACAAAAGTAAAAGTATATGATAAAAAAACTCCTTAAAGGCAATATCGCACTTTGTGAAGGTGCAATTACAGCGGGTCTCAAATCGTATTTCGGCTATCCAATAACACCTCAAAATGAAATCCCATCTTACCTATCAAGAAAAATGCTTGAGATTGGAAGGGTTTTCATTCAAGCTGAGTCTGAAATTGCAGCAATAAATATGGTCCTCGGTGCAGCAATAACAGGAGCAAGGGTTATGACATCGTCATCTTCACCCGGAATATCTCTAAAGCAAGAAGCAATTTCTTATATGGCAGGAATGCAAGTTCCTGCTCTTATAGTGAATATACAGCGAGGTGGACCAGGACTTGGTAACATCTCTGGATCACAGTCAGATTATTTTCAATCTGTAAAAGGTGGAGGACATGGAGATTACAGAATAATTGTTCTTGCACCAAATTCAGCACAGGAAATGTATGAAACAGCTTATGACGCTTTTGACTTATCTGAAAAATACAGAACTCCTGTTATGATACTTTCAGATGGTATAATAGGACAAATGATGGAACCTGTTGAATTTAATAGAGTAGAAAAAAAAGAATCAGAGTTAAAAGAAAAAGATTGGATTCTTAATGGTTGCAAAAATAGAGAACCAAGATCTATTAAATCATTATTTATGAAAGAAGGCATTTTAGAAAAAAATAATGTTAAACTACAAGAGAAGTATAAACTCATATCCGAAAATGAAGTTAAATATGAAGCATATATGATAGAAGATGCTGATGTCATCATAACTGCTTACGGCATCTCATCAAGAATATCAAAGTCGGCTGTAAAACGTGCAAGAAGAAATGGTATTAAAGCAGGTCTTCTAAGACCAAAAGCTCTGTGGCCATTTCCATCAAAAATTATAAATTCTTTAGCAAAATGTAATGTGAAGTTTTTATCTGTTGAACTAAGTTATGGACAAATGGTTGAAGATGTAAAACTCGCTTTAAACGGAAAATCTAGCGTTGAATTTTTAGGCAAAACAGGTGGTGAACTCATTACAGAAGAAGAAATACTTAATAAATTAAAAACATTATAAACAACAAATATCATAGTCGATTTATAAGATAAATAAGTATATGTTCTATTTTATATTTTGTTAATTTAACCATTATGAAAAAAATATTATCAAGACCAAAAAGCTTAAAAGATGCAGTTTTGTCATATTGTCCAGGCTGTGGACACGGCATAATTCACAGAATTATCGCTGAATGTATAGATGAATTATTTATAAGAGAAAAAACAATAGCAGTAGCTCCAGTAGGATGTGCTGTTTTTGCTTATGACTATTTTAATTTTGATGTCACAGAAGCACCTCACGGAAGACCGCCAGCTGTTGCTACTGGTATAAAAAGGACTAATCCAGATAAATTTGTATTTACTTATCAAGGAGATGGGGATATAGCCGCAATAGGAATGGCAGAAACAATACATGCAGCAAATAGAAGTGAAAACATATCTATAATATTTGTGAACAATGCAAACTATGGTATGACAGGAGGCCAAATGGCTCCTACAACATTAATAGGACAAATAACAGCTACTACTCCTTTTGGTAGAAACCCTAAAAATGATGGTTATCCCATAAAACTTTGTGAGCTTCTTTCAACACTAGAAGGATCAATATATTTAGAAAGAGTTTCAATTCATAATCCAAAAAACGTGATAAATACAAAAAGGGCAATAAAAAAAGCATTTCAGTACCAAATTTATGGAAAAGGCTTTTCTATGATTGAAGTTATTTCAACATGTCCTGTAGATTGGAATATGTCTCCCACTGAATCAATGAAATGGTTAGAAGAAGTGTTTATAAAATCCTTCCCTCTTGGTGTAGTTAAAGACAAAGGTTAAAATTAATTCTTACAGTTGTAACATTGGATTTATTGTATCAATGTAATATTTATATCGCAACAGCAAATACAACCAACTTTAATACTTTTTTATATCCTTTTGTGCTTATAAACCACTCTTCTTTGTGATATTCTGCACATAATAAACTTCCCATAGCACCCACAATCTGTAAGTTTCGTCTTTAAATAATATGCCGATTATAAACGAATACAAGGATATGCTATAAATTTGCACTTCTATTTAAAATAAAAATTATATAAATATTTATGTCTATAAAAATTTTTCCACAATCAATTCTCTCTTAATTTACTTGTATTAGCCCGTTATAGCGTTTGTACTTTTGGTATTATCACTTTGTATCATCACTTTCACTTTTGGTACTATCATCAACCCTGTAAAAACAACGGTTGCATGGATAATACGGATCAATGAATA
>JAISTT010000014.1 GCA_031272445.1 Candidatus Endomicrobiellum mastotermitis | reverse complement strand
AATAGTTCAAAATTTGATTTATCAAAAGATAATACTATATTTTTTGCATAAACATCCGCATCCGTATTACAAGCAAAAGTGATAACTTTATGATTATTTTGTAGTTTGCACATCTTTTTTAGAAATTTATCATCTTTATTTATAATAATAATACCATCTTTTTTTACATTATCGAATAAAACTTTTTTTTCTTTAAGTACACCCTTGGGCGAAATAAAGGTTTTTAAATGCGAAAATCCTATATTTGTTATAATTCCTGCATTAGGTCTTACTATGTCAGATAGTATTTTTATTTCGCCATGTAAAGATGTTCCAATTTCAAAAACAGCATATTTAATAATTGAAGTTAACTTAAGTATTGAAAGAGGAAGTCCTATCCTATTATTAAAATTACCTTCATTTGATAGAGTCTTGGCTTTTTTATTAAAAATTGAAACTAGTATTTCTTTAGTTGTAGTTTTACCGTTTGATCCTGTGATAGCTACCGTTTGTGTGTTTTGAAATCTATTGATGTATGCTTTTGCAAGTTTTCCTAGAGCAATAAGTGTGTCGTTAGTTTTAACTATTGAAAAAGAATTTGATGAAACTTTTATAGAATTAACATCACTTTTTGAGTATACTATAGCAGCTGCACCTTTTATAATTGATTCTTTTATAAAATCATGACCATCGTAATGGTTTCCTTGTATTGCGAAATATACATCACCTTTTTTTATTGTTCTTGAATCTATAGAAATATCTGCTATAGAAAGATCGAGCTTGCCTTTTATAAGCTTTCCATTAATAGCTTGTATTAAATCTTTAAGGTAAAATGACTCCATTTAAAAAGTAAATTCTTTTTGGTTTATTTGCTTTAATGTGTCTTTTTGCTTCTTTTTTATATCAATGTATTTTTTAGCGACTTCAATGTCATTAAAGTTGATCTTTTCTGTGCCTATGATTTGATAAGTTTCGTGCCCTTTTCCGGCAATTAAAACAATATCGTTTTTACTTGCCATCATCACGGCTTCTTTTATAGCCGATTCCCTATCTACTACTACTTTATAGTTTTCTTTATTAGATTTTTTTATTCCAGTTTCTATATCTAAAATTATTTGATAAGGATCCTCTGTTCTTGGATTATCGGATGTTATAAAAACGAAATCACTCATTTTTGAGGCAATTTGTCCCATTAGTGGTCTTTTTGCCCTATCCCTATTACCGCCACAGCCAAAGACAGTAATAATTTTTTTAAATTTTAAGTTTTTTAGAACTTGTAGGACGTTTTTTAGAGCATCATTTGTGTGGGCATAATCGATAGCTACTTCAAATCCCATTCCATTTGTATCCACTTTTTCAAGTCTCCCTGGAATATTCATTAAGTTATTTAAACCTTTAAGGATTTTTTCTAAAGAAATTTCACTATGAATAGCAACAACAAAAGCCGCCACAGCATTGTAAACATTATGTAGACCTATATGGTTTATTTCTATTTTTACTTTTTCATTATAAAAAAATAGATCGAAAATACTACCTTTATTTGTAGTTATAATATTTTTAGCTTTAAAATCTGCTATATCTTTCTCTAAGACAGAATAGAGTACTATTTCTGCATTGATTTTTGTTTTAGATAATTTTTTTCCATAAGGATCATCAATATTTATTACAGCATATTTTTTGTTTCTTTTTGTGTATATTCCTAATCTTTTAAACAGTATAGATTTGGCTTCAAAATAGTTATCCTTATTTTTGTGGAAATCTAAGTGATCTTGTGTTAAATTCGTAAAAACTACTATATCAAAATCTATACCATATACTCTGCCTAGACTTAAAGCATGTGAAGACACTTCCATTATAAGATATTTAATACCATTATCTACCATTTCTTTCATAATTCTATAAATATCCAATGATTGTGGTGTTGTGTTATCTCCATTAATAATTTTGTTTTTATATCTATAATTAATTGTACCTATAACTCCACAATCAATATTTGAATTAATAAATATGCTTTCAAGCATATAAGTAGTTGTTGTTTTGCCATTTGTACCAGTTATGCCTATAATATTTAGTTCTCTGTCAGGATAGTTATAGAATTTTGCACAAAAGATTGACATAAAATGAAAGATATCTTTAACAATAACTTGGGTTGTTATATTATTATTGTCATATTTTGCTTCTGTAATGATTACAGAAGCACCTCTTGATATTGCTTCGTTTATGTAATTCTTTCCGTCGCTATTATAACCTGGAAGAGCAAAAAAAGCGTAATTCTTATATATTTTTCTAGAATCGTACGATATTTCTAATATTTCAGTATCATCGTCACCTATAATAATTACATTTTCATTGCGTAAAAGATTTTTCAATTTCATAACTCATAATCCCATTAATTAATTTTTATCATCTTTCTTAATATTTAAATATTGTACTGTTCTTTTGGCTATGTTTGCAAAAACTGGTGATGCGACTGAAGAAGCATAATAATTTGCACCTTTCGGCTCGTCAATGACGACAAGTATTACGATTTTTGGATTCATTGCGGGTATCATTCCACAGAAAGAAGCAATATAATATTTGAGAGAATAGGTTTTTGTTGTAGGATCAAATTTCTGTGCTGTTCCGGTTTTTCCTCCAATAGTATACCCAGAGATTTTGGCACTTTTGCCAGTGCCAAAATCTACAACATTTTTTAGAAGTTTTTTTACTATTTGTGCAGTTTCAACTGAAACTACTCTCCACATTTCTTTGGAATTACAACTATTATCGACTGTTTTAGTGTCACTTTTTTCTATATATTTTATAGAAGGTTTTACTAATACTCCATCATTTGCAATAGCAGAAAAAGCATTTATCATCTGAATTGCTGTAACTCCTATACCTTGTCCAAAAGAAAGTGTAGGTAGAGATAAAACATCCCATTTTTTAATATCTTTTAAAAGTCCTTTTGCTTCATCTGGCAAATCGATACCTGTTAATGAATAGAACCCAAATTTTCTTATATATCTGTAAAAATCTTCTTTTCCGAGTTTTTGGGCAATTTTTACCATGGCTATGTTAGACGATTGTTCTAAAGCTTTACTTAATGAAACGCAACCTTCAATTTTGTGATTGTCTTTTATGGTATGATTTGCAATTTTATATCTTCCATTCTCTAAATAAAAAACATCTGAAAATTTTATTTTTCCTTCCTCTAGTGCGGCAGAAATGGTGACGATTTTAAAAGTTGATCCTGGTTCATAAACGTCACTTATTGCTGAATTTTTTAAAACTTCAATATCTTTAATTTTAGTAGAAGAATCAAAATCTGGTAGAGAAACCATCGCAAGAATATTTCCAGTTTTTGGATCTTGGACTATACATATAGCTTTCTTCGCTTTATATTTATCAAAAGTTTTTCTCAATTCTTGTTCTACTATAAACTGTATAGTACGATCTATACTGAGCTTAATATTTTGCCCACAAATTTTAGACTTGTCAACAAATTTATCCCGTATTATATATCCGTGTCCATCTCTTCTATTTTTTGTTATAATATTATTCCCGGATAAAACTTCATTATACCTTTTTTCAATACCAGCTAAACCACTTCCATTATAACCAGTTTTCCCGAGAATGTGAGCAAGAAGTTTTCCTTCTGGGTATTGTCTTACGTATTTATTTTCAAACCCGATACCTTTTAATTTTTTATTTTTAATTTTATTGACAAGCTTAGTATCAACATTAAAAGCAATTGGGACGTAAGCCGTCTTCCCAAATTCGTTTAAATTTTTTTCTTTAAATGTTATTCCATTCTCAGATAAAACATTTTTCAATTCACAGAAATCTTCTATTATTTTTGGATCAAGAAATATATTGTGTTTTTTTATACTTGAAGCAAGAATGTTTCCTTTAGAATCCAAAATATCACCACGCTTTGCTACTTCGACATTTTCACGATTTATCATTTTTTCAACTGTAGTGTTTATTCTGGCGTGTAAAAAAATTTGAATGAGCATAAGCTTTATAAATAAAATGAAAAAAAACATGAAAACTATGAGTGTAAGTAATATTTTTCTATCTATCTGTTTCGTATTTTTTATCATGAGGATATGTTATTTTAATTAATATTATAATTTCATAATTTGTAGTCTCTTTGTAAACAATTCTAAAAATATATAAAAGTTATAAAAACTATTGAG
This sequence comes from Candidatus Endomicrobiellum mastotermitis, assembly GCA_031272445.1. Classification (GTDB taxonomy): domain Bacteria; phylum Elusimicrobiota; class Endomicrobiia; order Endomicrobiales; family Endomicrobiaceae; genus Endomicrobiellum; species Endomicrobiellum mastotermitis. The sequence goes on along the minus strand of JAISTT010000014.1, from coordinate 29,622 downwards.
AAATAGACATACACTAAAGAATAAAGTTAATCAATATAAACTATAGAACCTTCATCTGGAGTTGAAAAGTTTTTTTCTTTAGCGATTTTGTCCATTTTCTCGAGTGCAAGTATAGAATTTATTTTTAATTTTAAAGAATCATTTTCTAAGTTAATATTGTCGTATTCAAACTGTAAACTACTTACTTTATAAGCGTACCTTGTAGAAGTATTTTGTTGCCAAAGATAAATAAAAATACTAATAATTATTATTATAAGCAGTGAAAATGACTTATACATCTATTTTCTCTGCTACTCTCATTTTTGCGCTTCTACTTTTGCAATTATTTTTTATCTCAATCTTTGAAGGTGTAATAATTTTTTTTGTAATTATTTTATATATTTTAGAATCAGAGTTATGTTTAAAATTCTTTTTAACTATTCTATCTTCTAAAGAATGGAAACTTATTATAGCGATTCTTCCTCCTGTATTTAATAATTTATGACTATCAAATAGTAAAGTTTCCAGGTTTTTAAGTTCATTATTTATGAAAATCCTTAGAGCTTGAAAAACTTTTGTTGCCGGGTTTTTTTTACTTCTAGTTCTTTTAACAGAATATATTATTTTTTGAAGTTCAATTGCAGTATTTATTATCATTGTTTTTCTGCGTAAAACAATGGCTTTAGCTATTTGTCTAGATTTGTACTCTTCTCCATATGTATAAAAAATGTCAGCTAAATCTTCAGGTGAGTAAGAATTAACTATTTCTTTAGCCGTTAATTTATTCCTATTATCCATTCTCATGTCAAGAACGCTAGAATTAAAAGAAAAACCTCTCTCTAAATTGCTCAATTGTTTTGTTGAGACTCCTAAATCAGCTAAAATGCCATCAACTTTATTTATGTTTATCTTTAATAAAGATCTTTTTATGTTCTTAAAATTTTCTCTTATAAATATCACTCTGTTATTTAAGTTCTCTTTTTTAAAGAGTCTTTTTGACACGTCCTCATCCCAATCAAAAGCGACTATTTTAATATTTTTGAAGTTGTTGAGTAAGTATAATGTGTGACCTCCATCTCCAAAAGTACAGTCAATATATAAACCATTCGGATTATTTATTAAATAATGTGACACTTCTAAAGGCATTACTGGAATGTGATACATTTAGAACACACTCACACTAAAAGATATAATATCTCGATCATATACACTCAGGTAAAAGATTTGAATGTGTAAGTCAGTTAGTAAAAAACTATACACTAATATATACTAAAAAGTTTTAAATGTAAATTTTTTGAAAAGTAAAAAAGTATACCCTAGAGATGGATTATACACCGAATTCTGTCTTTTAAAATAAGAATTTAAAAGTGCAATCATTTCTCTGTCGTTAAAATTGCTTTTAACGATCAAGCGACTATAATTTTTCAGTCTTGCTTTATGGTAAGGTTTTAGCCGTTTCACTTTTTGCATTACTGCAAAAACTTATCCCTTTGTATATTGTAGGATATTTTTTTTGTTTCCAAAGAAAAACGTCTCTGTTCGCACCTCTACTCTTACGAATGATAGGAATTACCTATTACCATTTTCTGCAGTATAATTTTCTACAGATAAAGTTCGGACTTTCCTCTTTACAATTAATGTGTAAAGCGATTACATATCCATCTCTATATTTTATATTAAGTTAAATTTTTAATAGTATACTAGAGCAATTGTCACAGAAAACAAGTTCATGACATTTTTGCACTTGATTTATTAATTGTGGTCTTAACATTATTCCACAACCTTCGCAACTTTCTCCATCAATGATGCAAATTATTTTTTCACTACGATAATTACCGCGTAACCTTTCATACTGTAATAATATAGTTTTATCAATTTTTGATTTTTGCTCTTGTCTTTCTTTTTCTATTTCGTTTATTTCTTTTTCAAGTTTTTTTTCAAAGCTTCTAATTTCACATATCTCATACTTTATTTTTTGTTCAATTTCTTTTAATTTGTTTTCATTAGTTTTGATAACTATATATTCTTTATCTATTTTTTCAATAAGTTCTAAAACTTCATCCTCGAGGACATTTTTGTATTCTTTTACTTTTTCTATTTCTGAAAGCAATATTCTGTAAGTATCATTTGATTTAACAACATTTAACTCCGCTAAATATTTATTAATTTTTTTTTCTTTTGAGTTAAGCAATGCCTCTTTCTCATTTTTTAAGGAGTTTAGTCTATTAAAATTTTCTTTTTTAACATCTAAGTCAGTCTTTTTATTTTCTAATTCCAAAACTCTTTTTATTTCTTCAATCTCTAAAGGAATTTTATTGATTTTTTTCTTAAGATTGTATATTTTGACATCATATTTTTGCAATTCGTATAATAGCTCTAGTTCTTGCTTTAAATTTTCCATTTATATTCTTATTATATAATCAACCTTGATCTAGACATTGTTTTATAGAACTATTTGGGTAGTACAGGATTCGAACCTGTGACCACTCACGTGTGAGGAAAGTGCTCTTCCACTGAGCTAACTACCCCTCCATCTTTAATGTTATAAATATACGAATATTAGACTCCATAATAAATAGCTTTTACACACCCTACTTTGGGCCTGGTAGGACTTGAACCTACGACCATTCGATTATGAGTCGAGTGCTCTAACCAACTGAGCTACAGGCCCATTAGATAAATATAAGTGAATAATTAAATATTTTTACTCAATTAACACCATCTTATCGCAAATTATACTCAAAAAATAGTATTGAGTCAAATAAATTCTTTCTAGTTGTTACCAGTTTTCATTTTAATATTTGTTAATGTAATGTGATAAAGCTATTTTATAGAATTGAGCCATTCATCGGCATTGCTTTCGGTTGCCATTCTCCAATCGCCGCGTGGTGAAAGAGATATTGTTCCAACTTTTACTCCATCTGGCATACAATTACGTTTAAACTGATTTGCAAAAAAACGCTTAATGAAAACTTTGAGATATTTTTTTATTTCTTCTTTGCTATATTTATCTTTGAAAGCTTTTGTAGCAAGCATAAGCGTTTTATCTGGGGCCTGTCCAAAACGTAAAGTATAATATAAAAAGAAATCATGAAGTTCAAATGGTCCTATTATATCCTCAGTTTTTTGTGAAATTTTACCTTTCTCTGATGGAAGAAGTTCTGGACTAATTTCTGTCTCTAAAACAGAAATTAAAGCTTTTTTATATTTTTCAACTCTCTTAGATTCATAAGATATTATATATTTTATAAGAGTTTTAGGTATTGAAGAATTTATTGCGTACATAGACATATGATCTCCATTATATGTACACCAACCGAGAGCACTTTCGGATAAGTCGCTTGTACCAATGACTAAGCCCCTTTCTATATTAGCTATATCCATTAAAATTTGTGTACGTTCACGAGCTTGTGCGTTTTCATATGCAATATCCTTATTCCCTATATGTTTTATGTTTTTTAAATGATTTTTAAGCATCTTATTTATTGGAATTTTTCTGATTTGTATTTCAAGTGCTTTAGAAAGTTTTGAGACGTTTTCTATAGTTTGTATACTTGTGCCAGGTCCAGGCATAGTAATAGCTATTATGTTCTTTTTGTTTCTATTTAAAATTTCATAGCTTCTTAGCGTGACTAAGAGTGAAAGACAGGAATCAAGTCCACCAGAAACACCAATCACTGCATCGAGTCCTGTGAACTTTAATCTCTCAGCAAGAGCTCTTGACTGCATTTGAAGTATAAGTTCTGCTCTACTAGGTACAGATTTTAAATCATTTGGAATAAATGGTAAAGGAGAAATATGGCGTACAAGTTTTGTACCTGTATTGTCAAAAGTAAATTCTACTATATGATAGTTGCTATTAGTCGAGCTGATCTTAAAAACGTTAAGTCTACGACGTTCATAAGCGAGTCTACAAGTATCTATTTCACATATTGTAAGTCCAGTTTCAAAAAGTTTACTCTCTGCAAGGATCTTACCATTTTCAGCTATAATGCGATGACCAGAAAAAATTATATCACTAACTGACTCTCCACTTCCAGCAGAAGTATAGACGTAACCTGCTAATAAGCGACCACTTTGTGATTTTATAAGAGTTTTCCTGTATTCACTTTTTCCTATAAGTTCATTGGATGCAGAAAGATTTACTATGACTGATGCCCCAGCTTGAGCATGACGATTAGATGGTGGAGATATTACAAACATATCCTCACATATTTCAGCAGCAATTTTAACATTTTCATTGTTTTTAGCTACAAAGATTATATCTGTTCCAAAAGGTACATTTTGTCCACATAAATTTATATAGTCTGAACTATCTTTACTTGGAATAAAATACCGTGGTTCGTAGAATTCAGAATATGATGGCAAAGCAGTTTTAGGCACAATTCCTAAGATTTTCCCATTTTGAAAGACAATAGCACAAGAATAAAGTTTCCCTTTGTACCAAATTGGAGACCCAACAAAAATAATGGCTTTTTTATTAAGAGTAGCTTTACATATTTGATCAAGTGCATCAGTGACTGAATGTATTATGATATCTGACAAAAATAATTCTCCGCATGTATATCCTGTTATGCATAGTTCAGGAAAGACTAAAAGCTCAACACCACAAACGTTTGCTTTTTTTATTAGTTTTATTATTTCTATAGCATTTACCGAAGGATTTGCTGGTTTTACGTGAGGCGTTGCTGCTGCCGTTTTAATAAAACCATATTTCATTGTTCCTCTTTTTTAGATTAAATCCGATGGCATAATCTCTATGCCTATAAAAGTTCCGGATGATCGTTTAAAGTTTTCTAAAAACTCTGCAAGTTTTAATATATTATTTCTGTTACCTTTAATTATTATATGTTTTCTATAAATATTATTGAGCTTTGCAATATACGCTGCAACAGGACCTAAAACTTCCAACTCTAGTTTATATTTTGTAACTAAATCTTTTAGAAAAAAAAAGAGTTTTTCTGAGTCTTCGTCAATTTTTTTCTCTTTTTTACTTTTTACAGAGATTTTTGCAATGTCACAAAATGGTGGATAAGACAGTCTTTTTCTTTGTTCTATTTCAATTTTATAGAAAGATTTGAAATCGTGTTTTTTTGCGTATTCTATAGCATAGTGGTTTGGGTGATTTGTCTGGACTATAACATTACCTTTAGTATTACCTCTACCAGTACGTCCTGCGACTTGCGTTATTAATTGAAAGGTTTTCTCAACAGATTTAAAATCTGGTATATACAAAGATGTATCAGCATCTATAACACATACTAAACTTACTTTTGGAAAATTGAATCCTTTTGCTACCATTTGTGTTCCAACTAGTATATCATATTCTTCATTTTTTATTCCATCATAAACTTTTTCATAAACTTTATCAGAGGATGCTGTGTCGCTATCAAGTCTGCATATTTTTGCACGCTTGAAAAGTTTTTTTAATTCATCCTCAACTTTTTGTATTCCTAAGCCTAAAATTGTTACATCTTTACTTTTACATAAGGAACATGATACTGGTAGATACTCTATCTTGCTACAATAATGGCATTTGAGTAAATCTGGATTTCTATGAAACACCATAGAAATAGAACATCTAGGGCATTGATAAATGCTATTGCATTTTCTACATATAATTGATGAAGAATATCCTCTGCGATTTAGAAAGACAATCACTTGTTCTTTTCTAGCTAAAACTTTTGATATTGCTTTTATTGTTTCTGGTAAGAATGAACTTGTTTTAAAAATTCTATTTTTAAATGTTAGAACTTTTACTTCTGGTAGCTCTTTATTATCTATTCGTTTACTTAATTCTATTAAATTTATTTTTTTATCCATCGCATCTTTATAACTTTCAAGTGAAGGAGTTGCTGAACCTAAAATTACGACTGCATTTTGATATCTGCCTCTCCATTTGGCAATTTCCCTAGTATCATAAGATGGTTTTTTCTCTTGTTTATATGTATGTTCATGTTCTTCATCGATAATTATAAGCCCTAGGTTTTTAAATGGAGTAAATACCGCTGACCTCGCACCTATTATTATTTTTATGTTTCCATTCATTGCTTTCAAAAATAAATTGTATTTTTCATTATTACTTATACCACTATGCCATATTCCAATACTTTTATTAAATCTTGCTGTCATAACATTTAAAAATTGTGTTGTTAGAGAAATATCAGGAATAAGCATTATAGTGCTTTTATTTTGATGTAAAGCGTATTCTATAGCATTAATGTATACTTCAGTTTTTCCAGAAGCAGTTACTCCGTGAATAAGAAAAGAATTATAAATATTTCTACTCAAATTTTCATTTATTAAAGTTACAGCATTATTTTGTTGCGTATTTAGAACATATTTTTTATGGTTTACTTTTTCTTCTGTATTTTTGTTTTTAAAGGTTATTTTACTTGGTTTCATTGAAGTGGGTATTATTGATGAAAGTGCTTCTCCTAATGAACAAACATAATTTTTCGAAATATATTTTGAAAGCTCTATAGCTTCTTCTGTAATGAGATTATTATTGTCTATAATTCCAATAATTTGTTTTAATTTCAAAGTATTATTACTTTCAATATTTCTATAAGAAATTGCATAAGCAGTTAAAATTTTTTTACCGAATGGAACTCTGACTCTCCTTCTGACCATATTTTTTAAATTTGTGTTATTAAGTGGCAGATAGTAAAACGTTTTATTTATAGGGACAGGTACAGCTACTTCTAAAACTATCATACTTCACCTAATTCTAAGTAACGTATTACTTTTTTCATATCTTCCCAGACGAATTTTTTTAAATTTGAATTCCTTAGAAGGGCAGCAGGGTGAAAAGTAGGAATAAGTTTTATACCTTTATATTCTTTTAGTTTCCCTCTTATTTTACTAATAGGTTCCTCATTATTTAGGAGTCCTCTAGTAGAAGATGCTCCTAAAGTAACGATGATTTTAGGTTTAATAATTTTAAGTTGCATATCTAAATATGGTATACATGCTTTCATTTCTTCAAATGATGGAGGTCTATCATTTGAGCGTTTTTCAGGATTATACGGGTCAATCATAGGATGGCACTTGACTATATTCGAAATATATACAGTCTCTCTTCTATAGTTCATAGCTTCTATGATTTTTGTTAGAAGTTGTCCAGCTCTTCCTATAAATGGTTTCCCTTTATGATCTTCATCATATCCAGGGCCTTCACCGATAAACATTAAATTAGCATCTATTGATCCACTTCCAAAAACTATATTTAAACGACTTTTCCATAAAGAACATTTCTTACAACAATTAACTTTTTGTTCTATATTGTTTAATTCTTTTTGTGGATTTATACTTCCTATATAGGAAAGTTGATGTATAGGTTTTACGAGATTACTTTTATTGAATGAGATATTTGAAATAGTAGCTTTATGAATTTCATCTTGTCCCCAATTGTTATATTCTTCAAGAGATATTTTAGCAAGATGTAATATTTCTAAATATTTTGATAGTTTCATATATAATTTTTTCTGCAATTAATTTCTTATTTTTATTTTTCATTTCTAAAATACTACTACTACTTATTATATATACTGTTGTAACTTTTGAGTTAAAAGATTCTTTGCCGTTGGCAACTATAATATCAAGTTTTTTATTTTTCAGTTTTAGTTTAGCTGCATTTACTAGATTTTCAGTTTCAAGAGCAAATCCAACTACAACTTGATTTTTCTTGTTCTTACCACAATACTTTATTATGTCAGGATTTTGTTCAAACTCTATTGATATCCTTGTTTTTTCTTTTTTAATTTTATGCTCATAAATTTTAACAGGTCGATAATCTGAAATAGCTGCAACACTTATAATTATATTGGCTTTACTGAAGTTTAATTTTACTTTTTTAAACATTTCCAATGCTGTTGTAACTTTTATAAGTTCTACATTTGTTGGGAACATATTTACCGGTCCTGAGATAAAAATAACTCTATATCCTTTTTTTGTAACAGCATTGGCAAGAGCTCTCCCCATCATTCCTGATGAGTCATTACTTATAAATCTTACTGAATCAATGTACTCCTTAGTAGGTCCAGATAAAATAAGAAACGTAAGTTTTTTTAACATTATTTATACAAGATTAATTATAAATGATATAATAGCCTCTACTGAAGCGAGTTTACCATTCCCATAATTGCCACAAGCAAGTTCTCCACTTTCAGGCATAACAAATTTATATCCATAACTTTCTAGAGTTTTGATATTGTTTTGAGTGGCTTTATGATTAAACATATTTGTGTTCATTGCAGGGCATACTATAATAATTGCTTTTGAGGCTAGTACAGTACATGTAAGTAAATCATTTGCCCTACCAGAAGCAAACCTTGCTATTATATCAGCAGTAGCTGGAATAACAATAATTAAATCTGCTTTTTGAGCGAGTGATATATGATTTATTTCCCACTTATCAATATGTTCAAACATACAATTATGTATACTATTTTTTGATAAGGTTTGTAGAGTAAGTGGTGTAACAAATTGATGAGCACTCTTTGTTAAAATACATTCAACATTTGCTTTAAGATTAACAAGTCGCCTTATGATATCATAGCTTTTGTATGCTGCAATTCCACCACAGACACCTAAAATAATATTTTTATTTTTTAAAAGCATGAAAATCACTATCTTTTTATGAAGTTCTTAAATTTTCTCATGAGTTGCAGTTATTTATTGTTTTGTTATAACGTTACTTAGTGCCTTGTTTATAAGCTCAGTTTGTGTGAGTTTTTTGCATTCCTCTTTCTTCATCATTATTTCAATTTGTTTTAATGCAAGTCTTACTATTTCATATCTTCCTAAGTTAGACATTGATATAATTGCTTCCAATTGTGTTTCTGCTGATTTCACTTTTCTATATATCTCCTAATTAGAGTATTTTTATTTTGAATTTTATATTCTAAAGATTTTATGATTATTTTTATTGCTTCTATAGCATCATTTAAATTTTTGTTTATAACTAAGTACTCGTATTTTTTGATAAATTTAAGTTCTTTTTTTGCATTATTAAAGCGTGTTTCTATTATTTTTCTACAGTCCTTATTTCTTGATATCAATCTACTCTTAAGAGTTTTCAAGTTAGGAGTCATTATGAAAATCATACAAGCGCTTGGATATAACCTCTTTATACTTATGCCTCCGCGCACATCAATTTCTAAAAGAATATTTTTCCCTGTCTTTAAAACTCTCTCTAGTACTACTTTCGAGGTACCGTAATAATTGCCATGAACCTTTTCCCATTCAGCAAATTCCTTTTCTTTAATCATTTTTCTAAATTTTGTTTCATCCACAAAAAAATATTCTCGACCATTTCTCTCACCACTTCTTTGTGGTCTCGTGGTATATGATATTAAAAAAGTCACATTTTTACTTTCACTTATAACAGCCTTACATATACTAGTTTTACCAGCTCCAGAAGGTGCTGAAATAATTATTATATTCCCTAGTAGTTTAGTGCAACCATTTAATTTTCTATTCAACTTAAAAATCCTAATTTAAAAAATATAAGGAAATTAGGATATAACTTTACAAGTATTATATAGTTGTTAGTCCTTACTTTTCTTTTAGTTTTAAATACTAATTCTAATTTACAAAAACATTCGGGAAGGCGGGACTTGAACCCGCAACCTCCTGCTCCCAAAGCAGGCGCGATAGCCAATTACGCTACTTCCCGGAAAAACTTATCAACTTTTTTATAACCTTTTTGGCTTTCTGTAAAGCTTTTGATCTGTGGCTTATAGAATTTTTTATTTCAAAGCTAAGCTCAGCCAAAGTTCTCTCATACTCAGGAATATAAAAAATATTATCGTATCCAAATCCGTTGGTTCCTGCACAACTCCTTATTGTACCAAATATTTCTCCATCTAATAATAGTGTCTTACCTTTAGGATTTGAAATTGCAATAACTGTTTTAAATTTTGCTGTTCTTTTTTCTTGAGGAACATTCTTTAGTGCCTCAAGTAGTTTGTTGTTATTTTCATAACTAGAGCACTTTTCACCAGCATACCTTGCTGAATGGACTCCAGGGTTACCATTTAAATAATCAACTTCAATACCAGAGTCATCTGCTATAGCCCATTTTCTAAAGAAGATAGCCACTTCTCTTGCTTTTTTTGAAGCATTTTCTTCAAGCGTTTTCCCATCTTCTATTATTATGGGGTAAGAGGCAAAAGAAGTCATGGGCACAATTTCAATACTTAAATCTTTTAGTATTGACTCAATTTCTTTTACTTTGTGTCTATTACTAGTAGCAAGAACTATTTCGCATATCATTTTTAAATCTTATATTAATGAATTATTTAAAAAATATATATTTCAGGACAAATTTTATTTTAAAAAATTTAAATTCTCATTAATCTTTTTAACTTTTAATTTTGCTTTATTGAGTCTTATTTTAGTTTTTTCTATTTCAGTTTTAGGAGCTTTTTTAATAAAATTTTCATTACTTAGCTTTAATGTTATTTTTTCAATTTCTTGATTTATAAAGGTGATTTCTTTTATGAGTCTTATCTTTTCTTTTACAATATCAATAAATCCTTCTAATGGTAAAAATATTTCGATGTCTCCGATAATTATGACTGCGGAATTCTTAGGTTTTGTAATATTCTTGCAAAATTGTATTGATTTTACTTTAGCAAGTTGTTTTATATAATTTTCGTTTTCTCTTATGATTTCTATTTTATTATTATTGTTATTACCTAAAGTGTTAAATAAAGCTTCGGTTTGCATTGTAGACGGAATATTCATTTCGCTCCTCAATGTTCTTATTTTCATGATTATATCTTTAATAGTATTCATTTTTTCTATAGAAGATTCATTATAAAAATTTTCAGGAACTGTTAATAAAGAACTTTCAACTATTATTTTTTCGTTTTTATTCAGTATTTGCCATATTTCAGATGTTATAAAAGGAATTACTGGAGACATTAATTGTAATATTGATTTCAGTATATAAACAAGTATTGATAGAACTTGTTTTTTTATATTTAAACTTGTTGATATCATACGTATTTTTGAAAGCTCTATGTACCAATCGCAGTATTTTTTCCAGAAAAAATCGTAAATTTCTCTTGCTGCATTATCGATATTATAAGATTCATAATCTTTCTTAATTTTTGCAGCTGAATTTATAAATTCTGTCATAATCCACTCATCTGAAAGTTCGATAGGCTGTTGAATAATTGTATTGTCGAGCTTACCAACCTCTTTAAGGTTTAATATTATAAATCTTGATGCATTCCATATTTTATTTATAAAATTTCTGGCTGCTAGAAACGAGGTATTTGAAATTTGCATATCTCTTCCAGGGGCAGCAGCTTGTGCTAAAGCAAACCTCAATGCATCAGTACCATATTGATCCATAATTTTAAGTGGATCAACAACATTACCAAGAGATTTTGACATCTTTTTACCATGTCTATCTCTTATTATTCCGTGAATAAAAATATTATTATATGGTATTTCTTTCATAAACTCTATTCCAAATTGTACCATTCTTGCAACCCATAAATACAGAATTTCATGTCCTGTGACCAAGACAGATGTTGGATAAAAATGCTTTAACTCTTTATTATTTTCATCTTCACCCCAATTGAAAACGCTTATTGGCCATAGAGCTGAAGAAAACCAAGTATCTAAAACGTCTTCGTCCTGAATAAAACTTTTGCTTTTACAATAATGGCATTCTTTTGGTTTATCAAATGCAGCAATAGGTTTACAGTTTGTTTGCTTGCCTTTTTCATCAACGCAGTAATAAACTGGTATTCTATGTCCCCACCATATTTGACGACTTATGCACCAATCTCTCAGATTTTCAAGCCATAGAATATAAGGTTTCTTCCATGATTGCGGATGAAAAAAGATTTTTTCACTATTTGTTGCTTCAACCGCTCTTTTAGACATGTCACGTACATTTAGAAACCATTGTTCTGACATCAATGGTTCTACTTTTATAGAACATCTGTAGCATTTTCCAACTGAATGTGTATAATTATCTATTTTTAATAATAAATTTTCGACACCTAAATCTTCAACAACTTTTTTCCTCGCTTCTTCAACATTTAATCCTTGATATATATATGGAACATTTATCATTTTTCCATTAGTGTCAATTATTTCTATAATTTCAAGTTTGTTTCTTCTTGCTATTTCATTGTCAGTTATATCATGTGCAGGAGTAACTTTAACAACACCTGTTCCAAAGGATTTATCAATAATTGAATCTGAAATTATCTTTATTTCTCTATCTATTAAAGGAATTTTTACTGATTTTCCTACCAAACTTGTGTATCTTGCATCTTTTGGATTAACAGCAAGAGCTGTATCACCAAAAATTGTTTCTGGTCTCGTTGTTGCAATAACAATATATTCTTTAGAATTAATTATGGGATATTTTATATACCATAAATTGCTTTTCTCGTATTCATATTCAACTTCTATATCAGATAATGCAGTTACACATCTAGGACACCAATTTACAAGTCTTTTCCCTCTGTATATAAGGCCTTTATTGAATAATTTTATAAATGCTTTTTTGACGGCTTTTGAACGACTTTCATCCATTGTAAAAGCTACTCTGTCCCAATCTAAACTACAGCCAAGTTTCTTAAGTTGATCTAATATCGCACCACTAGTTTTAGTTCTCCACTTCAGTACTTTTTGTAAGAATTTTTCACGGCCTAAATCATACCTTGTCTTTCCTTCCTCTTTTTTAAGAAGTTTTTCAACAATATTTTGCGTAGCTATACCACCATGGTCTGTTCCAGGAACCCATAAAGTATTATACCCTTGGAGCTTTCGAAATCTAATTATGATATCTTGTAAAATATTATTTAGAGCATGTCCCATATGAAGATGCCCGGTCACATTAGGAGGTGGAATAACTATTGTAAAAGGTTTATTATTATTAGGTTTTGTAGAAAATGTTTTATTTTCTAACCAATATTTATACCACTTTTCTTCAATTTTTTTAGGATAAAATTTTTTTTCCATTATGCGCCTCTTAATAAGCTAAGCGAAAATTATATCAAAAAAATTACTATGTTGTAATTGTGTATGAGAATTATACAACTACTTAAATTAAAAATTAACTATATAATATCCTAATTTTTTGGTTGCTCATAGAAAAAAATTATAACCAAGTTCTAAATTTTAAACTTTAATAATTTTGTGTTATAATTAATAAATTAGTAGTTGTTACATTTGTTATTGTTTAAAATTGAAGTATTTTTAATTATATATAAATATAAGAGTAGTGTGTAGTTCATATAATTCACCAAGTGTTAAAAAAGTAACGAAAAATTGAAAAAAGCGTTAATTAAAGTGAAAAAAATTATATTTGTAACTGCTCCTGAAGAATTCAGGGATGAGGAATATTATAAACCTAAAAAAGTTCTTGAAGAAGTAGGTATTGAAGTAATAACTGCAAGTTTAAAAGTTGGAGAGCTTAATGGTAAATTTGGATATAAAGCGATGAGCACCTTCACAATACAAGATATTAACTTAAATGATTTTGATGCAATAGCATATATTGGTGGGAACGGGTCGAATGTATTTTTTTACGATCCCTGTGCTTTAAAGCTTGCAAGCAATTTTTTCAAGCGCAAAAAACCTATAGCTTCAATATGCATAGCAAGTGTAATTCTTGCAAATGCCGGTATTTTAAAAGGTAGAAAAGCAACAGTTTTCAGTGATGGAAAAGAATTTCTGATAAAAGGAGGAGCTATATATACTGGAAGTCCCATAGAGGTTGACGAAAATATTATTACTGCAAATGGTCCAGAAGTTGCAGAGGACTTTGGAAAAGCTATTGTAAAAGCAATGAGTAATTAACTTTTTATAGAAAGTCTAAGTTATACAACTCTATAGGTCTTTAGATTTATTATGTTTGTTATTTGTTGTATAAATATTAAAAATAAATGAATTTTGTACTGTACGTATAAATTTATGCATTATCCATATCAGTAGTACTACTCAAAGCTAGACTAAAAACAACTTATGGACAACTGTTTTTGTAATATTTATCAATTAAAAGAGATATATTTTTATAATAGGAGCTTGATATTACTTTGTCTGGGGAAGTCATAAGTGATGTTTTTAATGAGTCTTTACAAGTACATTTTATTTCTCTTAAAGAAAGTTTTTCAATTAAGTTTCTAATAACTTTTCTACTATTTTCAATATTCATTGCAACGGTTTTAATAACACTATTATTTGTTACTTCGTTACCTTCTTTCCATACGTCGTAATCAGTTATAAGAGAAATATTTGCGTAACATATCTCAGCTTCCCTTGCAAGTTTTGCTTCTGGAAATAATGTCATTCCTACTATAGAAAATCCTGCTTGTCTATTTACTTCTGATTCAGCTTTTGTAGAGAATTGCGGGCCTTCAATACAGACATAAGTTCCATAATGATGATGACTTATTCCTAACTCATGAACACTTTTATGAATTAAGTCTCTTATTCTTTCACAAAAAGGTTGTGACATTGAAACATGAGCTACTATACCTTTTTCAAAAAATGTTGAAGGTCTGTTTTTAGTTCTATCAAAAATCTGATCCGGGATAACAAAATCTTTTGGTTTTATTTCGTCTTTTAAAGAACCTGATGCTGTAAATGAAACAATTTGATTTACTCCTAGAGATTTCAATGCGTATATATTAGCTCTTTGATTTATTTCAGAAGGGTTAACAGTATGCCCCCTAGCATGTCTTGATAAAAAGGCACATTTTGTTCCATTGATGGTGCCAGTAATTACTTTATCTGAGGGTTTGCCAAAAGGAGTATTAATATCTTTTTCAATAATATTTTCTAAGGCATCAATTTCATATAATCCACTTCCTCCTATAAATGCTATTTCTATAAATTTTTTGTTCATTTCCATTATATCCTTTTGTTCAAAATAATAAATTTTCTATTGATATGTTGGCTTCATATCTATTACGTTAAGTTGTAATATTTTATTTTTACATGTTATGTCAATGTTGAAAGCAATATCTAAAGAGTTTTCTGAGCGAATTATTCTTGCAAATTTTGACTTATTCCAAAATACAGCTTGAATATTTTTACTTCCCTTTTGTGAAATTTTAAATCTTAGATGTTCATCATGATTACCGAAAATTGATATTTCAGTGGGAATTACACCCCTTATACAAAATACGGGTCTTAAATTACCTATACCAAAAGGTTCCATCATTTCTATCTGTTTATACAAATCTAAACTTATATCTGAGATCTTTAGTTCACTTTCAATAATTAGTGTGTTACTATGATTTTTTTTTACTAGATTTTTATTAACATATTCTAATATTCTTCTTGTGAATTCATCAATTTTTGAGTGTTTCAAAACAAATCCAGCGGCTTGGCAATGTCCACCGTACTTTATAAGAATATCTTTAACACTTTCAAGGGCAGCGACTACATCAAAATCTTCAATTGTTCTTGCTGCTCCTATGGCTTCTTTACCATCTGTAATAAATAAGAATGCAGGTTTTGAATATGTTTTTACCATTTGTGATGCAATAATACCTGTAACACCATGCTCAAGATTTGAAGCTTTCACTATTAGTACTTTATCATTTTCAACATCACATTGTTTTCTTAAAAGTTGCCTAAAACACTCAATGTTTTCTGATTGGAGCCACTTCCTATCCTCGTTTAGTTTAAGTATATCAGTATAAAGGTTTTTTGCTTGATAAGTATCTTTTGTCATAAGAAGTTGGGCGGATAACACTCCTCTTGACATTCTTCCTGATGAATTTAGTACAGGTGTAATATTCCATGAGATCGTTTTTGCTGTAATATTCTGAACACCTTTTGAAGTTAGGGCATCTTCTATTAATAAACCTAACCCTGGCTTTGCATTAGGATGATTTTTTATTATTTTTAGTCCCTCTTTAACTATGATTCTATTCTCATCAATTAATGGCATGGAGTCGGCAATAGTACCTAGAGCACATAGATCAAGATTCTTTTCAAAAAAATCTTTCATTCTTTGATTTTCATTGGTTTTTTTTATTTTGTATATCTTTAAAAAGTCTTCAATATCATTTACTTGATTACTTTCAAGCACAATTATCTTATCTTTTATAAGATTGTTACTCTTAAGTAGAATATTCTTAATATTGATATTATTTGTGTAAATTTTAAAAGCTTTTTCTGTAATTTTGTTTATCTCTGATATCGATTTAAAACTGGTTTTTTTTACTTCTAAATCATTTTTTAAATAAATACAATTTCCGCAATAATCTCTATTGTTTTTAATACCGTGACATAATATAATTTCTTTATTGTATTCTTCATCAAAGGTGAGCATAAGGGCTTGCATAATCTTTAGAGAGACAACACAACCTGCGATATCTTTAAAAGGATATCTTGACCCACAAATTTTAGGATTTATAATAGCTTCAGCGCTTGGAATTCCTTCGTAAGGTGGCTCGTGATGATCTGTGAGTATAACATCCATTCCAAGCGTTTTAGCGTAAGCAATTTCTTTAGTAGCAGAGATTCCACAATCAACAGTAATTAAAATTTTGATGCTTTCAGTAGCATACTTTGAAAGGATACTTCTATGAATACCATAACCTTCATTTGCTGGAACATACCATTGAACATTCCCTCCTAGAAATTTTATTGTGTTTACAATTATATTTACAGCTGTAACTCCGTCAACATCCCTGTCACCATAAACAAGAATAGTTTCATCTAAATCTATAACTTTTCTTATTTTATCAACAGCTTTCTGCATGTCAGCAAACAAAAATGGATTATGCAAACTTTCAATTCCGCCATTAATGAATATTTCTGTCTTTTCGATAGTATCAATACCTCTATTTACAAGCATTGAAGCGATTTTTGATATTAATGGCGAACAAGAAATTGCAGATGATTTTTCTCTATCTTCTTTAATGATTTTCCATTTTTTTTCTTTATCTCTCATTATCAGAGTGTTTCTCTTATCAGTTTTTTGTAATTACTATTGTGAGATGTTGATTTTAGATTTTTATTACTTGTTTGTGGTCAAGTCATATATTCTGTAGAGGTTATATAGTCCAATTAATTCTTTATACAGATTTAGTCATTGTGTTTGTTAATGGAATAAATGTGTTTTTTCAGATACTTCTTCTCTATTTCATTTTTTGTCAATTATATAATCATGTAGATTTCAATTTTATTTAATTTTCTTAATTGAGTAAATGTTATTATTTTGTCTTTAGTACTTGACACTTAATAATTTTACATTATAATACCTTATAAGCTTTTTAGGTAAAAAGGTTAAAATATGTAAAGCTATAAAGTTTAAGTATCTAGTTAAGTCTATGTGTGAGACTAGATCTAGAAAAAACGTATTTGTTTAAAAATGTAAGATAATGTAAATTTAAAAAATTGAATATTTGAAACTTAATCCATTTTTCATTGCAGGAAGTTCTAAAACATCAGCAATGGTTTGCGCGATATCCGAAAGTGTTGTTCTTATCCCTAAGTTAATACCCCCCTTTAACTTTTTTCCATATACTAAAAGTGGGACAAATTCTCTTGTATGATCTGTATGCAGTTTGTATGTTGGATCACAACCATGATCTGCTGTAATAATAAGCATATCATCATCTTGCAATTCTTCAACAAGTTTAGGTAAAAAATCATCAAACTTTTTAAGTTCTCTTGCATAATCTAAAACATTTCGCCTATGCCCCCAAAGCATATCAAAATCGATAAGATTAGAAAAAATTAGTGTTTGTTTGTCAAAAAAATTTTTTACTTCATTGATAATTATTTTCATATTACTTAAATTATCTTTTGCATGAACAGATTTAGTTATTCCTTTATTATTAAATATATCTGTTATCTTTCCTATTGCAATAATATCTCCACCAAAATCCTTTATCTTATCTAAAATTGTAATTTTAAATGGAGTTAAAGAATAATCTTTTCTATTTGATGTTCTTTCGTAGTTACCATCTGAACCTATAAAAGGCCTTGCAATAACTCTTCCAATATTATTATTGTCATTTTTTAAAATATCTCTAGCAATTTTACATATTTCATATAGTTTGTTTAGTCCAAAAGTTTCTTCATGTGCCGCTATCTGAAAAACTGAATCGCTTGAAGTGTAGACAATAGGATAATTTGTTATTTGATGTTCTGATCCAAGTTGTTTTATTATTTCAGTTCCAGAAGCTCTATAATTACCTATTGTTTTGATACCTATTCTTTTTTCAAATTCTTTTATTAGTTTTTCAGGAAAACCATTTGTATATACAGGAAATGGTTTCTCTAAAATCACACCAGATATTTCCCAATGCCCTGCTATAGTATCTTTTCCCGGCGATCTCATCATCATTTTGCCGTAACAGCCTATAATATCTATATCGTTATAGAATTTTTTGTTTAGAATTTTATAAAACCCAAGCTTTGCCATGTTCGGTAAAGAAAAAGAATTTCCCATAAAATCTAAAATATGTCCAGCTGTATTTACGCCTTTGTCGTTATAAATAACAGCGTCTGGAAGCTCTCCAACTCCAACACTGTCTAAAACTATCAATATAACTCTTTTTATCATATTACTTTCTTTTGAGAATCTTTAAAACTGTATCCACAATATTTGTGTCTTTTAATCCAAATTTATAAATTAGATCATAGGGATCGCCAGATTCACCAAATCTATCATTAATCCCAAGCATTTCAACTGGGACAGGACAACTTTTCACTAATACCTCAGAAATTGCAGATCCAAAACCTCCATAAATCTGATGTTCTTCCACAGTTACTATTGCCCCGCATTCTTTTGCAGCATTAATAATTACTTTCTCATCTATAGGTTTGATTGTATGTATATTTATAACTTTTGCTTCTATACCTTTTTTTTCTAAAATTTCGGCAGCTATTAAAGATTCATATACCATTGTTCCACAAGCCATAATTGCAACATCACTACCATCTCTTAAAATGTTTGCTTTGCCTATTTCAAAAGGAGTATCTTTACTTGTGAAGACTGGTGTGTCTTCTCTACCATATCTTATATAAACTGGTCCATCGATATAAGCACTTGCTATCACAGTCTTTTTTGTTTCAATAAAGTCACATGGTACTATAACTTTCATTCTCGGAAGACACCTCATTATAGTAATTTCTTCTAAAGCCTGATGCGTTGCTCCATCAGGACCAACCATAAGTCCTGAATGTGACCCGGCTATTTTTACATTCAAATTTGAATAGCATACTGTTGTTCTTATTTGTTCCCATGGTCTTCCAGTTGAAAAAACTCCATAAGTTGACACAAATGGAATAAATCCAGTAATAGCAAGACCAGATGCCATCCCTATCATGTTATTCTCTGCTATACCAACATTAATAAATCTTTCAGGAAACCTTTTCTGAAAATTATTTATTAAGACTGAAGAAGTGGTATCTGCCCCTAAAACAAAAACTTTAGGGTTTTTTTCGCCAAGTTCAACAAGAGCTTCTCCAAAACCAAATCTTGTAGCTTTTTTTTCATAAACTTTCACTTTATTATTTTTCCTTTTTGATTTTAGTTTATTTTACTTTTTCACGCCCCCTTTAGTATTTCAGCTAGAGCTTTTTCTGTTAATTCTTTTGAAGGTACTTTGCCATGCCATTGAGGAGCATTCTCCATGAAAGAAACTCCTTTACCTTTAATAGTTTTCGCTATTATAACTGTAGGTTTTTCTTTTTCACTTTTAAATTTTAAATATGCACTATTTATTTCTTCTAAATTATGTCCATCTATACCTATAGTATTCCATCCAAAAGCTTTATACTTATGTATTAATGGTTCAACATTCATTATATTTTTTGTAGCACCATCTATTTGCAGTCCATTATTATCAACAATTGCACATAGATTATTTAGTTTATAATGAGCAGAAGACATAGCAGCTTCCCATATATTACCTTCCTGTTGTTCTCCATCCCCCATAAGCACATAAACTCTATTGGGTTTATTTGTTTTTTTGATCCCTATAGCAATTCCAGCTCCAATTGATAAGCCATATCCCAAGGAACCGGTAGATATTTCTATTCCTGGTAGATTCTTGTCTTTTGCTGGATGCCCTTGAAGTCTACTCCCAATCCTCCTTAAAGTATTTAGTTCGTCATGATTGAAACATCCAAGTCGGGCTAGAATTGCGTAGAGGACGGGACAAACATGTCCTTTAGATAAAATAAAATAATCTCTATTAGGGTCTTTTGTGTTTTTAGGATTAAATCTCATATGTTTAAAATATAATGAGACTAGAAGTTCAACGGACGATAAACTACCGCCAGGATGTCCGGAACCTGCACTATAAAGCATTTTAATAATATCTTTTCTAACATTTATACAAGTCATACTTAAGTTTGATACTTCACTCATCGTTGTATAACTCCTTAATCTTAATTGTTACTTGATAGAAAATATAATCTTTAATTTAGATTTATATTAAAAAATATTGGAATGTAAAATCCTAAATAATGTTAAGCCAAGAATAATTTCAATACTGTTTTTCAATTTTTTTAATTTTTTCTATTCTTTGAGAATGTCTTTTTTCAAATTGCGTTTCAAGAAAAATTTTTATTCTGTAACAAATATCATCTAAACTTGCAGTCCTTGATCCTAAACATATAATATCTGCCGCATTATGTTGAACTACAAGTCTTGCAGTATTCTCGTCCCAGCAAGTTGCCGCAATTACACCCTTAACTTTATTTGCAGCGATACACATGCCAATTCCTGTTCCACATATAAGAATTCCCTTATCTGCTCTCTTGATAAGAATAGCTTTTGCCACTTCTATAGCAAAGTCTGGATAATCACAACTGCTGTTCCCACTATAACCAAAATCCTCAACTTCATATCCACTACTAAGTAAGTAATTTTTTACTTTATCTCTTATTTTAGTAGTGGTATGGTCAGTACCAAAAGCTAACCTTTTAATTTTATTCATGATAATATTTTCTACTTATATATATGTATAATATAAGTACTATTACTTAAAGTATCTAATAAGTTTTGTAAAAGACTCGACCTCTAAACTTGCTCCTCCTACTAGGCCGCCATCAATATCTGGCTTATTCATAAGATCTGATACATTCTTTGAATTTACAGATCCACCATAAAGGATTCTTAATTTATTGGATATGTCTTTGCTGTACATTTGCTCATATATTTTTCTTATAAAGTGATGTATTTCCTGAGCCTGATCTGGAGATGCAGTTTTTCCAGTTCCTATAGCCCATACAGGCTCATAAGCTATAACTACTGAAGATGCCTGTTCTAATGTAAGTCCGAATAGACCCTCTCTTATTTGTTTCTCTATAACTTTTGAAGTTACGTTATCCTCTCTTTCTTTAAGAGTTTCTCCTACACAAACTATAGGTTTAAGAGTGACTGTAAAAGCTGCTTTTATTTTTTTATTTACGGCCTCATTGGTTTCAGCAAAATATTGCCTGCGTTCTGAATGGCCTATTATAACGTAAGAACAACCTACATCTTTTATCATTACTGGAGAAATTTCTCCAGTAAATGCACCTTTTGATTCCCAAAAGAAATTTTGTGATCCTAGATTAATATTGGAGCCTCTAATTTCATTACTTACTGCATAAAGTGCCGTAAAAGCAGGACATATTAAAACTTCAACGTTTGCTATATCAGAAATTGTATTTTTAAGTGTCTTTGTAAATTCAATAGCTTCTAAAACAGTTTTATTCATTTTCCAATTTCCTGCCATCAAAGGCTTTTTCATAAAACGTCTCCTTTTTTTGTTACAAATCTCTACAATCCTAACAATTCATGCTATATATTATATTGAATTACAATCAACTTTTCAATGTACCTAAATGTATTAGACAGCTATTTTGAGTAGAATAAAAATTCTTAAATACAAAATATTTGTTTTTTTTTGAGCTTGTTTTATTTTTGTAGTTATCTGCACTTTATATTCTTTTTATAGGTAAGCAGTGCCTCTGGAAAAATTTCAAGTACTTTTTCTATGACACCTCTAAAAACAGATATTGCAATACCATAATTTGTTATAGGTACTTTAAATTCGACAGCCTTATTTAACCTAAAAAGCATACCTTTTCTATTTAACGTACATCCTCCACAATGTATTATAATTTTATAGTTCGCAATATCTTTAGGATAATCCTGTCCAGAGACATATTTTATTTCCAGATTTTTCTTTGAATATTCTCTAATCCATTTTGGAAGTTTTATTTTACCAATATCATCTATAGAAGCATGATGTGTACACGCTTCTGCAATTAAAATTTTATCACCATTCTTAAGATTATTAAGAGTAGCTGCTCCTTTTGCCATTTCAAGTATATCAGATTTATTTGCTGCGTAAATTATTGAATAAGTTGTAAGTTTTACATTTTCTGGAGTTTTTGCTGCAATACACTTAACAACTTGTGAGTCAGTTATTACAATTGCAGGTGGAATTTTTAAATTTTGTAGAGCGATTTCATACTCAGTGTCTTGAACTATATATGAAATAGCGTTTAAATCTAAAATATGTCTTAAAGTTTGTATTTGCGGCATTATTATTTTTCCACGAGGGGCACCAAAATCTATAGGTATAACTAGAATAACTGTGTCCCCCTTTTTAACTATATCCTTAAAAGTCAAATAATTTTCAATATAATTGTCAGGAAGAATTTTTAGAAAAACTTTTTTTAAAATATTAAGAAAATTATCTCTATTTTCGTTCACAATGGAAAATGTAAAAACATAATTTGTATATTTTTTTAGCTTATCTAAGAAATTTTTATCAGGTTGTTTTAAATCAGTTTTACTTACAACAATTATAAAAGGTGTTTTTCTTTTATATACTTCTTTAATTATATTCTCTTCATAGACTCCAAAATTTCCAGCTTCACACATTAATATAATAATATCCGAAGAATTAAAGACTTTTTGTGTTTTCTCTATTCTTAGATTTCCTAGAATAGATTTATCATCGATACCTGCAGTATCAAACAATGTTATAGGTCCCAGAGGATTAAGTTCCATCTGTTTATGAACTACATCTGTCGTTGTTCCAGCTACTTCAGAAATAATAGATGCATCTTGGTTAGTTATAAAATTCATAAGCGACGACTTGCCGACATTTGTTCTACCAAATATCCCAATCTGAATTGTTAGTGCTTTCATATTTTATTATTAATGAAAAAAAATAATATAAATTAATTATTGTGCTATAAAATAATACTTAGTCACTTAGTCCTACAATTATTTCGATGACTTTTTAAGATATCTTTCTATTGCTTTTGCTGCTTTTTTACCCATTTCCATTGCTTTTATAACATTTGTTCCACAAACAATATCTCCCCCTGCAAAAATGCCTGGTAGTGGAGTCATAAAGCTATCATCAGTCACAATATGTCCATGATTATCAATAATTAAACCTTCAATAAGTGACGGTAAAATCGGATTTGGATTTAATCCTAAAGCTAAAACTACCATGTCAGTCTCTATTATATAATTAGATCCAATAATTTTAGAAAGATATTTTTTTCCTAAATTATCAATTTCTCCAACTTCTATCTTCATGCATTCAACAGCTTTAACAAATCTTTTTTCATTTCCAATAAATTTTACTGGACTTGTTAAAGTTACAAACTCTACACCCTCTTCTTTTGCATGAACTTGCTCTTCTTTCCTTGCTGGCATTTCATTTTCAGTTCTTCTATAAACGACTTTAACGCTTTCCGCACCAAGCCTTAATGCCGTTCTTGCTGCATCTATCGCAGTATTCCCGCCTCCTATAACTACAACATTTCTGGCTTTATATATAGGTGTATCATAGTGGGGAAAATTAAAAGAATGCATAAGGTGTACGCGAACCAAGAATTCATTAGCAGAATAGACATGGTTCAAATTTTCACCTGGTATTTTTGGAAATACAGGGAGTCCAGCACCAGTTGCAATAAACAAAGCTTTGTATTCCTCGCCAAACAATTCTTTTACTGTTTTTGTTCTTCCTATGAGAGTATTTAGAATTATTTTCATTCCAAGTTTTTTTAAACTGTATAATTCCAAATCTAGAACATATTTAGGTAGCCTAAACTCTGGGATTCCATAACGCAAAACACCACCGGCGTCGTGTAAAGATTCGTAAACCGTAACATCATATCCCATTTTTAGAAGATCACCACCACATGTTAAACCAGCAGGACCTGATCCTATAATAGCGACTTTAATACCGTTTTTACTAATCGTTATACTACTTAAACTATTTTCTATGGCTGTGACATCTGCTGCATATCGTTCTAAACTTCCAATACTAACGCTCTCATTTCTTTTTGCTAAAATACAAAACTTTTCGCACTGATTTTCTTGCTGGCAAACCCTACCACATACAGCAGGAAGATTGTTTTTCTGCCTTAAAACTATTGCAGCTCGTTTGTGATCATTCTGAGCGAGATATCTTATAAATTTAGGTATATTAATTCCAATAGGACAGCCATGAATACATAAAGGTTTTTTACATTGCATACACCTTTTTGCCTCTTTTAGCATTTCACATTGACTGTACCCATAATTTACTTGTTTAAAATCTTTTTTTCTAATATTTGGGTCCCTTGCGGGCATTTTTACTTTTTGCAATAATTACACTCCTGATCATGCTTGAACTTATTGATTGCTAAGTTCTCAAGATTTTTAAATAAGCCTAATCTCGAAATAAGCTCTTCCCAATCTACTGAATTAGCATCGAATTCAGGGCCATCAACACAAGCGAATTTAGTTTCACCATCAATAGAGATCCTACATGCTCCGCACATTCCAATACCGTCAAGCATAATAGGATTTAAAGAAAATATAGTTTTTATATTTTTTTTTCTTGTTATTTCTGACACAGCTTTCATCATATACACTGGTCCTATAGCATATGTTATACCAATTTTCTCTTCATCTATAATGCCCTTTAAAATATCTGTAACATATCCTTTTGTCCCATATGTTCCATCATTTGTAGTAAAAAAAATTGAGTCACTTTGTTGCCTTAATTCTTCCTCAAGTATTATTAAGTCTTTGCTTCTAGCTCCTATTACAGTAGTGATTTTGTTCCCAACACTTTTTAACTCTTTTATAACAGGCAAAAGTCCAGCTGCCCCTATACCTCCTGCCACTGAAACAACAGTGTCATAATTTTTTATTTCTGTAGGATGTCCTAAAGGACCCACAAAATCTTTTATATAATCTCCTACAGATAGAGAAGCGAGTTGCATTGTAGTTTTCCCTAGCTCTTGAAAAATTATTTTTACAGAACCTTTCTCTAAATTTGTTCCAGCTATAGTTAAAGGAATACGCTCTCCTGTATCATTAATTCTAAGTATAACAAATTGCCCGGCTTTCGCATTTTTTGCAACATTTGGGGCGTAAACTTCGTAACTTTTTATTTTTGGCCTAATCACTTCTAAATTCATAATTCTGTACATTTTTTACCTTTAATCATACTATTTAAGTATGACCTTTTACGGTCACATACTATTTATAATAATTATTTAGTCTTAATTCTATAAATTACATATAAGTAAATGTATAATTTAATTTGATGTAACGTCAAAATGATAACTTTTAAAATATAAATAAAATAAACTAGAACTTAAGTTGGTACTATTCTTTTGAATTTTCTTCTCCCTATCTGTAATGTAAACCTTTTTTTACAGTTAACAATAGAATCTTCAAGCAATTTTTGTGAATCTATTTTAATGCCCCCCTGTTCTATAAGGCGTCTAGCTTTATTTTTGCTTGACACCATACCACTTTTAACAAGTAAGTCAGACAATCTCATTTCTATTTCTTGCATTTGATATTCTTCCATATCAATTGGTATATTTTTTTCTGAGAAGATTTCATTAAATTCTTCTTTCGCTTTTATAGCTTTATTTTTATCGTGATACCTTTCTACAATTTCGCTAGCCAATTTCGTTTTTGCATCTTTAGGGTGCATAGTCTTAATAATACTTAAATTCTTTTGAGTGAGGAGTTCATAATATCTATACATAAGAGTATCTGAAATTGACATTATTTTTCCAAACATATCTGTAGGAGAATCGTTTAAAGCTATATAATTATTATAAGATTTTGACATTTTCTTAATTCCATCCGTTCCCTCTAAAATTGGCATTGTAATCACTATTTGTGTGTCTTTAATCCCATAATCTTTTTGTATTTGTCTACCTAAAAGAAGATTAAACTTTTGATCGTTTCCACCAAGTTCTACATCTGCATTTAAAGCTACAGAGTCATACGCCTGAAGCAGAGGATATAAAAACTCTATAATACTTATTGGTTTATCTTCTTTATATCTTTTTGCAAAATCATCTCTTACAAGCATTTGAGCTACTGTACTTCTTGAAGCAAGATTTAAAAGTCCTTCTATGCCAATTTTATTAAACCATTTACTGTTGTAGACAACTTCAGTTTTTTCTTTTTCTAAAATCTTAAAGACTTGACCAGTATAAGTTTTTATGTTTACTTTTATTTGCTCATCTGTCATAACAGGTCGAATTTCAGATCTACCTGATGGATCGCCTATCTTTGCAGTGAAATCTCCAATTAAGAATACTACTTGATGTCCAAGATCTTGAAAAATTTTTAACTTATTGATAATGATGCTATGACCTAAATGTAAATCTGGAGCAGTAGGATCAACTCCCAATTTTATTCTTAATTTCTTACCTGAAGCAAGCTTTTTTTTTAATTCTTCTGTGGAAATGATGTCAGTTGTCCCACGTACAATCTTTTCCAATATATTATTCATATTGCCCCTTCAAAAGTTTAGTATAAATATTTAGAGTCTTCATTCTTTTTAATGTATGTGTAAGTTTTAAATATTATTTAATATAATCTTAAACTTTTGTCTGATATCTAAAATTTGCCATTAATCGTTATGGAATAGTTCCCTACAAAACAATATATAAAATACAAAGTATAGTTAAAATTTGCTAACAGAAAATAACCACTTAAGATCATAATTAAGCTATTATAATAATTTATAAACTCACTTTACTTTTTTACTATGTAATACTGGTGTTATCAACTGCAAGAGCGAATCTTGTCGCTCCAGCTTTTTTAGCTTTATTTATAAAGTGTATTATGTGTTCATATTGAACTTGTTTATCACCTTTTAAAATTATAACTTTGTTATGATTTAAAGATATACGATTACTTATGATATCTTCAATGGCCAGACTATCAATTTCTTTCCCTTCTATATAAATACCTCCATCTTTTGAAATTAAAACTTCAATATTTGAATTTGAGCTACTTTCACTATCAGGTGATGATATCTGTGTTTTTGGGAGATTAACTTTTATAGAGGATGTACGCGTAACCATCATGGGTGTAGTTATCATAAAAATAATAAGGAGAACAAGCATAACGTCAGTAAATGGCGTTATATTGATTTCTGACATAACAGTGCTTCTTTTTCTTTTTATAGTCATCTACTTTTTTCACTTTTTAAAGTATCTCTAATTGCAGAGGAACAATACTCCATATCCATGACAAATTTATCTATAAGTTTTATGAAGAAATTATATGCAATAACCGCAGGAATTGCCACAAAAAGACCTGCTGCAGTTGCAATAAGAGCTTCAGAAACACCTTCAATAATAACTGATATATTACCCCCTAAATCTATTTTTGAAATATCATGAAACGCTTTTATAATACCTAAAACTGTCCCAAATAGTCCTATATAAACTGCAATATTACCAAGTGTTCCCAAAATGATAGTAAAACGTTCAAGTTTTATTGTTTGGAACATTATCTCTCGCTCCATAGCCTCACCAAAATTATTTCCATTTTCTTTAAAAGCAATGATGCCTGCTTTTGCAACTAAGGCCATGGGAGAGTTAATAGTATCACAGAAATTAATAGCTTCGTCAAATTTTTTCATTTTTATTTCTTTTAGAAGTTTGTTTAAAAGCGAAATTCTTGATATTTTAGACTTTGTCCAAAATTCAGCAGATTTTAAACAAATGATCATTATTGAAATAACTGATGCTCCCAAGAGAACATAAAGAGTATAACCTCCAATATTTAGTATGTCTATAAAACTCTTACCCTCAAACATAATAATTTACATCCTTTTTATTTAAATTCCATCTAATTTAAGGTAATATTGGAGACCATGATGGAGTACAGGAAGTGCCTGGCATTTCTACAAGCTTTCTTGTACCTGAACCATCAATTGCTATTATATAAATTTCTCCTCTCCCAGATCTATTTGAATAAAACACTAGAAATCTTCCATCTGGGGACCATGTAGGATTTTCATTGTTTCTTTGATTTTGTGTAAGTCTAGTAACCTTTCTAGTAGGTAAATCATAGATATACAAATCATAGTTACCTCTTACTTGTTTCATTGTAAAAGCAATTTTATCACCACGTGGAGACCACGATGGAGAATCACAAGGCCCATTCGTTGTAAGTCTTCTTACATTTTTACCGCTAATATTCATTATATAAAGCTGAGGATATCCTGACCTATCTGAAATGAACGCTATCTCCTGACCATTAGGGGCAAAAGATGGACTGGTGTCAATGTATATATTTTCAGTTATTCTTTGTAGTACGTCCCCATGCGTATTTATCATATATAGATTTGGGTATACGCCTTTAGATAAAGTAAGAACTATTTTTTCACCATCAGGAGAAAATGAACCCGTGACATTTAATCCTTGATATTTTGAAATGACACTGCGTTTGTTTTCAGTAAGATTTAATATGAATAAGTCTGGATTATTATATAGATAACTTGTATAAATTATTTGCTTTCCATCTGGGGACCATTTAGGAAGAATATTTATTTTATTATCCTTCGTCAGTCTTCTTAAATTATATCCATCATAATCTACAATATATAATTCTTTGAATCTTGTACTATCGTTCACAAAAACTATCTTTGAGCGTGCTATACCAACTTCTCCTTTTATTCTCCTTATAATTTCATCACTTACTTCGTGAGCCATGTATCTATAAATTGAATGCTTACGTTTATAATTATGCTTCCATATTATTTCACCAGTAGCCACATCAATTACTTTCATTTCAAGAATTAGATTGCACTTATCGTCACTTACTGATGCAGTAATAAGAATTCCTATTCCTCTTTTTCTTAAGGAAAATAATTGTTCCTTAAAATTAGTTTCAGGTACAACTTGTATTATATTGAAATATCTGGAAAGAATAAGATCGTTTTTAATAGTTTTTTTAATAAGTTTTGCTAATTTTATAGTGTTTTCGTTTTTATCTGTGACGTTAAAATGTTCTATAGCTATATCTGATCTTTTAGCAGTTGTACCACAAATAGAAAGATAAATGTCGTTATCTGCATGAAGTGTTAGTGTATAAAAGAAAATTACGAAAATCTGTAAGATTAAGAAAAGTACTTTTTTTATCAAGTTAACCATTACATTTAAATTCAAAATAAACTCCTAGAACATCATCCCTATAACCTTCAGGTAGATCAGGGAAAGGTGCTGCTCTGCTTATAGTATCTAAAGCATACTTATCATACTCATTATTTTCTGAGGATTTTCTAATAGAAATATCAGAAGTTGAACCGTTTCTATGAATTTTAAAATATACAATCACTTTAAGTTGACCATAATTTTCAGTCCACT
>JAISTT010000015.1 GCA_031272445.1 Candidatus Endomicrobiellum mastotermitis | reverse complement strand
AAAGTCATTATAGGAGGAGCTGCTGTCACCGAAAAGTTTGCAAAAGAAATCAGAGCAGACGCTTATGCCAGAGACGCTATAGAAGCTGTTGCATATATAAAAACACTACAAAAAACTTCTATTTAGAATTTTTCTCATCTGTATAAGTTATAGGGTTAAAGAAAAAGAGAGAGTAGTTTGTTCTCTTTTTTATTTATAAAGCTCAAATTTACCTTTAGTTATTAGTCAAGTCTTCCTTGTTTATTTTACAGACAAGCACCATACATCATAAAACTTTTATATAAATTAAAACCCCTTCTTAAAAATTGTTTGCTTTTGTATAACTTTTAACATTTTTAAAACAGGATAGTAAGATCTTTCTCTTATTTTCTCTGGTACAGAAACAAAATTCTTCATATTCGCAAGCACATCTTTGACCTTTGCCACGGTAATTTTTTTCATATTAGGACAAATTACAAGAGACGACGCTGGATAAAAATTTTTATTCGGGTTGTCCTTTTTAAGCTTATATAATATTCCGCTTTCCGTTCCTATGACAAATTCCTCCTTATAGCTTTCCTTAACATATCTACACATAATGCCTGTTGACATAACGCGATCTGCCAAAGATATAACCTCAGGACGACACTCCGGATGCACTAAAATTTCAGCGTGTGGATGTTCTCTCCTAGCTTTTAAAATATATTCTGGCAAAATAAAATTGTTATGAGTAGGACAAAATCCATTCCATATTTTCATCTCTATACCAGATTTCTTTTGGACATAACTACCTAAATTTCTATCAGGAACAAAAATTATTTCTCCACTACTTTTAATACTTTTTACAACATCTACAGCATTTGATGAGGTACAACATATATCACTCTCTGCTTTCACCGCAGCAGAAGTATTAACATAAGCTACTACTACCGGATTTTTACACTGTGACTTAAATTCTTTTAGCTTCTCAACTGTTATCATACCAGCCATAGGGCAATCGGCATCTATATCTGGAATTAGAACTTTTTTATTAGGATTTAATATTGATGCAATTTCAGCCATAAAATAAACGCCACAAAAAACAATTATATCCGCTTTTACTTGAAAAGCTTTTCTACTCAAATCCAAAGAATCGCCAACAAAATCCGCTATATCATGAATTTCAGGTAATTGATAAACATGAGCTAAAATTACAGCATTTTTTTCTTTTTTTAAGCTATTTAATTCTTTGACAATCTCAGTATTCATTATTATATATTAAAAAATCTATTGCCAACTTTAAAATTAAAAAAGAGTAAGTTTACAAAACAAAAACACTTTCAGTCATAAACCTTCCCTCTTCAACGTGCTATATATAATACATATAATCATAATAAGTACACTCAAACGAACTCTAGAGATTTAATATTTCAAAAAAACAGACATTTTTGTATATTCTATGTTATTATTATAATTAAATATTTCACTTTAAACAAATAAATAGCCTTTTATTTACTAAGCTAAAAATGATTTGTATAATCTTAGAGAATTGCAACAAAGAAGTGTGTCAGATAAGATGTTAGTGTAGCAATGTAGACGCAAATGTGTTAACAAAAAATATAAAAAGCAATTTAAATACAAATTTAATACCTTATCTTACAAGGAGAAAAGCTAAAGCTTATAATAATGGAAGTACTGATGTGTATGTAAATCACAACAATAACAGAGAAGATTCATAGTTTACTCTAAGCACAAGAAGCAGCTCATAATTATTATACATAAAGAACAAAAGTCAAAAATGCACAAAAATAAACTTAAAAAGGATACTAAACTAAACTTTATAGAAAAGTTGTTCTACTATGCAGTTATGTGTACTTGGGAAAGAAACTATAAACATCTTCTCTCAGAGTTCCCTTTAACCAATTCTAACATCGCAAATTCTGTTGTTTGCAGTAGAAATTATAGATTTATAATACGACTTCTTCTTATACTAACTTTGAGTACATCAATTCCATTCTTAACGTCATGTTCTATTTTAAGTTACCCAAACCGATTGTTAGGTTTTTCTATTGAAAAATTTAAAAATGAAAAAGTTGGGAGATCCAGTGCAGTTTTTACAATACCTAAGGAAACTTGCTTTGCTAAAAGCCTACATATATTAAAAAAGCTCAAAGCAACCATCACACATAAAAACCTTAAAGTGGGATACATAATTGCCTTTGGGCTCTCAAAGAGCTTTGATTGTTGTCTAGCTTCAACAGAAGTAGGTATTTTCATAACTAGTATAGAAAACGGAAATGTAAAAGTTGAAATAATATCGAACAACAGTCTGCTTGCAAAAAAACTTTCTACTATTTTTTTTGAAATGCTCACCGATTAAGTAATTCTTTGCAAATTTTTATACTTTCACATAAAAAGCAAGTTCAATAGTAATTAACTTATATGAAGAAAAGTAGCAAAAGAAATTCATTTTTGCTAACCTGTAGGCTTATGAAGCATATAATGAACAAGATTAAAATTCGCTACATAATCTTTATTATTATTTTACTGATTTTAACTTTTAACGAAGGTAACAGAACTCTTATAAGGCGTTTTTTTGAACAAAAAAAATTAAACGAAAATATTAAAAACGCAAAAAAACAAAACAAATTAATAAAAGAACGACTATATTACCTTGAAAATGAACCTTCATATCTAGAAAGAATGGTGCGCAGCGAACTAAACGTTATAGCACCAGGAGAAGTAGAATACAGATTTTAAAGTAGTCAAAAAATCATAAAGTTCAAACTACTTATTAAATTATTTATTTTTCAAAAACAAATTCAAAACCACAGATCTTAACTATATCACCAGACTTAGCACCCATTTCTTCAAGCTTAGTTTCCAAACCCATTTTTTTAATTATATTTTGATAACGTCTCAATGCCTCATCTTCATTAAACTTTGTTATTTTAGTAAGAGTTTCAATCTTACTCCCAGTAACTATAAAAACGCCATTTTCAATATTAACTTGGAAATCAGGTTTATAAATATATCTTTTAATAGATGTTTCTTTCACCTCTTCTTCAAATTTAAAAGAAAGCGGCCTTTCAAGCATTTTCATCATTTCCACAATCAATTTATCAACACCCTTTCCAGTTACAGCTGAAACTTCAAGTATTTTTTTATTTTTTAAACGTTCTCTAAACTTTTTGATATGTTCCTGACAGCTTGGTAAATCAATTTTATTCAATACTATTATGACATGTTTTTCTACGAGATATTTTGAATAATTTCTTAATTCATTATTAAGTATTTTATAACTTACATAGGGATCGCTACTATCATCGTCATTAGTACTTACATCTATAACATACACAAGAATATTTGTACGCCTTATATGCCTTAGAAACTCAAATCCAAGTCCTTTACCTTTATGAGCTCCCTCAATTATTCCAGGGATATCAGCAACTACAAAACTTTTACCTTTATAGTTAACAACACCCAAATTAGGAACTAAAGTTGTAAAAGGATAATTTGCTATTTTAGGCTTTGCGGCTGAAATCCGTGATAAAAGAGTAGACTTTCCAGAATTAGGAAAACCAACAAATCCAACCTCTGCAATTAAAAAGATCTCAAGACTTACTTCTGCGGTTTCACCCGGCTCGCCTTTTTCAGATATTCTAGGGGCTGTGTATCTAGCTGTTTTAAAAGAAGCATTTCCTCTACCGCCTCTACCACCTTTAACAACTAAAATTCTCTCGTTAGTCGATTTCAAATCAGCATAAAACTCTCCATTTTTAAGAACCAAAGTTCCCGAGGGAACTTTCAGTACTAAATCTTTACCAGATTTACCAAACCTATTATTAGATAAACCTTTTTGTCCATTTTCTGCCCTAAATTTTGGAGTGTATGATAAATCTAATAGAGTAGTCTTATGAATGTCACATTCAAAATAAATATCACCACCTTTACCGCCATTGCCACCGTTGGGTCCCCCATAAGGAACATATTTCTCTCTTCTAAATGAAACACAACCATCACCTCCACAACCAGCTGTAAGAGAAATAGTGACTTTATCTATAAACATTTATGTAACATCTACCACCAGACTTTCTGACAAACTTAACAATTCCAGCACTTTTTGCAAAAATAGTGTCGTCTTTGCCAATTCCAACATTTATTCCAGGGTGATATTTTGTACCTCTTTGCCGAACTATGATCGCACCCGCAGAAGCTTTTTGATTACCATAAATTTTCACGCCTAACCTTTGACCATGCGAGTCACGCCCGTTAGTAGATGAACCTTGCGCTTTGACATGCGCCATTTCGATGCCTCCTTCCTATTAAGTAGGTTTTTCAAACACTAATTCCAGTAATTTCTAACTCTGTTAAATACTGACGATGCCCTTGAAGTTTCTTGTATCCCTTTTTAGGCTTTTTTTTAAATACTAAAATTTTAGGTGCCCTCTTTTGGGAAATGACTTTTGCCGTTACAGTTATACCCTCAACTATAGGTTTCCCAATTAATGTCTTCTGCTCATCCGAAAGCAACAACACCTCCTTAAGAACAATCTCTTGATTTTTTTGTGCCTTATCAATTTTATCTACCACTAAATTAGAGCCTTTTTCCACTTTGTACTGCTTCCCACCTGTCTTAATAATCGCATACATTTGACATACTCCTTTGACTTGTAGTAATATAAAATCCAGAGAATTTTGTCAATAAAGTATTCCAAAGTTCACAATTAAATCAATTTTCAAAAATTATAATATAAATCAATGATTAATGCTTTTTTGCAAATAATCCAAACAAAAAGGAAATAAAAAATGCAAATTTCAAAAAGAGTACACTCAATCAAACCATCTCCAACACTAGCAATAGATGCGAAAGCAAAAGCACTTAAACAACAGGGAGTAGACATCATAAATTTTGGTGTAGGTGAGCCAGATTTCGATACACCTATTAACATAAAAGAAGCAGCTATCTCAGCAATAAACTCAGGTTTCACAAAGTACTGCCCAGTTGCTGGGACTCCAGAGCTAAAAAATGCAATTATAAACAAACTCAAAAGAGATAACAATCTTACATATTCTCCTGAAGAAATTATAGTTTCATGCGGAGCCAAACACTCCATCTATAACATTTTTCAATCAATAATTGACGACGGAGACGAAGTTATAATTCCAGCACCATTCTGGGTTTCTTATACAGATATGGTTATACTTGCTGGTGGGAAGCCCGTAATAATCCAAACAAACGACAAAGTCGATTTTAAAGCAACTTCAGAGGAAATAGAAAAGGCTTTGACTTCAAAAACAAAAGCTATCATAGTTAACTCTCCATCAAATCCTACAGGCACTACATATACTGCTAATGAACTAAAAGCAATAACCAAAGTATGTGTAAAAAATAAAATCCTCATAATTTCAGACGATATATACGAAAAACTTACATATGACAATTTCAAATTCACATCTATTGCAGAAGTTTGCCCAGAAGTCAAAGAACTTACAATTGTAGTAAATGGAGTTTCAAAAGCCTATTCAATGACAGGTTGGAGAATAGGTTACGCGGCTGGACCTAAAAACATTATTTCCGCAATGGCAAAAGTACAAAGTCAATCAACTTCAAATGCTTCATCAATTTCAATAAAGGCTTCTGTAGAAGCACTAAACGGCACTCAAGATTATCTTGAACATATGAAACAAGAATTTGAAAAAAGAAGAAATTACATAGTACAAGGACTCAACAATATAAAAGGTATCACATGCAGAAAACCAGAAGGTGCTTTTTACGTCTTTCCCAACATAAAATCTCTTTTAGGAAAAGCTTTTAAAAAAAGAATTATCAATACAGATATAGAGTTTGCAGACTACTTACTAGATGTAGCTAAAATTGCAGTTGTTCCAGGTTCAGCTTTCGGAGCTGAAGGATACATAAGACTTTCTTATGCAACTTCTATTGAAAATATTAAAAGAGGCATTGACAGATTAATGACAATCTTAAAAGATTAAGCTTATACCTTAAAACAAATAAAAATGACAATCATAATATATAAGTAATATAGTAACCATTAATTGTCCTTATCGCTTACTTATATATTTTTAAACTTTATATTATGTTATTTATATAGAGTAAAGTATGTAGAAGTAGAAGAAAATGTTAATTTATTTTTTTATTACATTAATTGATTATATTACTATAAAACAATTAGTTACAACATGTATATAGTATAGTATTAAATTAAAGGAGATATGAATGCTTACTCTTAATAAACGTACAAATAGACTTGAATCTGAAGAATACCATTTTGAGCTCCAAGACGTAACTAAACCACATCTTTTCAGAGAAATGTTTCCATATGCTGAGATTCCAAAAATTTCCTTTAATAATGAAGTTGTTCCTATGAACCCTCCTGATCAAATATGGATTACAGACACCACATTTCGCGATGGCCAACAGGCAATTAATCCTTTTACAGTAAAGCAAATAGTCCAACTGTATAAATATCTTCACAAGCTTGGCGGACCAAATGGAATGATAAAACAATCTGAATTCTTCCTTTACTCTGAAAAAGACAGAAAAGCAGTGTATAAATGCAAAGAATTGGGCTATGATTTTCCTCAAATCACTGCATGGATAAGAGCCACAAAAAGTGATTTTAAACTCGTAAAAGAAATTGGACTTAAAGAAACGGGTATTTTGACTTCATGTTCAGATTACCACATTTTTTTAAAGTTGAAGAAAACGCGTAAAGAAGCTATGAATATGTACTTGGATATAGTTAAAGCTGCTTTATCGAAAGGTATCATACCACGCTGTCATTTTGAAGATATAACAAGAGC
The DNA here is from genome assembly GCA_031272445.1 of Candidatus Endomicrobiellum mastotermitis. Taxonomy (GTDB): domain Bacteria; phylum Elusimicrobiota; class Endomicrobiia; order Endomicrobiales; family Endomicrobiaceae; genus Endomicrobiellum; species Endomicrobiellum mastotermitis. The sequence goes on along the minus strand of JAISTT010000015.1, from coordinate 53,423 downwards.
AGATTTTTACGGTTTCGTCGTCCCATTCGCAATTGAGCTTATGAAACTCTCTCAGGAAGCTGAAATTCCAATAAAAATAAGAGCCTGTGACACTTTAGGATTTGCCGTAAGTTACCCAGGAGCTTCGATGCCAAGAAATATAAACGGAATAGTGTATGGTTTAACTCACCATGCAGGAGTTCCATCAAAGTATATTGAATGGCATGGACATAATGATTTCTACAGAGCTCTAGCAAACTCTACAAGTGCGTGGCTTTACGGATGCGCCGGAATCAATGGGACACTCTTAGGTATAGGAGAAAGAACAGGCAACACTCCAGTTGAAGCACTCGCTATAGAATATACTGCCTTGAGGGGAACAACAAACGGAATGGATTTATCCACTATCACTGAAATAGCACAATATTTTAAAAATGAACTTAAATATGATATCCCTCCAAACCAACCTTTTGTTGGATCAAACTTCAATATAACAAAAGCAGGAATACATGCTGACGGATTATTGAAAGAGCAGGAAATATACAATGTATTTGACACTCATGCTATTTTAGGTAGACCACCAGAGGTTGCTATTACAGACAGAGCCGGTCTAGCGGGACTGGCATATTGGTATAACACACAGCTTCCAAAGCTTATGGATTCACAAGAAAAACTAGATAAAAATGATCCTGCTATAACAAAAATTAAGGAAGAGATTGATAAACTCTATAAAGATGGAAGAAACAATTGCTTATCACATGAAGAGTTATTAAAGTTTGCAAAAAAGTATTTATCTAAATATACATAAATTAATGTTGAATGTTTTATAATTAACATGTGGTTTATTTATTAACCTTAGTCACAATGGGCCAAAAGATGATAGTATAATTTGTTAACTAAAGACCTTAGATCCACAACACTTGTCTACCAGTTTTATAGAATTTTATAGATAGACGATTTTTGCGTGGTAATTGATACAACCATCAAAGTTTATAATAGTGTATAAATAAGGTTGTTTTGAAGCAGGAAGACTAAATAAACTACTTTAGCTTCATACTAAACTCTAAAAATTGAAAATGATAATAACGTCATCTAATACAAAATTTATCAAAAGTAGTATAGACGTACAAAATAAAGAACAATTTCAAAAGAAACTATTTAAAAACTTTCTAGTAGAAATAAGAAAATACACTGGTTGAGTCAAAAAATACATCAAGTACATCCACAGAAAAGATGCTAAAAATTATAAGCAAGTTTGTAGAAAAGTCTCACACATTACCATAAAAGAAACTATATAGTTTACTTTCTCGAGAATTTACTCCATCGGACATAAGTCTCAATACTTGGTACTTGTAGAATACAAGACTAATACTTAACAATCTTTTATAATTTATGTCGCGTAAGTTTCTCTTCTTTCATCTTAACAAAGAATTTACTAGTCAATAGTAAACGTAAGCAGTCTATTTATCACACATAAGGATTTTCTATTAGTGTTTTAGTAGAACTAGAAAAAAAACATAACTGCACTCCAAATTGAATTTCTAACTATGTACTGCTCTACAATTATTAGTCACATTTAAAAATTCATCTATAAGAACTTCTGTTTGCATTTTATCCTTTGCATTCTGCATATTCTTTACTAAAACTTTACCTTTTTCAAATTCAATCTTAGCAAAAATTATCGTTTTAGAAGCTCCTATCTTATCTGCAAATTTTAGTTGCCATGTTAAACTCTTCCCATCAATAGGACCAAAAACGGAAATATTCTTATTGTTTTTTAATCCATCTCTCCTAATTTTTACTGCAAAAGAAAAAGCTTCTTTGAAAAGTTCTTGATCAACAATAGCTATATAATAAATCTCTTCCTCTTGAAAAATATTTAAAGGCATCAGGTTTGTGTCAGCAACAATTAAAACTCTTTCAGACCCAAGGGCAAATCCAACAGCTGGAGTGCTTCGTCCTCCCAATTCCTCAACAAGATTATCATATCTTCCACCTGCCGCAAGTACAACAGTCTGACCTATATCCAAAACTTTTGTACTTAACTCCTTTTCAACTTTTTCAGATATTGCAATTTCCGTATGAGAATCAATATCTGTACAATAAATTTCAAAAACAGTTTTCGTATAATAATCCAGTCCCCTTACAAGTCTATTATCAACTTTATAATTGCATCTCACACCATCAAGTAAAGACTTTAACAAACTAAAATCATTTTCACATTCACTACACAAGTAATTTGACATTTCAGGAATACAAGTAAACCTATTTAAATCTATCTTGCAATCAAGAACTCTTAAAGGATTTCTCCAAAGTCTTTCCCGGCAGTCTCCACACAGACCCTCTATAGAAATTAGATATTTAACCAATTCTTCTCTAAAAGCATGTCTGCAATTCTGGCAACCCAAAGAATTTAAGCGTACACTTACTTTATTTATACCAACTGAGCGAAGTAAATCATAGGCTAACAAGATAATTTCTGCATCTGCAGCAGGAGACGAACTGCCAAAAAATTCAGCTCCTATTTGATGAAATTGTCTATACCGACCTGCTTGCGGCCTTTCATAGCGAAACATTTCACCCATATAAAAAAATTTAACTACAGCAGGCCCCATAACATCAAGCCTATGCTCAATAAAAGCTCTTACTATAGACGCAGTTCCTTCTGGTCGTAAAGCAAGTTTCCTTTCCTTTCTATCTTTAAATATATACATTTCCTTTTTTACGATATCAGTAACTTGCCCAACAGAACGCGTAAAAAGAGAGGCATCTTCAAATATCGGAGTTCTCATCTCTTTAAATCCGTATTTTTTAAAAATAGTTCTTGCATTTTGCTCCAATAAACTCATTCGCTCGAGATCTACGCCAAAAATATCATGTGTACCACGTGGAGCCTTATAATTCATCCCTAAATTTCTCTATTTTTTATAAAGTTCGCTTCTTTATTATTTCCATCCATATTTATTACTCCTATTGAAATAATAAACTGAAACGCCTGTTCTACACTATAGTTAGTATAAATTACATCTTCTTCTTTAATCAGTAATAAAAACCCAGTTGTAGGATTTGGAGTTGTAGGCATAAAAGCACAAAAATATTTCTCATCATTAATTACTTGTTCACTAGTTAAAAAAGCTACACTATAAATATTTTTATATGGATAAGGAACAAAAACAACTTTCTTAAAATTCTTTGCGCTGTCTTTACCAAACAAAAAATTTACAAATTGCTTCGCCGCAGAATGAATCGTTCCTAAAACAGGCAACTTTTCAATAAGTTTCTCTATAGAATTTAAAGCATTTTTCCCAAAAACCCTATTTGTAATAAACCCTAAAATGGCTATACTTAAAATTGAAATAAAAAAACTCAAAACCCTCGCTATAGCATGAACCAAAAACGTATCAACAACAAAATAATTAATAACAGGCAAGGCAAAACTACTTACCCATTTAAAAATAATAGTCACAATAAAAAATGTGAGCCAAAGGGGTATGATGACAATTAACCCTGTAACAAAATATGTCTTAGCTAAAATGCTGATTTTTTCCTTTAAACTTTTTTTTACTTGCTTCTCATTGCTAGAATTTATCATAGTTTACCCAATTATACCATGAACAAAAATTATTCATATGTCCATCTACTTTATTCCTATTTAAGGTATAAGTCAATTATACAGATCAAAATGTAAACACCAACTACTTTATCCTTACATAAATACGCACTTATAATTTACGATTATAGCACTCTTTTTATTTGTTGTTAAGAGATTAGAATCTAAGAACCAAAAAGCAAGGATGAGTTCTTAGAAAGTTTTGATATGGTATCAAAAATTAATAACTTTTATCATCCCATAATCTATTTCCAATTTTCAACATATAATCTTTAATGAGTAAAAGTTGTCTCCTATCTCCTTTGACACAAACTTTATTTTAAAATATAATTTCTGTAGTTATGAAACGAAAAAAAAAGAGCTCTTTTTTTAATTTTTCAATTTTTATAATCATTGTTTTATTATTTATACTTATACTTGTGGCAGGCAAAGTCGTAGCAAATTTAATAGACAGTTTACCATCCATACAACAGTTCGGCAACTATATTCCCAAATTATCAACTAAAATTTACGACAAAGACAATAATTTAATAGCAGAACTCTTCACTGAGAGACGTGCTTTTACGTCAATAAAAGAAACGCCGATTAATCTCCAAAATGCTTTTATAGCTATTGAAGACAACGATTTTTTTAAACACTGGGGAATATCAATAAAGGGAATTGTGCGCGCTTTTTTAAAGATATTGTTAAAGGGTAAGGTGGTAGAAGGAGGATCTACAATAACACAACAGCTTGCAAAAACTATATTTTTAAACAACGACAAAACATTGGTTAGAAAAATTAAAGAAGTGTTACTGACGATACAGCTTGAAAAAAACTATTCAAAATATGAAATCCTACAGTTTTATATGAACCAAATATATTTTGGCAATGGTGCTTACGGAGTTCAAGCGGCAGCAAAAACATATTTCAATAAAAACGCACAAAACTTAAGTCTTGCAGAATCTGCAATGCTTGCCGCAATTCCAAAATCTCCAAACTACTATAATCCTTTTAAAAACGAAAAAGCGGCTCTTGCAAGAAGAAATCTTGTTTTATTAAAGATGAGAAAGCTAAACTATATTACAAAGGCTCAAGAACAGCAAGCACGCTCAACTGCACTACCTCCAAAAGAAAACGCTTCAAATGGAAATTCTCTCCAATATTTTCTGGAAATAGTAAGATCAATAGTCGAACCAAAGTACGGTACAGATACTTTATTTAAAGAAGGGCTTTCAATTTACACAACTCTCGACATAAACGCCCAGATAGCAGCTGAAAAAGCAATTGAAGAAACTCTTACAAAATTTGACGAAAGCAGACTAAGTACATTTGAAAAGACTAAGCGAAAAGCACAAAAAGTACAAGGAGCTCTAATAGCTATAGACCCTAAAAATGGAGCGATAAGAGCAATAGTATGTGGACGCAACTTCAAAGAATCGCAATTCAATAGAGCAACTCAAGCAAAGCGACAGCCAGGCTCTTCTTTTAAGCCATTTATATATGCAGCGGCAATTGAAACAGGATTTACACCTGCAACAATTCTTAACGACAAGCCAATGGTTTTTATTAATAAGGGGAATTCATGGGATTTAGTATCAAGAGATCCAGTAACGCTTGAAAATATAGCTGAAACTGTATCTGAAAAAGATCTAATTAACACAAACAAGATTTGGGCACCTGCAAATTATGGTAAAAAATATAGAGGATCTGTAACTTTGAGAACAGCTCTCGCCCTGTCTATCAACACTTGTGCGGTTGAAACAATTATGAAAGTAACACCAGCAAAAGTTATACAAACCGCAAGAAATTTAGGTATAACAACGCCTCTTGCAAATTCTTTTTCTCTCGCTTTAGGGTCGAGTGAAGTAACTTTACAAGAAATGGTCTCAGCATTTACAACTTTTGCTTCAGGTGGCATTAAAACAACTCCTTATATTATTACAAAAATAAGTGACAGAAATGGAAAAATTTTAGAGCAAAATATTCCTCAGCAAAAAGAAATTTTCTCAGCTCAAAACTGTTTTATTATAACCAACCTCTTGAAAGCTGTTGTTGAAAATGGAAGTGGATGGAACGCAAAAAATTTAGGAAGACCTTGCGCCGGGAAAACAGGCACAACAAACAACTCAAGCGATGCATGGTTTATAGGATACACCCCTCAACTAGTCAGTGGAGTATGGGTTGGATATGATGATAGTTCGATATCTCTCGGTGAAAAAGCCACTGGAGGAGTAATCGCATGTCCAATATGGACGCAATTTATGAAAAAGGCTCTTGAAAAAGAGCCAGTAATGGACTTTGCACAACCAGAAAATATTGAATGGGCATTAATTGATCAAAAAACAGGTCTCCTTACATCAACTAAAACTTCTGATACACTTTTGGATGCATTTATATACGGAACCGTTCCTAAAAAACACAGTGATAAAGTCACTTTGTTAAATCCTGAAAAAAAAGATTTAACTACAGAAATAGAAATGGAAGAAGGTTTTTAGTTTCACATTTGTGTATATTCATGATAAAATAGACTTCATCCCCGCTCCTTAGTTCAACATTTAAAAACTAAAAGATGTATATTATAATAGTTATAAACAAAGGGGGAGCAAACAATGAATGAATCATTAAAAGAAATTGCGAGAATTGGAATTGTCCCTGTTATCATTCTGGATAACGTAAACCATGCAATACCACTTGCAAAAGCACTTAGAACAGGCGGAATTAACTGTGCCGAAATAACATTCAGAACGCAAGCAGCAAAAGAATCCATTAAAGCCATCTCTCAAGAACTTCCTCAAATGTTAGTCGGAGCTGGAACAATCTTAACAATTCAACAGGTTGACGAAGCGATTTGTGCAGGAGCAAAATTTATAGTAAGCCCAGGACTAAATCCTAAAATAGTGAGATATTGCATTGAAAAGGATATAACTATAATTCCAGGATGTTCAAGTGCAAGTAACATAGAAACAGCTTTAGAACTAGGTCTTGATACTGTAAAGTTTTTTCCAGCCGAAAGCATAGGTGGAATAAATATGATAAAATCACTATCGGCCCCGTATCCCAATATGAATTTTATGCCAACAGGCGGTATTAATCTAAAAAACATAAGCTCATATTTAAGTTTTAAAAAAGTAATCGCTTGCGGAGGAAGCTGGATAGCAAGTAAAGAACTAATTAATAAGGATGATTTTACAACCATAACAAAACTCTCAAAAGAAGCTGTGTCAGCAATTTTGGGTTTTGAAGTGGCTCATACATGCATTAATTCAAAGGACAAATCCCAAGTAAAAGAAACGGCAGATTTATTTTCAAATATTTTTGGTTTTGTAAAAAGAGAAACTTCTTCTTCTGTTTTTGCAAGTGAGCATCTAGAAATTATGGAACCACCTTGTCACGGTACAAACGGACATATTGCAATAGTCACCAACAGCGTTGAAAGATCTCTATACCATTTAACAAAAAAAGGAGTCAGTTTTAATTATAAAACCGCCAAATACGATGCAAACAATAATATAAAATTTGTATATTTAGAAAAAGAAATAAATGGTTTCGCCATTCATTTACTGCAAAAAAGCAACTAAAATATAAATTATTTGCAATTTTACTATTATTAACGCTGTCATCTGTTCAAATAAGTTTAACTTAACAAAAAATAAGAGAGGAAAATTATGAAAAAATTTCTTGACAAAGATTTTTTACTTTCTACAGAAACAGCAAAAGAACTTTTTCACAAATATGCATCTAAAAAACCTATAGTAGATTATCACTGCCATCTTAGTCCTAAGGAAATAGCTCAAGACAGACAATTTGAAAACATAAACCAAATATGGTTAGATGGCGACCATTATAAGTGGCGACAAATGCGTTCTAATGGAGTAGAAGAAAGCTATATTACAGGTAATGCTCCGGCTAGAGAAAAATTTCAAAAATGGGCAGAAACTCTTGAAAGGGCTATCGGAAATCCTCTTTACCACTGGAGTCATCTTGAACTCAGAAAGTATTTTAATTATGAGGGTGTCCTAAACAGCGAAACCGCACAAGAAGTATGGGAATTATGCAACAGAAAATTAAGAGAAAAATCTATGTCTGCCCGCGGAATAATAAAACAATCAGGAGTTAAACTAATATGCACTACAGACGATCCTATAGATACTCTTGAATGGCATCAAAAAATTAAAGAAGATAAATCTTTTGACGTACAGATTATTCCAGCTTGGCGTCCTGATAAAGCGCTAAACATAGAACAACCTATTTTCATAAATTACATAAGCCAACTTTCAAAAGCAAGCAATATTAAAATAACATCCTTCGCAGATTTAAAAAAAGCCTTTAAGAAAAGACTTGAATTTTTTATATCTTTGGGTTGTCGCGCAACGGATCATGCCATAGAATATATTACGTACGTCACAGCTTCTGAAAAAGAGGTAGAGACAATATTTGAGAAAAAGTTAAAGGGAGATACCCTTACTAAAGAAGAAGAGTCGAAATATAAAACTGCTTTTATGATATTTGCCGGACAAGAATATCATAAGAATGACCTTGTTATGGAATTGCATTATGGTTGTAAACGCAATAACAATACACTAGTATTTGACAAATTTGGTCCAGACATGGGATATGACTGTATAAATAATTTTGCTCCAAGCACACAGATCGCAGACTTACTTAACGCCCTTAGTTCCATCGATCAACTTCCAAAAACAATAATATTTAGTTTAAACCCCAATGATAACGCTGTCATAGGAACAATATTGGGATGCTTCCAAGCCGCTCCAACGTTGAGTAAAATACAACAGGGATCTGCTTGGTGGTTTAATGATCATAAAACTGGTATGATAGACCAACTCACTTCTCTTGCAAATCTAGGAATTCTAAGCAATTTCGTTGGCATGCTTACAGATTCTCGTAGTTTCTTATCTTATGCAAGGCACGAATACTTCAGACGTATATTATGTAACCTAATAGGCGAATGGGTTGAAAATGGTGAGTACCCTAATGATATTAAAGTACTGTCTAGAATAATTGAGGATATATCTTACGATAACGCCGTTCGTTATTTTAAATTCGATCTTTAACGTGAGAATTTTTTAAAACAATAAGTGAGGGAAATAATATATGGTGCATAATGAAGCTGTTTCAAAGGCTAGTCAAAAAGTAGGCAGTTACAGATGGACTATATGCGCATTGCTTTTCTTTGCCACTACTATAAACTATTTAGATAGACAAGTATTAAGCTTGTTGCAACCATACTTATCTGAACAATTTCACTGGACTAATAGCGATTATGCTAATATTACTTCGGTATTTCAGATATCTTATGCAATATCACTGCTTTTCGCAGGAAGATTTGTAGATTGGCTTGGCACAAAAAAAGGATATGTATGGTCACTGGTGTTATGGTCATTAGGCGCTATAATACACGCTTTTGCCATACAAATAGGAAGTATACTTTCGCCTCCACTCTCTAAAATAGGTATTTTAATACCCATTTCCGTAATAGGATTCATACTCGCACGCTTTGTGCTAGGTATAGGCGAAGCAGGAAATTTTCCGGCAGCTATTAAGACTACAGCAGAATGGTTTCCAAAAAAAGAACGCTCTTTTGCGACAGGTATATTTAACTCTGGATCTAACATAGGAGCAATTGCCGCTCCACTTAGCGTGCCATGGTTAGCAAGATATTTTGGTTGGGAAAGTGCATTTATTATAGTAGGTGCTGTAGGATTCATATGGTTAATATTTTGGAAACGTTACTATGATAGTCCTAAAAATTTCTTAGAAAAAGGAAGAATAGGTGAAATAGAATACAATTATATATTAAGCGACGAAGAAGAACAAACTCTCAAGAGTAACAACGAAGAAAGCAGTGAATATAGAGTTAAGTGGTTTCGTCTTCTCGGATATAAGCAAACATGGTCTTTTGCCATAGGCAAATTTTTAACCGACGGAGTTTGGTGGTTTTTTCTATTCTGGTTACCAGCCTATCTCAAAACCAAATATAACATAACGGGAACAGGAGTAATGATACCTTTGGCAGTCTTATACAGTATGACCATGATAGGTAGCATAAGCGGAGGATGGTTTCCTACTTACTTTATCAATAAAGGTATAAATATTTATTCCGCACGCATGACAGCTATGATTGTCATAGCGCTTTTTCCTCTTCTAGTCCTTTTAGCGCAACCTTTAGGTTCAATAAGCTATTGGTACCCTATTATTCTAATAGGAATTGGAGCATCTGCACATCAGGCATGGTCAGCAAACATATTCACTACAGTATCTGATATGTTTCCTAAAAAAGTCGTGGCTTCTGTAACTGGAATTGGCGGTATGGCCGGAGGATTTGGGGGGCTTGTCACTTCAAAAGCTGCCGGTTGGCTATTTGATTATTACAAATCGCTTGGACACACTGAAACAGGATATACTATAATGTTCACTTTTTGCTCTGTTGCTTACGTTTTAGCATGGTGTATAATGAGGTCGCTTGTTCCTAAATTTAAGCCTATAAAAAATATATAAGTCCTCCTACAGAATAGATGTAAAGAGAAGTTTTTTTGTTTTTTAAAGCAAAAATACTTAAAGAGTTAAGAAAAACTTTAACTTTTTAAAGTTTCATACAAAAGGAGAATATCATTATGCCAAAGAGAGTCGTAACTTTCGGAGAACTAATGCTGAGACTTGCCCCTGATGGATATTATCGTTTTTTACAAACAAAGACTTATGGGGCAACGTATGGTGGAGGCGAAGCAAACGTTGCAGTATCACTGGCAAACTTTGGGTTAGATGCACGTTTTATCAGTAAACTACCAGAGCATGAAATAGGACAGACTGGAGTAAATTCTTTAAGAGAACGTGGCGTTGATACTTCATTTATTGCAAGAGGTGGCGAAAGAATAGGAATATATTTTCTTGAAAAAGGTGCGAGTCAAAGACCTTCAAAAGTAATATACGATAGAAAACACTCAGCTATAGCTGAAGCGGAAGAGACAGACTTTGACTGGAATAAAATTTTTGAAAAAACACAGTGGTTTCACTTCACTGGAATAACTCCAGCATTAAGTGACAAGACAGCAGAAACTTGTCTTAAAGCTTGTAAAATCGCAAAAGAAAAAGGAATTACTATAAGCTGCGATTTAAACTTCAGAAGAAAGCTTTGGTCTAAAGAAAAAGCTGGAAAAATTATGGGAGAGATTTGCAAATTTGTTGATATTTGCATAGCGAATGAAGAAGACATAGATGATGTATTTGGAATAAAAGCAAGGCATAGCGACATAACATTAGGTAAAGTTAACCACGAAGATTACAAAGAAGTTGCCAAAATAGCAGCTGACAAATTCAATTTCTCAAAAGTCGCTATAACTTTAAGAAGCTCCATTTCAGCAAACGATAATCGTTGGGCTGCTATGCTTTATGATGGGAAAGAATATTATTTTAGCAAAGAATACTTAGTACATATAGTTGACAGAGTGGGTGGAGGAGATTCTTTTGGAGCTGGACTAATTTACTCCCTCATCAACGATTTTTCATCTAGAGACGCATTAGAATTTGCCGTTGCCGCAAGTTGCTTAAAACATAGTATTGAAGGAGATTATAATCAAGTATCAGTAGATGAGGTATTGAAATTGGTAAGCGGAGATGCCTCTGGACGAGTCCAAAGATAATTAGAATTTCATTCCGCATTCGTGATTTTTAAAAAGCTTATCAACTTTTAAAAGTAATTAAATATATACAACTTAGTTATAGTTGGCAATTTTAAATTTATTGTTATTGACCTTACAATTAGGAGGAGTTTCTACATGCAAATTACGTTTAGATGGTATGGAGAAAAACTTGATACAATTCCATTAAATTTCATTAAACAAATACCAGGAGTTAAGGGGATAGTATGGGCACTTCATGATGTGCCAGCAGGCGATCATTGGGAAATGGATAAAATCAATCAAGTTAAAATTTGCCTTTCTAAAGCAGGCTTTAATAATGAAGTAGTTGAAAGCGTAAATGTGCATGAGGACATAAAGCTCGGACTTCCGTCAAGAAGTAAGTATATTGAAAACTATAAAAATACTTTACGCAATTTAGGAAAGGCTGGTGTAAGAGTTGTATGTTATAATTTTATGCCTGTTTTTGATTGGACGAGGACAGACTTATATAAAGCTCTTCCTGACGACTCAACAGCACTTTTTTATGAAAAGGCAAAAATTGATAGTCTTAATCCTTATGAATTTTTAGACAATCTATCAAAACAAAAAGGACTATTATCGATGCCAGGCTGGGAACCTGAAAGACTTTCAAAAATAAGAGAATTGTTTAAAGCTTATGAAGGATTTACTATAGAAAATCTTTTTGAAAATGCAAAACACTTTTTAAAAGAAATTATTCCAGTTGCAGAAGAAAGCGGCATAAAAATGGCTATTCATCCAGATGATCCACCATGGAGTATCTTCGGTCTACCAAGACTTATAATTTCTAAAGAAAATATTCAAAGATACTTAAATCTCGTTAATAGTCCATCAAACGGTCTTACCCTATGTACCGGTTCACTAGGATCGTCAAATAAAAATGACGTCATAGACATAATAAAAACCTATCATGATAAAATATTTTTTGCTCATGTCAGAAACATAAAACGTTTTGAAAATGGAGATTTTATAGAAAGTTCACATCGCTCTTGTGACGGTTCTCTAGATATTGTAGAGATTGTAAGCACATTTCATAAATTAGGATTTAAGTACTATATTCGTCCAGATCATGGAAGACATATTTGGAATGAAGAATCTCGTCAAGGATTACGTCCCGGTTATGGTCTTTATGATAGAGCTTTAGGTATCATGTATATTCTCGGTATTTGGGATACGTTAGATGAACAAAATAAAAAATAACTAAGGGTGTTTTTATGTTAGAATTAAAAAATAAAAAGTATGTCAGAGAGAATAAAATAAACTTTGAAAGAAACAATATTCATGTTACAGATATTGACGATTCAGAGCTTTACAAAAAAACTTTTGATACTCCCATATGGATTCATTTTGGGGCTGGTAACCTCTTTAAAGGTTTTCATTGTGTCATCGCTCAAAAGCTCATTGAACAAAAACTATCTAACAAAGGAATAATTGTTGCTGAACTTTTTGATTATGAAATCATCGAAAAAGCATACAAGCCTTACGATAACCTTAGCTTACAAGTTACTACGTGTGCGGATGGGAACATAAAACTGCACGTAATTTCAAGTATTACTGAGAGTATAGCGGCTGATAGCACAGATAAAGTCGCATGGGAACGACTTAAAGTCATATTTGCAGCGCCTTCTCTACAAATAGCAACATTATCAATTACAGAAAAAGGCTATGATCTCAAAACAATAAACGGATTATTTAAGACAGATATATTAAAAGAATTTGATGAAGGAATCGTCAAACCAGTAAGTGCTATGACCAAACTAACCGCTTTGCTTTATGAACGCTATAAAAGCAATAAAACCCCAATAGCACTTGTAAGTACTGACAATTTTTCTCATAATGGAGACAAACTAAAAGCCGCGGTGATAACCGTTGCAAATGAATGGAAATTGCGTAAACACGTAAATCAAGAGTTTATTGACTATCTTTCAGATGGTAAAAAAGTTTCCTTTCCGTGGAGTATGATTGATAAAATTACACCATATCCTTCTCAAAAAATAAAACAGCGACTTGATGAAATAGGTTTTATTAGTACTCAAATTATAAAAACGTCTAAAAATTCTATTATTGCTCCCTTCGTCAACACAGAAGAAGCAGAGTATCTCGTTATCGAAGACACTTTTCCAAATGGACGTCCAGCACTTGAAAAAGTGGGAGTTTATTTTTGCGACAAAAACACTGTAGATAAAGTAGAAAAGATGAAAGTATGCACTTGTTTAAATCCTTTACATTCTGCACTTGCAATATTCGGTTGCATACTAGGGTTTACATCCATCTCAGACGAACTAAAGGATGGAGATCTTATTAAATTAATCTCAAAAATAGGTTATGACGAAGGTATGCCAGTTGTAGTTGACCCAGGAATCATCAAACCTTTTGACTTTATAAATGAAGTTATTAATGTACGCTTTCCAAACCCCAATATACCAGATACTCCCCAGCGCATTGCAACAGACACATCTCAAAAGCTCAGCATACGTTTCGGAGAAACAATCAAACTCTATTTAAAACGCCCCGACCTTAACATAAACTCGCTTATATTTATACCCTTAACAATAGCCGGTTGGTGCAGATATCTTATAGCCAGAGATGACAACAACAATCCTTTAACTCTAAGTCCTGACCCACTCATGCCATACTTACAAGCTTCCTTAAAAGATGTAAAAGTGGGACAGCCAAATTCATCAAACGGTAAATTAGTAGAGATTTTATCAAATGAAAAAATATTTGGCATAAACCTTTATACAGTAGGACTTGGGAAAAAAATAGAAAAATATTTCAAAGAAATGCTTGTCGGAAAAGGAGCGGTTCGCAAAACTTTAAAAAAATATCTGGGAACATGAAAATTATCAGTCATGTTTTTTCTTAGCGTTTAGTGCTTTTTTAAACACTAAATACCAATTATTTTTATAGCTTTTCAAAAAAATAATTACTCAAAGTTTCATTTTCTTAATTGTATCTCTTTTTTGAAAATACAAAACCTAGTCCTTGGCAGGCAGGGCAAGTATTACTTAAAAGAGAAAATAGTGATTTTTTTTTTCTCTCTCTAGTCATTTCTATAAGACCAAGCTTGGTTATAGGCCATATTTTTATTTTAGCTTTATCACTTAAAGTAGCTTCACGAAGTTTACTCAAAACTTTTCGCCTGTTCGCATGTTTTTTCATATCTATAAAATCAATAACAATTATGCCACCTATATTTCTAAGCCTTAATTGTCTTGCAATTTCTTCTGAAGCTTCAAGATTCGTAAGAACAGCAGTCTCTTCCTGAGTAAATTTTGACGTAAATTTTCCGCTATTAACATCTATTGCACAAAGAGACTCTGCCTCTTGAATAATAATATAACCACCGGAATTAAGACATACTTTATTCGAGCATAATAACTTATCCATTTCCTCTTCAATGCCATATGCCTCAAATATAGGCGTTTTAGAATCGTAAAGCATAATTCTATCAATGAATTCAGGAAATACAATCTTTACAAAATCCACAACATCATTGAACTCCTTTCGCGAATCTATGTGCATAAGTGTAACATCATTTGAAAAATAATCCCTAATTATCTGAAACACCATGCATAAATCTTTATGAATAACATCAGTCGGCTTTACGTTTTTAAATTCTTTAACTATAGACATCCAAAGTTTTGTTAAATAGCTGACTTCGTTTTTAATTTCCGTTTCTTCAACTTCCTCTGCTCCAGTCCTTATTATCATACCACCAGCTACATTCCTTTTCAGTTTATTGACTATATCTTTTAATCTCTCACACTCCTGCTTATTCCTAATTTTTTTAGATACGCCTATATTATTACCAAAAGGCATATATACCAAAAGCCTTCCTGGAAGCGAAATATTCATTGTCACTTTTGGACCTTTATTATTTATAGGTTCTTTATAGACCTGCACTATAATATCCTGCCCTGCCAAAATCATATTCTCAATATTCTTATCATCACATTGTGCCACTATATCATCAACACTAAGATACGCGCTTTTACTAAGCCCAATATCCACAAAAGCAGACCCAAGTGCTGGAACAATATTTTGCACTCTACCTTTATAAATATTGTTTAATAATTTTTCACTCTCTCTCATATCAATAAATAAATCAAAAAGCTTACCGTTTTCAAGTACAGCAACCTTTGTTTCTCCCATCGACTTATCAATGTTAACTACAATTATCACTTTCTTTTCCACATTCCTCTCTAAGTATAACAACCTTGTCTTTCAAAAATTAAATAATATATTACTTAATTTAATAAACTGAAGACTCTTCCTCACTTTGTATAAATTATCTATTTATATTAAATCTAACATAATTAGTTATGTTATTAATAATTTAGTTAAAATTTCAAGAGGTTTTAAAAAGAAAACAAAAACTCCATAAACTATTATTCCTCTATTCAATTCTTATAACCTAACCTACATAGAAACAAAACCAAAGTATAAAGACTAAATCTACACACTTTTCTAATGTTTAAGGTTCGTGTACTTTTCCATCTTTTGTTTCAATATATAAATTAGTTCTTTCAATCGCGTACACTCTATTATAGTTTCCTTGATTCTCTTTTAATAACTTTTTCAAAACCACTTCAGGTTTAATATGTTCAACATTTCCAAAACGAAGCTGCAATTTTAAAACATCATCTCTATTCTTAAAAGACTTTATCAAGGGTTTGATATCAACCTTAACAATTTTATCTTTTTTTACTTTTTCTACTATGATTGAACTTTGATACAAAAACTCATCTATTTTTTTTTGTGAAATATTCACATTTTTTACCTCATATTCAGCAACATTAGATAAAATATCCATACTAGGAAAATTCAAAGGGATTCTCTTTATATCAAGTAACTTAAAACCGATAGGCAAAAGTTTTAAAAAACTTGACTCCACATCTTCAATATTTATTTTTTTAGTAAAACAAAATTCTATATATTCACTTGAACTCTCATAACCTAGAGAGAGAGGAGGTCCGCAAGACAATTTAACTTTAGGACTAAAACCAGCAGTAAATGCTATCGGAAGCCCCGAACGTCTTAGCAATCTTCTAAATAATCTTATTTGTTCTAAATGCGATATGAATCTGACCATACCTTTTTTTGAAAAACGAAGTCTTAAACGCATAACAGGTTCAATAACTGAAATCTTAGGTTCCACATAATTTTCAGGCAGTAAGTCTCGCATATTGAACTGATTTACGCCACAAACATAATCTTCACATGTATTTTGAGGAATACTAGCACTAGATACTTTGTCATTATCAGCAGTCTCATGTATACCTTTAACATATTCAGCACATAAGACATATTTTGATACACCAAAATCTAAATGATCCCAGGGGAGAACTTCTTCAAGTTTTATATTCCTATAAACATAAAAATTTAAATCAATTTTACTTTCAGCAATAGCTTCCTCCCATATACTGCTATTAAACTTCTCAATCCATTGGTCAAATCTCGCACCTTTCTGCCAAGCTCTATAAATTACAGACGAAAGGCGCCTATCTCCTTTCGCAAGTAAAGCTTCCAATATATTTGTTTTGTAATTGTTAGCTTTTATATTCGTCGCTGGAAGTAGCTTATTTAAAATATTAATCTTCCGCTTTAAATCATCTGCACTGGCCATCGGCGTCCACTGAAAAGCTGTTTGCGCTTTTGGAACAAAAGGCGAAATCGTAATATTAAAATTTAAGTTTTTTGCTTTTACTTTAACAGACTTAATGAGACGTTCTATCCCAATTATATCATCGTCCGTTTCTGTAGGAAGACCTATCATAAAATAAAGCTTTATAATTTTCCATCCCATAGCGTTTGCAGTAAGAAGAGTTTCCATTATTTGCTCTTCAGAAAGATATTTACCTATCACATTGCGCATTCTGTCAGTTCCAGCTTCAGGAGCAAAAGTAAGTGTAGGCTTTTTAATTCTGTTAATGTACTGAGCTATTTTTATAGAGTATTTCTCGCATCTCAAAGAGGGTAAAGAAATGTTAAGATTAGAATTGCCGTATAAATTATTTACTTCAATCAATAGCTTATCTAAGTATTTATAATCACTGCATGAAAGAGACGAAAAGGTAACTTCCTCAAAACCAGTAGTTCGTAGACTTTCCCTTAAAAGCTCCAGTAATTTTTCAGACGTCCTCTGTCTCCAAGGTCTATAGTATTTTGATGCTTGACAAAAACGACAGAGTCCCAGACAACCTCTTGCAATTTCAATATTTAATCTATCATGTACTGTTTCAACAAAAGGAATTATTTTTTTTATTGGGAAATATGCATCTTCAATATTTACAACGTTTTTTTTTACAATCGTTTTTACATCTCTATATACTGGAGCCACACATTTTATTGTATTATCGTCATTATACTCAACATTATAAAACATTGGTACGTATACACCATTTATATTTGATAATTCTTTCAAAATTTCAATTTTAGTCAGTTTAGTACTGCTCTTTAGTTTTCTGCACATATTCACTATCTTTTCCATTGCATCCTCACCATCTCCCAAAACAAACAGATCAAAAAAATCACAAAAAGGTTCTGGATTAGTTAACGCAGGGCCTCCTCCTATTACTAAAGGCTCATCAATTTTTCTATTTTTTGAAAATACAGAAATACCAGATAAATCCAAAATATTAACAATATTAGTAGCAACAAGTTCACACTGGATCGTGAAACCTAAAATATCAAAACTCTTTAAAGCGCTTTTAGATTCTAATGAAAATAAGCTGATTTTATTTTTCCTTAAAAGTAGCTCTAAATCATTGTCAGGAGCAAACACTCTCTCACAACGGGCGAGTTTTTTTTCATTAATTAAATGGTAAAGAATTTCAAGTCCAAGATTAGAAGCACCTACTTCATAAATATCCGGGAAGCATAGAACCACTGAAAAATCTGCAGATATATCGGCAGGCCACGAATTTAATTCACAGCCAATGTACCTCGCAGGCTTTCGCACAAAACTCAATATTTCATCAATTTGAGATAGTTGTTTTTCCATAGATCTTAAATTCAATTCTGATTATAACACAATTTTAATGTAAATAAGCTATCCATCTATCAATTAACCAATTAACATTATTTTGCATTTTTATTTTATTTTGTTAATATTAATAGAGTCATGAAAGTAAGCATCTTTTTATTAGACTCTTAAAAACAAAAATAAGTGCAATAGAATCGTCTAGTCACAAAAGATTGCAAAAAGCATAATATCCTACTACAGATAAATATATAAATTTTCTCCAATAAGTAAAAATAAATACTAGTGACTTTAAATGCAAGAATATCAATTACTAGAAATCATTGCGATAGGATTCACTTTTGCACTTATATTTGGTTTTATAACACAAAAATTAGGTCTTTCTTCTATTATTGGATACCTTATAGCAGGCTTTTTCATAGGTCCTTTTTCTCCGCTCCCTATGAGTTTTGCAGAAAATTCTGATTTAGCATTACAACTTTCTGAAACTGGCATCATTCTCTTAATGTTCGGAGTAGGACTACATTTTAAAATGGACAACCTTATAGCCGTCAAAGATGTTGCTATTCCTGGAGCAATAATACAAACCACAATTACAACTATCTGCGGAACGCTAGCTGGTACAGCACTAGGACTAGATTTAATTTCGGGACTCATACTTGGACTTGGACTTGCTGTAGCAAGTACAGTGGTACTTTCCAAAATTTTAAATGACAATAACATTTTTAATACTATACAAGGATACGCCTCTGTCGGATGGCTTGTTGTAGAAGACATTTTAACAGTATTTATACTTGTCATTCTCCCAAACCTTCCGGAAATATTATCTAATTCGAGCTCCGCTGCCGCAGGAATATTTAAACCGATAGGAATAACTTTATTCCGTATTACAATATTGTCACTTTTAATTATGAAATTCGGAGGACGCCTTGTTCCATGGTTTTTGTCAAAAATTGCAAAAACACGTTCTCAAGAGCTTTTTACACTCACAGTTTTAGTAATAGCTTTCGCAACAGCGGTTCTCGCGGCTTTTGTTCTCAAGACATCACTTGCTCTAGGCGCATTTTTAGGCGGCATGATCGTAGGTAAGAGTAAAGTAAGTCATCAAGCAGGAGCTGATATTTTACCTCTAAAAGACACTTTTGGTATCTTATTCTTTTTAGCAGTTGGAATGCTTCTCAACATAAAATTTGCACTTGAAAATATTGTACTTATATGTACATGTCTTGCAATAATTTTATTTATTAAACCTTTAGCTGCAATATTTACAGTCTCAATATTAGGATACTCTGCAAGAACCGCTCTCACAATCGCCATGGGATTATCACAGATAGGAGAATTCTCGCTTATACTTGCACAGGAAGCAAGAAGGTTAGGCTTTTCCAAAGGGAATGATATTGTCTATAACGTAATAGTTATATGTTCTATAGTTTCAATAGCTTTAAATCCTCCAGTATTTAAAAAAATACCAAAAATAGAGAAATTTTTGCAATCTAAAAAAAAATTATGGAATATTTTAAATTTTGTAGCAGACCGAAAAGGAAACCAAAGTAAAACCATTGTGAAAAACTTACTCCCAACAAAAGAATATCTCTCACAAAAAACAGCTATAGTTGTAGGGTACGGGCCTACGGGTAAAAAAGTCACTCAAACTTTAAAAAATAATAACATAAACCAAATTATCATTGAAACAAATATCGACACAGTTAACTTCATAAGCTCACAAAAGCAAGCTGTAATTTATGGAAATTCTGCAAAAAGAGACATCTTACTTGCAGCTGGCATAAAAAGCGCAGATTATTTAATTATTACAGTACCTAATTTAAATGCAACGCTAGAAACTGTCTCAACTGCATCTGCATTGAACTCAAAAACACGTATACTTGTAAGAGCACGCTTCCTTGACAGCATGGATTCTTTAAAACAAGCAGGAGCTTCTGGTATAGCCTTTGAAGAAGAAGAAGTTTCAAACGCTTTAACCTCTTTATTACTTGACGATCTGGAGAAACAAAGTCTCCTTACAATCACTTCAGAAATCGTCTCACAATCATCAAAACAATCAATTAAATAAGATATTTATCACAAAACCAATTTAATTTTTTAATGCATAACTACTTTTTCCTCAACCCGTGATCCGGTTTCAGTATCAATACCTATAATAATATAGTGTAATACCTTAGGAATTATTAAGTCATTTTTTGCAAAAACAAAAACCGTTAAAAGGTATGCATCTTTATTATTTATTTTAATTACAGCTTTCGGTTCACCGTTCAATAAAACAATTTTTATATTCCTATTCGGAACAGCTTTTAGAACCAAATCATAATACCTTTCTTCAACATTGTACTTTATTGCAAATCCATAAGCTTTTTTCTCAAACGCTTTTATTTCGCTACGCTCCCCTTGTTTGTCATATAAGATCCAATAAGAGTCTATCGGCTTTAACTTATCAATATCACCACTGGAATTTAATCTAACATCATACATAACAATATTAGTATTCTTATTTCTTTTAATGCAAAAAAGATTTTTATTTATTATTTGTTCATTAATGGTTACAGCATTAGTAACAGTAGAAATTCCCAGCACTAAAACAAAAAACAAAAACATAATAATTTTTGACTTTTTCATCTCACCTCTAATAACAATTTTTACATGCACATCCAGATTTAAGACCGTATATATACCCTTTAAAAGGTAATAAAAATATTCCCATTTACTTGCTACCACCAACTCATAAATATTAATTGTAATATAAACAATATATAACAACAAAAGAGTTAATCAACATTTAAATTTGTGAAGTTTTTATGTTTTTAAAATCAATGCATATTGAAAACTTCAGAATCATTAAAGATTTAGAAGATTAAAAAATCTAAAAAAAAAATAAATTTTATTAATTTGAAAAATACATTAGAAAATCGTCATAGTACTAGACCATCTTTTTATATCAACATAAGGTATAAAATCTCTACTTTACAGAATGATACAAAATTATGAGACGCTTAAATGTCAATACAAAGGAACATAATTTAACATATTCATTCTATAAGTATTATATAAAATAACATCAGGATATAGAGTGAGTGGCAAATCATAAATAAGCTCACTAACGAGTTAACATCAGGTATTACAACAACTTGATAAAAACATTAGAAGAATAAAAAAACTACCAACAATAGAGTTTACACAGATATTGCGTTGAAAAATAAATTAATATATATTTATAAAATTATAGTGTATAAATGTTTATCAAAATCATTTCAATTTCAGTCAGTTCAGCTCTAATTAAATATGGTAAATAGATAAAATAATAGAAAACTTTTGTATTCTAAATATTAGAAGTACTATATTTAAAAAAGCCTTAAAAGCTAGTCGGCTTTACGATAATCGCAACAGTAGTAATTATGAAAAATTTTTAATAAATTACTGAGTAATTTTTTAATTCATTAAAACATGACAAAATACTCTTCTAGGGAATCATAAGTATAAAGCACTACTTTAACATATATAGAGCAAGGCATTTTTGGTGATTTTTGCAGTAATTGTTTTAAGGAGATTTAAGAATATATTCAATTAAAAACCTTTATTCTCCCACATTTTTTACACTAATTACTCTCATCTGCACATATAAAAATATCTACACATTCTGCAATTGACTTTATCTTCATTGTCAAACTCAAAACTTTCGCAAGTATTTATATCATCAAGGATCTCTTTAACTGCATAAATGCACTTATCATATATTTCTTCTCTATTCGGGAATTTAATAATTTCTGCATTTTTTACGCCATAAATAGCACATTCTGAAACCACAAGCCCTGTTTCCTTCTCAAATATGTACTTATACAATGGCAGCTGCAGAGATTTCACCGCTTTTTTCATATTCTGCCTATCAAAGTATTTATCAGACACTAAATCAAAATACTTTTTTGAAACTATAGGATCTGCGACGGCTCCGGTTTTATAATCAAATATTGTATAGTTTTTGCCATCAGTATCTACCCTGTCAATCCTGCAATTCAAACTATAAACAACACCCGAGTTAGTTTCAATATTTGAAACATATTTCTTCTCGCAAGCACAAATAGTTTTATAAGACCTTTTTCTTTCGCAATTCAAAACATTTTTCATTTTATGCATTAAGACTTCTTTTATCATAAAAGCATCTTCCCTAAATTTAAAATGAGAGAAGTTATCAAAACTATTTTCAAGTTTTTTTAAATACTCATTTTCAAATTCTAAAGATTGAAGCTTTTTAGAGCTGAGTTTCTCATATAACGCATCTTTTAAAAAATTATGAATAAAATTTCCTATATCGCTACCTGAAAGTTCCCAACCAACTTTCACACTATCATCAAGCAATAATACATACATAAAATAAAACTTAAGCTTACAATCTAAATAAGTATCGATTTTACTATACGTATAAGACATATTCTTAAGGTATTCTTTAATTTCTTTAGTCTTCATATATTTCCGCTTCTCATGCTGTCTTATAGAAAACTTAGGTAAAACAAACCTTTTTATTTTTACAGCATTAATATCTTTGCTTTCCAACTGCTTATCCCAAATAATAGATTCGATAAATCTGCTTCTTTCATCTTTCTCGTTATCAGGATAAATAAGATTTAAATTTTTTGCACCCGCAATAAGTCTATTAAAGTGATACTTTTGTATTTCAAACTCTCTTTTCGCTATCTCGACTCCCAAAGTGAACATTATATCTTTCGGAATAAGAGAATATTCTTTCTTCATAGCAGGCATAGCCGAATCCGACATACCTACAATAAATACGTTTTCAAAAAAAAGATTCCTTGACTCTAAAAGCCCCAATATTTGCATTCCTTTCAAAGGTGAACCGAGTAAAGCTATCCTTTTATTTTTTATTAACTTTTTAAAAACACATAAAACCTCTTCATTGTAAAATTCTGCATTAGGTATACTAAATTTAAGTTCTTTCGCTAAATATAGCAATAGCTCAATGGCTCCAATATTCAAAGGATAACTACTAGCGGAACTCAAAGAGTGTATCTTTTCTAAAAAGTTAAACAAAACACAAGATAGATCACCAAAAGTATTAATATTTTCCCATGCTATAAAAAAAACGTAAAAAATATTTTTCAATATATTTACTATTTTTTTAGGAGCCACATATTCCCAAGCTTTTGTTATCGTAAGACTCATTTCATCAAGAAGTTGTTTCTCATTAACCATTTCCTCAAAAGAAACAAACATTCTACCACTTAAACAACTTTTTGAATTTCCATCTAAAAATTCTTCAATCTTATGGGCAACAATTCTTGATATTGAACTTCTTCCAAAAAATCTCATATTTTTTAAAAGCGGATTAGTCAAAACCTTCATAATATCTTTTGAGTAATAATATTGGCCCTTTCTTGAAAATTGTGCTTCTATAACTGCACTTAATAGAGAAAAAACAGCTGTTTTTTCAGCAGGATAACCAATTGAAACATTATAGCTGTCTGTAACCACTGATATTTCAGATATCACAGACTGCAACATTCTTGAGTCTGGAATAATAATAACGGTCTTATCTATTTCTTCTTCAGAATAATCTCTAATGAGATTTTTCAACAAACATCCTTGAGACTGATCGTCAAATGCAGAGTACACATTTAACTTATAATTGTCTTTCACATTTTTCACATTTGGTAAAGGCTCATCAAACTTGGAATATATAAGCTTTAATATCTCGTAATCTCTAGGATTACCTTGAATAAATACAACAAGTTTCCCAATTTCATAGATTTTCCTAAAAATTTCAATTTCTGTTTTATGGAGATAAAAAGGAGCCATTAATATAATCTCGTCAAAGTCACCAGATAATAACTTCGCATCCATCAATGTAGCCTTTAAAAAGCTATACCCCTTCGTAATTTTTAAAGCGTCGTCTAGATTATCGTGAAAACTTTTTCTTATCCTAAAAATATTTTTCAATAAATCATTAATACTTTCAGGAACATCATAGCCTATTTCCGCGTTTGTCTTTACAGCTTTTAGTTTTTCCTCACATACATCTTCCATATCTAACTGTTCTATAAAAGACAAGATTTCAAAAGACCACTCTATAAATGATGCAAAAGAAATTTTACCCTTTAACAATAATGGCGCTTCTCTCTTAACAATCTCAAATATAATAAATGCTGCCTCAATTTCTGAAATTTTTACAAGTTCTAATTTATCAAAAATAATTCCTTCAATAAACTCGTCATTGGTAAAAAATTTTGGAGGAAAAAAAGATTTTTTTCGTTTCAAGGCAAGCCTTTTCCTGATAAATAAAAAAGGTCTTCTACCTCCGCTTATCAAAGCCGTATTTTTATCCGATTTAAAAATATAGTTGGCAGTGAAATCTATTATATTCTCATGTATATCTAAATTTATTATCTTACTTGCCATTTAAAGCTTTTCCACTTATAGAATTATATTTCACCTACTAACTTAAGGTAAAAATTTTCAATAACATATTTTCTCTTTGATCCTTCTCAACATTAAATGGTACACTTTATTTTCTAACTCTCGACACTTTCCTATATCGTCTATTCTTTCAGCATCATCACTCAATCCTTTACCTCAATAACACACATACATAACAAAAAGCTTCTCAGGCGCACTTTACAGCTACTATTTTTTCAACATCAACAATATAAGCTGATATTTTTTTTGGGGGATAAATTTCGGAAATAAGGCCAACATATCCTCTCACTTGCTCTTCATTACCCTTTTCATCGTAATTTGAAGTTTTGAAATCTGCTATAATAACTTCACTATCATCTACCACTAGTTTATCGATTCTAAAAACTTCACCTTTCGTATTTACAACTTCCTTCTCGTTGTAAACAATATTGTTGTCATACATAAACAAACTCAAAATTTCTTCCGATGTAAATAAGCTATAAAGTTTTTCTCTCACAAACTCAATATCATCAAAAGGAAATTTTTTTCTCGTAAATTTAAAAGCGCAATTAACGCTATCATTTATATTCTTATTTTTTAACGATGTTATTTTCGACAAGGCATAATGTATAATTGAACCTTTTTTCTTTATATCTTCTACGTCAAGCCTCTTTTTATTTGCATTTTTTAAATATTCTTGCATATCTTTATAGCCGCCCGTAAAAACATCTAAAATAATTCTACTTTCTTCAATAACTTCTAAATCATATTTCCGTTTATCACCCATAATAATAATATCTCTATCTCCAAGAAGAATAGGAACCATATTATTTGAATTTCTAAACTTAAAAGGAACTATAGCGTAAAATTCATATTCAGCCCTTGTCATTGAAACATAAAGTACATTAAGTTCCGACAATAATGAATTCACTCTCCATTTTTCATATATTTTTCTAGCTTCCTTTGAAAATTTCGCAACATTTTCAGATACGTTCAGCAATTTTATTTTCTCTCTTGACTCGAAAAAATACGGTCTTTCTAAAGATCTATCTGAAAGACTTAGAAAAGGTATTATTACTACGGGGAACTGAAGTCCTTTAGCTTTATGCACCGTCATAATTTTTATACCATTACCAAAAGCACTTTTTATATACAAAGACTCATCGTCGTCTCTTAAACTATTAAAATATTCTAAAAAGTTTTTAATCCCGGAGTCCTGCATTTCAAAATCTTTAACAAGTTCCAAAAAACACATTACAAATGTCTTACTTTCAGGGAAATTTTCAATAATTTTAAATTTTGAAAGTATCATAAGCGTCAATTCATAAATAGGTACGAATCCTGCTTGAACAAAAAAACTTTCAAAGTATTCATCCCATAAACTCTTATATTTATCCCTAAAAATCTTGTAAAATGTCTCAGTTTTGTTCCTCTTGTTACAATCAAAAATAAATTTTTCAAATTCATAATTTTCAATACCTAAGACTCTACTGAAAACATCCCCAACAATAAAAGAAGAAAATGATAAGACATCTATAGGTGAATCAATAAACATAAGCAACGACACAATTTGTTTTATACACTCATTATTTTTTATATTTAATGTCTGCGGCGATTCAACTTCAATTCCATTTTCAAAAAGCCATGAGCTCACAGAAAGAATTTCACAGTGTGTCCTACATAAAACTGTTATGCTTTGAGCATTAAATCTTTCCAGACACTGAAAAATACATTTCATAAATTTCTGCTTTATTTCCCCTTCAACGTTTTCACACATCTTATCTATAGTATACAGTTCAACGTAACCATAATCATGCTCTCCAGCAGCATCCTGTTTAGAAAAGGCATAAGTCTCAAAAAAATTTGAAAAATCACACTCAAAATATTTATCTTTGTAAATCTCTTTCAAAAATCTTTCAATATTTTCCTTAGAAAAAATACCATTGTTAAAATCCACTATCACCTTACCACTTCTAAAATTCTGTTTTAGATATTTTCTATCAATGCCAGAAACAGAAAATTCTTTAGACATCATATTAAAAATCTCTGGATTCCCTCCTCTGAAAGAATATATCGCCTGCTTTACATCGCCAACATAAAAAAACGTCCCCCCTTCGGAGATACTCTCTTCTAGGAATCTTTTAATCCCTAACCACTGTACAAGACTTGTATCTTGAAACTCATCAATTAAAAAATGCTTATATTTTTCAGACAATCTATAGTACACTTCAGGTATAACAGTATTATTTTCTTCAAAAAAGTTAACCGTTTTTCTATTAATTTCATTTAAAAATACAATGCCTTCCATCTTCGCTAGTTTATCAAACTCAAGCAAAACCTCAGAATATATATCTAAATAAACGTTGTAATAGTTTTCCATATAAAAATAGCACAAAGATTCAATTTCTTTATTTATCTCTTCCCAGATAAAATCTACTTCAACGTTAATCTTAGCATCTTTTTTATACTCAATAGTTTTGTGTGAAAACACTTTTGGAATATCCATCGAAAAAAAAATTCTCTGTCCATAGTTTAAAACTTTTTCAATAGCATTTAAGTATAAATGCTGCTTTTTTACTTGAAAATTTGGTGGTATAAGATTGGCAAGTTTTTTTACTTTACTAATAATTACCTCGCTTTTCAGAAGTATCTCATCTTTAAAAGAAACTCCTCTATGATATAGGATATTTTTTCCAATATTTCCAGATTTTTCAAATACTTTTTTAATCTCGTCATACATATCATTTTTAGGAAACCAATTTGAACTTCTTGCCAAATATTGCGATAAATATTGCAACACAATATTTTTTAAATTTTTTGAGACTTGAGTTTTTCGCAAAAAAATTTCCAAAGAAAATAAAAGATTATCCGAGTAGTCTTGCTCTATAACAAAATTTGGAGATATATCAATATTTATAGCGCAAGATTTTAAGATGTGATTTTTAAAACTATCTATAGTACTTATATTAAAATTATCGTAACACTCAAAGATATTTTTTAAAACGGCTTTGCTTCTTTCAGCCAACTTACTTTTTGTAAATCCTAAGTTATCAAAAAAATCTCCTGTACTTAGACACAACGCCGCTTTTTTCAGATAACCTATAACTCTATACTTCATCTCTACAGCCGCTTTATTAGTAAAAGTCATGGCCACTATATTTTTTATTCCAACATTTTCATCGCTACTTAGTAAAAGATAAAGATATCTACTTGCAAGACTATAAGTCTTGCCAGAGCCAGCTGATGCCTGAACAGAAATTATTTGCGACTTACTCATGGACCACACATTGTTATATTAGAAAAGCATAAATCAATATCCTCTAGCAATGTCTCTAGCGATGTCTCTTTTTTTTATGACTTCTCTTTTGTCGTATATCTTCTTACCTTTTGCAAGACCTATAAGAATTTTAATTTTACCTTTAATTCCAATATATATTTCCAGTGGAACAGTTGTAAATCCCTTTTCTTTAACTTTCACATGAATCTTTAATATCTCAGATCTATGCATTAAAAGTTTTCGTTTCCTTTTAGAATCATAACCAATAATATGAGTAGATATACGTTCATAAGGAGCTATAAACATATTCTCAATAAACACTTCACCATTAGAAAACTTTACAATACTATCAAGAAGACTTACTTTAAACTGCTTTAGTGATTTAACTTCATATCCAGATAGTACAACACCCGTCTCTAGCTTTTCAAAAATTTCGTAATTATAATAAGCTTTCTTATTTGATGACAGAATTCTTTTTCCCATCTCAATATTCAGAAATCCTAATTTTCTATTTTGTACATGTCATAAAGCCATTTCATCACACGCATGAAAGTTCATTCCAAATTAACAAGAAAACTTATAATTTTTCACTTATTTAATTTATCGCTTGTATATTTTTATTATTTTATTACACTTAAACTAATAAAGTAGCCGACGATAGGATTTGAACCTACGACCTGCGGTTTACAAAACCGCTGCTCTACCAGTTGAGCTACATCGGCACTCCCTTTATGTTACATTATTAAAAAAAAAATTTGATGTCAAATAAATTGACACACAGCTCTTATTATGATAGTAAAAATCTAAGAGGATCTAGATAAATTTTTAAAACATAAAATAGTACTTACAATGGAGCGCAAAAGAAATGATGAATTTTTTAAGAAAATATAAGAACATAATTTTTATTATAACGATAATTACTTTTATAAGCAGTTTTATGCCACATTTATTTTATACTAAAAATTACGCCGCTAAGGTAAACGGCACAAAAATACCCTTAAAAATTCTCAACTCATTTACATCAGTTCAACTGCAATCTATAAAAAAAGTTACAAATAAACAAATAACTGAAAAAGATTTAAAAGAAATACAGGCACAACTACTAAGTTTATTAGTAAAAAACGAAATTCTCTACCAGCAGTCAAAACTTTACGGTATTATAGTTACTGATGAAGAACTGAGAACTTATTTGCAGAATTCAGAATCATTTAAAAATAACAACAACATCTTTGACAAACAGAGATATTACTCATTTTTAAAGACTATACAATTGACTCCTAAAGAATATGAAACTATAATCAAAAAACAAATATGCGAAAACAAACTAAAAATGATACTTGCATCTTCCGTAAAATTATGGAATTACGAATTAGAAAACTCTTTTAAACAAAATTCCTCAGTAATAAAAAACAACCTTATACAAGAGAAAATAAATCTTATTTTAAATGATTGGTACTCAAATGTTGTTAAAAATTCTAAAATAACATACGAAAGCTTTAAATAAGTTAGAGTATTACACACACTAACTCCCGAATTTTTCAGCTTAATCTCATAAGATTCGTACCATTATAGAAAATGTAATAAAATAGCTTTTTGAGTATGAAGTCTGTTTTCAGCCTGTGTAAATATTGAATATCCATATTTATTCATAACCTCTGCGGTAATTTCATCTCCTCTAACTGCAGGAAGACAGTGTAGAACAATACATTTTGAAGAAGCTTTCTTTAACAACTCTTTATTTACTTGATAAGGCATTAAAATTCTTTTTCTATTTTCCATTTCATTCTCGTAACCCATTGAAATCCATACGTCTGTATATATCACATCCGCATTTTTTATTTCACTAATATCACTTGTAATTCTAATTACTGCTCCACTTGACGAAGCATATTCAAAAGCTTTATCCAACATATCCTTTTTAGGTAAACATTGATGAGGAGATATAAGAGTAAAGTTGAGTCCTAATACAGCAGAAATAGCAAGCAGCGAATTTGCGACATTGTTGCCGTCACCTATATAAACAATTTTAACTTCCTTCAAATTCTCAACTACTTTTACTTTATAGATCTCCATAATGGTCATGATGTCAGCCAAACTTTGGCAAGGATGTTCTATATCTGAAAGAGCGTTTATAACTGGAATCGTGGAGTACTTAGCAAATTCTTCCGTGTCATAATGTTTAAAAGTTCTTATAACAAGACCACTTAAATAGCCTGATAAAACTACCGCAGCATCATGTATAGATTCCCCTCTTTTCAGTTGGAGATTTTCAGGCTCAAGCGAAATAGGTGACCCGCCTAATTGTATCATCGCTGTAGAAAAAGCAACTCTTGTTCGCGTTGAAGGCTTTTCAAATATCATGCCCAGCACTTTACCTTTAAAGACGTCTAGATATTTTTTCTCGCTTTTAAGCTTAAAAGCTTCTCTCAATAAAGTACTTATTTCTTCCTTTTTTAAATCATAAATTGACAATAAATCTTTTTTCGACATAGCTTAATCTCACTTTTAAACATAAATTCAGTAATTATAGACTCTATCATAAAAACGCCTATAAATCAAATGAAATTTACATACAGAGTCACTTCCACCACGCTGACAACTTTTGAGTATAATAAACTAGTGAGAAGAATCTAAAAACAATCCAAATAATTTTCTTACATTTTAACACCCATACATACAGAAACAGCGGCTCACCACTAAAATGCGATGAACCGCTGTTTCTAGTCATTCTTTAGTCCCAAAAGAAACAAAAAACCTTTTTTACAATATGCGTATGCGTGAACGTCTAATTATAATTGTAATATTGTGTTTTTTATTTTTCTTGCACTGTTGATGATGTTTCTTCAGAAGACTGAGATTCAAGATCTTGTGATACAGACATATTATCTTGTTCTTGTTGTTCCGTATTAGCAGATTCGTCAGGAACTTCCGCTTTCTTTTTCCCGCTTCCACAAGCTGACAGCGACAAGCTAAACACCGCCATAAACACTGCTAACAACATAAACTTTTTCATCTTTACTTCTCCTTATTTTATATAATCAACAACTTTTCATATGATTTTATATTTTTAAATATATTTTTGCAAACCCACTACAATTTTTACCATTTATTTTAATGTTTTAACTTATTTAAATAAATCTCCATCATAGCACAATCAAGTGTGTGTATACTTTCTCATACTTATAGAGCATAGAATACCAACAGCACATAATGACGAAAAAATCGATGACCCACCATAAGAAAGGAAAAGTAACGGCACACCAGTAGCAGGCATCATACCCATAACCATACCTATATTTATTACTATATAAAACATGAACATAGTAGCTAATCCCATAGCCACAAGCGACCCATATCTATCACGAGCATTCTTCGCTATTACAAAAGTACGCCAAACAAAAAAGAAATAAAAAAAAAGTGTAATTTGTGCCCAGACCCAGCCTCCTTCTTCAGCTACAACCGAAAAAATAAAATCTGTATGTTGTTCAGGCAAGAATCCTAATTGAGTTTGAGTTCCTTTTTTAAAACCCTTTCCTATAAACTTTCCAGAACCTATGGCTATTTTAGACTGTATTACATTATAGCCAGAACCTCTCGGATCAAACCTTGGATTCAGGAATACTACGAATCTCTTCCTTTGATAATCTTTTAGTGATTTCTCAATCGCTAAAGAGGATAAGCATCCAAACAATATTGAAGCACTTAAAATAATTGGATAAATAGGCGCAATTTTAATTTTCAATTTACATAAAAAATACCATATAATAACTATTAAAAACAATATCACTCCAATAACATAAACACCCATCCAACCAGTTTGCAAAGAAGTCATAAAATCTATTAAGAATATCCTTCTTTGAGAAAATTGCAGCTGCATATTTAAGAATGTTCCCAAAAGTGGTAAACCTACAGCTACACTACCAAAAACTACAATACAAAACAGATAAAAGGGTTCAACTCCACTAACAAAAAGAAGAATTAGGGTTACAGGAAAATAAGATAATGTAGAAGAAAGATCAGGCTGTATCATTATAAGAGCAAGATGCCCCGTAAGCATTAAAAATACAGAAATTAGATGGGAAATTTTACCTGTCTCTTTTGACTTTCGATCAAGAAAAGAAGCAAGCGATAAAATAAACATTATTTTTGCAATTTCAACAGGCTGAAAGGAAATGAAACCAAAATCAAACCAACCTTTTGTACCTCTTTTAACTGAACCAAAAATCAGAACAGAAATTAAAAGTAGAGAGGACAAAATATAAATAAATTTATCCAAATATTTATAATACTGATAATTAAAATTCGCAATGAGAATAAATCCAAAAAGTCCTATACTAAAAGCTAATAATTGGACTGAAAGATACTTAAATGACATACCATAATTGCTACCCGCTGAATATATTGCAACAAAACTTATAAATGTTAACCCAATAACAAAAAAAACAAGTTGAAAATCTATAACTGAAACCAAACGGCGATAAAAATTTTTACTTTGAATCACTGCTTTATACTCTTTTCAGACTTCATATTAAAATAGGTTTCATAAATTTTCCTACCTATCGGGACAGCATTATATCCACCTCCGCCACCATTTTCAATAATAACTGCCATTGCAATTTCAGGATTGTCAAATGGAGCATAAGAGACAAACCAAGCATGATCATCTCCTTGCGGGTTTTGAGCTGTTCCAGTTTTCCCTGCAATTTTAATACCTGGAATTTTACTTTTAATTCCTGTACCATTTTCAATTACTTCTAAAAGCGCTTTATGAAGAAAATCCCAAGTTTTATCCGATAAACTTATTCTTTCCTTAAAGTCTGATTTATGAGAATACATTTCATCCCCATTTGAACTTACAACTCTATCAACTATATAAGGCTTTCTGCAAATCCCATTATTTGCAACAGCAGATATCATACACGCCATTTGGAGAGGCGTTACCCAAAGCGCACCCTGTCCTATTGACAGTATAACTGTATCGCCGTATAGCCATCGCATTTTCAATTTTGATTTTTTCCATTCAGGAGTGGGAACAAAGCCTTTTTTTTCATTTGGTAAATCTATTCCCATTTTTTCTCCAAGATGAAACCTTTTTGCATATTTACTAAGATTCTTCACACCAAGTTTTAAACCAATTTTATAGAAATAAACATTACATGAGTGCACCATCGCAGAAAAAAGATTTACTTTCTCATGTCCTCTCCTGCGCCAACAAGAATAATTTCTATTGCCAAGCTTAAAAGTCCCATCACATTTAACCATTTCTTCAATATCAACATTCATGAGTTCTAAAGCTGCCACAAAAGTTATTATTTTAAAAACAGACCCCGGAGGATAAAGAGCCTGAAGAGTTCTGTTAAAAAGCGACAACTTTTTATCTTTTAAATATTTGTTAAAACCTTTAGTACCTGCTTTATTCGCATCAAATCCTGGACACGAAACAAGCACTTTCACAGCACCTGTTTTCACGTCAAGCACTATTACAGCTCCTCTACCTGTACTACTCCCTCTTAAGGCTTCATAGGCAACTTTCTGTAATTTCAAGTTTATCGTAGAGTATACACTTGCTCCGATTTCTGGCTGAATGTACATAAACTCTTTTATCTGACACCCCATCGCATTCATCTCAATCTGCCACCCACCATCCTTACCTCGCAAATACTTGTCATAAATTTGCTCAATTCCTCCTCTACCAATATAATCACCTATTTTGTAGTCGTATCTAGATAATTCTTCAATTTCGTCTGCCCCTATCTCACCAGTATAACCAGTTATATGACTAGTAGCTTCTGGATAGCAATACACCCTACGCGATTCTCTTAAGACCGAAATACCTTTCAAATTCAATTTTTTTTCTCTTATTTTAAACATATCTTCTAAAGTAAGATTATCCGCAAGCTTTATAACCTTGCCATATTTATAACTCATATTTATCATAAACTTTACATCTTTCCCGAAAATTTTATTCAAATCTTCTATATTTTTATATGATAGAGTTTGACCTTGTCTAAAAGGATAAAATAAAGCAACAAAAACAAATTTATTTTCCACAAGCACAGTATTATCCTCAGAATAAATTATACCTCTCGGAGCACGCTCGTACGTATTGTGCATCCTCTGCTGATCAGAAATTTTTCTGTACCTATCACCTTTGACAATTTGCAAACAAAAAAGACGTATGAAAAGACAAATAAATAATATTAAAAAAAATATAAAAATCGTTCTGTATTTCGTAATAAAAATTTCATATGAAAATTTATCCTCTTTTTGCCATACCATTTTAATTACCATTCAAATTCAAGTTTCCTTCAAAATTGATTCACAATCAAAAGAAACACACAACACCTTACTACAAAAAAGCACACTTCCTGCTTTTTCAGCAAGCTATATTCACTATCACAAAAATCACATTTTTTAATAAATAAAATATATAAAACTTACTCCACGACTCTGAATTTTACACCTATTATATCTTATTGATCATTCCAAAAACATGAAACACTATAGGAGCAATCAAAACTGTTACAATAACTTTCACACAACATACCCCATCTATAAAGGAAGTCATATAACTCTCATTTCCAAGAATGGTAAAGTGAATTAAACCAAACCCCAGCCAATAAACTATATTTGCAAGAAGAATAACTAAAAACTGAACAAGAATTTTATTCATGTCAAAATCTCTGCAAAACTTACCAATGAGATACCCTATAACTGTAAACATCAGTGCTCTTGTACCGAAAATATCAGTTGAAAAAGCATCCCATGTCAACCCAAATAAAAAGCCCATTACCTGCGCATTTATTATTTTTTTCGAAACACCTAAATATGCAACAACAATCAATATAAAATTCGGAAAAATTCCAAAAACGCTTAAATATTTGCCAAAAACGAATTGAATTATAGAAAGAAAAATATAAAGAAGCATATAATAAATTATTTTTTTCATATTTTCATTTTAGGAACGAGAATAATTGCTTCATAAATAGTGTCAATTTCAAAAAAAACCTTAGCCGTAGCAGTTTTAAAATCTAAAGAAGATTTCTCGGATACATCAGTAACAACACCTACAGGTGTGTCTTTTTGAAAAACAGAGCTTAATTCGCTTACAACCACTTCATCGCCAACTTTAACATCAGCATCACGAGGAATATAAGTAATTCTCAATAAATTTGAATCAAACCCTTCAGCAAGACAATTTACACCTTTATTTTTAATTTCCACAGGCAAAGCATGAGCCGTATTTGTTATTAAAGCTACTTTAGATGAAGACCCATATGTTCCTACTATCCTACCAACAGCACAAAGGGTATCTTTTTTTTTATTAAACATTAACACTGGAAGTTCATTATATAAACCATCTCTTTCGCCCTTATTTATTATAAACCATCTATACCATTTATCTGGATCTCTAATAGAAATTCTAGCAAACACAGATACAGTATTTTTTACTTTTGTTAATTTTAAAAGTTTTGACAAATTATCATACTCTTTAGCCATAATGTCATAATTGCGAAGCTTATCAGTTAACTCTTGATTTTTTTGCTTATACACAATATTTTCATGACGCATATAAACAATAGACCTTATATCATTTGTAAAATTTTCTGAGGATTGAAAAACACAATCTATTAAACTGAGATTTGAATAAGAAAAACAATAGACAAGATTTTTTATAAGTCTTACAGTAGAAGTAAACTTTCCAATTATAAAAGAGAAACCAACTAAAATAAGAACCAAAAATATTAAATCTTCATATTTTACTTTTCGGCGTTGGCACATTTTATAAAAATCCGGCGCAAGACATAAACCATAAACACACTTACAAGTTAACTCTTTTAATTTTACCAAACAAATTTTAGAAAATTCAATAACTCAACCTAACTATTAATCTATATTTTTTTTCTTAGAATTTCTTATATTATCTAGCTCTTCTAAATATGCACCCGTTCCTCTTACTACACATGTAAGTGGATCGTCTGCTCGTTTCACGGGAAGTTCTGTTTCTTGTGACAAAAGTTCTGGGAGTCCTTTTATAAGAGAGCCACCACCACTTAATATTATTCCACGATCAACAAGATCAGCAGCAAGTTCTGCTGGAGTTTCCTCAAGAACACCTCTTATAACATCTATTATCTTCCTAATAGGATCAGACAACGCGGTTCTAACATCTTCCGAGTTAATACTAACCGTTTTAGGAAGACCTGTAAGAAGGTTTCTACCCTTTACATCAATTGATATTTCTTTTTCAAGAGGAAATGCAGAACCTATTTTTATTTTAACATCTTCCGCCGTATTTTCACCTATTGTAAGATTACTTTTGCGTCTAAAATATTGAACTAAAGCTTCATCCATCTTATCACCTGCAACCTCAAGCGATTTCGCTACAACCATACCTCCTAAAGATATAACAGCAACTTCAGTTGTACCACCACCTATATCAACTATCATACTTCCCTGTGCTTCTTGAATAGGAACGCCTGCTCCAATAGCTGCTGCCATAGGTTCATCAATAAGATAAACTTCTCTAGCACCGGCCTGTTCTGCAGATTCTCTAACAGCTCTCCTCTCAACTTCAGTAATCCCAGAAGGAACACCTATAACTACCCTAGGATGAAGTAATGTCCTCTTCTTATGAACTTTTTTTATAAAGTATCTTATCATCTTCTCAGTCGCTTCAAAATCTGCAATAACACCATTTCTCAAAGGCCTTACAGCAATAATATTCATAGGAGTTTTACCTAACATTTTTTTTGCTTCTTTACCAATAGCCAAAACATGTTTAGTATCTCGTTCCATAGCCACAACAGAAGGTTCTCTTAAAACAATATCCTGCCCTTTAATGAAAACAAGCACAGAAGCCGTTCCTAGATCTATACCCATATCGTTTGAAAATAATCCCAAAATATAGTTAAACATTTATAACCTCAAAAAGCTAATTAAGAATACTGACATTCTTATATAATAATTCAATATTTTAAGATTCAAATAAGATTGATTTTTAATTCACCAATTTTATTACAGCAAGTTTAGAATTATCACCACGCCTAAATCCTAATTTAAAGATCTGAGTATAACCACCACATCTTTCTTTATATCGTGGAACAAAAACATCAAAAACTTTTTTCACAACATCCTTACTATTTATCTCGCCATTCAATGCTCGTATAGCGCTCAAATTAGATTTTTTCGCTTTTGTTATAAGTTTCTCAGAATAACTCGCAAGCTCTTTTGCTTTAGGAAGCGTAGTCATTATTTTTTCATGGAGAAACAAATTAGTCGCTAAATTGCGAAGTAAAGCTTTTTTGTGCGAACTTGTAATGCCAAGTTTACTTCCATTATAAGTTTTTATCATCCCTCTGCTCCCTTGTAATATCCATCACTTCAAGTGACAAATTCAACCTTTCAAGTCCATCTTTAATTTCTTCAAGTGAACGCTTGCCTAAATTGTCAAAATTCAATATATTTTCTTCATTTAGCTTAATAATATCTCTTATTGTCGCAATGCCAGCGTTTTTTAACCCGTTTAACGTCCTAGTAGAGAGATTTATAACACTTATGGACTGATTGAAAATTTCCTCGCCCTTACTCTCAGAAAATTCTTCTTCAATAATATCATTAGAGCCAATTGTCCTATCATTATCAGTAAATATAACGAGACTTTTCTTCAATATATTTGCAGACTTGGCTAAAGCATTCCCTGGAGATATAGTTCCATCTGTCCATATTTCCATAACAAGCCTATCATAGTTAAGATTTTGTTCAACACGTGTATTTTCAACATCGTAATTGACTTTTACTACTGGAGAAAACAAAGAATCAATTGCTATAGTTCCGACAGAATAATCATCACCTGATTTTACTTCCTCGGCAAGAACATATCCTTTTCCTAAAGAAACTTTCAGTTCCATTTCGAGCAGTGTTTTGGCATCAACATTTGCAATTTCCTGTTCGGGATTCATTATCTCAACACCTGTTTTAAGTTCAATGTCTTTTGCAATCACTTTGCCGCTCTTTCTAACTTTTAAGTAAAGTACTTCTGATTTTATAGAAGAATGAAGCTTAACTCTTATTTTTTTTAAATTTAAAATTATATGCGCGATATCTTCCTTAACGCCTTTTAAAACTGCAAATTCATGTAAAGCTCCTGAAATTTTCACGGAAGTAATAGCTGCTCCCTCAAGACCTGAAAGGAGAATTCTTCTTAATGAATTACCTATCGTATGACCATAACCTCGTTCAAAAGGTTCCACAGTAAAACGACCATAAAATTTCGTAGCAGTCTCTTCATCTAAAATGAGTTTACGTAATTTTTCTAAATCCGGGGCTTTCATTTTATAACCTCATTTAACAAGCCTTCTGGCTGTTAGTTTATTTTGAATAGTATTCAACAATAAGTTGACTGTTTATAGGATGAGAAATCTCACCAATAAGCGGATCACTTATAACTGTTCCAAAAAACTTATTTTTATCAAAACTAAGCCATGTAGGAACATTCGGCGTTGTTCTTTCAACAAGTTTTTTTATAACTGCATTCAATTTATATTTTTCAGGAATTGTTACAACATCACCAACTTTTAACTGATAACGCGGCATATCTATCTTTTTTTCGTTAACCAAAATATTGCCATGATTTACGATCTGCCTCGCCATTTTCTTAGACGAAGCAAATCCTAAACGATAAACTACATTATCAAGTCTTAACTCAAGCAGTTTAATCAAGTTATCACCAGTAGAGCCCTTCATTTTCTCCGCCATTTTATAGTAGTGACTAAATTGTTCTTCTGTTAAGCCATATACTCTCCTCGTCTTCTGCTTTTCGCGCAGGTGTTTTGCGTAATCTGAGATTTTTACTTTTGCAGAGCCATGTTGACCAGGGTTATTTTTGCCTCTTTTTCTCTCAAGAGTACAATTTACAGAACACTTTTCACCCTTAAGAAAAAGTTTTTCCTTTTCACGACGACATAATTTACATACTGACCCTAAATAACGTGACATCTATGTAATCCTCCAAAGTTTTAGACAACTAACTTAATAACTACCACAAAATATTTTACTATTATTCACTTTTTTGCCAAATTTACAGCAATATTTACTAAAATTGAACATTATCTTTTTATTAATAAATACTAGAAAAATCCAAAAAAGCAATAAATATAAGGAACAACAATAGTAACATTATTTTTAATCTTTAGTTATACTCTTCTGAGTTTTGGCGGACGACATCCATCATGAGGAACAGGAGTGACATCTTTTATAGCAGTTATGCCAAGACCTGAACCCTGCAACCCTCTTATAGCTGTTTCTCTACCAGGCCCTGGACCGTTTACAAAAACTGCAACCTGCTTCACACCCATATCTAAAGCCTTTTTACCCACTGCAGCCGCAGTCATCTGTGCAGCAAAAGGAGTCCCTTTTTTTGTACCTTTAAACCCAGAGCCACCCGCTGATGCCCAAGTTAAAGTATTTCCCTTTTCATCCGTTACGTTAACAATAGTATTATTAAACGTTGACAATATATAAGCTCTTGCTATTCCACCAATATACTTTTTCTTTTTAGATCCACCAACTCTTTTCACTTCCACCATACTTTTCCTCCATATACCTTAAACCTATATCCTTACATTTAACTTTATGTTCTGAAAAACTATATAAAGCTAAATCATCCTATTATTGACTATCCTTTTTTGCCTGGCATAGGAGATTTTTTGCCTGCCCCTACAGTTTTCCTCTTGCCTCGTCTCGTACGCGCGTTAGTCCTAGATCTTTGCCCCCTAACTGGAAGATTTTTTCTGTGGCGTGATCCTCTGTAGCTTCCTATTTCTATGAGACGCTTGATATTTGATTGAATTTCTCTTCTGAGATCACCTTCAACTTTCAAGTTTTTTGATATAAGACCGTTTATTTTGCTAACTTCCTCTTCTGTCAAATCCTTAACTCTCTTAGTAGGTTCTAAAGAAAGTACTTCAATAATCTCGTTTGATACGGCAGGTCCGATACCATAAATATATCTTAATGCTATATCAAGTCTTTTGTTTTTCGGCAAATCCACTCCAGCTACACGAGCCATTTATCTGTCCTCCGAATTTCATACTTCTATTTTTTATTTACATTACAAAATACTAAGAAATAATAGATCAACTCATTGTGTCCTACAAACTAAGTAGCTATCCCTGCCTTTGCTTGTGTTTTGGATTTGAACAAATTACCCTTAAAACACCTCTGCGTTTTATTATTCTACATTTTTTACAAATCGACTTTACAGACGCTCTGACTTTCATCTCATGCTCCGTTATACTTCTATATATTAATAAATTTTTATATCTGCCTATTCATTTATTTTTCAAATTTTAAAGTGACTTTCATTTTTCTCTGTAGGTTATTCTACCTCTCGTTAAGTCATAAGGTGAAAGTTCAACTTTTACTCTATCTCCGGGAAGAATCTTTATATAATTCATTCTCATTTTACCACACATATGCGCCAAAATCATATGTTTACCCTCAATTTCAACTCTAAACATAGCATTTGGCAAAGATTCCACAATTTTACCTTCAACAATAATTTTGTCTTCTTTAAACATTTTATACCTTTGTTAAGATTTCATAACCATTTTCTGTTATTGCAACAGTATGCTCAAAGTGTGCACTTAAACTACCATCCTTTGTAACAATAGTCCAGCCGTCATCTGTAGAACAAACTTCATAACCTCCAACATTAACCATAGGCTCTATTGCAAGTACCATACCTGGAAGTAATCTGATACCTACATTAGGTTTTCCAAAATTCGGAACTTGGGGCTCTTCATGTAAGCATCTTCCAATGCCATGCCCAACAAAATCTCTTACAACCGAAAATCCAACATCTTCTACAGTTCTCTGTACAGCATAAGAAATATCACCGAGTCTTTTTCCACAGAAGGCTTCTAAAATTCCTTTATTTAAAGATGCTTCCGTAACATTAATGAGTTTATTCGCCATATCAGATACACTGCCAACTGTATACGTTTTTGCCGCATCACCATAATAGCCCTCGTAAATTACTCCTACGTCTACAGAAACTATATCTCCATTCTTGAGTACACGAGAAGCATTTGGAATTCCGTGCACAACCTCATCATTTATTGATACGCACGTTGACGATGGAAAAGGATAACTTACACCTTCAAATCCTAAAAACGCCGGTACCATTTTCAATGATCTTATATACTTTTCTGAAAAAATATCTATGTCCTTAGTCGTTATCCCTGGTTTTATTACATCGTAAAGTTTTTGTAAGATTTCTCCTACAACTTTACTCGCAATTCTAATTTTTTCAATTTCTCCCGCCGTTTTCAATTCTATATTATGTTTCTTAAAAAACAACTTAACCCTCTTTAAAACTATACATTTATTACAAAATATACATGCTTATTTGTTTGAATACAGCTTTTTCATCTTTTAGTCCATCTATTTCAACAAGCAATCCAGTTTTATTGTAATACTCAATTAAAGGTTCGGTTTGCCTTTTATAAATAGCAAATCTATCCCTAACAACACTTTCTTCTCTATCGTCATTTCTCTGAACTAAATTAGCACCACAACAATCACATATTCCATTTTTCTTTGGAGGAACCGCTATTATATTATAACTAGCTCCACACTCACAAACTCTTCTCCCAGCTATTCTATTAATCACCTCTTCAAATCCTATATCTATCAAAAAAACTTTATTGATTCTTACATTTTTACTTTTAAGCATCAAATCTAGCTGTTCCGCTTGTCTCAAATTTCTTGGAAACCCATCTAAAAGAAATCCTTTTTTTATATCATCTCTTTCAAGTCTTCTTTTTATAATATCAATAACTACTTTGTCTGGCACAAGCTGCCCTGTCAAAAGAAGTTTGTTTATAATTTCGTCAAACTTTTTTGCTTTTCTAAGCATATCTCCAGTAGAAAAATGTAACATATTGAAGCTTTTGACAATATTTTTTGCTTGAGTTCCTTTACCCGCACCTGGTGGACCTAAAAGTATGCAATTCATAATTATTTTTTTACTTTACCGTTTAAACCACTTACCTTTTATCCTAGCATCTTTAGCAAATCCTTCATAATGACGCATAATAATATACGATTCTATCTGTCCAATAGTATCTAATGAAACACCTACAACAATAAGTAATGACGTTCCTCCAAAGAAAAAAGGAACTTTCATTATCGATCTCAAATAGTCCGGCAAAACGGCCAAAGAAGCAACAAATAACGCACCACTAAGAGTAACCTTTTCCAAAACTTTCTGTATATATATAGAAGTGGGCTCGCCTGGCCTTATACCAGGAATAAAAGCAGCAGATTTTTTCATATTTTCTGCCAATTCTTTAGGATTAAAAGATATAGAGTTATAAAAATAACAAAAGAAAATAATAAAAGATACATAAACTAAATTATATATTATAGAATCATTAGTGATATACTGTCCAATTTTTTTAGTTAAAGGGAAATTCCAAATCGCCCAGTTTGGAGTAAATTGAGCTAAAGCTAAAGGAGCAGATAAAATAGATACCGAAAATATTACAGCGATAACTCCAGATTGATCAACTTTTATAGGTAAAAAAGATGTCTGTCCTCCATACATTCTTCTGCCAATCATTCTTTTTGCATAATGAATAGGAATCCTTCTTTGTGCGGTTTCAACCCAAACAACCAAAACTAAAACTCCTGTAACAATAAAAGCAAGTATTAAAACAAACAAAATTGAAAACTCTTCCATATTCACGAGTTTTACAATATTTATCACTGCATGTGGAAGTCTTTCTACAATACCTGCAAAAATTATAATAGAAACACCGTTTCCTATTCCTTTTTCTGTAATTTGCTCCCCCAGCCACATAATCAAAATCGTTCCCGTAACAAGAGTTGCAATCGTCAATATAATCCACGATGACGATGGATCAATAACTACACACATTCTTGTTGGTGTAGACATTTTAGTTAATGCCATAGTCAAACCGAAAGAATGTATCGTAGCAATCACTAATGTCATTAATTTCGTAATTTTTGATATTTTCTTTTTACCGTGCTCACCTTCTTTTGCAAGCTTATCCAGATAAGGAATTACATGAGCACCCTGCATCAGATTCATTATAATAGACGCATTAATATACGGCATAACTCCTAGAGAAAAAATTGACATTCTATTAAGAGCACCACCCGAAAACATATTTAAAAAATCTAAAAAAC
The DNA here is from genome assembly GCA_031272445.1 of Candidatus Endomicrobiellum mastotermitis. Lineage (GTDB taxonomy): Bacteria > Elusimicrobiota > Endomicrobiia > Endomicrobiales > Endomicrobiaceae > Endomicrobiellum > Endomicrobiellum mastotermitis. The sequence continues at coordinate 10,281 of JAISTT010000015.1, read as the reverse complement.
CATTTTTTTGTGCTGCAAACATTGATTTTACAGCTTCTATATTAATACCCGGAATAGGAATTACAGTCCCTATTCTATAAGCAATAATCGCAAGCAACGTAAATAAAACCTTCTCTTGAAACTGCGGTACTTTAAGCGTATCAATAAAATTCTTTAACATAGTCTACAAATTCCAGCCACTTTTTTTATCCACACACATTTTTTTATTTAACAATTTTAACTTTACCACCCACAGCCTTAATTTTATCAAGCGCAGATTTTGAAAAAGCAGAGGCGCTTACATTTAAGGATTTCACAATTTCACCATCCCCTAAAATTTTTATAAACCGTGCTTTATTAACAAGACCTTCTTTTTTTAAAAATAGAGGAGTAACTTCTGTTTCAGAAGCAAATTTATCTAATTTCCCGACGTTGACAATCTCGTACTCTCTACGAAACTTATTATTAAAGCCTCTTTTTGGTATTCTTCTAAAAATAGGCATTTGACCACCTTCAAAACCTATCTTCTTCGATCCATCACCTGAACGTGACTTTTGCCCCTTACACCCTCGAGTAGAAGTACGTCCATGCCCAGAACCTACCCCACGTCCAACAATTTTTTTCCTATGCTTCGAACCTTTTGCAGGTTTCAAATTGCCCAAATTTATCATATTTCTGCCGCCTCTTTTTCCCGAATTTTAGCAATCTCTTCTCTTGAACGAAGTCCTTTAAGAGCTTTAATCGTCGCGTAAACCAAGTTAAAAGAGTTAGAAGAACGTATTGACTTAGTAAGGATGTCTCTTATACCTACAGCTTCAAGAACAGCTCTTACCGCTTCACACGCAATAACACCAGTACCCGGAGCAGCAGGTTTCAATAAAACCTTTCCAGCTCCTGAAACGCCAATTATTTCGTGAGGAATAGTACTCCCCTTAAGCTGAACAAGAATCATATGCTTAAAAGCATGAGCACTGCCTTTTTTTATCGCAGTTTGTACTTCCTTAGCCTTACCAACTCCACACCCGACTTTTCCCGCTCTATCACCTACAACCACTAATGCATTCAAGGAAAATCTCTTGCCGCCTTTAACAACTTTTGCAACTCTATTTACAGCAACAACGGTTTCCTTCAAACCACTATCTTTTTGTTGTTGTCTCACCAATTGTTCAACCAACTCATCCTCCCTTCAAAACTACACGCTATAATCCATAGGCAATATTTAAATCCTTCCAAGTTATACTTTTTTTCACTCCTTATTTTTTTATTACAAAATAAAATATAACATTAAAACTCTAAACCTTTTTTTCTTGCAGCATCTGCAAGTGCTTTAATTTTGCCAGTATATTCATATCCTCTGCGGTCAAAAACAATACGTTTTAAACCCTTCTCAACAGCCTTTTTAGCAATTAAATCACCAACGAATTCTGCAGCCAATATATTATCGGTAAAGCTTAACTTTCCTTTAAGTTCTGGAGATAACGTTGATGCCGACGTAAGAGTAATACCCTCAATATCGTTAATAATTTGCGCATAAATATGTTTATGGCCACGATAAACACTTAAACGAGGTCTATCCTGAGTGCCTCTAACTTTATTTCTAACTCTTTTCACACGATAGCCGAATCTTTTTATTGAATTTTTCATCTAATCCTCTATTTTTTGCCTGAACCTGCTGCAGCTTTCCCTGCCTTCCTTATTATTCTTTCACCTAAATATCTTATGCCAACCCCTTTATAAGGTTCAGGTGGTTTCACTATTCTTATTTTAGCAGCAAACGCCCCAACTTCATACTTATCAATTCCAGCTACAGTAATTAAAGTATTCTTGTCTGGCGTAAGAGCAGAAGTAACTTTTACTACAGGTGGTATCGGAATAGTTACTGAATGCGAAAAACCAACGGCTAGAACCAAATTTTTTCCGTTTTCTATGCTTGCTTTATAACCAAGTCCTATCATTTCAAGTTGCTTCTTAAAACCTTTAGTAACTCCTTCAATCATATTCATAACAAGCCCTCTCGTAAGACCATGTAGCATACTGTGCTTGCGCGAATCCCCAAGAGCCTCAATAATCAAACTATTTTTACTAATTTTTATATCCACACTTTTATCTATTACCTGTGAAAGCCTTCCACCAGGACCTGTTATCTCCACTACCCTATCCCCAAACTCAACTTTCACATTTTCTGGTATATTAATCGGTTTTTTGCCTAAGCGACTCATCTTTTAATCCTCAATATAAAATTTCAATTAAAAAATCCTTAAAAAATTTATAGATATATGCTTATATACATCCTTACAACAAATAATTTTTATTGAATTCAATGAGAAAAATAAAACAACACGTCTACTGCTATTTCAAATACCCTATCTTTTTTAAATTACGTACTTTATTTACAAGTACTATTAAACTATTTACTCATTAATCTACTTTACCAAACATATCCTATTATTTCACCACCTATTTTATCTCTCCTAGCTTGTCTATCAGTCATTAATCCTTTAGATGTAGAAACAATTGCAACTCCTAAACCATTAACAACTCTAGGCATATCCTCATAACCCTTATATATTCTCAAGCTTGATTTTGAAACCCTTTTTATTCCTTTTAAAATCGCTTCCCCTTTAGATGAATATTTGAGATAAATTCTTAAAACTCCTTGCTTACTATCTTCAATATTCTTAAAATTTGATATATATCCTTCTTTTTTCAAAATCTCAGCGATTTCCAATTTCAATTTTGAAAGAGGGATATCAACTTTTTCATGTAATTTAATATTTGAATTCCGAATGCGTGTAAACATATCTGATATTGGATCTGTAATCATTATTATAAGTTACCCTCTTTAAATTTATATTACCAACTCGACTTTGTCAAACCAGGTATTTCACCATTATGCGCTAGCCTTCGCAGACATATTCTGCAGATGCCAAAATCTCTATAATATCCACGAGGTCTCCCACATAAGCGACATCTATTTCTATGACGAGTCGAAAATTTCTGACTTTTGCGCATTTTTGCTTCTGCTGAAGTTGTTGCCATAAAATAATCCTTTACTTCCACCTTTATTATATATTTATTTTTATATATTAATTAATGTTTTTCTTTTTTAAACGGCATACCAAGAAAACCAAGTAACGCTTTAGCGTATTCATCTTTTTCAGCAGTTGTTACTATGGTTATATTCATCCCTCTTGTTTTATCTGACTTTTCAATATTAACTTCAGGGAAAATATATTGCTCAGAAAGACCCAAATTAAAATTTCCTTTTCCATCAAAGCTATTGGATTCAATACCTCTGAAATCCCTTATACGAGGTATTGCAATGTTAATAAGCTTATCTAAAAATTCGTACATCATAGCATTTCTAAGCGTTACCTTAACACCTATAGGCATACCTTGTCGCAACTTAAAATTTGATATAGATTTTTTAGCACGACAAACCATAGGCTTTTGCCCAGTGATAGCAGAGAGCTCAGCAGTTGCAATATCTAAAATTTTAATATTCTCTTTTGCTTCGCCAAGTCCAACATTTACAACAACCTTATAAACTCTAGGAATCTGATGGACATTCTTAAAGTTGAAATGTTCTTTTAGTTTAACCATAACACTTTTTTGATAAAATTCTTTTAAACGAGGTTGATTCATTTAGCTCTTTCCTTTCTTTTGAGGACTGTAACAAATACAATAACAGCTACACCATTTATTTACATATTTATATTTCTTTACTTTCTTAGACTATAATCTCACCACACTTACGACACACTCTCACTTTCTTACCGTCTGACAATTTATCAAACTTAGGCCTTAAAGCACGATCACATTTTGGACAAATAAGCATAACTTTACTTATGTCAATAGGAGCTTCTTTATCATAAATTCCTCCGGAATCTCTCTTATTAGGTTTAATATGTCTTTTAACAAAATTTACTTTTTCAACAATAACTTTGCACTTATCGGGAAGAACTTTCAGAATCTTACCTTTCTTCCCTTTATCTTTCCCATATAAAACTAATACTTTGTCCTTTTTCTTAACATTAAGCATCTTTTGTACTTACCACTCCCTTTTTTACCTCAATCCAGCTTTTTCACTTAGATATCTTAAAAATACACTTAATCCATAGTATATCTCAAATCTATATCTTATATTACTTCAGGTGCCAAAGAGATTATCTTAAGATAATTCCCTTCTCTAAGTTCCCTTGCAATCGGCCCTAAAATACGAGTTCCTTTCGGCTCACCCTCATCATTTATAATAACAGCCGCATTATCATCAAATTTAATATAAGTTCCGTCTACTCTGCGAATTTCTTTCACTGTACGAACAACCACAGCCTTAACAACATCTCCTTTCTTAATATTTGCCCTGGGCAATGCATCCTGTACTGATGCATGTATTATGTCACCTACACTTGCATAGCGACGTTTCAACCCCTTTGCAACTCTAAAACAACGTATCTTTTTGGCTCCTGAATTATCCGCAACATTTAAAACAGTTCTTTCCTGAATCATTGATTAATTTACCTTTATAATTTTACACAACTTATTTTATACTTTCAACACTTTTACTCTCTAAAACCTTAACTAAAACCCATCTTTTAGTTTTTGAAAGAGGTCTAGATTCCATTATTCCCACGACATCACCAACACAAGACACATTTTTTTCATCATGTACAGCAATTTTACTCTTACTACGAATTACGCGACCATATAAAGAATGGCGATACGTCCTTTCAATAAATACTTGTCTAGTTTTTTCATTTTTATCATTTACAACTATACCCGTGCGATATTTGCGTTTTTTACGTTCTGGCATTATACACTCACTTCCCTTCCTATTTATTATTTTATCTTAAATTTAGACCTCTTTTTGAGTGATAAGTGTCTTAATTCTCGCTATATTTCTTCTTACTTTTCTTATCTCAAGAGGATTTTTTACAGGAGTCACTGAATGATGAAACTTTAACTTAAAAATTCTATCCTGAAGATCACTAAGTCTCGTCTTAAGTTCAACACATGTCATATTTTTCATTTCATCTAAACTTTTATCTTTCATTTTTTCCTCAAATTTCAGCTCTAACTAAAATTCTCGTGCTTATAGGAAGCTTATTCGAAGCAAGTCTAAGAGCTCTTTTCGCTTCTACTTCTGGAATGCCTTCCATTTCAAACATTATTCTTCCTGGCTTTACCACAGCAACCCAAAAATGCGGATCACCCTTACCTTTACCCATCCTTGTTTCAGCAGGCTTTTTAGTAACTGGTTTATCAGGAAATATTCTAATCCAAATCTTTCCACCTTTTTTTATAAACCTTGCAAGTGTTATACGAGCAGACTCTATTTGATTACTATTTATCCATACAGGCTCTAAAGCTTGAAGGCCATATTTACCAAAAGCTAAATACATACCACCCTTAGCCCTACCCTTCATTCTACCTCTATGCATCTTTCTATACTTAACCCTTTTTGGCATCAACATATAACAAATCCTTATACCTTTATAACTTTCACATTATATCATTTTTCTCTATAGTACAAAAACTTTTTTCACACCATATTTTGATTCTTTTGTGTATTTTCCAAAACAGTTTTTGAAGTATCAACAACTTTTGCCTCATCAAACAACTCTTTAGTTGTCTTTTTAAAAAGCTCTTTTTTAAATACCCAGACCTTCACTCCTATTTGCCCCATAGTTGTATGAGCTTCTGCAAAACCATAATCTATATCTGCCCTAAAAGTTTGAAGAGGAATCCTTCCTTCTTTAAGCCATTCAGTTCTCGCAATATCCGCGCCACCAATTCTACCTGAAACCATAACCTTCATACCTTGCGCTCCAGCTGATATTGCTCGCTCAATAGTCTTTTTCATCACTCTCCTAAAAGCAATTTGTCTTTCTAATTGAAATGCAATACTCTCAGCAGCAAGTTGAGCATCAATCTCAGGCTTTTTAATTTCCATAATGTTTACAACAATCTTTCTTGACGTCATTACTTCAAGCTCTTTTTTCAAGTTTTCAATACCTTGTCCACCTTTGCCAATTACAATACCAGGACGAGCTGTATAAATATTTATGCGCAAGAGCTTACCTTGTCTTTCAATACTAATTCTTGATACAGAAGCTAACTTAAGCTTATCTTTAAGATAGATCCTTATTCGCCAGTCTTCCTCTATAAAATTAGGCATCTCTTTTAAGTTGAACCATTTAGATTCCCAATCTTTAATATATCCCAATCTTACGCTTTTCGGGTGTACTTTATTGCCCATTTTGACTTACCCTTCCTAAATTTTTTATTCACTTCTCATACCTAAATTCAATTTTTACCTATTTTCCCCTTTTTCGAAACACCAACCGTACTTACATCTGCAACAACTATCGTAAGATGCGACGTTCTTTTTTTTATAGGCCTACTATTACCTTTTGATCCAGGCATTACTCTTTTTAATATTGGTCCATTACCAACCCACGCTTCTTTAACTTTGACATTTGAGTAATCTTTAACTTTACCTGCATTTGCAACCGCACTTTTTAAAACTTTTTCAATAGTCGCAGCAGCGGACTTTGGAAGAAAAGAAAGAATTTCAAATGCTCTTTCAACTTTCTTATTCCTAATAAGCGTAAGAACTTGGTTCACCTTTCTTGGAGTATGCCTAACAAACTTCGCTATCGCCTTCACTTCCATATCAATATCCTTTTTTATTCAACTATATAAGAAAGCCTACACTATAAATATAAACTTAATTTTTATTATCTATATTCTCATAGGAGCAAATGTCACAATTACAACTTGTCTATGTTGGCGAAGTCTCTTGCTTCGTCATTCCACCGTGACCTTTAAACACCCTAGTAGGAGCAAACTCACCAAGTCTATGACCCACCATTTGCTCTGATATAAATATTGAAAAAAATTTTTTACCATTATGTATTGCCATAGTATGTCCAACAAAATCTGGAGTTATAACACACGCTCTAGCCCATGTCTTAATAATTCTCTTCTCTCCAACTTCATTGAGTTTTTGCACTTTTTTTAAAAGCTTCTCATCTACATAAGGACCCTTTTTTGTCGAACGACTCATAATATTTTCTTCTCCTAAGACTATTTCTTATCTTTATTGCGATGACTTACTATAACCCAATCCCAGACCTTTTTAGATCTTGTCTTAAAACCTTTGGCGGACTGATTCCAAGGACTCCGAGGCTGATTATTGCCTTTAGATCTTCCTCTTCCGCCACCATGAGGATGATCAACGGCATTCATTGCCGTACCACGTACATGAGGCTTCCTACCCATATGACGATTCCTTCCTGCAGAACCTATTACAACATTTTCATGATCCAAATTCCCCACTCGTCCAATCGTTGCATAACAAACAGCTCTGATAAGTCTTATTTCTCCAGAAGGCATTCTCACATGAGCATAATCGCCCTCTTTGGCAAGAAGCTGAGCGGCAACTCCAGCTGAACGAACTAATTGCCCCCCTTTGCCAGCCATAAATTCCAAGTTATGTATAAAGGTACCCACCGGTATGTTTGCAAGAGGCAAAGAATTTCCTGCTTTTATCTCAGCATTTGGACCTGAAACAACAGAATCTCCTACATTCACATCCATCGGTTGAATAATGTACCTTTTCTCCCCATCTATATATTGTAAAAGAGCTATTCTACTTGAACGATTTGGATCGTATTCTATCGCCACCACTTCCGCTGAAATATTAAGTTTATCTCTTTTAAAATCAATAATCCTATAAAATCTCTTATGGCCACCACCTTTAAAACGAACCATTACTCGTCCCGTATTGTTACGACCACCCTTTTTCTTAATTATTTTAATAAGCGACTTTTCAGGATTCGTTTTTGTAATATCTGAAAAATCCGAAATTGACATTTGCCTTCTTGAATGCGTATATGGTCTAAATGTTTTAATTGACATCACTTTTCCTTATTATTAAGAATTCTTTTTCATATAAGTAACTACTTATATCACTATCCGATTATTAACTTTAAAATAAAAACCTTACCTTTCAAAACACCCTTTCTCGACTATTTTTTAGACTTCGTCAACTATCTGAATTTCCTGACCCTCATCAACTTTTACTATTGCCTTTTTCCAATCGCTTTTATAACCAACACTTTTACCCCTTCTTATGCTCTTACCTACATAATTTGCAGTATGAACTTTTTTTACTTTTACTTTAAATAAAGTTTCAACAGCCTGCTTTATTTGAAATTTATTTGCACTCCTATCAACCACAAAAGTATACTTATTTTTACCTTTTTCTTTCAGAATCGTTGCTTTTTCTGTAACTATAGGTTTTTTAATAATGTTTCTAATATTCATCTCTATTCCCTAAACATAACTTAAATTACGCCAATTGTCTTTTATTTATCATGCCAATAGCATCAGGAGTAATAATTAGCTTATCAGCCCAAAGAACTTCATAAGTATTTATATTTTCAACATTTTTTAATACTGCATTCTCTATGTTTCTTACAGCAACCTTAAAATTTTTCATATCCATGCCTTTAGAAACTGCAAAAACAACCTTCTTCCCATCAACTTTGAGATTCCTCATCAACTCTACAACCTTCTTAGTCTTGAATGTATCAATACTTAAAGAATCAATAACAATCATATTCCCACTTTTAAATTTAGCAGATAATGCCATATTTAAAGAAATCTTCTTTTTTCGTTTTGACATCTTTATATAATAGTCTCTAGGTTGCGGACCAAAAATTATACCACCCTTTCTCCATAATGGAGAATTTTTCTGTCCAGCTCGAGCATTGCCTGTCCCTTTCTGTTTCCAAGGTTTTGCACCTGAAAAAGACACTTCTCCTCTCGTTTTTGTCTTATGCGTCCCAGCTCTTTGATTACTTAAATATGCCGTCGCAATCTCATGCAAAAGAACGCTAGAAACCTCAATATTAAAAAAAGCGGGGATTTCTATTTTATCTTTTTCCTGACCTTTTAAATTATAAACTACTGTCTCCATTTTACTTTCTCTCTTTGATCTCATATCCAAAACACTACAAAAATCATTATACAACTTTTAATAAAAGTACTCATTAATCCGATTATGAATGAGTGAAACACTAAAATTAAAAACCTCTTTAAAAACTATTTCTACCCAAACTTTTAGTATTTATAAATAAATCAAAATCACCCACGGTTTACTTTTTATTAATTTTAGCTTTGGTTTTCACTTTCGTTTCCTCTTGCTTAATAGGAATTTTTTTGAGAGTATTACTTATAAGCAATATTCCACTTTTAACGGCTGGGACAGAACCTTTCACAAGCATTATATTTTTCTCAACATCAACACTCACAACAAGTAACTTTTGTATTGTAACATATTCATTACCTAAATGTCCAGACATTTTCATTCCCTTAAAAACTTTTTGTGGACCACCACTCCCACTTGAACCTCTAGCACGAGTTCTATCCGATTGACCATGAGAGACAGGTTGCATACTAAAATTATGTCTCTTAATAACTCCAGCATAACCCTTACCTTTACTAAGTGCAGAAACATCAACATAATCGCCAGTTTTAAACACATTAGCTTTTATTTCTTGTCCAACAGAAAACGCAGAAATATCAGTAACCCTAAATTCTCTAATAACTTTTTTAAGTGAAATATTATTTTTTTTAAAGAAACTTATTTGGGGTTTGATCAGATTTTTTTCACCCGCTTCTCCAAAACCGAGCTGAACAGCTAGGTACCCATCTTTTTCAACCGTCCGCAACCCAGTGATCACACAAGGCCCAGCCTTTATTACCGTCACTGGAACAAGATTCCCTTTAGCATCAAACACCTGAGTCATGCCTATTTTTTCACCAATTATTGACTTTAACATAGTCTTTTTTCTCTCTATAATTCAGATATTTTAAAATTACATTTTAATTTCAATATAGACACCCGCTGGCAAATCAAGTTTCATAAGCTCATCAACAGTCTTTGAAGAAGGTTCACGAATATCCACTAGTCTTTTATGTATTCTCATTTCAAACTGTTCGCGTGATTTTTTATCAACATGAACACTCCTATTAACGGTATACTTTCTTATTTTAGTAGGTAAAAGCACGGGACCCGTTATAGCCGCTCCTGTACGTCCTGCCGATTCCACAATTCTTGCTAATGAGTCATCCAACATTTTATGATCATATGCACGCAATTTAATTCTTATACGCTGACTCGGTAATGCTTTTTCATTTGCCATAAATTTCAATCCTATTTATTATATAACTTAACAAAAAAAACTTTATTTAATCTAATATATCAGTAACGATACCTGAACCTACAGTTTT